>CAZZLL010000092.1:0-1512 GCA_964654725.1 uncultured Lentimicrobiaceae bacterium | reverse complement strand
GTTCAACACAAAGCACATATTTGGCTATCGCCAAAAACGATGCTTAATTGTTATAAAACGATTATTACATATCTTTTAATATTTTGCCTGCTTCCTTCAATGCTGTTATGTCTTCTTCTGGAAAAGAGCCATCACCTTTTGGTCCCACATTTAGCAATAAGTTTGCATTTGATTTTTCAGCATCCTTGAGCATTTTTATTACATCTTCAGCTGTTTTGTGTTTCCCGTCGTGTTCCTTATTGTATCCCCATGCATGAGGTTGCAAAGTATTGCAAATTTCTCGTGGTTTATTCTTGTTTTTTTCATAGGCTATTTTTGCTACATCAAATTGTTCTCCAACTTTAACGCTACCTCCTCGTTCTGGTGCCATAAAATCTTCATCCCCATTTGCTCCTTGTTTAAAGGAAATTAATGCATGGGGGGAAAATTTTCGTATCAATGCGTACGTTGCGTCAATGGGAAATAATTCAGGTCGATTGTAATACCCCATAATGGGATCGAACCATATGCCTGCAATATCAGGGTATTGACTAAGTAATTCCTTCAACTGTGCATGCACAAAATCAACGTAAATTTTAAAATCATCATCTTTTTCAAATTTATATTCGGGCTGTGGTTCAACATATGCTGGTCTTGCGTTTTTCCAACCACTTTCTCTTGAATAAAAGTATGAATGTTTCCAATCTGCACCATAAGAGTAGTATAAAAATAATCCCAGTCCTTTTTGCTCACAGGCAGCATAAAGTTCTTTAATTAAATCTCTTTTTGCTGGAGAGTTCAAAACATTAAAGTCTGTTTCTTTTGTTTCAAACAAGCAAAAGCCATCGTGATGCTTTGATGTAATTGTAATATATTTCATTCCCGCATTTATCGCAATATCGGTTATTTCATCAGCATTATAATTTTCGGCCGTAAAGCGGTCTTTCAGTTTTCCATATTCTGACACTGGAATAGTGTCTCTCAATTGAACCCATTCTCCTTTTTCCAGAATGCTATATAATCCATAATGAATAAACATCCCATATTTAGCATTTTTAAACCATTCAAGATTGGCCTCTTTTGGATTGTCCTGATATTCTTTTTGATAATCCTGCAAATAGGAAGGAACGTTTGAACTCTCTGCGCACGCTGTTAATAATATGACTATGAGGAATAGCGAAAGTAGTTTAATATGATTTTTCATTTTTTTCATTTTAATTGTTTTATAACGGTCAAGTATAAAATACGTAGGGCTTTCGGAGCACTTTCCTGTCAACCGAATGGAAAGTTTGTTAATAGCACTTAGCTTCACTAAACCACTGTCTGCCCTATGTTTTTTATACATTGTTGTATTTTAGTAGCCGCCCTTCCAAAAATGTTTTTTAGAAGCACTTTGTCCTTCTTTTTTGTTGGGAGGAAGAGGTTTTTATTTGATTTTCTTCTTTCATTTTCTTGTTAGCACTCACCCGTGCGCTGGCCTTTTGCTCTTTGCCACCGCAGGAACGAGGATGGCAATGTGCAAAATTGGGCTGG
>CAZZLL010000091.1:0-1586 GCA_964654725.1 uncultured Lentimicrobiaceae bacterium | reverse complement strand
CCGGTGGGACCTCCATTACCGGTTGGCAGTAACAGAACTTCGGGTGCCGAAACTGGCACCGCGCGGACCAGAGGAGATCGATAAGATGTTCGAATACTTCCTAAACCATGGAAACCAATCCCAAACCCCCGAAGCCATCGGCTGGGTGATCAATCTCCTCCGCAACAAGATCGAAAAAAGGTCTTGTCTAAGTATCCCATCCCACAAAGCATCAGTTTGTCAGCCCATCCCTGCAACCATCCTTTCGCTGCCAAACACATGCTTTTTTGCTACAGCACAATTGCAATATGATACAGACCGGATTCTGATTTGAAATCGGTATTTTAGTAGAATTATTGTACAATGACTTATAATAAGAAAAATAAATGAGTAGTTCGGAGATACTATTATACCAAACCGAAGATGGGCAAACCAGAATCGATGTCCGTTTAGAAGAAGAAACAGTTTGGCTTACACAGACACAAATGAGTGAACTATTTCAAAAAGAGCGTTCTGTGATTACCAAGCATATAAAGAATGTTTTTGAGGAAGGTGAACTGCAAGAAGAAAGCAATGTGCAAATTTTGCACATTAGTGGTTCCGACCGTCCTGTTAAGTTTTATAATCTTAATGTGATTATTTCGGTTGGTTACAGGGTAAAAAGCCACCAGGGAACCAAGTTCCGTCAATGGGCAACCGCACGATTAAAAGAGTATATCGTGAAAGGATTTACCATGAACGATGATTTACTAAAACAAGCTGGCGGAGGAAACTATTTCGACGAGTTATTGTCCCGTATCAGGGATATACGTTCATCAGAAAAAGTGTTCTGGAGAAAAGTACTTGATATTTATGCCACAAGTATAGATTATGACCCATCATTGGAAATGACAGTGATGTTTTTCAAAACAGTTCAGAATAAAATGCACTGGGCAGCACATGGACATACAGCAGCTGAGATTATTTACCAACGAGTAAATTTGGAAAAGCTAAATTTAGGACTGAGTAGTTTTAAAGGAAGTAAACCAACAAAACAAGAAACAGAAATCGCTAAAAATTATCTTTCTGAGGATGAATTGAATATATTAAACCGCATCGTGACTGCTTATTTGGAATTGGCAGAAATCCAGGCACTCAACCAAGAACCTATGTACATGAAAGATTGGATAGAGCAACTGGATACGTTCCTGAAAATGACTAGGAAGGATATTTTAAATCATGCAGGAACAGTCAGTCATAAACAAGCATTGGAGAAAGCAAATATTGAATTTCAGAAATATACAGAGTTGAGAAAAGATGAGATTTCGGAGGTAGAAAAGCATTTTTTGGAACAAGTAAACAAGACTGAAAAGAAGTTAAAGGATAAGAATAAAAAATAGTACCATGATTCCAAATCACACCATCCCTTCACTCTCAGGCACATTTGGCATTCCCACAAAACTTGCCCTCAATGCAAAAATGCCAAAAGAGCCTTTTCGCCCGTCCCGCTCCAAACACGGAGTGAGAGTCGGTGTTCTATAAATGAGACAAATAAATTTGAAATCAATGAAGGCCAGCGTACAATAAATAGGACGGCGGCCTGCAAAGCTGGTCCCGGTATGCCGGGG
>CAZZLL010000090.1:0-1657 GCA_964654725.1 uncultured Lentimicrobiaceae bacterium | reverse complement strand
TTACTACCACTGAAAAGCCCTATAAGCGACAAAACAAAAACGCACCAGCCATCAGAAACTTCAATCAGGTGGCTTTTAAATATTTTGGTGGTGTAGACCTATTGGCCATTGGAGGGCTGAGCCACGCAACAGTGCTTTCCATCATGAGCGAAATTGGCCCGGAAGGGTTCTCCAAGTTCAAGTCATCAAAGGAATTCGTATCCTGGCTAAGGTTAGCTCCCAATAATAAAATATCAGGAGGGAAAGTACTTAGCAGCAAAGTGCCCAAAGGGAGCAACAGGCTTAAAATAGCACTAAGACAGGCTGCCAATGCCATTGGAAACTTAAAGGACACCCATTTGTCAGACTTCTTTAAGAGGATAGCCTACAGGAAGGGACGACAGGCAGCGGTAAGCGCCACAGCCCGTAAACTGGGTGTGATCATTTGGACGATGGTTACAAAGAAAGTCCCTTATCAGCCTCCAAAGGAATATCTGTTCCTTGACCAAAAGAGAAAGCTTGGCCTGGTAAAAAGAATAAGGAAAAACATTGCTAAATTTGAGCTGAATGCAGAAGACCCTGGATTTACAACACCTTCATTTTCTGCAACATAAATTGACGTTAGTCAGATTAAAAAAAACGTGTTGTATAATTAAAAATAAACACGTATTTTTGTTGAAATAAAAGAAAATATAATGAATACCAAATTAACATTGACAATAGAAAAAGAAGTCATTGAGATTGCAAAAGAATATGCAAAAGAAAAAGGACAAAGTCTATCCGAAATGGTTGAGAATTATTTCAAATTTGTAACGGTAAAAAGAATTAATATTAAGGAAAAACATCTTTCTCCAAAAGTCAGAAAATTGAGGGGTATTATAAAAACAGACGACAACCTTGATCACAAAAAGATTTTAACAGAAGAGCTTTCAAAAAAATATGGAGTATAAACTTTTTGTAGATTCAGACGTAGTCATCGACTTTTTTACGGACAGAGAACCTCACGCAAATCCAGCTAGTGAACTTTTTGAACTTAACGAACAGGGAAATGTAAAAATGTACTTATCCGCTGTTAGCATTAATAACATATACTATATCGTAAGGAGGTTTTTAGGACACAAAAAAACAATCGAAGTTGTTGAATTATTAATTGAAATGACTGAAGTTGTTGGAACAACAAAGAAAGAGATTATCCAGGCATTGAAAAATGATTTCTCGGATTATGAAGATTCTGTTCAATATTCATCTGCTTTGACAATTAAAAATTTAGATGCAATAATTACCAGAAACATAAAAGATTATCGAAATTCATCCATTGCGGTAATGACACCGTTGAATTTCTTGAAAATGAAAGAAAAAAACGAGAGCTAATAAATAGGACTCTGAGCGGCCTGCAAGGCCCAGCGATGAGTCCATGTTGAACTACACCCGCCGGACCACGAGCTATGTACTTATTGACGGTTTTCTATGATTTTTAAGGCTGAACCAACCGGATGATTTTTAAATTATTGCTGCTTTTCATGTTTTTCGGCGTCATTGGCCAGGTGAATAATACCCGGGATCATACTTTTTCGGGTTATTTTGATGGCCATCAGGCATACCTTTTCCGGTCATATCTATGAGGAAGTGATCGGCATCTGCAAGATCGCATCCAATTATTACCAGTTTGACCCCTTGA
>CAZZLL010000089.1:0-2056 GCA_964654725.1 uncultured Lentimicrobiaceae bacterium | reverse complement strand
CGGGCGGCGGCGCCCCCTGTCATGGAGAAAACATGGATCTAATGAAACAATCGGGGCTCACCATCTACCTGAAACTACCTCCTGAGGCACTGCTGAGCAGGCTAAAGGTATCGAAAAACAGGCGACCGCTCCTCGAAGGAAAAAGCGAGGAGAAGATGCGACAAACCATTGAAGAGATGCTCGATCAACGTGAACCATTCTACAGCAGAGCAGACATGATCATTGACGGCCTCGAGCGGGTCACTGAACGGGTGGTAAACGCCATCCAGCGGCAACGATAGCGCTTGGGTTATAATTGGCCCTATTCAATTGTTTCAATAAATTGTCTGGCTGTCAATGTCGGCAATTTTGAATTTTTAAAATCCTTCAGGTTTCTTGTAATAATCAATTGCTGCTCGAATTCAATTGCTGTAAAATATTGTAACCCATCTTCAAAATCTGAAAATGTCTCATCATTTAAAGCCAATCCGATAATCTTATCATCTAATGGCAAAATTTTTAGAATTAACCTGAGTTTTCTTAAAACAGATTTCGCTTTGCTTGCATCCAATTGTCTCAATAATGTATAACTGGTATTTGCAATTGTTAAAGAGGAAACAGACAATTCAATTTGTTTTTTGTCTGCCAGGGAAAATAATGCAGCTGCTTCGTCAAAAAAAGGGGCTCTACGTGATAATAGGTCAATCACAATATTGGTATCAATAAATATTTTTTTCATTTGTACTTTTCTTCTAAAAAATCACGGTACTCTTTTTTATAATCAAAGTCAGCCGGTAAATCTATAACTCCACTTAAACTCTCAACCAATGGAGTCATGCGAATTCTTCCCTCCTTCTCGTCTTGTCTTGTTATGCTATCAAGGTAAGCTTCCACCATTTTCGAAAGGCTAATCTTATGATTACCGGCATAAATTTTAGCTCTTTCAATAATACTTCCATTCAATCTCAATGTTAATTTAGTCTCCATAATCAAAAAATAATGTTACGTACAAATATATATTTATAATACGTCATATACAAGTTTTTTTTTTCGATAAGTTCATGACTTATCTTTTATTCGCCTATTGTCTGTTTTTTAAGGTGCTCATGAGTGCTTCGCCATTCCTAAACGCTCAGCATCATAGCTCTTTACCACAGCACCTTTAGGTGGTTTATTCCCTTCGGTCATGAGCTCCGCTTCGCTCCGGTTGAGGCCTCCTCCTGCAAAGCGACCCCGGTGGGCCAACTACACGTTTGCAGTTTCCACCATCTCAATTACAGCATGCAGAACCTTACCTTGCCGATGTTCTGCTTCTCGGCACACTATGAAATCGTTGGGGATTGCGGGCCACTTACCTGTCCAGTTACACCAAACTTAATGCGGGTGCAGAATGCTTGCATAACCACTTAGACACCAATGTTTTATACCGCGTGTTGTGCGTTCGTGCATTATTTATTATCCTGTCTTATTTTACATTTTCAAGAATATCTTTCATATTTCCACCCTCAGTTCTAATATGGGCATCCATGTCATTCAACATCTTGATATTTTGTTTCTTAAAGATTGTACGGGATAAAAACTTGAATTTCATGTAAGTTATGTGCTTAAATGTTGAATATGTTCCCTTGTTTTCAATTATCATTTCATTTTTTTCGGTAATTAGTGAAAGTGGGAATGAAAAGGTCATTGTAATTTTTTCGCCCGGAATTGATTCCGTAATTTTTCCATTGTATTTTACTTTCTCACCCATCATATACTGTTCAGCATAAAATGTTGAACCTGTTTCAAATGGTGCTCCCTTAGTCCATTGAAACAAAATATGGTCTTTAGGATGCCACACAGAATAATTCTCATTAATATTGATGAGAAAATCCCATATTTTATCTGGAGATGTTTTAATATCTACTTCATGCACAAATGTCATGTGCTTATCAAGTTTAACAATTGTATCCATATTGCTTTTATTTTTTTAGGCTGATATATCTTTTTTTGCATGACGCACAACATGTGTTGTGCGTTCGCGCTTTTTCTTCACTAATTATTTTTTTGATTCTTTTAATAATCCCAAACCAAGCAT
>CAZZLL010000088.1:0-2143 GCA_964654725.1 uncultured Lentimicrobiaceae bacterium | reverse complement strand
TAGAATTTTCCGGTGGGATAAAAAATATTTTTAATTCATACCAAAATGATTTTGATATTGGAATTGACCGTGATCCTGCTTATATTTATGGACCATTATCACCCAGAACAATTTATTTTGGGATTAAATTTGGAAATCTATTAAATTAGAACGTCCGCTGTCCGTCAGACTGTCAAAAAAACCATGCTTATTAACAGAATCGATTTGTTGTTGGTTTATATCTTTTTGTTTATTTATGTAGTAAAATATAACATTAAGGAATGTTTAGAATAAAATACTTGACAAATTTAATGTAAATGATTTATCTTTGTGAGCGAATATTCACTCTTTAATGTTAAAAATAATATAATGAATGCAGAATATACTGAAAGACAGAAAGAAATAATAAACGCTTCGCTTGAATTAATAGCTGAAAGCGGGATACAAAGTTTGACAATAAAAAATATTTCTAAAAAAATTGGACTTGTAGAATCTGCAATTTACAGACATTATGATAGTAAAACGCAAATACTAATTGCAATACTTGATTCTATCAGTGAACAGTCCAAATCAAATGAAAATAAGGAAACTGATAATGTATTTGGAATACTTGAAAAAAGACTTGTTCAGCATTTCAACACTTTTACTGAAAATCCTGCTTTGGTTTCAGTAGTATTTGCAGAGGATTTGTTTCAGAATGAGCCATTCTTGGTTGAGAAAACCCGTTTAAAGGTTGAAAAAAGTATTTCTGATTTGACATCTCTTATACAAAAGGGACAGCAAAACGGTGAAATAAGAAGTGATATAAATCCTGAAACTGTTTCTGTAATGATTAACGGCAGTGTTAGAATGTTGGTGAAACAATGGAAAATGTCGGGATATGCATTTAATCTTGTTCAAAAAGGAAATCAGTTAATTAATTCCCTTAAACTCTTATTAAAAACCTAATCAGGCAATAATGACAAAGAAAAAGTGGGGTATATAATGATGAAAGATTTCGTGTATAATAAAGTTGAAGCGTTTAAAATGCGAATTATTGAACTTGAAAGTGGACAGGAATTGCCTGACTGTCAAATGGTATCTTATGTAGTTTTTTCATTGGTATCAGGCGAAGTGGAAGTTATTGTTGATAATCAAAAATCCTTATTGAAAGAAGGTGAATTATTGGTATCAGAACCTGCAAAGTTTTCTATGAAAGCTCTTAAGGCATCACGCCTTGTAGGTATTCAAATTAATCAACATCAATAATGGAGATATTTACAATTATAGCAGCCATTGCCATTATAGCATCGTTAATTGCAGACCGTCAAAAAACATGGGAAGGAACGAAAAAAGGCTTATTGATGTTTGTGAAAATCCTTCCTGCAATTCTGTCGGTACTGATTTTAGTGAGTATTTTCCTCTATTTGCTTCCCAATGAAATAATTGTGAAATATTTAGGAGATGATGCAGGATTAACCGGATATGTATTTGCAGCCATAGCGGGTTCAATTGCATTGATTCCCGGATTTATTGCATACCCTTTGGCCGGTATTTTGGTAAAAACCGGTGTGAGTTATCCGGTTATTGCTGTTTTTATAACCACTTTAATGATGGTTGGAGTTTTAACTTTACCCATTGAAATAAAATTTTTTGGTGTGCGTGTATCTCTTATCCGCAATCTGTTTTATTTTCTCGGAGCTCTTATTGTAGGCTTATTTATAGGATTATTTTATATATAAAAGCAAAAATTTTTAAACAGATGAAAGAAATAGTAAAGAAAAACAGGATTAACTTTCTAATTATCGCAGCTTTCACTGTTTTTATTGCAGTATCATTTGTTGTAAATTTTTCTGTTGGTGAAAATATTTTCAAAGAGCAGTTTTATAGCTTTTTCAAGGAGATGATTTTGTTTTTGCCCATTATGTTTATCCTTATTGGGTTAGGAGATGTATGGATTAACAGGGAAAAGGTTGAAAAGCATATTGGAAAAAAGTCTGGTTTCAAGGGCATTATACTCGTAATATTTTTGTCAATGGCTCAGGTAGGGCCATTGTATGGTGCTTTTCCGGTAACATACCTGCTTTGGAAAAAGGGAGCAAGCATAAGAAATATTTTTATCTATATCGGTGCATTTTGTACAATAAAAATACCTATGATTACATTCGAGATAGGATTTCTAGGT
>CAZZLL010000087.1:0-2348 GCA_964654725.1 uncultured Lentimicrobiaceae bacterium | reverse complement strand
CTCTGATTATTGATTCATAATCTTCACCTGCTTCCAGCATATCCTCATCATCTTCTTCATAATGCCAGTTAATAATCACCTCGTTCTTTCCTTTATGAATTGCTTCAAGTTTCTTAAATACGTCTAGGATGCATTTTGATGAACTGGTATTAAAATACTCCAACTGTACATTCACCTGGGTTAGTTCAAGTGGTGTCGCACTATACTCTTCAAGCCACTCGACAAGAGGTTTATAAAATTCTATCGAATTTTCCGGGATCGAACGCCCTTTAATTTCGATTACACCTTCACCAGCATCAAATTTTACTGTTGGTGTTTTGGCGGTTCCTTCAAGCAACAATGGTTCCATAATTCGTGTTTTATAAATTTATTTTCTTATGTTAGAAATCAATATACACATCAAGATTAAAGAAGGAGTACTGACCATCATATTTGTGAAATGAATAATCCAGTGGGTTTCCCGTTTTTCTGGCAATATCAACCAGACCAAGTCCCCCTCCTCCCTTTTCCGACAAACGTTGGTGGTTAAGAATAAACTTATACATGTCCTTCAGTTCCTCCGGATTCATTGAATTGATCTTATCCAACCTGCTTTTCAATTGATCAACATTTTTTGTTTCAATAAAATTTCCAGTTGAAATCTTATATTTTGAATCAATCCGCGATACTACGAGTATTCCAAACTTCTCATCAAAATCCTTTTGAAGCGCAGGTGATGAGATGTCAATATGATGATAAAGGTTCTGTAAACTCTCCACCAACACATTATATACTTTTTTTCTTGTCTTGGATGCCTCACTGTAATCATCCATGCGAGCTTCAACTACTTCCAGAACATTACTGATCAACTCACTGGAAACACTTCCCTTGTAAGCAATCAGAACGTCATCGTCGTTCAGTTTAGAGTAATACTCTTTTACGTCAAAGCTCATTGAAGCTTTTTTTGTTAACAGGTGATGAAATGTCAATTTTATCGCACAGCAAATATATAAAAAAATATTGCGACACAAAACAGATAATAAAAGCCTGTTTGAAGTTGCAAATTTCTTTTTTCCATGATTAAATATAATTAAAAAACAGGAGATGCATAAATAAAAGTGAGATTTTCATCTATTTTTCAGTAAACAGCACTTTTTCAGTGACTATTTGCCCTGTTAGTTACACTGATCCATATAAATGTTGTTTTCTTTCACCCCGAAACAAGGAATAATTAAAATACCTGCAATCGAGTCCAGCATTAAAAAGTGGATATTTTGCCTTGGGCTTGAGTCCAATGTGTTTGGCCGCTTCCATATTGGCTGTAAATAACCATGCAGATGATCCGGTGTACTTGTGTTTGAGAGTTGTTCCTATTTCCTGGTAAAGTTTTTCAATATTTTCAACCTCAAGCCTCTCTCCGTAAGGAGGATTCATAATAATCAAAGCTGGTTCGGCCATTTCCTGTGAGTCCAGAAAATCTGCCCTTTCTATATGTATCTGCTTTTCCATCCCCAATGACCTGGCGTTGCTCTTTGTGATTCTTACTGCCTGTGGATCAACATCGGTAGCGATTACCTGATAACTCAGCGCATTTGGTTCAGGCATTCCTTCAAGCAATCTTTCGAAAAGTGGCTGATCAAAATCTGGCCAGTATTGGAAAGCATAGCTGCGACCAGTAATGCCTGGGAAAATATTTGCTGCAATCATTGCGGCCTCAAGTGCGATAGTGCCCGAACCACACATAGGGTTCAGCAAAGGTTTATCTGCTTTCCATCCGGTTAAAAGAACAAGGCCCGCGGCAAGAACCTCACTTAGTGAAGCTGGATGCATTGCTTTTCGGTATCCTCTTTTATGTAATGATTCTCCAGAACTGTCGAGCGAAATGGTAAACTGCGTTTCCTGAACATGCACATTTATTCTTATTTCAGCATTCTTTATATCAACAGTTGGCCTTAAAGAAGTTGCTTTTCTGAACTGATCAACAATTGCATCCTTGATTCTAAGCTCCACATAATGATTGTTCCTGAATACTTTTGAAAAGGTAACCGCATCAACAGCAAATGAGTTTTTATAAGTCATGAAACGTGTCCAGTCAACTGCCTGAATTTGTTTATACAGCATATCCTCATTCGTAGCCTTGAATCGTGAAACAGGCATAAGGATTCGGAGGGCAGTTCGCAAATATAAGTTTGCCTTATACATCATGGCAACAGATCCTTTAAAATTCACCCCCCTGTTCATTGGAACCACATCCGCAGCCCCAATATCTCCTAATTCATTAGCAAGTAGGCCCTCAAGGCCTTTTAGCGTTTTAGCATGAAATTCGTAAGTCACAGGGTCCTGTATTTTAATAATTTTTCAACGGCAAA
>CAZZLL010000086.1:0-2505 GCA_964654725.1 uncultured Lentimicrobiaceae bacterium | reverse complement strand
AGTTTCATTAATATATACATGCGCACCGGATGACTCATGGCTTTGGCAAATGCAGCCAATTGGACAATGTCTTCGTCAATTTCCTTTTTTTCTTTAACTTTCTCCATGGGAAAATACATCATTTCATTATTTCACAAAATTACGAAATGATTTTTAGAAACCCACAAAATTTTTCAATTCTTTAATTGCTTCGTAAAAGGAAAGTATTTGTTTTTAACCTCTGACACAGGAATAGCATTCAACCATACTGAAAACTGTACATTCTTAATTGTCGAAAAATGTAGATTGTTATTTTCCGTTTACGTCTGCCTGCTTGCTTTCAACCGTTCATCTATAAGCAATTTGATAAAGTCTTTGATTTCAACCTTGCCAAACGCTATATAAAGCGGGTTGAGAATGATATTATATTCCAGGCCAACAATGGATGATGGTACCTTCAGGGCAAAGAAATTGTTCTGTTTTGCCAGGTTTGTAAAAACCTTCGTGGTACTGGATGAATAGGGGTATTGAAACTTGAAAAAAAACTATGTATTTTTACAAGTGGCTAGTAAGAAGGCTCCATTTTCAAGGGTTATTCCCTTCGGTCATGAGCTCAAAACTTACAGTTTTTCGGTTGCGAAGTCTGGAAATGAGGAGTTTACTAATCGTAAATGACGAATTTCCAGACGAGTATAACGCAGAACCTTTAGCTCACGAACACAATAAAAAATAGGCAATTCGTGAGTAAAATGGGGTTTTGGCTTCCGAGCTAGCAGGCTCGGTTCTTGCAGCCACTAACTAGTCACCAGGATATCCAACTGATTGTGCCAGAATTACATGCTGATCGGGTCGTAATTTTAACACCTCCTTTGCTTTTGTTTTGTCGATCTGTCCCCTTACGATGGTTGCCAGTCCTTCAGATGCACAGTAGAGATAAACGTTTTGTGAAATATAACCCACGTCTGTGGCTGAATAAAATTTTCTGAACGCATCATCAGCATTTGTCATCCGCTCGAAATCGGCCACAAAAACCAAATTAACCGGTGCATCTTTCACGAAATCCTGTTTTCCGGCATACTCGCGCAAATCCTCATTCCCCATTTTAAGCATTGTATGGTCCTCAGCATTGTATAAATACCATCCTTCAGGCTTAATGATATAAATATCAAATTCATGATAGGTCCGGGCTGAGGGCACGGTCCTGTAACCGTTTGGGCGGTTGATCCCATACGCAGCCCACAGCAGATTTGACAACTGCTGCTCTGTTAAATCTTTATTGCTGTATGAACGCTGCGACTGCCTGTTCTGCATTGCTTCCATGAGTGACATGCCCCCGGTTTTTTGAACAGCCGGTAATTGAATCGTTTCAATAACCTGGGCATTAGCAGGCTCTAAACCAAAAAAGAGCAAAAAGCCAAAAAGTAAAGTGATTGATTTCCTTTTCATAACCAGTTGATTATTTAATGTTAATACTTGACTGCTTACATTTCACCCATATTATAGGATGATAAATACTTTGCAATAATCAAATGTATTAAATAGCCGGGAACAATAAAAACAATGTTCAGTTTTTATTAAACATAAGGAAGAAACTGAAATAGCTCTAACACTATGCCCATTTTCACATGGATCTTCTTTTTAAAACGATTCAGAAGCGTGATGATAACATCACTTATCCCCACGCAAAATGCAAAGATTGACGCTGAAAAAAAAGATGACTGCGTATTAACACCGTGGATTCCGGTTGATAAAAGAATAGTTGCATGCCGGGAAAACCTTTATGGATTTCAACTGTTATTCCCTAATAATAAATATGTTAATTATGATGAATGGTAAAAAATGGACACTAGAGAATATCGAGGACCTACAAGGTAAAACGATCGTTGTAACGGGAGGCAATAGTGGACTTGGCTATGAGGCATGTAAGGCATTTGCAAATAAGGGGGCTGAAGTAATACTGGCAAGTCGCTCCGTGGAAAAGGGTGACAATGCAAAAGCGGAAATACTGAAAAGCGTTCCCCATGGAAAGATCAATGTGATGCAGCTTGATTTGGGCGACCTCGATTCGGTAAGGTCTTTTGCTGGAAAATTCAAAGACAAGTATAAAAAACTACATGTACTGCTGAATAATGCTGGCATTATGATGAGTCCCTACTTTCAAACCAAAGACGGATTTGAAGGTCAGAACGGGATCAATCACTTGGGACATTTTGCCCTTACTGGTTTGTTGCTGGATGTGATCCTGAAAACCCCCGGCTCGAGAATTGTGAATGTTAGTAGCATGGCACATAAAAACGGGAAAATGGATTTTAGTAACCTGCTGTATGAAAATGGAAAGGGTTATTCTCCCATGAAGTCCTATGGACGTTCGAAGCTTGCGAACCTTCTCTTCACTTACGAGTTGCAAAGAAAACTTGAAGCAGCAAACTCTGAAACCATTGCCTTGGCCGCGCATCCCGGTATCGCCATGACCAATCTGGCGCACTACCTGGAAGAGAAACTCATCATTAAACTCCTGATTCCCCT
>CAZZLL010000085.1:0-2535 GCA_964654725.1 uncultured Lentimicrobiaceae bacterium | reverse complement strand
ATCCAGTGAAAGGTGTGGGACTGATGCGGCTGGAGTTCGTTATCAACAATACCATCCAGATCCATCCGCTGGCACTTCTTAACTTTGATAAGCTCAAAGACAAGAAAGCTAAAAATAAAATTGAAGAACTTACCGTATCCTATCCCGATAAAGATCGCTATTTTGTAGACAAACTGGCTGAAGGCGTCTCTGGAATTGCCGCTGCATTTTATCCCCGGGAAGTGATTGTGCGCATGTCTGATTTTAAATCTAATGAATACGCCAACCTTATTGGTGGTAAAGAATTTGAACCCGATGAGGAAAACCCCATGTTGGGATTCAGGGGTGCATCAAGGTATTATAGTGAAGAATACAGGGAAGGATTCAGGATGGAATGTGAAGCCATGAAAATGGTAAGAGACGAAATGGGATTCACCAATGTAAAACTGATGATTCCTTTTTGTCGGACTGTAGAGGAAGGAAAAAAAGTAATCAATCTGATGGGCGATTTTGGTTTAAAACAAGGGTGGAATGATTTGGAGATCTACGTTATGAGTGAGATTCCTTCCAACGTAATAGAAGGAGAAGAATTCGCTGAAATATTTGATGGCTTTTCTATAGGTTCCAATGACCTAACGCAACTTACACTGGGTCTAGACCGTGATTCAGAATTGGTTAGCAATTTATTTGATGAGAACAATGCTTCTACCAAACAAATGATAACCATGGCCATAGAAAAAGCGAAAAAGAAAAACCGAAAGATAGGTTTATGTGGACAAGCCCCAAGCGATTTTCCGGAATTTGCCAGGTTCCTGGTAGATCAGGGCATCACCAGTATTTCATTTAATCCCGATGCTGTAGCAAAAGGAATTAAGAACATCCTGAAAGCAGAAAACAGACAATCACAATAAAAGAAACTACAGATAGCTCTCAACCGTAGTTTTATTCATGCCCCATATAAAACAAGGGATCGCACTTTCCTGATGGATCCCTTGTTTTAATATCAAAACATCATGTTATTTTCAAAGTCGAACTGGTATCATGGGGTGTTTTTTAGCATTAAACACCACCGGAACCGTTACCCATGAAGCAACTGGTTCTCCATCCACTTTTGACGGTTCCCAATTACCGGATGTTTCCATTATTGCCTGCTTCGAACTCTCTTTCATTTGTTCAAGTAATCTCTGACGAGCTGTCTCTATATCTTCATCAGCTTTCACGTAAAGAATTTCGCCTTTGCTGCCAACAACAAACTTCAAATAAATAGTTCCTTCTACCGGCCAATTAACAGCTTCATAGGGATAATTGATCTTAGACTGCAAAGTCCGATAGAATTCATCGTAACCATTTTCCGGCTCTGCTTCCTGATCCACGGAATAGTAAATCCCTGTCCGTGTAGGAATATTTTTCATCTTCTCCTTGTTCTTTTTAAAATCGAGAATCAAGACCTCAACTTTTTTACGATCCATTTCATCATCAATACCTTTAACGATTACCTCCTCAACATTACCATTATCATATGAGTATTTATATTTAAAATCAGGATAGTCATTAACAATGCGATAAATTCTTGTGTAATTCACTGCATTCTTATCCTGCAGATTCTCGAGTGTTTGAAATTTAACTTCTTTCTTCTCCTGTGAAAAGGCCACGGTGTGAGTCATACATAACAATGAAACCGTTATAAACAGGCTTGTAAAATGCATAATTGTTTTTTTCATAATCAATAGATTTTAATGGTTATTAATATAATTTATTTGTCTATACTGCATCTCTATTATAAAGCAACATGCTAATCAATAATTATTAATGTGAAAATTTTATGCCAAACTCGATGAAAAAGATCATCAATATATCACCATGCGGCTGCGCTGCTGTAAGCGCAATCAAGGCAATCACAAGTATGATGAATATATTTTTGTGCGAGATATATGCTGATGTTGTCCATGTATGTAGAGTTTATTCTACATTATGATGAGATTCATCCCCCAATACTGTGGCTGTGTCAAAATGTTATTGTTGCACATTTAAAAAAAATGCAAGGTTGGACTACACAGATGCGCATGAAGAAACAACCATCTAAGGCATTTTCTGAGGCTACGTTCTAATGTTTCAATTGAATATACTATCCAAATATCGGTATGATAATTGGAAAGAATTAATTAGGGTTTGCTGAGAAAGTCTTTTTTCATTCACACAATGTTGATAATCAACATAATAAGTTAATAACTTTTGTTGTATAAACAGTTGAAAATGCAAGTAAAATTATAAATTGTAATCAAAAAGCTTGCATTATGGTACGATATATTTCAGAAAAGCAGTTATCCATCGAGGAGTTCAAAACTCCCTTTCAGGCAAAATTGTCCCCACAGAATCGTTGGGTAAAACTGAGTCAGATTGTTCCCTGGGACGAGTTCGCATCTGTCTATATGACAATGATGAATAACGGTTTTGGTCGTCCGGGAGTATCACCCCGCATTGTATTGGGAGCTCTGATTATCAAGCATTTGGAAAACCTGGATGACCGTGGAGTTATACAGGCCATTCAGGAAAACA
>CAZZLL010000084.1:1952-2554 GCA_964654725.1 uncultured Lentimicrobiaceae bacterium | reverse complement strand
CGTATTCCCAACCCATAAAAAATTCATGTAGTTTCCAATAGCCGTGTAATCGCCCGCTTTATTCAGTTTTTCTGAAGGATGATAAGGGAAGGCTACGGGGATCAATTTATTGGCATTTAGAGTTTTGATAAGTCTGTCGCTTAAAGTAGAATGATATCCTTTGTAATCGTTCACCAAAACATGGCTTTCATCAAGGAAACGAACCATGCCATCTGCATGGCCCGTATAATTATAGGGTTCATGCGGTATAATAATTATTTTTTGTAATGAAACAGGATAAAACTTTCATTGGATATCTGTACCGGCATGTAATCACGAATCCAAATGTCGGCTGTTCCATGCAGTACATCGAATGGGATTCCGATCTCTTTAAGCAAGGTTGTGAATCGAGTATAAAAACCGGGGAATCCCGACTCAAGTTTATCAGACAAGTAGAGAAAATTGGTCCCCCGGTCAGTGATCATTTTTCTTTAATGACTGATATTTATCAAGTTACATTAGTTTTGAATATCAACTCTGGACTTTATAACGCTTTGATTGTTAACAATATGCCTTCGTGGTCGGTTGTGGCGCCGGTGAATGATCCGGAATCAAATTCAGCT
>CAZZLL010000084.1:0-1942 GCA_964654725.1 uncultured Lentimicrobiaceae bacterium | reverse complement strand
CCCACCGGAAGTTCCCTGCTTCACATTCAACAGCCAGGTCCTTGTTGGTGGCTGCGATGATGGGGGCGATCCCCCGTTAACCCGTTTGAAGATGCCTTCGTGGTCGGTGGTGGTGCCGGTGAATGATCCGGCTTTGTGGCCGAACAGGCTGCTCTCTATCAGATGGTGGTATGATGTGCCAGCTGAGCTGCATGATCGATGTGGTGGGGGAAAAGAAGATAAGATCGGCGATTTCAAGTGGTATTAGCTCAACCTTGTACTCCGGGAAATCGTTTTTCAGGGCGTTGTGAAGAACCAAATTATAATGCCAAAAGCCTGAATGGATTTGTTATAGTCTCGTTACCAAACAACCTTAATAATCCAACCGAATCATCTTGTTTTATATTAGCCTTATCAATTTTCCGAAATTGGAATGATTGATTCAAGGATGGTATACGCGATGCAAAGAACGGCCATAATTGTTTATTCGTATATACCTTATCCGGATCAGGAAAATCAATTATAGGATTTATAGCCTGATTCTTCCTAAATTCATCGGAATATTTGAATGTCCACTGATTGTTCTCGTATGACAAGACACCTATTACCTGCTTTCCGTATTTCAGCTGAAAAGCACCCTTCGAACCGGCTGGATTATCTGTAAATTCCATGCCATCAACCTTCCACAATATCTTTTTAAACTTTTCAATCATGATACAAAGTTAAAGATTTTCTTAATGAAATCATGGCGGTATAGTAAACAAATTTTAATCAGCTCTCTCCTTTCAAGACTCATTAGTCGACAAAACTCTTTGTCTATCATACTGATAACCTCATTTATCTTTACATCACTGCAAATATTTTTTAACGTTTCACAATTCAAAGCATGAGGTAAAGATTTAAGTTTTTCAACTAATTCAAAATGACTTGGTTTCTTAAAACCATCCCATCCAATCTTGGGCGAACTGTTATCGGAATACTTTTTAATGAAAGTATGTAAACGGTTTTTGTCGTAATAAATTTCCCTGAGTTTATCTTCGTGATCGTTCCAAAATAAACCTCTTGCTGTATCATAAATGGGTGAAAACACAGGTTTTTGTTTCCCTTTAATATTCCGTATTATTCCCCAATTGTAGAAATGTCTGTCATTGTTTCCAATGAGTGCATCGAATACTAGCAGTTTTATAAACTCAAGCATTAGGATATCGTAATCGTCCTTGAAAAAGTATTGAAAAACTGTTTGTGTAAACTGAAATGTAAAGTATTCTGTTGATTGGTGTTGTTTTTCAATTTCTTCAACAAATTCTCTATCGTTAAGGAACCCTGCATACAAATCGGCTCCATGGTCAAGAACCTGCTCATAAGGGCGGTTTAAGAAATATCTTGATAAAAACCTAACCTGACCGCCAAACCACATAAGGCCCGATTCGGCCATATTAAATCCAAACACCTCACCAATACGGTTAAGCAGGTGTTCGGTAATGGCTTCCATTGGATAATGTTTATGCCCGTGTTTAGCAAGGAAAAGCGGCCATGTATTTGGGTTAGCCTTCCGAATACTACTATTCTGGTTGTATTGATAATACCGGATAAAATCTTTTGGGGCATCGCCTGTAATAGCAATATCGGTAACAATGTAATATTGATGCTTTTTTGCAAAAGGTATACATCCCGGTTTTGGTCTGAAACCGCTATAGTCAATTATAGGCAGTGATTTTATATGTTTCCTTTTGCTCATCCTGCTTTTCTATTGTTAAATCTGTTATTTTGCTTTCCCTACAATAATCAACCACTCATATTCTTCAGAACTTATAATTTCTTCTATATCGGGGGCATTATTTTTACTTCATCGAAAGTGACATCGCATAGCCTGTAACTCAATAAATTTAGTTGATTTTCTAATTTATATGTCGCTTTTTATAGTTTCATCCAATTGGGTAAATATTTCTTAGAATCCGGAAAT
>CAZZLL010000083.1:0-2757 GCA_964654725.1 uncultured Lentimicrobiaceae bacterium | reverse complement strand
TGCGGCGCTGACCTTCGACCGAAAACGAAGCGAGCTGCTCGATTTGCAGAACCTCTATTAGACTACATACGTCATTTCATCGTATTTGAGGAAACAAAAAAAGTTGACAGTAAAGGAATTGCCACAATTTATACTGAAAAAAAGATTGCAGCTTATCATCAATATTATGCCGTAAATAAAGCTGTGGAATCAGTTGCCAAAGCATCATCGGAACAGGGAGATCGAAAAGGAGGTGTAGTCTGGCATACACAAGGAAGTGGGAAATCTCTTTCTATGGTGTTTTTTACAGGGAAAATGGTACTTAGGCTTAACAATCCCACAATACTTGTTATTACCGACCGTAACGACCTTGACGACCAACTGTTTGATACCTTTGCTGAATCCAAACAATTATTGCGACAGGTACCGGTTCAAGCTGAAACCAGGGAACACTTAAAAGAACTTCTAAAAGTTGCTTCCGGAGGAATTGTATTTGCCACGATACAAAAATTCCAGCCCGAAGATGGTTCAAACATCTATGAAGAGCTTTCAAATCGAAGCAATATTATTGTGATTGCTGATGAAGCACATAGGACTCAATATGGTTTTAAACCAAAATCAATTGATGTCAAAGATTCAGAGGATAATGTTGTAGGACAGCGTTTGGTCTATGGTTTCGCCAAGTATATGCGTGATGCCTTACCTAATGCAACCTACCTTGGATTCACCGGTACTCCGGTTGAATCAACCGATGTAAATACTCCTGTTGTATTTGGTAATTATGTGGACATCTATGATATAGCCAGGGCGGTTGAAGATGGGGCAACTGTTCCAATCTATTACGAAAGTCGCCTGGCTAAGATAGAATTATCAGAGGAAGGAAAACAATTGATTGAGGAACTGGATAAAGAACTTGAAAATGATGAATTAACCTCCACCCAAAAAACCAAAGCCAAATGGACAAAGGTGGAAGCTATTGTCGGTAGTGAACCCAGACTCAGGAAAGTGGCTGAGGATATCATATTCCATTATGAAGAACGAAATAATAGCGGGATAGAAGGAAAAGCTATGATTGTTACGATGAGTCGGCAGATAGCTGTCAACCTGTATCAGGAAATCGTTAAAATTCGTCCTCACTGGCACAATGACAATTTGGATAAAGGTGTTATAAAAGTGGTAATGACCGCATCTTCTTCCGATGGACCCGAAATGATGCGGCATCATACCACAAAGGACCAACGGAGATTGTTGGCAGACCGCATGAAAGATGTTTCAGATTCTATGAAACTTGTTATTGTCAGAGACATGTGGCTAACAGGCTTCGATGTACCAAGCCTACATACGCTATATATTGACAAGCCCATGAAGGGACATAATCTGATGCAGGCTATTGCAAGGGTTAATCGTGTTTATTTGGATAAACCGGGAGGTCTGGTTGTTGACTATATCGGAATCGCCTCAGACTTAAAGAAAGCACTTTCATTCTACTCAGATAGTGGTGGCAAAGGAGATCCGGCTGAGACTCAGGAAAAAGCTGTTGAGCTGATGTTGGAAAAATTAGAGGTCGTTTCTCAAATGTTCTCAGAAACAGGGAAAGTTGAAATAGACTATGCCATGGCTGCTGAACCAAAAGTACCATATAGCGGTGGGGGCTTTGCTTATGAGAAATACTTCGATGGCACAGTAAAGGAAAAATTAGAAATTATCCTTGCAGCTGTTGAGCATATTCTGAGCCTAGAGGATGGTGAAAACAGATATATCAGGGAAGTTACAGCATTATCAAAAGCATTTGCTATTGCCTTACCCCATGAAGATGCCATGGATGCGAAGGATGAAATCGCATTCTTTCAGGCTGTAAAAGCCAGGTTGATAAAATTTGAACCCGGTTCCGGTGGAAAATCTGATTATGAAATTGAAACAGCCATCAAACAGGTTATCGATAAGGCAATAGTATCGGAAAAGGTAGTGGATATCTTCGATGCAGCCGGGATAAAAAAACCGGAATTATCAGTTCTTGATGACGAATTTTTGGAAGAAATGCGAGACATGAAACATAAGAATCTCGCATTGGAAGTGCTGAAAAAACTACTCAATGATGAAATAAAAATTCGCGCAAAACACAATATAGTGCAAAGTCGCAGTTTAATGGATATGTTGGAATCATCCATTAAACGATATCAGAACAACCTTATCACTGCTGCTGAGATTATTCAAGAAATGATAGAGCTGGCTAAAGAAATAAAGGAGGCTGACAAACGTGGTGAAAAAATGGGATTATCCCGGGATGAACTGGCTTTTTATGATGCTGTGGCAAACAATCAAAGTGCTAAAGACCTGCTGGGAGATGAAGTACTATTAAAATTAGCCAGGGTATTGGTGGAAAGAGTAAAAGCTAATGCCACGATTGATTGGACAGTTAAGGAATCCGTAAAAAAGAAATTGAAAGTTGTGGTTAAAAGAACCCTGCGTCAATACGGATACCCTCCTGATATGCAAAAACTGGCAACTGAAACAGTATTGCAACAAGCAGAAGCACTGGCAGATTTTTGGAATGATTAGAAAATATATCCGAGATAAAAATGGAACTAAATGTTTTCGTAAATAAGGTAAAAGAATTACTAATCAATTCATATACTTTCTATTATGATTCGGAATATCTCAGCAGACATTCTCATAATGGAGGGGTGCCGGATGAACTTATGTTTATTCATCGGGTTAAAATTTCTCAATATGTAGTAACAGTAATTGAATTAGCAAAATTAGTAGTAGAAAGTGGAA
>CAZZLL010000082.1:0-2845 GCA_964654725.1 uncultured Lentimicrobiaceae bacterium | reverse complement strand
CTTTTGACAAAACCATCATGTACTATCACCGAAAGAAAACCAATACTCACAAAATTGTGATGAGATATCGAAATCCTTAATAAACTACTTCCAGCAATTAAGCACCGTTTTTGGCAATAGCCAAATATGTGCTTTGTGTTAGCTACAATAAAAGAACAGGTCGCACAAGATATCTCTTTATCAGATAAAGATACATTCTTACCTGTGTTGGAAGGGTTTTGCGGTTATGAGGGCTTCAGAAGTATGACCGGGAAAGACCCTTTTTGCTGTCCCAGGTGTAAGGTAGGCAAAATGATCATGACCGTAAAGATTTCATCAGGTTAAATAAAGTATAACAAGATTACGTTCTTTGGTATAACTATTTCACCAACCACATGGGCTTAATCAGTAAAGCCCGGACGATAAGTATGCCCGGACAATACAGAAAATTTAAAAATCAATCTACATCAATAACAGGATTTTTTTTTCTCATCCATCAAACACAGTACACTTGCCTATACTCTTGGTTTGGCTCAATATAATATTCCCATACATCAATGCGGCTTAGTCCAACTTAGTTTTATTCACTATTTTTCTCAAACCTTCAAGATTACTTATTCCATTAACATACCTGACTGATTTTTACTACCTTGCTGAGGAAAAACGGGGAATAAAACTCTTATAGTTGTGCACCATAAAAAAGAACATCCTGCAATTAGAGAGTTCCATTTAACAAACAAAAAAATTATAAAAATGAAAGTAAAAATTGTTATTTATTTTACAGTTTTCGCTTTAATACTTACTTCTCTAACAGTATTAAAAGCACAAAAAATTGAAGGTGAACTTAAAAAATGGCATAAGGTAACCCTGCTTTTTGACGGACCTGAATGTTCGGAAACAGACAAGTACAATCCATTTTTCAATTACCGGCTTAATGTTACATTTGAACATAAAGCATCAGGAAAGAAGTACCTTGTTCCGGGCTATTTTGCTGCTGATGGTAATGCGGGGCAAACATCCGCCACTTCCGGCAATAAATGGAAAGTCCACTTTGCTCCTGACGATGCGGGAGAATGGGATTATTCCGTAGAGTTTGTAAAGGCTGAATGGGCCGCCATTCGAAACTGGAGAGAAAAAGATTTACCCAGTGGAGAATATATGGACGGGAAAGCCGGAAAATTTAATATTTCGGCCACAGACAAGACCGGTAAGGATTTCAGGGCCCATGGCCGTTTACAATATGTAGGCGAGGGTTACCTTAGATTTGCTGAAACAAATGAGTATTTTTTTAAATGTGGTCCGGATGCACCTGAGAATTTTCTGGCCTATTATGCTTTTGACGGTGATTTTATGAATGACGGACATAAAGACAATCTGGTAAAAACATGGAATCCTCACCTGAAAGACTGGAAGGAAGGAGATCCTACATGGCAAAATGGCAAAGGCAAAGAAATCATTGGTGCGTTAAATTATCTCACATCAAAAGGGATGAATTCTGTATCATTTTTAACCAATAACATTATCGGTGACGACCAAAATGTTTTTCCTTACATTGATTACGATACCTGGGACCGGTTTGATTGTTCGCGTTTAGATCAGTGGGAAATTGTATTTACACATGCGCAGAAAAATGGTATCTTCTTGCATTTTAAAACCCTGGAGCACGAAAATCAAGGATTGCTTGATAACGGAGCGGTTGGCGCCAATACAAAATTATATTACAGAGAGTTGATTGCCCGTTTTGGTCATCACCTGGCTTTAAACTGGAATTTATGCGAAGAGATAGGAGACTGGGCTAATCATGGAGCATCTTCTGTTCCACTTGATGTAAACCAGCGCCGGGCTTTATCGGAATATTTTTATGATACCGATGCTTATCATCACCATATGGTAATACACAACGGGGAATGGTTTACTCCATTATACGGAGAACAATCAAAGCTGACAGGGGCATCACTCCAAACTAACCAGGAAGACTTTAGCCGGGTGCATGACATGGTTAAGCAGGTCATTAATGAAGCTAAAGATGCAGGCGAGGTATGGGCAGTTGCCTGCGATGAACCCGGTGATCACCGGCATGCCCTGATTATTGATGAAGAAGACCCGGAACATTTTAATGCCAGAACAAACGGATTGTGGGGAGCCATGCTGGCCGGAGCATGGGGCACCGAATGGTATTTTGGCTATCAGCATCCCCATTCGGATTTATCCTGTGAGGATTGGCAGAGCCGGGATCTTTTTTGGGACATGGGCAAAATATGCCTTGATTTTTTCTACAACGATGATTTTCCTGTAGATAAAATGGTTTCCAATAATAAGCTGGTTTCATCAGATGGCGATTACTGCTACGCACTTGAAGGAGATACTTATATAGTTCTGCTGAAAAAAGGAGGAGAAAGCACTTTGAATTTAAAAAATCATAGAGGCAGGTATACAGTTTTGTGGTACGACA
Source organism: uncultured Lentimicrobiaceae bacterium (assembly GCA_964654725.1). Taxonomy (GTDB): domain Bacteria; phylum Bacteroidota; class Bacteroidia; order Bacteroidales; family CAZZLL01; genus CAZZLL01. The sequence goes on along the minus strand of CAZZLL010000082.1, from coordinate 414 downwards.
CCCGAAATGGTGGTGATTTGGTAGAAGGTGAAGTGAAGACTATCCAGGGGGGAGGTAAAAAGTCACTTGGGCTGCCTCCAAAAGATAAAAATAAGGATTGGGTGGTATTGGTTAGAAAAATTTAATCTGAGAATGAATAAAGATATTGTAATGTTAGAAATATTGACCCTGAAAATAATATTCAGAAAAGATATAGGAAAAGCTTATTTATCCTGAGCTCTTCCTATGTCTTTATAAATAAGCATTACCGAACCGTCAGACTGTCTAAAATCCTATCTTTCCTTTATTAATAATCCTCCAAAAGCAAGGTAATCCGGTCTGATTTTCGTAGCTTCTGTTATGAAATTCATACAGGGTATAGACAGAAAACAGCTTGCACTTTTCCCAACCTGCCTTGATGATTCCCTGGATGCC
>CAZZLL010000081.1:0-2976 GCA_964654725.1 uncultured Lentimicrobiaceae bacterium | reverse complement strand
CATATGCAGGTACGGAATAGGGACCCCAGTGGAAATAAATCCCGAATTTGGCATCGCGGAACCATTCCGGGACCTCATATTGTTTTAATGATTCCCAGGTTGGCTGATATGGTTCAACTGCCTGTTTTTTTGTTGACTGTTGACAGCCAAACTGACTGATTACGAAACAAATAACAATAATCCTGCCTGTAAATTTACCAAATGTATTTGCTATAGTCATGTTAATAGAGTTTTTACAAATATCATAAAATTATCAAAAAATACAATGCTTCTGTCAATAATAATATCCGCAAATCTTTGAACTACTGACAGATTAAAAATCCTGACAGATTTAAAAAGTCTGGAAATTATTTTGTTATAGATTATTTGTCAGATTAAAAAATCAATTGGAAAAGAAAAATTTTGTAAGTTTGAGCAATAAATTTATGGCTGGCGGGCCGATTTAAACTACGCTTTTCTTTAAAAAAGACTAATTATTTACCCCAATCTATAAATCCAGAGTCATGAAAAAAATTGTTTTGTTTTTCCTTCTTGTAAGTTTATCATTTGCATCTTTCTGCCAGGCACCTGTTCTCTGGGAACCGCCGGTCCTTAGTAATCCGACGGAAGTCATTTTGACCAGTGCAAATATCTCCAACAATTTGATTAATCTTACCTTTGATCATAATGAAGATGTATTGATTACAGCTTCCGAGGTGCTCAATTGCAAATTGAGTATCCATGGGGGACGCAAAATACATCTACGCGGATTGCATATCGAAGCAACCAAGCCGGTCATTCCTTATGACAATGCAGGAGAACTGGTAGAAATATACGATGGAAGTGAAATATTCTTTGAAGGCTGTATAATTGATATTTGGGATGTTTGCGCTGATGGTATCGTTTGGCATAATAACAGGGATTACACAAAAGATCAGTTCCGGGTTACATTGCAGAACTGTTGGTTAGGTACACCGGAATACTGTGATAATACACACGGTGATGTGCTCCAATCGCAAATAGGAAAGGGCCTCACCCTTCCGGAAGGGTTTTCGGTTTATCTTCAAAATATCACTGCCATAACAAATGGTCAGGGATTTTTTCTCGACTACCGAACAGGTGGCGGGGCATATGCTGAATATGATCATGTTTTTATCAAGCGGGGAGAGGACCCGATCTTTGGTAAAAATCTTGTTCTGATATGGGGAGGAAGGGATATAGGCACTTCACAATTGTACCCTATATCGTTTAATAATGTTTGGGCAGAAGATGAAGGGAATAATGCTTTCCGTCCGCTGCCAGACATGTGTGATGGGGTTGTAATAGGAGATGATGTGATAACTTTTACTCCCGGAACTAGAGCAGATGATTTGTATGAAGGGCAGATTAATCTTGGGACACCACCCCAACCATTTGTGACGAAATCTCAACTGGGCCTTAATTACAATCGTTCCGAGATCCAAAATGCAATAACCGGATTTGAAAATGTAAAATCACAGGTCTACCCCAATCCTTTTTCCGGTAGTTTCACCCTGCGGCTTTCTGAAGATATCATATTGTCTGATGCTGAGATAAATATTTTCGACCTAACCGGAAAGGTCATAAGTACCAGACCTGTTTTGCACCATGAAACCCGAATAAGTGGAGCGGATATGAGCAACGGTTTTTATTACTATACCCTTTTAATGAATAAAAAGGTAATTGCCACAGGAAAAATTGTTTACCAGGAATAGCCGGGTATGGGAAAGAAATACTTACTCCACAGCAGGATTTGATTTCTGCTGTGGAGTAAGTTATTAACAGATCAAAATGGAAGTGTTTTATTATAGCGCTTTAAACCATATGGCTTCTCCACCTCCTGAAGCCATGGTAACAGAATGCGAATCATTCGAACTGACCTTTTCCTTGAATACTTCTACGTTTTCACGGTTTTCATCTGCATCAGCCGCATCCCTGTAAATATGTGCTTCATATTCCACGCCCTCTTCAAGAAAGTCCAGTGAGAAAGTAACCTTCCTGCCGCTCTTCTCGTTGTTCATTGTACCGGCGAACCAGTCATCCCCTTTTCTACGGGCAACTGTAATATATTCACCGGGGTATCCGCCAATATAGCGGGTTTCATCCCATGAAACAGGTACCTGCCTTATAAACTCGAATTCTTCCGGCGCACTTTCATACGCATACGGATAGTCAATCACCATCTGCAGTGGTGAAAAGTATACGGCATACATGGCAATCTGTTGTGCCCGTGTGGTTTGGACATTTCTCGGGAAACCTTCCGGCCCCTTAAGGTCAAAGGCCCCGGGTGTATAATCCATAGGTCCAAGGATCATGCGGGTATACGGAATGATCACGTTGTGGGTAGGTTTCGGGGTGTCCGACCATTTTGAGTGCTCTAGTCCATGAATTGCCTCATTTGCCATGTAATGCGGATAAGTGCGCATTTCCCCTGATGGCTTATAGGAGCCGTGGTAATCGACCAGTATTTTGTATTTAGCTGCCACTTCGAGCACATATTCGAGGTGTTCGACAATATCCTGGTCTTCTCCTTCATAATAATCTGGTTTAACGCCTTTTACACCCCAGCTTGCCATCGTGGAAAAGAACTCGTCCACCTTCTCTTTGGTACGGATCGAACCCATGTGAACCCACATTAATATACCTACTCCCTTTTTGTTGGCATAATCTATAATTTCATGGATATCAAAGAAGCAGGCTATTGTTGAGTCAACACTTGTTGCATGGTATTTATAGGGATCTTTCCAGATATCTGCTTCATCCCCATACCATCCGGCACAAACAAGGAAATAGGGCAAATTATTTCTTGCGGCAAAATCAATATAATGTTTTTTAATCTCAGTACTTGGAATTACTGATTTTACCCCATGAGGTGCATCAACTCTTCTCACTATGATGCTTGGATCACTGATAGTTACTCTGTCGGTCCACCAGGCCCATGCGACTTTTCCGGGTTTTATCCAGGAAACATCCTCCATG
>CAZZLL010000080.1:0-3087 GCA_964654725.1 uncultured Lentimicrobiaceae bacterium | reverse complement strand
TATCCGTAATGGGAATAGCATGCAGAGAGCAGTAATCAATTGCTGCCGGAACGCCATTGTTCTGAATCTCGGCATTCAGCTCAGCCATCAGGGCTTTTAACAATTGCCCTGAAATAGCAGCTCCTTTTTCAATGATCTCCTGGTCGGTTTGATTCTGTCGACAGCCGGCTCCTGCCAACATGAAAATTATCAGGATCAACGGTACCAAATTTTTCATTCGTCTCATCGTTTTCTTGTTTTAGTTATTTGATGTAGCGTTTTATCAGGGGCATTTTTGTGTAATCAGAATACTACCACTAAAGGTAACACTTATTTCAGAGAATTCATTCCGGCAGCTACCACAGGTGCTAAATACAAAAACTGCAATACTTGCATAGATCTCTGTTCCAGCAAATTTCCTCATTGAATTTGAGTAATAATTGTTGACAACCCGGGGATTTTCGCTATTTTTAAATACCAGCTGGAATTTGTAAATTGGGTCGGGCTTTATGGACAGGCAATAGCAAAGTAGTAATCCTTTAAGGTACTTATTCACTATAAAAGAGAAGAGAAAGACAGATACAAGAGATATTAGATGGGAACAAAGGTTTTCAAATTATAATAAAGCATTATGGATTCACGTAGAGATTTTCTAAGAAAAATGACAGCGGCAACCGGTGCGATCATGTTGCCGATGGGTTTTGGATGTACTGGAGTCGGACCGGCAAAGGACCGGTTCGGAACACTACTGCCGTTACGGAAACTGGGCAACACCGGGGAAAAAGTTACCATGCTCGGCTTAGGGGGCTTTCACGTTGGGTGGACCACTGAAAAGGATGCTGCCGAGGTGATCGAAGCTGCGATGCAGGGCGGCATTCGCTTTTTCGACACTGCGCATAACTACGGTAAGGGATTGAGTGAGGAACGCTACGGTAAATACCTGATCCCGGAGTACCGCAATGAAATTTTCCTGATGACAAAAACCCAGGCAAAAGATGGAGCTTCGGTTTTGGAGGAGATGGACCTCTCCCTGGAAAGGCTGAAAACGGATCATGTGGACCTGCTGCAGCTGCATTCCTTCAGCAACCCTGAGGATGTGGATAGCCGCATCCAAAATGGTGTCATGGACGCCATTCTGAAAATCAAGGAAGAAGGAAAGGCAAGGTACATTGGATTCACCGGGCACCAGAGTCCGTATGCCCACATAAGGATGATGGAGCATTATCCGGAATTGAAGGAATTTTCAACGCTCCAGATGCCCATCAGTATTGTTGACTATGCCAGTGAGCACAGCTTTGTTAAACAGGCAATGCCGCTGGCCATGGAGAATAACCTGGCACTGCTGGCCATGAAGACCCTTGCCGACGGAAGATTTTTCAGGAAAAAGGATAGGGCCGGCAGGATACAGTGGGAAACAGATACGCCTGTCATACCTGATCATGCAAGCATCCGGGATGCCCTCTATTTCAGTTGGTCTTTGCCGATCAGTGTTCTGATTACCGGGGCAGAGAACAAAGCACTGCTTGAGGAGAAGATCCAGCTCGCAAAAGAATTTGTAAAGCTGAACGAGGATGAACGAAAGGCGATTCTTGACAGGGCTGCTGCGGCACCGGATCTTGAAATGGTGGAGTATTACAAAAGGATCTGAACCGACCCACCGGTCTCACTGGTCTGAAAATGGAGATCGCGCCCTCTCCATTGGGAAAGCAGGCCATCTTCTCTTCGCCGAAATCAAGGGACTGCAGGTCAATTTTTAAAACTGATTTGTAAAATTCTACGGCTCTTTCGAAATTTGTTGTTGGGATTTCTACCCATGAAATTAATTGTGTCATTGTTTTGGTTTTTAAGTTTATAAAAAAGTACATCGCAAAAGTAGTTTCAGCGGAATTTTCAAAATTGGAAAATCGAGACATTTTCAGCAGACAGAGAAAGTGCAATTGTTACCATTTCCAGAAATTCCTGTTGAAATGGAGTAAGCCCTGGGTAAATTGTCACATTGAATTGGAGAATTAAATGTTGACAACCCGGGGATTTTCTTTATTTTTGAATATCAGTTAAGTAGTTGCCCTTTTTGAGGATAAAATATATATAGGAACACACAATGACAGATAGAAAAGATATTAGATGGGAACAACGGCTTTCCAGTTTTAACAAAGCATTAAGTAAACTTTCAGAGGCAATAGGATTTATAAAAATGGAGATGAAAGGAACGGGATTAGATAATGACAATAAGACTGTGGAAATTGTCTTTGAGGAGATAATAAGAGAAGGATTAATTCAACGTTTCGAATATACCTTTGAGACGGCCTGGAATGTAATGAAAGATTACGCACTTCATCAGGGGAATTCTGAAATAGGAGGCTCCCGGGATGCAATAAGATATGCCTTTTCTTCAAAACTTATATCAGATGGGGATATGTGGATGGATATGATAAAAAGCAGAATTAAAACATCCCATATTTATAATGAAGAAACAGCAAATGAGATATATTTTAAGATAATTAACGAGTATCATTCTGCATTTTTAAAATTCCAGGAGGTAATGGAAGGAAAAAGAACAGGACAACAGCAGGATTTATTTGATAAGGATTAATGTTCGGATTAAAAGACATACATGTTGCTGAAATAAAATCAGTATTTGCTAATTACAAAGAGATTAACAAAGCAATTCTATATGGTTCTCGTGCCAAAGGTAATTATCAGGATGGTTCTGATATTGATATAAGTTTGGCAGGTAATAATTTAAATTTAAATAAAATACTCAGAATCGAGACTGAGCTAGACGATCTACTATTACCTTATAAAATTGATATTTCTATATTGGATAAAATAGAAAACAGAGATTTGGTTGAGCATATCAATAGCGTTGGTGTTGTCTTCTATGAAAAACAATAAAATCCTGTATTGCTGAATACAACCTCATCGCCCTGTAAAAACTGTTTTCTATAGGCATGGCCTGCAGAGAGCTGTTCTTGAAGCAACAGGAACGGCACTTTATTTAGAGACCGTCAATAGAGTCAGGTCGACAAACTCTATTTAACTTTAGCCTTAAGTTCAGTCATGATGCCATTTACACGCTGTAAAAAAGTATATCTTAGCGCAAAAATT
>CAZZLL010000079.1:0-3088 GCA_964654725.1 uncultured Lentimicrobiaceae bacterium | reverse complement strand
ATCTCGCATGATTCATGACTAAAATACGTTCACCTTTTATCGAATTTTCACGCCAAAGAACTGTATCTCCATCATCCGAAATTCCACATACTTGTATTCGTTCAAAGGGCGCTGAAAGCTTGGATTGATAAAGAAATACTTCATTTTGATAATTTGAAATGGAATCAGACTTAAGTTTGAGAAATAGTTTATTCATTCGACTTTTTGCAACCTCTACAACATAGCCAATAGCAGAGGCCATTCTGTTAGTTTTTACATACCGAACAACATCATCAGTAGAATGTAATGGAATAGTCTTATTGATGAATCCATTTTTTGAAAAGAATATTTCTCGATTCGATACGACTATTTGTCCGTTTTCAGAAGCTCTATTTTTTGTTAATGGCAAAACAGACTCAATCGGGTAGTGTATCCGATTTTCTATAGAGTTTAATTGGGATGTAATATTCAATTGGTTATACTGCTGTGAGTATGTACTTATAGTGACAATACAAAAAAACAACATAAGGATACCAAAAAATTTAGCTATGTTATACATGATCTTTCTCCTATCTTATTGATTAGTTAGCTTTTGTTATTATAAATGCTCTTGCCCACCAATCCGATGCGCCAATCCCAATTATCTCATATTTGCCATCTCCGTTGATATCTTGAAATTCTTTGGACCATTCATAACTTGGAATGATCGATTCTGCGTTCGAAATTTGCCAAGTTGATGGGAAAGTGATCCAAATGGCGGGTATTTCGTTATTGGACTGATTAACGATAATAAGCAGTGCTTTATTTGAATTGGTTGGATGCAAACGAATCAAAAAATCGACATCATTAGTGCCATGTTGTGATGTTGTCAAATAGGTTTCGCTAAATGCGGATGAGGGCGTTGTTAAAAGATAAGGAACCATTTTTTTAACTTCATATCCTATTTTTTCAGATTGTGCATAGGCTTCCTGTTCTGATTTTGATAAAAACCAAAACATGACACCACGAGTCCCATGTACGATAGAGGAATATACCATATACCGTAAATCTTCATCAGGTGCGACCCATTTAGAACCATCTTTTTCATGAGCTTCTCCATCAAACCAGTTAACTAATGAGTCTGGTGGTAGAGAACTAGATATAAGATTATCAATCGCCATTTGAGCGGAATCTCTCCATCGTGCATCTGGTTCTTCATTAAAATCGTTATTTTCCCGTCTGGGATTAATGACATCATACCAAAGATAATGATCGTCATGCAATACACTACTAATACGCGCAGATTTATTCTCTTGAGGATGCGTACTTTCCGGAAGATAATTTCCATTAGATCGAATAACACAGTGTATTGGATGATCATTAGATTGATCCCACACAGTTTGCAATTGGCTATTGATATATTTTAAGCGATAGTAAACATCATCTCTTACTTTATTTGTTTTTGAAGGATCATTAGGGTAATAGTAAGATCCATAAGATGTGTACGATCCATCAGATCCAGAAAAAGGATAAGGAGGTCCAAGTGTTGTTACCAAATCATTGTAAGTTCCTGTAGGGTATTCCCAAAACCATGTTTCCGGGGGAATGGTTCCTGTATAACTTATTTCAACTGTTTCGTTGGGAATATCTTCCGGAACTTGACGGGAAGCGTCACCACCATAGGGTTCATCCGCTAACATCCAACCACCAAGACCAGCAAGAGCACTACTGGATGCATTGACAGCAGATATCATATTTGCCATATTAGAATCAAAAGTTCTTAAATTTGAATCATAATAATCCCAAGTATGAATAATCCCGTAAACTGTCCAACCAATTGGAGATAATAATTGCCATGGTGTTGGAATTTTATCTATATTAGGATCGGCTGTAGGAGGCTTAGTGGGAAAGTACATATGATCGTGCCAATGTCGACTCGATTGTACAGTAGGTAGCGCTTTTAATGTGTGCGTATGATTACCAACGTCTTGAAGAAATGACAGATATTGATTCTGTGTAGTTATTGCATTATTATCACCAGTATACCCTTTACGAGCTATACAATACACAGTGTTCCAAGGTTCAGCCTGCAACTTGCTTAATAAGCCATAATACCAATCTTGCTCAATTATAGATAATAATGGATAACCATCTGTTCCATCTTTCTTATAATCTTTTCCGCTAGGAATATTGACTTGGTTATCGTGCAACCATAGACTCCAACCGATAGGAAAGTAATAATCGTTTGGACTAGGTACTCGTTTGGTTGGGACAGGAAAATGATTGCTGACTTGCGCTTTTCCATCGGGTGGAATACTAATGATATTTGCTCTAAGTAAATCTTTTTCCAATAATACACAGCTGCTCCCTTTATGTATAAATTCCAAAAGAAGCAAACCTGCAATTATGCAAAAATAAATCACAAAAAAATACCCTTTAATCATTGTTTTTGTGCTGCAAAGCGGACCATTATTCATCGCTTCAACTCCTATTATATCAGTATATCAACTTTCTTAAATTCAAGAAAATTTTTTATCGTTTTACTTGCAGCTTGATCACTTTGAAACCTTCCCACTAGCAACATTTCTTCATTGGCTACTTGCTCAAGCAGTTGAGAACAAACAACGCGTTCTTATTAATTCACATAATGATTGATCAACTCCTCATCAATCCACGTTTAAAATTATCGCGGATAATTGGCTATCCTCCTTTCAGAATTATCGCAATTGCGTATACTAACAAGACCAATCACTACAGTTGTTTCATATTTGATTGAACAACAGTGTAATCCAGTGCTTGCTTATCAATAAAGATTCCAAATTTCTCTGCCAACCATCCCTCTACCTATACAAAACCCAAAAATCGGATAAACGTTACAAAATTTTTATGATTTTTTTAACATTTTTATGGCCCGATGAATTCTTAACCTAACATTCTCCTCCGTAAGTCCTAAAATTACAGTGATTTCCTTAGGGGAATGCCCGTCTAGATATAGCGACATAACCTCTTGATATTTTTTTGGTAACTGCTTGATTTTTTTTAGCAAGAATTCTATTTCTTCCTCATTCATTAGATTCTTACCCGGCGGCAATAAAGAATTTTGGACATAAATTTCCTCTGAGAATTCTTC
>CAZZLL010000078.1:0-3106 GCA_964654725.1 uncultured Lentimicrobiaceae bacterium | reverse complement strand
CGACCGGTTCGTGAGAACTGTAACAACTCATAGATAAGAGTATCCATTTTTGTGGCAGAATCACTTACGCTAGTCAGGTAATGTTGTGCCTTTTCGGGCAGGTCGGCGTGGTAATTTTCATTCAGCAGATTTACAAAGCCATTGATATGGCGCAAGGGCGCACGCAAGTCGTGAGAAACGGAATAAGAAAAAGATTCCAGTTCTTTGTTTGAGGCTTCTAACTGTGCGGTGCGCTCAATTACACGTTGTTCGAGTTCCTTGTTCAGTTTAATTATTTCCTTCTCCGTGCTTTTACGGCCTACGATTTCGCCAATCAGATTGGCGGAAGCCTGTAAGCGTTCTTTAGCCATTTCAATGATATAGGGTGGACGGGACTCATATTCCTTTGCTCTTTTTTTCAGCTCAGACAAGGGGACTTTATATTTTTCGGCCAGTTCGTTTAGTTTTTCTTTGTCCTGGGGCGGATCGCCATAGCCAAAGTTGATGGCTCCGATCACTTCATCACCGGCAGTAATGGGCAATGCGTAAAGATGAATTCCGCCCTGACATTCGATATCGACTGGCTGTCCGGATTCTATCGCCGGCAGTGATGCTTCCTTCCAGCAGGAATCGTGACAAAGCCATTTACCGCAATTCAGCGCCTCTTTATTGTCATCTGTGTTGCATAATTCGCGGGCAGCCTGATCCATGAAACGGCACCAACCGGAAGCAAAAATGCCAAGCGCATAATCGCCGTTCTTTTCATAAATCGCCGATGATGATTCCAGTAAATCTAAATAATCTTTCGCTATATCTCCCAGCACATTTTTTCCGACCGCATCAAGAATCAACCCGCTGGTATTCAGCTCTGAAAGATCGCCATAAAGCGGGGCCTGGTCATATTTTAAGGCTGCCGCTTTTTTGCTCAGCATCCACTCGATGCGTTGTAATGCATCTTCGGCCTGTTTACGTTCGGTGATGTCTCTTATGCATGCTACCCTGAAATATTCATCATTATAAGATATATCCCTGGCTTCAATTTCGGCATAAAAGGTAGAACCATCCTTTCGTATGACGCATATTTGGTAGGGGTCTGCGATTTTTTTTGAAAGGTTAACTTTTGTTATTTCTTGATAATCGGGATGAATTAAACTGAATAAATTCATGCCGATTATTTCATCTCTTTCGTAGCCGAGCAACTCGACTGTGCTTTGGTTGACATCAATGGCAATGGCATCTTTGTGAATAATAATCCCTTCAAAAGTAAAACTTGACAGCTTTTTGAATCTGTTTTCGCTTTGCAGAAGCGCCTCTTCCGCCTTTTTACTTTTAGTGATGTCACGCACCCATTCCATGAACATTTCAACATTATTATTTTTATCAAGAATAGGTATGACACGAACATCAACCCATTTTCCGTCAGGCAGCAGGGCTTCTTTATGAATGGGTTTTCGGGTTTCCAAAACAGTTTTTGCCTGACAATCAGGGCATATCTCATCAAAGTTCCGATAGGTCTTATAGCATTTCGTATTTAAAATCTGCCTGTTTTTCGGAACTTCGGCAAAGCCTTTCCAGTTGCTGTAAAGAATTTCCATTTCAGGGTTGTGAATCGAAATCATATCTGGCACACCACCAAGCATTTTTTGGAATCGTTCTTCGCTTTCGCGCAGCGCTTCTTCTGCATTTTTGCGTTCGGTGATGTCGATGGCGGTGGTCAAAAAAGCCTTCTGGTTTCCAAAGTTTATGATCGTTGAAGAAAAATCGAGATATTTGATTTCGCCACTCTTGGTTATTATCTTCAATTCATAATTAGCCCGGGTATGCTTTCCTTCGATACGTTTTTCTGCATTATCCAGAACCTGCTGCCTGCATTCAGGCGCTACCAAATCAATGGGTCTCAGATTTTGTGCTTCATCTTTGCTGTAACCATACACGCGCTGCCATTCGTCATTCACATATAAATATTTTGATCCACCGGCGTCTGCTACAATAGAGATCATTACTTTCGCCGTATCTGTCAAACTGCGGAATTGTTCTTCACTATCTTTTAAGCGTTTTTGCACCTGCTTTCGCTTTAATGACAAAGTAGATAAATTAACAAAATTTTCGAGTATTTTTATTGACGGATTTGGTGTGTCCTTACCCATCCCTAATAGAGTAGTGCCATAAAGTTTTCCATCAAGCATATAGGTCAATCCAATGAATCTGTCAACATTCAGCATTGCCTGTATTGCTGCGCCCACCGGACGCGAGATGGATCCAAAACTTACCTCATGTAAAGTCTTTTTGAACCCGATACGTTCTGAAATCATTATGTTATACATTTCATCGCTAACCGGAGATTGTATTTTTTTTATGCTTTTTCCAAGTAACCCAACTATTTTTTCAAGCATTTTTGGCGTTGTTTCAACATGCAAAGGCGACGTTGTTTTGTCTATGGCATTATATTGGCTAAATATAGCTACTTCAGCTCCGGAAAGCTCTTTAATCTTTTTGGTTATAAATGATTCAATGTTGTTTTCGTATGTTAACATTGATAATTCGATGGAAAATTTGTTGAGATGTGATAATGCAATGTTATGCTTAAGCAGCCCTTCTGTGGCCTGCTTGCGTTTAGTGATGTCCATAAATGTAGTAAGCGTAGCCGGTTGATTTTGGTATTCGATTATGGAAGAAAAAAGGGCGACCCATTTCATTTTTCCATCTTTGGTCATAATGCGGTACTCATTTTGCTTAGCGATACTTTCACCTTGAATGCGCTTCTGGAAGTTTTCAAAAAATCGTTGCCGGTCTTCTGCATAAATAAGTTTCACTATTTCCTCCGGTCCCATTCCAATCAACTTTTCAGGGCTGTATCCGGTTATTTGGGTCATGGCCGGATTAGCAAAGACCAACCTGACCGGTTCTGCCTGAGCGATTACTACTCCTTGTAAGGTGCTATTAACGAGTGTCCGATATTTTATTTCGCTTTCTTTCAGTGCCTTTTGGTCTGCGTGTTTCTTAGTCTGGTCGCGGAACACCAGCACCACACCCATGATCTCGCCGGCATCATTCCGGATTGGTGCGCCACTATCGGCAATCGGGATTTCCCGTCCGTCTCTGGCAATCAGCAAGGTATGGTTGGCGA
>CAZZLL010000077.1:0-3404 GCA_964654725.1 uncultured Lentimicrobiaceae bacterium | reverse complement strand
GCGAAGATATCATGGTGATCGCCGGAGGGGTGATCCCGGCGCAGGATTACCAGTTTCTCTACGATGCGGGCGTGGTAGCGATCTTCGGACCGGGCAGCTCGGTCTCCTTTGCAGGAAAGAAAATGCTGGAGGTACTACTTGAGAGTTACGCTTAGGTTCTTTAGATCTCAGTTGACCGATACAGGAACAATCACATGACTAATCCACTATTTTTCTGCTTTATTACATATACGGTAAAAAAGTTCTTCAATTTTAGGAGAAGCGAAAGGATGCCCGATCAACCTGACTCTATTCTCCTTGTCAATCAATAAGGATTTATCAAGAATGTGTCGTGGGATATCCCTGTTTGCAACCAGGAATTGTTGCTCCGGATCCATGATTACATGAAATCTGTCATTGCTGAGATCATATTCCGGATTTGATTCCAATAAATTTGCCAGGAACCCATCAAAGCTCATTCCGTTGATAATAAAAAGTACAGTAAAGTCATGATTCAGATCCACCATTGTGTCCATGCGGGTTTGCCATTCTATGTACCTGGGAAAACAAGGCCTGCAGCCGTCTTCCAGATATACCAGGGAAATGTGCCTGTACCTGCCCCGGAATTCATTGTAAGGTATGAGACTGTTCCCTTCCTGCACGTATAAAAACATTCCGGTTTCCACAATTTTGCCCAGGGTAGCTTTTATCTCTTTCTCTTCGGGGGTCAAGGAATTGCAGGAAATTATAGCCAATAACAGCACAAATAATAGGAGTATTTTTCTCATCTCATAATAGTTACTTTTACTAAGTTAGGTTGACTTATATGGCTCAACCTAATCAGTGACTCCAATTTTGGGGAGCATTATAGAAGTAGGTAAGGAACACACATCTGTTTTATATATCAAACTCAACTATTAAATAATTATAGCTTTCGTGAGCATAGCCATAAATTTTACCATTGATTTCATCCACAGCAAAAGCAGAAATTAATTTATTTTCAACATTATATCTAACTACAGGATTGCCTTCCCAATCAAATACATTAACTAAACCTTTGTATTGCAATTGATTTTTACCTACATAATCATCATAGGATACATAAATATATCTATCATTATGTTGTAAATAAAACGAATATGAAGGGGCATTTATGACATTTTCTCCATTTAGAATATAATCAATCTCAGGGAGCTTTATGGTCCTTATTCTCTTCCCGGAAGGTGTATAAAAAACAAGTTGGTTAAAATAGGAGGTATTACATTGGACAATTGTATTTAATTTGGCATTATATGCCATAAATGCACCATATAAAAAATACAAATCATAATTACTATAAGTATTTATATTTTTAATTGTTGGGTAATAGTCCCAAAAATCTGTTTTTTTTGAGTTTAAGTTGTACTCAAATGTTTTTCCTTCTGAATCATCGCTAAAACCTAAAACTGTGCTATCAATTTTTACTAGACCACTTTGAATACCAAATTTAGTAGAAAGTTTTTCACTATGGATTACGAAATTTTCTCCTAAAATCAATTTGTTAAGATCTAAGGTATACAAGTTTTTACGTTGATCCCATATAAAGAAGTAGATGCACCCATCTTTCTTGGTATATTGATTCATCATTTGAGGATTTATAAATTCATTAGGGCCTTTTCCAAAGTTACCACCCTGACAAATCAATTTTTTTCTGTTCGTGTTATAAACTTGAAAGACATTATCCCCCTTTTGGTTCGATATAATCAAAAAGGAATCGATCTGTAACATTCCTGAAAGTTGATATGGCTCTATCCACTCAACATCAGTAGCCACTACTTTTTTCTCGACAGGAAATGTATTAACATATTTAACAATTTTCTCTTCTCTCGATACGCAGTTTGACAATAAAATTGAAAGAATTAATAAAATCACAAAGTGTTTCATTGTAATAAAAATTTTTAGAAAACAGTTAGGATTAATGAGTATACTAACCCTAAACTGCTTCGAATTTTGTTATTAACAATCAGCTGCATTGTATATGCATTTCGATGTACTCCCCGTTGGTTTAGCATTCATTGGACAACAATTTCCACAATCATAAAATGAATGAAATGGGTTAAAACTACATGATGAATAGCAATCTACCTCGTTACCTCCTCCAGATTCCCCATCCGCCTTTGCCATTACAGCGATATCCGCCAATGTCACAACCATGCTATTACTGTCCTGCGCCAGGTTTAAACCAGTAATGGCAGCTGTAGCTATCATGCAGGATACTATAAGAATTTTAATCTTTGTTTTCATGTTAAATATTTTTTTGTTACAAGAAAAGATGGTTTGCTTTTTCCCGGCTATGCCGGTTCCCGGTGGCAGAAACCATTTAGTTACCAACGTTTCCCTAAACTTACTTTACTTCAATCAAGGGAAGATAATTCAATTTTTTCTGAATCATTTTGGCAAAAGATAATCCATTACAAGTATTCATTATCTTTGCATCATTACCTCCTTTCTTTTTTTAGTAAGGGAGCCGGAAGGGGAAGCCAGGAAATATCATACAGGTAGCTTCCCCTTCTTTTGCCCTTTTTGTTAAAAAATCACTATTGTCTCAATAAAATTTTTAAATCAATAATACTCCCTATTCCCTACTCTCCAAAGAAGTAGATTGTTGAGTTCAATATTTATTAAAAAATGCTCCTTCATTTGCATTTTGCTTCACAGTTTACAGCTATATGATTTCTTTTAATTTTAAGTGAAGCTATGAATAAATTGAATAGCTTCTGAAAAAAACTTTACAAACGGTCAATTTACTTTACAAACGGTCAGTTTACTATGTAAACGGTTTTGGATGGAAATGAAATTATGATTCAGACACAGGTAAAGTATATCCCTCCCTATCGCCCAAACACCTCCTCAAAGTCCTGCTCTAAATCCTTCCATGTTTCAAAATCATGCAATGTCAGTTTCATGATGGTATAGTAATACTACCAGCAACTCTCCAGCGATTCAATATACGCCTTGGGTGTGCTACTTGAACGCCGAAGTGAAGCTATCACTAATTCTCCATGAATAGCCCCCAGTAAGACTTTTCAATACCCTTGAAGAACTTAGCCTCATCGCTGGCGGCAGGACACAAGACACTGGTTCCGGCGGTGATCGAAGAGCTGCGGAAACTGGGACGCGAAGATATCATGGTGATCGCCATGAAAACAATCTATTATTCATGATACCAAATAATTTCAGGATCCGGTCTGAGCGAAGAGAATAGCTCTTCCCGTTCTGCTTCAAGCAGTGGAACCGCCACATCGTAAAAGCTGTAGGCTCCGGGTTCCATGAAGATCTTCATGGGCAAAAGGTCGGTGGCAAAGACAACATCATGGTCACCCGCATCAAAAATGGGAACTACCATATGGTCCGTATGGCCATGTGAGACAATAAACCTTACCCCC
>CAZZLL010000076.1:0-3515 GCA_964654725.1 uncultured Lentimicrobiaceae bacterium | reverse complement strand
CCATCCCTTCGGGTAGTAAATGTCCGAAAATACTGCTAGTTGCCAACTATCTGTCTGGTATTCATATTCCAGTCTGTTGGGGGCATACTTCGTTAGCCTGATGAATGCCATGGAATCTTCACTATAGGCTTGGCCTTCAATTTGTTGAGCAAATCTTTTATCCACGACTAACTCGTTTGAAAAATCAATATTTCCAACGGCTTTTATCTCCTCATCCGCATTATCCACCATCTGATAATCAGAAACAAACCACGCATTTCCCAGGTTGGATCTTCTTATACTTGCGAATACCTCTCCGTTCTCCTGGTTCCGCTGAATGATGTACTTGGTATTGAGCATGTCAAGTACATCTCTATTCATATTATTTGCAAGATATTCATCATACAATTCCTGGTATCTTCTCATCTTCGCTCCATGATAACCGCCGATGGATTTATGAAAATAGGAGGCGCGGGCACTGTTCATCGGACTGCCCTGACTAAGATCCAGTACCCTGTAATAGAGGGTAGTGTCCTGCATGATCTGAAGGTCTGCCTGGGTGGGTTGGAAAGCTGCCTCAGTTACATTTTTACGCACGAAATTATCTTCATTCAGATATCTTTTATTCACGGGCCATAAGTCTACAAGTATTAATAAACCCAGGCCAATGTAAAAATAGGTGAGTCTTATTTTTTTCAGATAATATGCATAGAGGAGCATTGCAATAAGGAGAACAAATACAAGGGAACGAAATGCATCTTTTCGCAATAGTGCTGACCGGTCCTCAATGATGGCACTTACAAGGTCCCTTGCACCCTGCTCAATTAGTATACTGTCTTTGGGTGAATTCAGATTCGATAATCCAGGGAAAAGTGAGAATAAAAGTGCAATGCCACCTACGATGTAGAGTGCGTATTTCCAGGCTTTAAGAAATTCTGTTTTGTTGTACTTTTCAAAAACCAGTTTTTTGATTGCCAGTATTCCCAGCAGGGGCATGGCCAACTCAGCCATTACCAGTATCATTGAAACTGTTCTGAACTTATTATATCCTGGAAAATGATCGAGGAACAGTTCGGTAAGAAACATAAAATTATTGCCCCAGCTCAATAAGATGGAGACAACAACCACGGCAAACATCCACCATTTAACGGTTCCCCTGACAAAGAAGAGTCCGAAGACAAAAAGGAACACTATCACAGCTCCGATATACACAGGACCGGAGGTGCCAGGTTGCGTTCCCCAGTATTGGGTAAAGAAATAGGCGTTCTGATTGATAATCTGGGCGGCTTGTTGCGGACCACCGTTTTGTGCCAGGAATTTAAAAGTTTCGGAATCTCTTTCTGCCAATAGAATATTGGAAGCACCGCCTTTGAAGTTTGGAATAAGAATATTCAGTGTTTCATCAATTCCGTAGGACCAGCTGGTTGCATAGGTTTTATCGAGACCGCTGGTTTTGTCATCAATATCGCTCGTGAGTTCAGACCCTCCCCTCATCGAGTATTCAGAATACTCCAGAACCGTCCACATGGATACAATATTGGCACCGACAGCGAGAATAGCTCCAATAATCAATGCACCCACTGCCTTGGAAAAACGATTGAAATGCTTACTTTTAATAACGTTTACGATTTCAAAAATTCCAAAAATCAAAACAATGAGGAAGGTATAGTAGGTAATTTGTAAGTGATTGGCAACCAGCTGTAAGCCTAGAAATATAGCTGTTATTACTGCTCCAACAAAAACGTCTTTTCTAAAGGCATAATAGATCCCCCCGACAATAACCGGCATGTATCCGATGGCCATTGCTTTTGTAAGATGCCCGGGTTCAAGAATAATAAAAAAGTATGACGAAAACCCATAGGCGATTGCGCCAATTATTCCGAGCCAGGGGTTAACGCCAAACAGGAGCAAAAGCAGATAGAAACCAAGCATGTATAAGAATATATGAACGGCAGGTCTGCCTTTTTGAAAAGTCAGAATACTATTGATTTTCGCTAGAAAATTTGTGTTTTTCCCCTTCATATTGATTAAATAGGCCGGCATTCCGCTGAACATTGAATTGGTCCATAAAGGCTCCTCTCCGGTTTCTTCCCGAAAATCGGTTATCTCCTTGGACATGCCTTTGTAATGAGAGACATCCGATTGACTTAGTGTTTTTCCTTCAAACATGGAAGGGAAATAGATACAGGGCAAAAGAATAAAGATAGATATTGCAATAATATGTGGAAGAATCGATTTTTGAAATGTAGAATTTGTTTTCATCTGTATCTTTAGTTTAATGAGCCTTTAATCATTGCATCGCTAAATATGCTATACCAATGATGATGTATCATACGTTTGATTTGCACAACAAATATATAAAAGAAAGTATAAGAACTTATATTATAAGGAGGCGTTGTATTGTTATTGTTGAATACTACAGGCGATCCGCGAAATAATTTTTACCTTTAGCGGTTCATTAAATTCATATAGAATGCTTAATAAACGATCGGTACTAATCACAGGAGGAACAGGAAGTTTTGGGAAAAAATTTACTGAGGTGATTCTTCAACGTTATCCGGAAATAGAAAGGCTTGTTATTTTCTCCAGGGATGAGCTCAAACAGTTTGAGATGGCACAGGAATTTCCCAAAGAAAAATATCCAATGATTCGTTTTTTTATTGGGGATGTCAGGGATGAACCAAGGTTAACAAGAGCCATGGAGGGGATTGATGTTATTATACATGCTGCTGCACTTAAACAAGTTCCTGCAGCAGAATATAACCCTGATGAATTTATTAAAACCAATATTGGCGGAGCACAGCATGTTGTAAATGCAGCCCTGGAAAAAAATGTAAATATTGTTATTGCCCTTTCAACGGATAAAGCAGCAGCACCGATTAACCTATACGGTGCCACGAAACTCGTTTCTGATAAACTATTTATATCGGCGAACAATATCAAGGGCACCAGAAAACTCAGATTTTCTGTGGTGCGATATGGAAATGTGATGGGTTCAAGGGGATCAGTAATTCCATTCTTTCTTAAAAAACAGAATGATGGAGAACTTCCGGTGACTCACAAGGAGATGACACGGTTTAATATTTCGTTGGAGGATGGGGTTGATATGGTTCTCTGGGCGATTGAAAATGCCATTGGCGGAGAGATTTTCGTTCCGAAGATACCCTCATACTCTATTGGAACACTTGTAGAGGCGATTGCTCCCAATGCAAAGATTAAAAATGTAGGGATCAGACCGGGTGAAAAGTTGCATGAGGAGATGATTACTTTGAGCGATTCTATCAATACAATTGATATTGGCAAGTACTATGCGATTTTGCCCACCGATACAAAAAAACAGAAGTATTTGGAATTTTATCATGGAAGTAAACCGGTTGAACCGGGTTTTTCATATAATTCAGCGACGAATCCTGAGTTTTTAACAGTCGAGGAGATGCGCAAATTAATTATTGAAAACGTTGATCATAATTTTAAGCCTAAAATTTAACGATGAAAATCCCTTATGGAAAGCATCATGTCACAGCGGAGGATATTGA
>CAZZLL010000075.1:0-3548 GCA_964654725.1 uncultured Lentimicrobiaceae bacterium | reverse complement strand
ATATGAATGCGATGAATATGACCTATCAATCATTGGACAATAATGAGATATTCGAATTGATTGAGACCACCAGAGATGGTGTAAAATATGCCACATTTGATGATTTTTCCAAGAAATTCCCACTTAACTACTCAGATTGGTCGAGAATTTTACACGTTTCTGAAAGGACAATGCAGCGATATAAAAAGGAGAAGAAGAGATTTGATTCATTGCATTCCGAAAAATTACTTATGATCATGTTATTATTCCAAAAAGGAATCGAGGTTTTTGGAAATTCGTCAAAGTTTATAAGCTGGATTGATTCAAAAAATATTGCCCTGGGAGGAATAAAACCGAAGAATTTACTTGATAATGCTTTTGGCATCAACATGATAAAAGATGAGTTGATTAAAATTGAACATGGAATTCTAGCATGAGAGTATATCGATTATCCAAAAAAGAAATCCTGAATGATTTATCGGGAACAGGAGCAGAAATTGCCGGTGGTCGCTGGAATTATAAAGGAACAAGATTGGTTTACACCGCTGAATCCAGAGCACTTTGCACAGCCGAGATAGCTGTACATACCCCATTCGGAATTATTCCGGATGATTACTACCTGATGACAATTAATATTCCGGATAACATAAAGATCGATACAATACAAGTTGATAATTTACCTGATGACTGGAAAAAATTCCCGGGGATGAGGATTACACAAGATATTGGAGAACGATGTATTAAAAAAGGAGAATTTCTGGTATTGAGAGTACCCTCTGCGGTTGTGCAAGGTGATTATAACTTCTTGATAAATCCGAATCATAAGGAGATTGATAAGGTAAAGACTATTGAAAGCGAAAAATTTGATTTTGAGGAGCGATTATTTAAGTGATCGTACTGACACCAATCAGAATCGACGGCTCCGACATATCTGGTCAATATTTTATTACATTCGTATTTGACCACAAGTATTGTGTTACATAAAAGACACTCAATTAATAGATGCTTTCACTTTGGGTAAGCTGCTTTTCTTTATCCTGATGAGCTTACTAGTTTTTGTTTGCGATAAATAAAACGCAACATTCTTATCCCCAGAGATGGGATCAGGAGGTCTGAATTTAGATTTCTTTTCTTTTTGATGGATGCTGGCGGGTATGGATGATGTTTAATACTCGTACCGAGTCTTTTGATACTGTATAAATGATAATGTAATCCCATTTTGTTACCGACCGGTATTCTCTTGGTTCATCTTCCAAATAACGTTCTACCGAGTAGCCTGAAAAATCTTTTAAGGATTTGATTTTTTCAAGTATCCCTTTTCGCACATGCGCTGCTGTTTCGATTGATACTTCGTCTTTCAGGTGTTTGATATAGATACGTAATGAAGCCCTGGCTTTGTAGGTAATAATTACGCCGGACTTTTTTATTACCATTGTTCTGATTCTTTTTCGAGTTCTTCGATTGTAAGATACTCACCTCTCTCAATTTGTGCCTCTGCTTCTTTTAAATCAGCAACAAACTGGCTTTTACTAATAGGTTGACCGGATGCATCATAACCAACAACAGGGTCATGCTTTTGTAAACTATTTTGCATTTTTTGATACACTTCACTAATCAGGTTATCATCTACCTGGTGCAAATGACTGTGTATAAAATCCCTTTTTTCTAATGCATTCATAATTTCCATTGTTTCTACAAATTTAACGTTTTAATATGACTTTAAGTTTTTGTTTTAGTAAATATTTTCTTCTATCCAATCGGATGGTACTGGAAAAACCCGATCCAGACAATAAAAAAGGCGTGTGATCATGGCAAAGACCTAAAAGAGAATTGGGCAATATGAGCAACTGAACGATTTATTTCAGAAATATTACAGTTAGATCAATTAAAAAAGCCGTTAACTTGTTGTTATTCAAGTATAACGGCTTTAGTTTATGTAGTCCGTAGGGGAATCTGATTACCCCTCTGAAACGCCTATCTATTGGGATTTCCAGTCATAATGACTACCTTAGCGGGTGTGCAATTTAGGTGTGCATTTATGAAACAAATATTTCAGTTATCCAGAAAACTTCGATACAGACCAACCAAACATGGTCATCAGGTGTTGATACGTGTTCGTAGACCAAACTCAACAGATATTGAAATTCCTGTCCGAGACTACGATGATGGTGCTCCAATGTCAGTCAGTGTGAAGAAAGAGCATTGGAAAAATGGTTTTGTAAAGGGTGGGAAATATCATATTCCTGAACGAGACCTGAATACATTACTTCAACTGGTTGAACACGATGTCAGGGATGCTGTAAACACGCTAATATCTGAAAATGTAAAAATCACCTATGAAAATGTTCTCCGCTTAACATATGCTCACAAGGAAAAGAATATTATAGACGAAGAACGAATCAGGAAGGGAGAACTGCTTGTTAGGGAAGATGGTGGTGCGTTTGAAGGTGCAGATGATTTTGAAGAATTTGTTGAGCGACAGGATGACCCAAGATATGATGAATTGAAGCGACAGATGGGAATTTGGGAACGCACTCATATATTAGATTATTGGGACGAGTATATTAATGACTTTGCTCCTGATGAAAACAGAGTTGCCCTACCTTCAATAAAGAAATACATACAACGGACAGGTGATAACTGCAAGGTTACGGATTTTGACAGTAATTGGCTTAAAAGGTATTTTACTGACCTTGTAGAAAATGGTTATATCACCATGAAAAAAGATGAAGAAATAAGGCATTATTATGAAGTGTCGTCCATTGAAAAATATTTCAAAATTCTTCGAAATTTTGGCAAGTGGTTATTCGAAGAGAAACAACTAATTGACACTGAAGATTACAAGAGATTTAAACTGAGAAACCCAAAATCGAAGAAGGCTTCTCTTCTTCAAATCAAAGCCAATCCCTACAAAAACACTCATGCCTTACTGAAAACTGAATTCGACCACCTGTTCAAATTTAAATTTGAAAGTAAAGCCGATGAATTGATTCGTGATTTATTTGTTTTGCAAACATGGTTTGGTGGTCTTCGCAAATCGGATTTTTTTGAACTAACCCAGAACAATATCACTATTCAAGGTGATGAAGTTCAGGTAGAATTCGAGCAGCAAAAAACAGACACGAAGGTGGTAAACATGGCAAATAAAAACTATGTAACACCTATTCTAATGAAATATGGCAACAAACTTCCTGAATTTCCTTCCCCGAATAAATATAATATAAGGTTAAAGAAAGTGTTTGAAAAGGCTGGCATGGACAGGAAATTGCCCTTCCGATATGAACCATCAAATGAGAAGAAAGCAGTAACAAAGTATTACCCCATTTACGAGAAGGTAAGCAATAAATGGGCAAGGAATTGTGCTGTTAGTATACTTGTTCAGGAGGGGTATCCCGACCATCATATAAAAAAATTTACTGGACATACGGACGAAAAAATGCTACGACACTATAGAGATGTGCACAAAACCGAAGTGAAGGCTATGGTTTATGAGGTAAAGCCGATAAATTCTTGACTATCTCAAATTTTGTTAGCGTAATTTTTTCCCCAGAAAATTTCGGACTTCGCTA
>CAZZLL010000074.1:0-3779 GCA_964654725.1 uncultured Lentimicrobiaceae bacterium | reverse complement strand
TTAATGATTAAATTTCAACTTAACCAGTGGTCCTAAATTTGGGTAGTATTATCGTTTTTATCGGGATCAACCAGTATGAAATCATCCACGTACCTGCCATAGTATTTTATACCAAGCTCTTTTTTTACGAAGTGGTCAAAAAGATTCAGGTAAACATTCCCGAACAGTTGTGAGGTAAGGTTTCCTATGGGCAATCCGCAACCGGGGTTGGCGTGAAAAAGGCTTTTTGTTTTTGGCAGGCCATTCCAATCCTCTTTATTCCCTTTTATTATGCAGTTTTGGGTTGGGTCGTTAAAAATCGTTTTTTCTATGAGGTACAGAACCATGGGCAGGTCGAAGGTGTTTTTATTTGCTTGCTTCTTCAGTTCATCCTTCACAAACTCAAACAAGATATTTCGGTTCATGGACATGAAATAGCCTTTAATGTCGAGTTTAAGAATATAACAGACTTTGCTGTAGTTCTCAGAACAAGACCTGATAAAATGATCGATGCGTTCTATGCCGTAGTGCGTGCCCTTGCCTTTGCGGCAACTATAGCTGTCATTAATAAATGATTTTTCGAGTATTGGAGAAATATAGTTATAGATCAGGTGGTGTATGATCCGGTCGCGAAAGTCGGCAGCAAATATTTCGCGCTTTACGGGTTTCTTAACGATAAAGCAAATACTGGGCTTGGGTTGGTATTGATATGCAAATATTTCGTCAAAGAGTTCAAAAAGAGAATGCTCAAAATGCCTTTCAAATCTGATAGCATTGATGGTATTGCGCTTGTTTCTGCGTGCATCAAAATATGCCTGAAACAGATCAGCTAACACACTGTCGTTCAGATTATTTGAAAAATGTTCAGTTTGCATTTGTTAAAAGATTGAAATTAAGCCTGCCAACAACGAGCAGGCTTATAACAGGAGTTGTATAAGTCCCTGAGGCAACGAACGCTGAACCCGTTCTCCTTGTTGTTGTTGTTCCTGTTCAGGTCGCTGTTATTGTAGTTCAGGTTCCGGTTCCAGGCGTTTGAACTGCTGTTCTCCGAGGCACTCCACCAGTTGCCGTTGTTGCCGGCATGGTTGAAGGAACCATTGCTGTTGCGGTTTCCGCCCGGAAGGGCTAAAGAAGCAGCATCTGATTTGTTATGCCTTCATTTTCGGAAAGCATAATCTTTTATAGCTGCAACCAACCAAATCAGTGAAAAGTTCGTAAAGTAGAAAGTTAAAAGTAGAAATAGCAAGGCTGTTTGCAAACTTTAAAAACTTTATAGACTTTATTACTTTCATACTTTATTGGTATTTACAGTTACAGCGTGCTGCCGGATTTATAATGCACTCTCGCAAATGCCATGGCAAAATGCGACTCTGGCAAACTACCTGTTATTGTTGTGATCTATGCCATCCTGTTAATTGTTTTGATACATTTTCGATTTGCTTGTTAATTATTACAAAACTTTTAAGGCTGATTTGGTGTAAGTCTTTTAATACTCGTATCAGCAACCTTATCATTTCAATTTGTTCGCGGGCTTTTTGTATAGTTTCTGTTTTAGATTTTACTGTATTGGCTCTGTAAACCAAAATGATTAATTCGAGTGTTTCATTTTTAATTCTTTCTCCTATTGTGTATTTAAATTCTCTTGTAAAATTTGCTGTTAACTTGAAAACATTTATCAGCAAATCATAGCTTGCCTTGAAAACGGGAAGTTCATCATAAAGGGCCATTAATAATGCTTTGAAGTTCATGTATAAACTGCTGACATTCCAGGGGTGTTTTTACGGCTAATGGATAAGCCGAAACTATTTTAATAATATCCATTTCGATTTGTTCATTTGATTTACTGGTGCATTTGCCGTATTCCTGAATAGATTCAGATGCATTATCCGGTCTTTTCTTTATGTCGGCTTTCCATTCCTCAAAACCACCAACATTTTCAAAACCAGTAATTTTAATTAATTGATTATTTTGCTCAATCTTGAAGCCTCCGGACGTACAAATTTCCATGATACTACTCAGACCTTTATCAGGAAACCCCATATAAACCATTACTGTATTTATTCCCTTAAAATGCCTCCTTGTAATTTCGTACGGTTTAATAAACTTATGAAACAGCATAGCCGATTTTTCCCATGCCCTCCAGAATATCCCGTCTTTAAAGAGAAAACAACAATTCAGATTGTTTTGCTCAAAGGTATATATTTCAGAAACGTATCCGTCCTACCAACCCCGTCTTTCATGGCTGCAGTTGAGTGCGTAATTTTGGCGCATGAGAAAAAACCAAAGATACACCCAGACAGAGATGTTTGCTCACGTAGAGGGCTGGAGGAAAAGTAACCACCCACAAAAAAACTATTGTAAACAGCAGGGGCTGGCCTATTCAACGTTCCAGTACTGGGCCAAAAAATACCGTAAGGAATTTTCAGAACAAGATGCACAAGAATCTACGCCTGGATTTATTCCTGTAAAAGTGAAGCCGGATCCGGAGACGAATCAGGTTGTTATTCCGGGCCAATTGCACTTTCTATTTCCCAATGGGATACAGGTAATGTGTCCGGAGAGTGTTCAACCCGAAGTGCTGAAAACGCTGTTAAACCCATAATCATGTTTGCACTTTCCAGCGAAAACACCTTTCATTTTTACAGCCACGCTACGGACATGCGTAAAAGCTTTGATGCACTGTCAGGATTGGTTCGCAATAATCTGGGCAGCAACCCCACCGGTGGAGAGGTTTTTATCTTCATCAATAAGACCCGGAACAAGATCAAACTGCTACACTGGCAGGGATCCGGATACCTGCTTTATTACAAACGACTGGAAGAAGGAACTTTTGAGCTACCCCGCTATGATGCCTCGGTTGGATGCATCACATTGAGCTATGCACAACTGGTGATGATCATGGATGGATTATCGATTAAAAACCTTCAAAATCGCGCACGTTACATATTGCCAAAAGCACCTGTAAATCAGGGGTAAATAGCAATTATTTTGCTCTGTTTTTATCAAAATTCGACACTTTTTTTTGTGAAGAACTTATTGTGATTTTCCTTCGCTGTTTTGCTGTGTTTCTGTAGTTTTGACACATGTCAACGGCACTGGAAAATATGACTAAAAAGCAGCTTCAAGCATTGATTTTGGAGCAGCAGAAGAAGATCCAATCGGCAGAAAAACAGATCCGGATTACAGAGCAGGAAGTGCAAGCTGCAGAGAAAAAAATCCAGGAAAAAGAGCACCAGGTTCAGACCATCACCACGGAGAAAGAGAACTTGTTGAAGAAACTTCAGGAGATGCTTGAAAAGTTCACTTCGCTGAAGTTCGAGCTTGCCCAGCTAAAGCGTTTAATTTTTGGTTCAAAACGTGAGCGATTTGTATCCGGGGCAGAAGATGGTCAAATGAGCTTGCCCTTTGATATCGAATCCGTATCCCATGAAGAGAATATTGTAACCACAAAACAGAAGGTGTCGTCCTTCGAGCGTCAGAAAAGAAAGAATCATCCTGGTCGCCTAACCCTTCCGGATCATCTTCCTGTGGAGGAGATCATCATAGAACCTGAGGAAGATGTAACAGGGTTGAAGTGTATTGGCCATGAAGTTACCGATGAGTTGGAATACCAGCAGGCCATATTGAAGATCAACCGATACAAACGTCCCAAGTATGCCAGGGAAGATAACGAAGGGGTAATCTGCGGAGAACTGCCCTCACGACCGATAGATAAAGGTATCGCCGGTCCTGGTCTGTTATCACATATGTAAACGGAAAATAACAATGTACAGTTTTTGGCAATTAGGAATGTACAGTTT
>CAZZLL010000073.1:0-3865 GCA_964654725.1 uncultured Lentimicrobiaceae bacterium | reverse complement strand
GTCTTTGCACCGCTGAACCTTTAGCTCGGCGAAGCCAAATACCTATTCCCAATGATGAGGGGTTCATCTCCGGAAAAGGAGTTTTCATAAATGGATTTTTACTCATAAGTTGCTATTTTCCCGATTATTACTCTTTTTTCTGGCAATCGGGACAGTAATATCCTGCCCTTCCTGAAATCTTAAATTTGCTTACCTTGCCCTTTCCCCTGGGACACTTCTCCCCTTCTTTGCGTTTGGGAAGCAAAAAACTATCAGGCATCCGACTGACATCAGCTTGCTTCTTAATGGCAGTTTTCAATACTCTGCGCATCTGCTTGTATAGCTCTTCTCCTAGCTCATCAGAGAGCTGATGTGCCTTTTGCCTGGGATGGACGCAGGCCTGAAACAAAATTTCATCTGCATATATATTTCCGACGCCACTTAAAGTAGATTGATCCATAAAAAAACTTTTCACCATTGCTTTACTTTCTCTCAGTTTTGAAAGAAAACTGGCTTTACTGATTTCAAGAGCATCTGGCCCCAAATCCTGCTCATCTATATATTTTTCAACATCTTTTGATATTTCAACAGTACCCAGCTTTCGTTTGGTTACATAAACAAGTTTATGGTTGTTGTTTAGCTCAAATATGCATTTGGCATAATCGTTAATTTTCGAATTCTTTTTAACGTACTTGAGAAATCCGGTCATGCCGAAATGCATTACCAAAGCATAGGAGTTTTCCATTTCTATAAAAAGATATTTTCCTCTTCGCCGGATTTTCTTAATCTCCTGACTTTTTATAAATTTGCCCAGGTTACTTTTATTGATATCCACAAATTTTTCATCTTTTACTTCTATGTTTTCCACTTTACTGCCAATAGATTTATCGGCTGCTTTTTTGTATACTTCTACATCTGGTAATTCAGGCATAACTATTCTCTTTTTCAATGGAGCTATTTAATTCGTATTATTCCTTATAATATCAAAATCTATTCCAGTAGTTCTTATAAAATGTAAGAATAAAAGATAACTAATTATAAATTAATCAGTTCAGCACTTTACTGGTATTTGAGAAATTGAGGTACTAACTTTCCTTCTAAACCAGTTTATGAAAAATGTTATACAAGTGTGAAAGAAATGCTACATGTTTAATAAACCCATTAGGGTTTGGGCATTTTTAACTGCATTACCATGCTTATCATTATTAAAATAAATAAACAACCGGTCTATTTTATTTAATTTTTCCAATCGTTTTGCCCATTCTTTTAACTCCTTTTCAGAGTAATGGTAATCGTACCATTGATTTTTACCATGAAATCGTATATAAGCTGTTTTATTTGTTACAACGGGATCTTCAGGCAAATTGTCAGGTGCTGAAAGAATACAAAATACTATATTATTTATTTTAAGAAATTTATAAACATCCTTATTAAACCAGGATGAGTGGCGGAATTCAAATACATGGGTGAAATTTTTATTCAACTTTTGGCAAAAGGATTCTAACTTTGAAATGTCTTTATGTAAGTTCCCGGGTAGTTGCCATAGTACACAGCCTGCTTTTTCATTAAGGGATTTTAATGAAGTTTGAAAACTATCCAGTTTTCCTATAAAGGATTCATCAACATTTAGTTTTTTAAGATGGGTGAAAAAGCGATGGCCCTTGATTGAAAACCGAAAATGATCAGGGGTTTGGTCGATCCATTTTTTGAATAATTCATCTTCGGGAAATTTGTAAAATGAATTGTTGATTTCTACGGTATTGAACTTTCCGGCATAGAATGAGAGCCTTTTATCCTGGGATAAGTCTCCAGGATGGAAAACATCTTTCCAATCATCATATGCATATCCGCTACATCCAATATAAATTCTCATATTTTAACTTTCTTTACATGCCTGGGTTTTCAACAATTAATTATTCTTTTCGTCTCTTTCCTTTTGTTCTTTCTTGTTCTTTTTATGGTTCTCTTTGGCTTCCTGGTGCTCGGTTTCACCCTTATGGTTATGCTTGCGCTGTTCTAAATTTCTAAGGTTTTCTTCTTTCCCATAAATTGTTAGCTGGTCACCAGGTTTCAGTTCTGTTTCTCCATCGGGAGTTCCCAGGTAAGTACCATCCTCTCGCTCAACACCAATAAGGTTAATACCCTCCTCTGTAAGTTGAAGTTCGGAGAGTTTTTTATTTGCCAGCCAGTCATTTTCTTTTACCGTAATGACGGTTACCTCATATTCCTTCTGAAGTTTTAATAGGGCAACATAATCCTGACTATGTAAATTGGTGAATTTTTTCAATGCTTTGTCAATTAACTTTACCATTTTTTTATCAAGCCACCTGCTTTTTGATAAGCCCCAAAAAGCCAGAATTACAAATAGGATAATTCCTACTTTTAACAGCTTTCCGGTGGCCTCTTGTTCTCCATCAATAAAGGTTAGCATTAGGGAAGCTATCGCTGAAACAATACCAATATTTCCAATCAGCATTAATGTCATCACTATTTTTCGCCGTACAGGATGATCAATTATCTTTTCCGACTCTCTGGTGGTGTAACCTACGCCGGTGAATGCAGATCGCGCCTGAAACTTTGCCACATCCTTGGCCAGACCTGTTTTAATTAGCGATTGAGCCCCAATTTTAGTAATGGTAACAGATAAAAATACAATGATAATAAGACTGATAAGGGCACCCATGACTCAATATGAACTTTTAAGATTTCAGTTTTAAAAATAGGTACAACTTTTGTACCCTTCTCGTTATAAAAACGATCAGGAATATGATTGAAATTGAAAAAGAACTTATTTATTTATTGCATGTAGTTATCGCTTCTGTATTAACAGGTATTATTGGTTATGAACGAGGCAGAATTAATAAACCTGCAGGTGTTCGTACCAATATGATCGTAGGTGGAGCTGTATGTCTTTTTGTATTATTAGGAAAAAGCCTGGTAATATATTTTATAGACCTTGGATTAGGATCCCACATCGCAGCTGATCCCATACGGATTATCCAGGCTATTATCCTGGGTATAAGCTTTATTGGCGCGGGTATGGTATTTTACGACAGAAAAGAAGAAGAGGTGAAATATCTTACTTCATCTGCTACAATCTTATTTTCAGCTGGAATAGGTATATCTGTGGCTTTAAAATATTATATTCTTGCAGTTGGGATAACCATGTTCGTTATCATCATCAATCTTTTACTGGCCCAGACTAAATTTAAGAAAAAAGAGGAATCATAAGGCGCCGAGGGAGTGGGTAAACCCTTTCTCACCTTTGGTAAAAAAATTACACACTGTACTCACAGATAACAAACACCAGGTAAAAGGTATTGGGGACGACCCTTTAAAAATAGTTGCAGTAGTTATTCATTAAATCAATGTATTTCTTTATATGCCTGATTTTATTTTTGTTATCTGTTTTTTTCTTGGTGCTTAGAAAGGTAACTTTTGCCCTAATATTGGCCCGGTAGCTTTTGTAAAAATTAAAGAGCTTATGGTCGTTTTTATCCTCTTTCATTCCA
This sequence comes from uncultured Lentimicrobiaceae bacterium, assembly GCA_964654725.1. GTDB lineage: Bacteria > Bacteroidota > Bacteroidia > Bacteroidales > CAZZLL01 > CAZZLL01. The sequence goes on along the minus strand of CAZZLL010000073.1, from coordinate 374 downwards.
GCGAATTGCAAGTATTTCCTGTAGAAAAAATCACCAGCCTCTTCATGGTCATAGAAATCAAGATCAACACATAAGAAAGCAATTTCACTCAATACGTCAATGATCCGAAACTCATCACTGAACTCAATACAATCAAAGATCACGGGATCGTCATACAAAAAGATATTGGTGGCATTCAAATCTCCATGACAGTCGCGCTGAAAACCATTGATAACCCTTTCGTTGAGGAAATCCCTGTTGTCATTAAGGTATTTTTTTGATTTTTCGATACACTGCAAAACAATGTCTTTAGAAGAGGCTGGAAGTAGTTGATCCTGCTCGTTTTCTTTAAGTACATTGTTGATATCGGAAAAATCTTCAATCATCCCGGCTGT
>CAZZLL010000072.1:0-3918 GCA_964654725.1 uncultured Lentimicrobiaceae bacterium | reverse complement strand
GGTCTTCATAAACAATATGGTGGGAGAACTGGAAAGCGGTTTGCTCATAAGGCTTACGACCTTTGAAAAACGGAATAGCAACCATCGATGTCTCAAAGTCGATAAAATGTAGCGGGAATTTGAAATTACTGAATTCTGCTTTGAGTCCGTCAGTATCAAGATACGGTTCTTGGTCGTAATCAACGGACTTCCTTACTTGCATCCATTGCCTTTCAACCCTGCTTATTGTTCCATCAGGTTGAGGTTTGCAATCCCCAATATCCTCCAGAACTATATCTCGCATCAGGTACTTGCCTTGCGCCATCAATTCATTTTTCTTTCGAAAATTCCAAATGTCCAAAACATTAGGTAGATTAAACATATCCTCACCCCACCCCAACTGTTCAGACCAACATGTTTTGAACCCCGAAAGTTTACCTTCTTGTTGTTGGTCTGCATCGGCTGTAAATTCACATGTCTTGCAGTCTTTATTAATTGGCGTGATTATCTTTTCATCTCTTTCGTAATGGTCGGCAAAGTACCTGATTTTTTCAACAAAAGACATACTGCTTGGGGTGCTGGTATCAGTTCCTTGATAAACCCTTTCAATTAAATCATCGATATCTACTCTTACTAATACCTCTTCACCAAGGCTATCTTTGGAAACATCGCCAATAATCTCAACAACAGTTCGGTTGCCATCAATTGCTTTTAATTGGAACATTTGATTTAATCCATTCACTGTTGCTTCTCGGTTTTTATCTGCAAGCATCAGATATGCATGGATTTCAAATAGAGGGAACGCTTTAGAAATAACGTATTTCTGAAAAGCGACATCATATACATACTTTTTCCATCCCGAATCCAAGAAACCTTTTTTCGATAGCATATCATGGCTGTCTTTGCCACCAAACGATTTAGCCTTGACTTCAACCAAATTGATTCGATTTCTTTTTTTCTCAATAATATCTGCCCTGATGAATAGATTTTCGAAAAGAAAGGCAGCCTCAAAGATTACAACATTATCTTTGGACAACAACTCTTTGGTGATTTTCAATGGAACATCATAACCTCTTTCTACAATATCAATACCCTCTGGATAATAGCACTTTGCAAGTGCCCCGACTTGATAGCCACCTTCAGCCAATGCTTCCAGAAAACTATCCTCAGATGAAGAATCTGGATACTCAGGTTTCTTCGTATAAAATAGTTTTGTAGGACAGTCAAGTGCCAGATTGAAGCGTGATTTCGTTAAATACCGTGCCATGGGTTCGATTTATGTAGTAAATATACTAATAACCAATTCTTTTTCGCTCTGTAAGATTCCTTTCCTTGCTGCAACTTTCATTCAATGCATCAAAAACATCCAACCTTGTGTTTATGACCTTCTTTAATACAAATTGCCGAATCATATTATCGATTTGCCCACCAGATAGTTCATATCTATGCCCCAATAATTCAGCCTGTTTAAAAGAGAGTTCAGGTATACGGTTTTTCCATATTCGAGTCCTGATTGCACTGTCTGGCTTCGGAAAATCAATCTTGAACAGGAATCTTCGCTCGAATGCTTTGTCAAGGTTTTCTGCAAGATTTGTGGTGGCAATCAGTATGCCCTCAAATTTCTCCAAGGCTTGAAGCATGATGTTCTGCATGGTATTGGTGGTTTGTGTTGTTGATTTGCTGATGTTGTCCAAACCTAAACGTTTTGAAAAGAAACCGTCTGCCTCATTAATGAAAAGAATCGGTTCAATGGTCGATGCTTTCAAGAGTTTTTTGTAATCATCAAATATTTTCTGCACCTGCTTTTCGCTTTCCCCAAACCACATGCTTTTTGTCTGGCTTAAATCAAGAATCATAATATCTCTATTGGTTTTTCTGGCAATCTGGTATACTGCTTCTGTTTTTCCTGTTCCCGAATGACCATAAAAGATTGCAGTAACACCTGAAATAATTTTTTCCTGTTTTGCTTTTCTTTTAAAACGGTTAAACTGTTTTTCCCCTAATACTTTAGTCAGATTATTGATTTGATATTCAATGTCGTTAGTAAAAAATAGATTTTTCTCAGTTATTGTTGATGCTTTCATCATACCTTCCGATTGAATTTCCTGAACAAAAAGTTCAGGGTAGTCCTGATATAAAATGGAAGTTGTTTGTTTTGAAAGTGCAATGTATTTTTCATTGGCAAATTCGTTACTTTCAAGACAAATGATACCAGACTTAATTAATTCATTGCGACCTGAAACGATACTTCTTTGAACTTCAAGATTCTCGGCAATATCATCAAAAATTGAATCTATCATGTCATCAATTTCAATCAAGTTTTCTCCTTTCAGCCGTGAATATGCAAGGAGAAGTGCAATGCATTTATTTTCAATTCTTGAGATATTCTTATTGAGATACTGAATGAAAACATGATGCTGATTACTAATTAATAGTTCGTTTAATTCATCCATAAGTTGCTTTGAGGTAATCAAATCGTGTTCCCGCTCATTTGTTATATTCATAACTTGCTGAAGGAAATTCGGTAAATTATATTTGAGAACCTGTTTGAGCAGGTTTTTATCTGATGTTCGAAGGGATTCAATTACGTTATGAGGGACGCTAAATGCAATATCGTTGTAAGACGGCTGTTTTTTTACAGTTTTGACTCTTCTTTTAATCAGATTTTTTTGCTCAAGTACTTCGAACTCGTTTAAAATAACTACAATTTTTAGCACGCTGCATTTAAGATGTCTGGCAAGAGAATCCAAAGTTACCATCCTTTGCAGACTCAACTCTACCAGACAGGAAAACAGTACCGCTTGGTCGAGTGTAATCGATAAGAACTCTGCCACTATTTTAACAGATTCCTTTTTTTGAGCCATGTTTTTAAAATCAAGGTTACACTTTGAGGCGTTCTTTGAGATAGTCTCTATTTGAATGAGCAAATTGTTTTCTGATATGGTTTCCATAGTATTATTTTTTGTTTTTGAGAATTGATTGTAGTCTCTCTGATATTTTGGTCTCGATGCTGGTTTTATCCTTTGCGGTGAAGGCATAAATGGGTGTTTTATGAAACGTCCCGCTGTAATCTTTTTTAATATCGCTGAGGTACATCAAAATAGTTCCCGTGAGGTCATAAGCCGAGAAATAAATGCAGCCTTTCCATTTATTAGAATTGGTTGGTGTTACCAGCACCCTTGCTACCGTGTTGTTTGAGGGTTCGGAAATAATTGGTTTTTGAGTTTTTGCGTGAGTCATTTTTATTATATTTGGTTAGTTGAAGTTTATTTAGTGCTCTATTATTTAATTATCACTGCAAACATATCGAATGGTAATGCAGTGTATTTGCGAAGAGATTTAATTTTTTACTTATGCCACGAAATAAAGAAGCACTTATACGTTATCGAATGATTAACAGGTGTCTGGTTGAGAAGAGATACGTTACCAAGCATGAACTAAAAGAAGCATGCGAACGAGCACTGGAAATTTATCCAATCGGAATGAGAACTATCGATGCTGACATTCATGCAATGCGTTATGATGATAGGCTGGGATACTTTGCGCCAATAAAAGTTGACCGAATCAATAAGACATATTATTACGATGAACCAGATTATTCGATTGATAACATACCACTAAATGAGGAAGAACTCAACTCATTGGTGTTTGCGTCCAAGTTATTAGAACAGTTTGATGGCATTGAAGTTTTTAAAATATTTTCTGGGTCTGTTCAGAAATTATTGGATACCATAAACATTTACAGGCAAAGCGATGAGGAAGACCTTTCAAATTATATTGATTTTGAGAAAGTAGAAGAGACAAAAGGCACTGAATATATTGTACCCATTTTTGAGGCACTCAAGAATAAGGTTGTTTTAAATATTGAGTACCGTACATTCATTGCCAAGGAAAGCAGAGACCATATTATTCATCCATATTTGCTGAAGGAGTATCGGA
>CAZZLL010000071.1:0-4239 GCA_964654725.1 uncultured Lentimicrobiaceae bacterium | reverse complement strand
ACTATTGAAGTTATCGAAAAAATGGTCGTATGAAAAGGTGTAGGTGACGTAGGCACCGGGGAGCGAGGCCCACTGGTTGCGGTAGGCGGCGGTTATGCGATCCGACTCGGTGGCACCGGCGAAAGAGGGGGCGAGGTAGAGCGGATTGGCATAGAACTGGGTGAATTGGGGATCCTGACCGGTGGCTGACCTGTAGATAAGTATGAGTGATATGATGACAACCAGTTTTTTCACGCCCGAGGGTTAAAATAATATTAAAATTAGTAACTTTTTTTGAACTATAACACAATTGTTAGCATCCAATAGGGTTAAGTTTTTCGATCCGTCTCTTTTTTTTAATGCTTTGGAACGAATTCCCGTTATAATAATTGGTTAAATTACTTGCAAAATACATGATCTTCAAACAAAGTTATGAACATTCATTTACAACGAGTTGCACCGGAATATGGTCGCTGGCAACCATTTTACGATGCGAAATGCTGTAAAAGCAACTTATATTGTGCCTGCTAAATTAAACGGGATTTTCCTGGAATAGTTACGTTTTTCGGGGGTTTTACGTGAACGGGTGGGTGGATTGGATAAACGTGGCTTCTTGCGGGAGCAGCTTCAATTGAAAAAGAGATTACATTTCATTCCAACTGGCCTTTTCTTTCCAGTTCTGCTCATTGATATAGGCGATAAAAATATCAACAAGCTGCTCGAAGGTGAAAAAATCATCTGCCTCGAACATCCCGTCATCATCGCCATGCTGAACGATATACCCTTTTTCGGATATGGTTGTTTGCAGGAAGTCATCTTTTCCATTGAGTGTCATAAAAAAGTTATCGTCATCCAGTGTTTTTAACGATTCTTTAACCTTTTCATCAGAGGGGCTCTCGATAATATCCCCGGTGGCCATTTCAATCCAATAGTCTTTCCTGTTGACTGCCACCTCAGCTACAGGCGCTTTCTTTTCAGCCGTAGCTTCCATGCTTGCAGCTGCTTTTTCATACTCCTCCCTTGAAATATCGGTAAGACCCAATGCAAAAGCTTTCCAGTCTGACTGATCAAAGCTGCTTAGCAGTACCACATTCAGGTTCCCGTTGGGGTTATCGCTAAAATAGGCTGATGCAAGCAAAACTTCACTCCCCATCATATCATTTTTCTCATACCGGATCTCTTTAATGGTACCATCCCATTGCTGAGCAATCGCAACCAATGGCTTTCCATCCTCGCTTTCAAAATAATCGTCGTCTATAACATTCAACATCATACCGGTTAGATGTTTCTTCAGTAAAGCGACATCTTCGTTTTTGTATGCTTTAATTACCTCTTTGGCTGTTTTTTCAGCGTCTCCCTGGGCAGCAACCTGGTTGAATGAAAGCAATAAGACAAAAACCAGCTGGAAACAAATCAATTTTCTCATGGGGTTGTTTTTTTTAAAGTATTGTGATTTAATTTATGATAAATTTCTGCCATTCCGGCTATCAGGAAGAACAGATCGAGTTTATAGATGACTTTGAGTCTCTCTTCAAGGTTGGTCATGAGGGTGCATGTTTTGATTATAGCTTTATCGCTATATAAAAGTATTGATATTACTTTTTATAATCAAATAAATGGGCAATGAATTATATTATTGTGTTGAATATTGCAACGGGGCCCCCAAGCTCCTTTGGGAGCGTCATGTCCAGCCCCGCTGGGGGCGGTCATGTCTGTAGCAGGAATGTCCCAACGGGGCACTTTAGCTCCTTTAGGAGCGTCATGTCTGTAGCAGGCGCCATGTCTGTAGCACGAACATTGTAATAAAGCAGAAACGGTCCCGGCACCATGTCCAGCCCAGGCGGAGCAAAATGTCTGTAAGTTTATAGGTTTGTCTCCGACAAAAAATCCCTGAGGTGTAAATGTTGAATTCCTTTGTAACTATTGGCCCCCGGAAATTGATCCATACTTACCACAAATTTCGGATAGTTATCTTTGATATTCAGCAAGTTTCCAAATTCCCGCTCTATGGTAGCATCGCTGTGAAGCAGATAGGAGGCCTGGATGTAGATGCGTTCATTCTCCCTTTCAGCAACAAAATCGATCTCTTTATTTCCTGAAACGCCCACTTTCACCTGGTATCCCAGGTATCTTAGGTGTGTATACATTGCTTTCCGATAAAAGGCCTTGCCCTTTCGATATACCTGGTTCTGGGAATATATGAATACATAATATATAACTAAAATATTTATGTAAATATACAAAAGTTTTAGTTATGACTAAAATAAAATAACAAAAGAAATCATAATCCCTTCGATATATCCATTCTTCATCACATTAATCCTTTACACACATTAATCTTTTACACATTAAAACATCTTTATTATGGCAAATACGTATACAAAAATTCATCTTCATTTTGTTTTCGGGGTACTATCGCGGGATCGAATTTTACCGCCCGAGGGATCTGAAGAGGTACGGCGGTATATCACCGGTATTGTCCAGAACCGCAAACATAAAATGCTATGCATCAATAATGTGCCGGATCACGTCCATATGCTTGTTGGTTTTAATCCATCCGACAGTCCATCCAACCTAATGCGGGAGGTGAAGGCAAATTCAGCAAAATTCATAAAAGAGCAATCATGGATGAAATTCAGGTTTCAGTGGCAGGAAGGCTATGGGGCATTTTCAGTCGGGTATAGTCAGATTGCAGCAAAATGCAAATATATTGAGGACCAACAAGAGCATCATCGGAGAATTTCCTTTGCAGAGGAGTACGAGATGATGTTAAGGAAGTATGATATTGCCTTTAAACGAAAGTATATTTTTAAGTGATAGATGTACTGATATTTATCAAATAGATGATGGAAAGTTTCATATTGTGAAACATTTATTGTATTTTTGAACTGAAGCCATTGAAAACACATTTAATTAAAAAGCAATCTATTGAGGCTTATGTATTAAAAAATGCCAGGAGCAGAGAGTCTTTCGCGTTATGGTTATCCATTCTAAAGCGAGTACACAAAGCTTTGTAAGGAAGGCAGTCAATTTGATGTGAACGATTATTGATCTATACATAATTGAAATGGAGACTTTAAAATATAAAATAATAAAGAACGAGGAGCAATACGAAAGGTATTGTAAAATTCTGGAGGATATGTTGTCCGGGGATAATGTAAAAGTCCTGGATGAAATTGAACTGTTGACGCTGCTGGTTGAGAAATGGGATGACGAGCACAATACTTTGAATGATTCTGATCCTGTTGTATTATTAAAATCATTGATGGCAGATCAATACCTTAAGGCAAAAGATCTGGTTCCTATTCTTGGTTTAACGAAAGGGACAGTTTCCAAAATCTTAAACTACCAAAAGGGACTTTCAAAAGAGACCATAAGAAAATTAGCTGTATATTTTAAAGTTTCGCAGGAAGCATTTAACCGTCCGTACAAATTGAAGAACAAAGTAAACCGTCAATTTCGAAATGCCAGCCTGATGAATACACGAAAAAATATTTTTGAAGCCATTGGGAAAATGGAGAAATGTTGATTGAGAAGTATTTAAATAGAACAAAAGCAGATGAGTCATGAAGAAAATTAAAAATGATCCGGAAGAGAGTATCCTGACAACAAAAATGGATGTTGGTACAAAAGGATTTGATGATTTTCAGGCTATACTATTAAATAAATCGAGAAACCGTACTGAAAATCAAAGGCGTAAAATTGATTTGCTCTCCTTTAAATACCAGATGGAAGATTATATCCATTCTGAAACAAATAATGTGCGACCTGTTGGAGATTTTTTAAAATCGATTTTGAGATTGCTTCACATTCAGCAGAATAAATTTGCTGATTACATAGGTTTAAAACCTTCTAATTTAAGTAAGCTTTTAAATGGTGAACGGTCAATAAATTATGATCTGGCATTAATTTTCGGAAGGTTGTTTAATCATGATCCCATGTTATGGATTGAGATACAAGCAAAAAATGAAATAAACAGATTACAACGTTCCGATAGGAATAAATATTCTGATTATTCATTAAATGATTTGGTTGGGTGAACCCGGCTACAGAGATTTTGCCCCTAGCGGGGCTAGACATGCCGCCCCTAGCGGGGCTGGGGGTTCCATGTTGGCAATCCTTATACAGACGTTCCGCTCCTAGCGGAGCTGGTCCGGTATAATCTGTGCAAATAATATTTAAACCTGGTGATTATGGAATTAAAGCCGATTAAAACAGAAGTGGATTACAGAGCTGCATTAAAAAGATTAGAAGAGATCT
>CAZZLL010000070.1:0-4341 GCA_964654725.1 uncultured Lentimicrobiaceae bacterium | reverse complement strand
CTCCGCGCTGGGGGGCGTCACCGACCAGCTCATCGCGGGCATGGCCGCCGCCCTGTTCTTCCATACCCTTCCGTTCAATATCATACACATTTTGATTAATATGCTCCCCTGACCTGTCAAATTCAGTAGCATGAATATGAACAATCAATGGTTTTCCGCTCACATGCTTGGCAGCGATACCGGCGGGGTATGTTAACCAATCGTGAGCATGTATAACATCAAATTCATTTGAGGCACCAATGGCAGAAGCAATCAGAGCATAGCGGGAAACTTCTGCCATCAAATCTTTCCCATATTTTCCTGAAAACTCAAACTTTTCAGAAAGTATATGCTCTTTCAATGTTTTAAAATCCAGGGTGCTTTTCTCACGTATCGTTTCAAAATCTTCAGCCCCCACATATGGAATCAGGTTCGAGCCAATTTCCATGTATGTGATTCGTTTCCAAAATTCTTTATACTCCGAATTCTTAATATCAACAGCAATATCACTGGCATTCACTAATCGCATATCCCTTTGGTCTTCGTCACCATATGCTTTTGGAACGACGAATATAACATCTGTATCATGACTGAGCAAGCCTTTGGTCAGGCCATAACAAGCCGTACCAAGTCCTCCGGTAATATGAGGAGGAAATTCCCAGCCAAACATTAATACTTTCATTCTTTATTACATCCTTTATTTGTAAATACTAATCATTTTATACACCCTGAGCAATTCAGCCACACTCCAGGCTTGGGAGATGGCTCCACCGGCAATGTGAGGCGGGTCACCATCGTATACTTCAGAGATGCTGCCAATGCCATGTTTATTTATTTCCCCTTCAAAAGCTTTATAATATTTCTCAATATGCTGCAGGGCAACTTTTCCGTATAATTTAAAGAAAGCCTCAGCATAGTGGCCGAATAGCCATGGCCACACAGTACCCTGATGATAAGCTTCATCTCGCTGTTTCTGATCTCCGGTATATATAGCTTTGTATTGTGGGTTTTTGGGTGACAGTGTTCTTAAACCTCTCGAAGTCAAGAGTTCTTTCTTAACTTTTTGCATAACTGCAATCTGCATGCTTTCTTCCAAGGCTGTGTATGGAAGGGAAACCGCAAAAATCTGATTTGGGCGTACCGACCAATCTTTGAAATCACCGTTTACAAAATCGGCCAGGTAATTCCTACGTCCATCCCAGAATGTCTTAATAAAGCTTTCAGGAATCCTCTCTGCAACAGGTATCCATTCCTGCAGGAACTCATGATCTCCAACAGCTTCTGCAGATTCTATGCTAAACATAATGGCATTATACCATAGTGCATTGATTTCAACGGCATAACCCACCCTGGGCGTAACGGGTTTCCCATTCACAACAGCATCCATCCAGCTTAATGCAACGCCCTGGTCTCCGGCAAACAAGAGGGCATTATCATGCAACTTTATATTATAGCTTGTTCCGTTTCGCAATCCCTCCAGTATCAATCGTATTGTCTTTCCGTATTCATTCCAGATGGTAGCCTGCATATTCGATGCTTCTGCGTATTTCTGCAAAGCCCAGAAAAACCAAAGCGGTGCATCCACTGAATTATAAGCCAAATCATTTCCGGCACCCATGTTAGGAAACAATGGCCCTTTTAGGTCTCCAATCATAGTATCCAATACAGCTTTGCAGGTTTTTGTATCTCCTTCTGCCAATGTCAGACCGGGCAGAGCAATAAAGGTGTCCCTGCCCCAGCGGCCAAACCAGGGAAAACCAGCAATAACTTCTGTCTTTTTGCCACGGTGCACGATAAATTGTTGTGCAGAATTAAGTAAACAATGTTCAAAACTATCCCTTGGTATGCGTTTCTTTATTTCAGCATTGAATTGTCTTTTGATCAAGGCAGGATTTGATTCTTCCAACCCGGCAGCAAAAACAACAGATTCGCCTTTTTCTATGGGAACATCAAAGAATCCAGGAACGTAAAGGTCTTCCGAAAAATCATACCCACGCTCCATTTCTCTCTGGTATTCAATGCTATAATACCAATCAGGAACATGCGTATATTCGGCATTTTTTGAAAGTTGCATGCATAAATCAGGATAGCCTGCGTACATTTTAACGCTTATTCCATTATTTATACTATCATACTTTTTATATACATCATTATTTGCTTTGCTCAGCTTATGCACATTTCTGAATGCTAAAAAAGGCCTGAGCCGAAGTGTTGTTGGCGAATGCGCTTCCATTAATGTATAGCGGATAAATATTTTATCTTCTTTTTGAGCAAAAACCATCTCCTTTGTCAGCACGACACCTCCTACCCTATAGGTCAGTTTTGGAATAGGCTCGGTATCAAAATCACGAATGTATTTATGTCCCTTTGGGATATATACACCTCCCGGATACTTACGTATTCCCAGATTAAACTCGGCATCATGTTGTATAACAGTCTCATCAAGGGAAGACAACAACACATGATTTTCACCATCAAGGTGTGGTAAGGGGGTGATCAAAAGACCATGGTATTTTCTTGTATTACAACCAATTATAGTTGTACTTGCATAAGATCCAGCCCGATTCGACCTCAATAATTCTTTATTTAATGAATATTCAAGGTTAACTAACTGATTTTTATCGAATTGAATATAACTCATATCTGTTTGAAATAGTCGGAATTTTTAAATTCGTCTGCAAAATTACGTTTTTTCACCCAAAGTATTTGATTTTTAGCGAATAAATAATAAAAAGTTAACACAATTTGTATGGACGTGTTTAATTGCTTAATAAATTGCGGTAAAAAATAAAGTTCCCCACACCAATATTAATAACATAATTTACTTATATATATATAATTAGATCTGAAAACAATCCAAAAAATATTTGCCCATTGGGAGATTGCCACAGTATGATTACTTTTGACTTCAAATTATGACAATATGCTTAAAAGAGTTTTACTGGTAATTAGCCTTTTCACAGCTTCAAATACATTGTTATTCTCCCAGGAACAATCAAAAAAAACACTGGATCACAGGGTGTATGATGACTGGAAAAAAATATCTTCCCAGAATATTTCTGATCAGGGAAGGTTTATCACCTATGAAGTTAATCCAAATAAAGGGGATGGTAAGCTTGTTATATACAATAATGAAGAAAATAGTGAAACCAACATTCAACGTGCATACAAAGCAGCTATATCTCCGGCTGAAAATTATATCTGCTTCCGGATAAAACCGGAACATGAGAAAGTACATCAGCTTAAACTGGAGAAAAAGAAAAATGATAAGCTCCCTAAAGATAGCCTGGGGATACTCCTTGCGGAAACAGACAGCCTGATAAAATTTCCTGCATTAAAAAAAGTGCTCATCCCGAAAAAAGACAGCACTGTGATCGGCATCCTGCTTTATCCGTCAACGCTTAATGACACTATTAATACAGAGGAGTCAGACAGTACACAAGGCACCGAAAAAAAGAAAAAGAATGAATCGGAGAAGGATGTTTTTCACCTTATCATATTGAATACATATACACTTGATACTGTTTTTATCAGGAACATTCAGGATGCAGTTATTTCTGACAACGGCACAACATTTCTTTATAGCATACAGCAAAACGATTCAACAATAAAGAAAGCGGTAATTGTATATGATATGAAAAAAGAAACCAGGCAAAGTATTCTTTCTGAGTTAACAGACTTTAAAAACCCGGTGGTCTGTCACCAGGGTGAAAAAATTGCCTTTCTTTATAGTGTTGACAGCGCAGATGAGAAAACATACAGCTTATATTATCAGCATATTCACAAAAAGAGATCCCACCAGCTTGATTCCAATATCTTTAACAAATCGGATAAATATGTCATTAGTGAACATCGTAAGCCTTTTTTCTCTGATGATGACACCAAGCTCCTTTTCGGCATCAAAACCCCGACGCAAAAAGTTAAAAATGACAGTCTGACGGAAGATGAGATTGCCCGTCTGGATATTTGGCACTGGCAGGATCCCCTATTACAGCCGCATCAATTAAATCGCTTAAAGAACGAAAAGAAAAAAAGCCTGCTTGCCTATTTAGATTGCAGCACTTTAAACACTGTACTCCTTCAGGATACTGCTATTGAACAAATAAGCTATCATCCGAAAAACACGAAAGAATTGCTTATCGGTTATGATTTTCGGCCCTATTATATAGAATGGAGTTGGTCATCCTATCGTAAAAGAAATATTTACCTGACAGAGCTCAAAACAGGAAAAAGCCGTAAGATACTATCTGCTGTGGGCTCAAACGTAATGCTTTCACCGGATGAAAAATTCATGTTATGGTACGAACCCCTTGACAGCAATTGGTATTCGTATGATATCAGAAAAGATGAAATTGGAAACCT
>CAZZLL010000069.1:0-4558 GCA_964654725.1 uncultured Lentimicrobiaceae bacterium | reverse complement strand
TTAACCAACATTATTTGAGCACATTATGCCATTTTGTGAATAATGTAGGCTAAATGTTGTATATTAGCACGTTAAATAAAAGCAATTTATATGCAACAAGTACCCTTTCTTACCATACCCGCCCTGTTTGCTGAAACCCTCAGAAAATACGGTGATGAAAAGGCTTTGAGTTTTACTGATGAAAAAGCAATGACTTTCAATCAGGTAAACGATTACATCAATGCCCTAATAGCCAGTCTTGAAAAAGCAGGTATCAGGAAAGGGGATAAAGTAGCCATCCTCAGTAAAAATATGCCCAATTGGGGCATTTCTTATTATGCTCTGGCTTTCATGGGTGCAGTAGCGGTGCCTTTGCTTCCGGATTTTATGCCTAAGGAGATCAGCAACGTTTTGGAGCATGCAGAAGTTAAAGCCATCTTTGTATCCAAAGACCTGGAGCCGAAGTTAAAGGAGATATCCTATCAAGGGCTGGAGTTTGTTGTCGGCATGGAAGATTTCAGTTTTACATCAGATGCTTCTGATAGAATTCATTTCGATATAAGTGAAAAACCTCAAAAGAAGTATGTTGTTGATGAAGAGGATCTGCTGGCGATTATTTATACTTCCGGGACAACCGGCACTTCAAAGGGCGTGATGCTTTCCCACAAGAACATCAGTTTCACTACTATAAAAGCCCATAAGATACAGCCGGTTACACCAAATGACCGGTTGTTGTCAGTTTTGCCTTTGTCGCATACGTATGAGAATACCTTAGGCTTGATATTGCCATTATTTGGAGGCTCCTGTGTATATTACCTTAAAAGTGCTCCGACTCCTAACCTGCTTTTACCGGCATTGGAAAAAGTGCGCCCTACGGTTATGTTAACGGTTCCTCTTTTCATAGAGAAAATATATAAAAAGCGTATTGTTAAAACTTTCCAGAAAAATGGATTTATCAAGGCTGTTTACAGAATTCCACCTTTCCGCAAATTATTGAATCGTTTGGCGGGCAAAAAATTAATGAAAACCTTTGGCGGGGAGTTGAAGTTTTACGGTATCGGCGGTTCCAAGCTAAACCCTGTGGTTGAGTCATTCCTTCGTGAAGCCCGTTTTCCATATGCCATTGGTTATGGATTAACAGAAACTTCGCCATTGCTTGCAGGAAGTGGCCCGTCGAATACCCGTTTGGAATCTACCGGCCCTGCCCTGGAAGGGATAGAACTCAAGATTCATGATCCTGACCCACAAAGTGGTGAGGGGGAAATCTGGGCCAAAGGGCCGAATGTTATGAGGGGTTATTACAAAGAACCCATGCTTACAAAAGAGGTTCTTACTGAAGATGGTTGGTTTAAAACAGGCGACAGAGGAATATTTGACGATGAAGGAAATCTGTACATCAAAGGCCGCATAAAAAATATGATAGTAGGTTCTTCCGGTGAGAATATCTATCCGGAAGAAATTGAATCTGTGATCAATCGCTTTACATATGTAGTAGAATCATTGGTGATAGAGAAAAAAGGAAGGCTGGTGGCTATGGTGCACATGAACCTCGAAGAACTGGAAGAGCAATATAAGTACATGAAGGAAGAACTGACAAACTTTGTGGAAAAGAAAAAAGAGGACTTGATCCGTGAGTTGCACGCTTATGTGAACGCCCATGTAAATAAGTTTTCCAGGATACACCAGATAGAATACATGGCTGTTCCCTTTAAGAAAACAGCTACGCAAAAGATAAAGAGGTTTTTATATACTTAAGATTTAACCCGGATAATTCATAAACCTAAATCGTGAAAACCTGAATTATCCGGGTTAAAACAATTCATCATACTTAGTCCACAGTTGATCTCCCAGGCCCCAGGCTTTATCCACGACTTTCTTTCCCCAAAGCATGGTATAATTGGTTAAATAAGCCTCAAGGTTGTCGTCTTTTCCTTTTTTATGCAGCTTCAGGGCTTCAGTCTCGAATGCCTGCTGCTTATCAAAAAGTTCTTTCTGCCAGGGATTCCATACCTTATCAATATCTTTATGCATGTCGTACCAGCGCTGTGCTGCCAGTGTTCCCAAACGATTAAAAGCCCACCAGGCCGATTCATGGGTATAGCCGTTCACCCTGCCGGGAGTTTTATAAGATTCGGGCAAGTCCGTTACACTGCAATATACCGGAATATAAATAGAAGAAGCAACATTGTCCTGGGCCAGCCATACCACACCACCGATTTCATCAGGCAGCCAGTCGCGCGATTGCGTGATGGTAGCATACATGGTATACCAGCGTGCTATGGTGCGCTCTCCACGCCAGCCCCAGCCGCCATTGATCTTAAAGACCCTATTCATATCATAAGGCATAAAGGGATTGGCAAGGGGCGAAATGATCGTTTTGCCACTATCATCCGTTACCGTGATGTCTTTAACAAAATTATAAGGCGTGCCGTCATAGTAATCTTTAAACACATCTACCAGCATCTGCAGACTCACCGGCTTATCGGGTTTTACGGAAAAAGGATAGTTTTCTGATTCGGGATGCAGCTTAAGAGAAGGTGCCAACAGATCGAAAACACGCCATTCCCTTCTTCTGCCTGCCAAAGTATGCCTGCTTTCGGGTGCGTAAGCATAGCAAAACTCGAAATGGCCTTTATCGGGATCATACCAGCCACTGTCCTGGGCTACCTGAAAAATGTTTTCAGAAGCCATGAAATAATCCGCATTGTCCGGGTCGATCATGCGGATACGGCTGGCATTGGCATTTACCGAAATATGATCGTCGGGTACGCGCTGGGCCACCCATATGGCGCCTTTTTGTCCTTTGCCGGGACCCACGATCTCCAGATGCCAGACTTCCTTTTTATCGGCTATTGTAAGGCACTCACCGTAATCTATCCATCCATATTCCTTCAGCAATTCTCCCGACATCGTAATGGCCTGCCGGGCGGTAGTGCAGCGTTCCAGCATAAGTTGCACCAGGCGCTGGCAGTCGATCAAGCCATTGTCAGATTTCAGACCCTCCCTGCCGCCAAAGGTAGATTCACCTACAGCCAGCTGATGCTCGTTCATGCAGGGATAAGCCGTATTAATGAATCCGTAGGTATGCTCCATCTGGGGTATGCCGCCAATTGCTTCATGTAAATAAATGGGCATGGCCAGGGTATCGCAAGTGACACGCTTGTACATTTTGGCTTCGGATCCTTTTGGATGATCTTTGGCCGGGGTAATGTCCATCCAGGAACGGGTGCGGTGGCTGTCATCCGTATGAGAAGTGATGACAGAGCCATCGGCAGAGGCCTTTTTGCCTACCGTGATGGTGGTACATTCATCCGGAATACCATCAGGCCACGCCAGGTGATTGTTTTGTGCATGGAGAAATGTCAGGAAAGAAATATAAAATACAATAATGAGAATAATGCTTCTTTTCATAGGTACAGGTTTTTTATTGCGGCAAATATAAGAAAATGAGTGTAGACATGTTTGTGTGTTCTGGCAAAATTGAAACATATTGCGTTGAACAAAATAGTTCTAATCTACAAAAAATCAGTATATTTGAGTTATGACATTTGATTCCTTATTCATCAATATTTTGGTTGGCCAGTCGGGTATGCTCAACTGCCGGCTTGCCAAAAATATTAGAGCAGACGAATTCGGCGAGTTGCCGGCAAATGAGTTCACAACTGATTTAATCTTTGAAAATAATAAATCATGGAGCAAACAATGAAAAAGATCCTTGCCATCGACGATAATGAGGGCAACCTGCTCTCATTAAAAACCCTCATTTCCGATTTATTCAGCGGGTGGAGTATTTATACTGCTCCTAACGGCCCGGAAGGCATTGAGCTTGCAAAAACACATCAACCCGATGTGATACTGCTCGACATTCTGATGCCCGGAACGGATGGTTTTGAAGTTTGCAAAACGCTGAAAGAAGATGAAAACCTGTGCGATATCCCTGTGGTTTTTGTTACCGCAATGAAAGAAAACAGCGAAAATAAAATACATGCCCTCGAAGTTGGAGCCGAAGGCTTTCTTTCCAAACCAGTTGACAAAAACGAGCTAATAGCTATGCTTAAAGCTATGCTTAAAATAAAGGCCGCGAACGATTTAAAAAATTCGGAAAAGCAGCAACTCGCAAAACTGCTTGCTAAACGGACAAAAAAATTGGAAGAAGAGCTGCATGCAAAAAGAATAATAAATAAAAAGCTAAGTGAAAATGAAGACAGGCTTTCAAAAATATTGCTGGCAGCAAATGACGGTATGTGGGATTGGGATCTGAAAACAAATCAGACTTATTTTGACCCCCGCTATTATCAGATGTGCGGATATGAAGCTGATGAATTTCCCGGTAATCTGGATGAATTTCAAAAACGCGTTCACCCCGATGATGTTGATTATGTGATGAATGAAGCTGAAAAACATCTGAAAGGAGAGATTGACCGTTTTGAAGTCAAATTCAGATTCATGAAGAAATCAGGAGACTGGCAATGGATACAGGGGAAAGGAATAATAGTTGAGCGGGACGAAAAAGGTATACCGCAGCGCTTTGTAGGAACCCACCGCGATATCAATGAAATCAAACAGGTGGAGGAGGCCC
>CAZZLL010000068.1:0-4587 GCA_964654725.1 uncultured Lentimicrobiaceae bacterium | reverse complement strand
AACAAAAATTACTGCTGAAAAATCTTGGGTGTCCCATTGACGAAGTCAGGAAGATTGGTTATAGGTTGACGGCTTAAGATTCTACCTCTTATCTCCTGTCTCCTAAATTCTTTTTGAAAACCAAAATCATATACCTTTGTTATTAAGTTAAACTTAAGCCTATGTTATTCGATTTAGATTTGATAAAACGTTTTTATAGCAATTATCCTGCATATGTACAAGAAGCAAGGAATGTTCTGGGCAGGGATATGACCATTAGTGAAAAAATCCTCTATACACATTTATTTTACCGGAATGAGCTGCAGGAATATATCCGCGGGGAAGATTATGTGAACTTTTCTCCCGATCGTGTTGCCATGCAGGATGCCACTGCTCAAATGGCTTTATTGCAGTTTATGAATGCCGGACGTGATAAAGTGGCCGTACCATCAACTGTTCATTGCGATCACCTGATCCAGGCACATGCCGGGGCAAATGCAGACCTCAGCACTGCTATGAAACAAAACAATGAAGTCTTTGATTTCCTGCAGTCTGTATCGAATAAATACGGGATTGGTTTTTGGAAACCCGGAGCAGGAATCATCCACCAGGTAATATTGGAAAATTATGCTTTTCCGGGAGGCATGATGATAGGAACTGACTCTCATACGGTAAATGCCGGTGGACTCGGAATGGTTGCCATCGGTGTGGGCGGAGCCGATGCTGTAGATGTAATGGCCGGAATGCCCTGGGAACTTAAAATGCCTAAACTTATTGGTATTAAATTGTCTGGCAAACTGAATGGCTGGACTTCAGCAAAAGATATTATCCTGAAAGTGGCAGGCATCCTCACCGTAAAAGGGGGCACAGGGGCTATCGTTGAATATTTCGGAGAAGGAGCCGATAAACTTTCTGCTACCGGAAAAGGGACAATCTGTAATATGGGAGCTGAAATCGGCGCAACCACCTCTATTTTCGGTTACGATGACAAAATGAGTGCCTATCTCAAGGAAACCGGAAGAAAAGAAGTTGCTGAGCTTGCTGATCAGCTTAAAACCCATCTCCGATCTGATGAAGATGTATATAAACATCCGGAGAAATATTTTAACCAGCTGATTGAGATAAATCTGGATGAACTGGAACCCCATATCAACGGACCTTATACCCCTGACGCTGCGTACCCCATTTCGGAATTCGTTGAAATTGTAAATAAAAAAAAATACCCAATAGAGCTTGAAGTCGGCCTGATTGGGAGTTGCACAAACTCTTCCTATGAAGACCTAACCAGAGCAGCGTCAATTGCCAAACAAGCTGCCAATAAGAATTTGAAAGTAAAATCTGAATTTATCATTACTCCTGGCTCCGAACAGATACGGTATACAACTGAAAGGGATGGACTGTTAAAGATCTTTGATGATATTGGAGGCGTTGTTATGGCCAATGCATGTGGCCCGTGTATCGGACAATGGAAAAGGCATACAGATGATCCGGATAAAAAGAATTCCATTATCACCTCTTTTAACCGAAACTTTGCAAAAAGAAATGACGGCAATCCGAACACCCACAGCTTTGTTGCTTCTCCTGAAATTGTAACAGCTATGGCTATTGCAGGCAGGCTGACCTTCAACCCCTTAAAAGATGAACTGCTTAATGAAAAAGGCCGGAAAATCAAACTGGATGAACCACAGGGAATTGAATTACCCCCCAACGGATTTGAGGTCAAAGATCCCGGCTATGTTGCCCCGATGAAAGACGGCTGCAGGGTTGATATTAATGTAACCCCCGACTCCAAACGCCTGCAATTATTGCAACCTTTTGAAGCCTGGGATGGTAAAGATATCAAGGGCTTAAAACTCCTGATAAAAGCAAAAGGGAAATGTACCACCGATCATATTTCCATGGCCGGACCCTGGTTGCGATTCAGGGGACATCTTGAGAATATTTCAGATAACCTCCTCATGGGTGCCGTTAATTATTTCAATGATGAAACAAATTATATTAAAAACCAGGATACCGGAAATTATAGCAAAGTATCTGAGGTGGCCAAAGATTACAAAAATAAGGGCATTCAAACCATTGTAGTTGGTGATGAAAATTATGGCGAAGGCTCATCCAGGGAACATGCAGCCATGGAACCCCGCTTTTTAAATGTACGGGCAGTGTTGGTGAAATCGTTTGCACGTATCCACGAAACCAATCTGAAAAAACAGGGCATGTTGGCGCTAACCTTTGATAATAAAGCTGATTATAAAAAGGTTCAGGAAGATGATACCATTCATTTTGAAGGCCTGGAAAATTTTGCACCCGGAAGCAAGTTCATAATTATACTGGAACATGCCAACGGATCATCAGAAACCATAATGGCAAATCATACGTACAGCAATATTCAGATAGAATGGTTTAAAGCCGGCAGCGCATTAAACTTGTTGAGAAAACAAAACCAATAGCTAAATATGTATACCCAACGTAAGCTTGTACCGTTTTTGCTTTTTTCCGTCTTATTTTCCGCCTGTGATTGTATGGAAACCAGCGGCCCGATAACAGAGCAGGAAAGATCGCTTGAATATAAGGAGTAGGGAGATATCAATATCCAATGTTACACTTCAGCAATATTTCTCATTTACCTCCGTTCCCTATCTTAACTCAAAATAAATAGCTATTTTTACATCTGATTAAAAATACGGAATGCCCGTGAAGAAATTTATACTCCTGTTTATATTTTTATTCCATCTAACTTTTTCGAACAGCATCAAGGCACAAATTGGCGGCGATAACACCTATGAATTTCTAAATCTTACTAATTCTGCCCGCATAGCAGCAATGGGGGGAAATTTTCTGGCAATAAAAGACAACGACCTCTCCCTGGCCCTTAGCAATCCCTCTTTGATCACAAAAGAAATGGACAATCATTTGGTACTGAGCTATGTTGATTATTATGCAGATATAAAATACGGATTTGTTAACTACAGCAAGACATTTGATAAACTGGGCAGCTTTACCACCGGTTTTGTATATATTGATTACGGAGAATTTACACGTGCTGACGAATTCGGACAAACCTATGAAGATTTCAATGTGGGCGAAAATGCCTTCCATATCGGCTGGGCCCGCCAACTGGATTCAAATTTTTCCATTGGATCTAACCTCCGTATGATTTATTCTGCACTGGAGTCATATTATTCATTTGGAATTGCAGTTGATGTTGCAGCCAATTATTACAACCCGGAAACCAAATTTGCGGCCTCTTTTATTGCTAAAAATATAGGACGCCAACTTTCAACCTACACACCCGGCAACCCTGAACCTTTACCCTTTGAATTACAACTGGGTATCTCCAAGCGCTTAAAGCATGTCCCTTTCCGCTATTCTATTTTGTTTCATCACCTCGAAAAATTCGACCTGACCTATGATGACCCAAATGAAGCCCCCAGAATAGATCCACTTACTGGTGAGATCATTGAACAAGGAAAAGCAGAAGATATCGCGGATAAAATATTAAGGCACATCATTATTGGCGGAGAATTTATCCCGGCACGGAATTTCTATATCCGGTTTGGATACAATTATCAAAAAAGACAGGAAATGCAAGTGGATACACGTGTTGCAACAGTAGGCTTCTCCTGGGGGTTTGGGATGAGAATATCCAAATTTCACTTCAATTATTCCAGAGCAACCTATCATCTGGCGGGTTCACCCAATTTTATCACCATTACCACAAATATCAGTAATTTTTACAAACATTAAAGCTGTTATCAACTTGTGAAAATATATATGGCTTTCACTTGCTACGCTATCCCTCTTATCCCTAATTTTGTCAAACATTTTTCAAGGGATGCAAATTACTATTGATCGTCATGCAGGATTGTGTACCGGAGTGAACCGAGCTATTAAACTGGCAGAGGATTACTTAAAAAAGCACAAATCACTCTATTGCCTGGGAGAGATCGTTCATAATCAGGAAGAAATAAAACGATTAAAAGACAAAGGCCTTATAATTATCAACAGAGAAAAATTCGAGGGCCTTAAAAACACACACGTACTTATCAGGGCTCACGGAGAACCCCCTTCTACTTATGATATAGCCAAAAAAAACACTATCAGCCTTATTGATGGAAGCTGTCCGATTGTAGTAAAGTTTCAACAACAATTGGCTGACGTTTGCGAAAAGCATCCACATGCACAAATTGTGTTATTTGGAAAGAAAAACCATGCAGAGATTATTGGATTAAAAGGCCAGATAAACTGTAAGACAATCATTATTGAAACAGAAGAAGATATTACTCAGATTGATTTCACAAAAGCTGTATTTCTTTTCTCGCAAACAACCATGAACAAAACCAAATACCTGAAAATACAGCAAGTTATAAAAAAGAACATTGATGAAAACAAACACCCCCAAAAAGGTCATTTAGTAATTCATAATACCATATGCAAGCAGGTTTTGAACAGAGATGCCCAATTAACACAATTTGCTGCAAGTAAGGATATCATTGTTTTTGTCAGTGGAGAAAACAGTTCCAATGGCAAATATCTTTATAGTATTGCCAAAGAGGTACTACATCGATCCGCCCCGATACACTATTGAAGAGTGTATGCAGCGCGGTTTGA
>CAZZLL010000067.1:0-4639 GCA_964654725.1 uncultured Lentimicrobiaceae bacterium | reverse complement strand
AAGGACTCAGAAACTGCATATTTGGCTGAGAATAACGGGACAATTACTAAATACAAAATAGGAAATAATTTGCCCCCCTCTGCAATAGCTTTATCCGATACCGCTTTTTATGAAACAGGGCTGGATGGCTTATGGGTGGCAGATATTGGTGTTATAGATCCTGACGGAAACTATGAGGCTACAGTTGTTCGGTATGGCTTAGGTTTTTTTGTTGAAGATAATTCATTAAAAAATCAATTCGGGTTTTATTATAGTCCCGCCGATCAACTGAATATATACCAAATTACCCTGGCAGCAATTGATTCTTGTGGGTTCGAGTTTGAAAAGGATTTCACTATCAGAGTATTGCCTTACGGTCCTACAGATATATCATTATCTGATACTGATGTTATTGAGAATCAGCCAATAGGTACTTTTATAGGAAAATTGGCAACTAATGCCCACATACAGAGTAGTTACACCTTTGAATTAGTTTCGGGCAGTAATGATGAAGATAATGGTTCATTCTATATATCAAATGATTCGCTATTTACCAAAGAGATTTTTCATGTAGGAACTTTTAATAGTCGCCAGATAAGAATCAGGACCGAGGATGACAAAAGCAACACCTTCGAAAAATCATTTTATCTAACGATTGTCGATGAAGCAACAATATCAATACCAAATATTTCTGAACACAAATCAACAATTTTTCCTAACCCGGTTACGAGCTTTATTTACCTTGAAGGCAAACAGTATAAAAGTTATGAAATTATCGATCGATCAGGAACCCTAAAAATGGTAGGCAGAATAGAATCCAACTCTTTCGATGTAGCATCATTACAAACAGGGGTTTATGTATTAAAGCTGACTGATTCAGAAAATAATACTGTATCTATTTTGTTCTTGAAGGATTAGAATTTTCATTATAAACATAAGGAAATATTATATTTAAATTCCGTTTATAGAGTTGCCAAATCCACAATCATTTTAAAAATGATGAGTGATGATTAATTGTTCGCAAAACTTTGAGCCCACTCCGAAAACTCGTTTTCGGTAAATTGCAATTCCAGTTCACTACGAATTAAATCAAAACAGAGAAAACGATTTTTTGCAAAAAGTAGATAGTTTGTTCGATATACAATTATTCCAAAATATAGATATGTAAATCAACTTTAATGAACCAAACAGAAAATATATGTCCGGTAGAAAAGGCCGGAATGTTGGATAGTTTTTTTAGGAGAATTATTCAAAATCCGAGAAAAATTGTCAAACCTTATGTAAAAGAAGGCATTACCGCAATGGATTTGGGTTGTGGTCCCGGTTTTTTTACTGTCGAAATGGCAAAAATTGTTCAAAATTCAGGAAAAGTATTTGCCGTTGATGTTCAGGAAGGAATGTTAGATTTGCTTGCAGCAAAAATCAAAGGAACACAATACCAAGATACTGTTACTCTGCATATAGCCAAAACCGATACATTAGATTTTCAGGGCAAAGTTGATTTTATTCTCGCGTTTTACGTAATTCACGAAATCAACAGGGATAATTTATTCTCGGAATTAAAATCAATGCTTAAACCCAATGGAAAAATATTGATTGTAGAACCAAATTTTCATATCTCAAAAAAAGTGTATAACGAAATGTTACATGCTCTTAAAGAAGAAGGATTTGAAATCATCTCAAAACCAAAAATATTTTTAAGCAGAGGGGTGTATATTAAAACTACAAAAAATGAATAGGTTGACAAAAATTTTGGTTTACATTTTTTGCGTTATACATTACTATTCTTATAAACACGTTATCTGATAACAAATACGATGATTTTCCTTATTGGATATTTATTGTTTCGAGTGCAATATCAATAAGTGTTTTATTGGTTGACTTTAAATTGCAAAAAAATAAAAAGACAGATATATGAAAATACTTGTCATTGGAGGGACAGGTCTGGTAGGTAGTTATTTGCTGCCCAAACTCATAGCAGAAATAAATGAAGTTTATGCTTTGACCCGTTCAAAATCCAAAATTGAAAAAATCAGGCAACTTGGAGCAATTCCAATGCAGGGAGATATTTTAAATCCAGAAACATTTAACGATAAACTACCCGAAAAACTTGATATTATTGTTTTGCTTGCAATGCCTGCGATTGTGCCGGGAAAAAGAATGACAAAAACCAAAAAAGTCAAATTAAGAGGCGATACAAATGCTTTTTTTAAAAATTCTCTGGATTTGGCTGTACGATTTAATGTTCCGATAATTCTTCCGGGTGGCGTAAGTTTCAAAACCGAAAATGATGAAATTGTTGATGAAACCCGGAAAATCCATCGTGCCGGAATAACCGAAATAGGTGCAGATACAGATATTATGGTCGAAAATGCCATGAAAACCGGTAACCCAAGAATAATACAGTTAATGTACGGGAAAATTTATGGTAATGGCGGCTTATTTAAGTTCATCTACAATATGGTAGATAACAATAAGGGTAAAATTATTGGGAAAGGTGATAATTATATACCCAATATTCACGCTGAAGATGCTGCCGGGGCAATTGTTAAGGCCATACAAAAGCAGCCTTTGGGCGAAAAATTTATCATTGCAGATGACACTCCGGTTACACAAAAAGATTTTAACAATTTTATGGCTGAATTGATGAATAGAAAACGCCCTGCACATATCCCCTCTTTTATAATCCGATTGGTGCTGGGAAAAGATTTTATGGAAATTGTAAAAATGAATTGTAAAGTTACCAACGAAAAAGCCAAAAAAATACTTGGTTGGAAACCAAAATATCCCTCTTATAAAGAAGGATTAAAAATTACTTTGGCAGAAATGAAAGTCAGGAAAAATTATTTTGAAGATTAAATGTTCGCTAAACTATTCTTCTGAGATTATGAAAAATTCAAAATTCACAAGAAACCTGCTAATTTTTCTGCCAGGTTTTTTATCAATCGGTGCAATATACGGGGGCATTGTTTTTATAAGAAATGAATGACTATCAATATAAAGTAAGAATAACTTCCATAATACTGTTAGTTCAAACTGTAATATGGATAGTTTTCACTGGGGTTTCAATGTCGCAGGTCGAAAGCACCTGGACTTACACAGATTACGTAAGCTGGGCATCAAAACCTGACTTTTTCTTTATTGGAAATTATGTAAATGCCACTCTTTTAACCATTACAGCAGTGGTATTATTTACCTTTCTGTATGGTTTTCTTAAAGATAAGTATGAGAGTTCTGCCATATTTGGATTAGTTTTTATTCCCATTTACGGAATAATTAACATAGTATGCTACTCTATTCAAATATCTGTAGTTCCCGTAATTGCAGGCAATTCAATCGATAGTCCCGACAAAATATTTTTCGCATCACAATTTATTCAGGCAAACAGTAAATCGATTATTGGATTTATGAATGGTACGGCCTACGCAATATTAGGTATCCCTTCAATAATTTACGGAATTTTGATGTTTAAGGAATTAAAAAAACTCTCAGGAGTTTTAATTTTATTGAATGGAATTTCTTGTATTATCGGTATCGTGGGATTTATTGTTAGTAATAGCATTTTAGCAAAGGGAATAATGATAGGAGGAATAATTTTTTTGGGCGGCCTGGCAGCAATGGCTTTTGAATTTAGGAGTAAAGAGTTGGTATAAGAACTCAATCTATTGATTTATCGATACAGCCCATGGACAAGTTTATTGCCATTGCCTTTAAAGGTGATTCTGATTACAACCAGGTTATTTACCTCACGAGGTGTGCCGCACTCTCCGTAATAGGAATGTGGATCGCTGAGCAGAATGATTCGTTAGCACTAATAAATGCCGAAACAGCCGATGAGAGTAAATTCGAACTTATAAATAACTCGATGGATCTAAAATCAAAATGGATAAAAAAATTGCTTTTATTTATAAAAGGTTTTTTTGATTAACAGAAATTCTCAATGAAAGATCAAATTATTGAAAAAAAAATAGAGAGCCTTTTTAATGAGAATTTTCATGCGTTGGTTTTTTCCTCCTTCCGTATAGTGAAGGATTATGAACAGTCGGAAGACATTGTGCAAAATGTATTTGTTAAGCTATGGCAGAACTACGAAAAAGTAAATCACATTGCCGACCTGAAACCCTATGTTTATAAATCCGTGCGAAACTCCAGTCTCAACTTCATTAGGGATAAAAAGGTAAAAGAGGAAAGATTAATGGAGGCGTATAGCTTTAATGCCGACACAATTTATCAAACCGAAGAGAATGGACAGGAATGTTTTGATAGCAGTAAAGTCCATAAGGCAGTTGATAGAATCCCCGATAAATGGCGCGAAGCATTTATTCTAAGCAAATACGAAAACCTAAAGTACAGCGAAATAGCCCGGAAAATGGCTATCTCGGAAAAAACGGTTGAAAAATACATTTCTAAAGCGTTGAATTTCTTGAGAATAGAACTTAAAGATTTACTAACTATCATTTTGCTGCTTTTTTTAATCATTAAAGTTTCGCACTTGTTATCAAATCACATGATTTCAACCAATTATAAGTTGTCTTCATGTGCTATATATTAGTATTTCAGCATTTTATCTTTTCCATTTTCGGTTATGCCGCATTTTGCAGGTCTGGTTCCTGAGGAAGCAAACGACTGATCATCTCATAGGCCCTTTCATCCTCAAGGA
>CAZZLL010000066.1:0-4981 GCA_964654725.1 uncultured Lentimicrobiaceae bacterium | reverse complement strand
TCAAGTGCCTTGCATTTCGGGCATCCTGTGCCCAATACTTTAATTTCCATGGTTTCTTTTGTTTTATGTTTATTACCTTTTAAGTACTGTTGTTAATCATTCGCATTTCGTCTAATAACGAACAATAAAAACAAAAAAATACTATTTGTTAAAAAATTTTTCAAACAACCTTTTGGCCTCCTCCCAGTTTTCCTTGTTCAGACAGTATTTGATCCGCGGAGCCTCTATGGTACCCTGGATGAGTCCTGCATCTTTCAGCTCTTTCAGGTGTTGGGAGAGCGTCGATTTCGCAATGGGCAGGTCCTCTGTCAGGTCACCACTGTAACAACAAGACTGTTTCGACAGTAGTTCGAGCACATACAGCCTTACGGGATGTCCCAGGGCCTTGGCATACCGCGCCGCCCTCTTCGTTTCACTGGTTATTATCTCCTGTACAATAATCTCTTTCATATCGTTCGCAAAAATACGAACTGTTTTGTAATAGAAAAACATTTTAACATTTTTTAAGTACAGCAGATTGATTTAATGCGGATCCTGCAGATGCTTTAGCTTTACTGGGCCATCAATTGTGATTCATAAAAGCACTAACTGTGCTGATGCAGATAAAGCATATTACAACATTTTCGAACGGAACGTGTTTATACTGCAGGCTGATTTTATTGTGTATATTTGTAAAAACAGGGTTCAATAGCCAGGATCCGGCACAAAGATTCTGATGATAGATTTCATTTACGTTGAAACAATAATAGAATATACGATTTGGAAATATTGAACATACAGATACCATTTGTTGAGCCTGTTATCATTATTACCCTGTTGCTTACGATCATTCTTATCGGACCGGTTATTTTTGAGCGGGTTCGTATTCCTTCTATTGTTGGACTTCTATTAAGTGGTGCGCTGATTGGTCAGCATGGCTTTAACCTGGTTGGTTCCGACCTGGAATTTAGTCTGCTGGGTACGATGGGGTTGTTGTACCTGATGTTTCTCGCGGGACTCGAAATCGATCTGATTGATTTTATCGAGAATAAGTTAAAGAGTATTTTTATCGGTCTGGCCTCCTTCCTGGTGCCCTTTCTGCTCGGATTTCTGGTTAGCCGCCACCTGCTCGATTATAGTATTTATGCCTCCTGGCTTATCGGTGCCATGCTCTCTTCTCATACGCTTATTTCATATCCCCTTATGGGGAGACTTGGGATCGTTAATAAGTCAATTGTAACCATTATTGTCGGGGCAACAATCATTGCTGATATCCTGGCACTGGTATCCATGGAGCTGATTATTAATTTTTCTGATCAGGGACTGGAGGTTAGTTCTATGTTCCATCTTCTTCTTAGTTTTCTATTGTTTTTCGTGGTGATCTTCCTGGTGATCCCCGGTCTATCCAGATATTTCCTTAGCCGGTATGAAGGCGAACTGGGCGTTCAGTATATATTTGTAATGGTCATGCTTTTTATGTCTGCAGCCATTGCCTGGCTTCTTGATATTGAACCTATTCTCGGAGCCTTCTTCAGCGGATTGGTGCTTAACCGGCAGATTATTAATACATCTCCCTTGTATAAGCGAATTGAGTTTATCGGACAGAACCTATTCATTCCATTTTTTCTGATCTCCATAGGCATGCTTGCTAATTTTCGTGTATATATTGATGACCCCAGACAGATAGGATTTTTGCTGATTTTGATACTGGTGGCCATGTTGACAAAATACCTGGCAGCACTGCTTTCAAAAGGAGTATTTCGTCTTTCAAACGTAGAGACAAATCTTGTTTTTGGAATGAGTGTTTCACGGGCGGCTTCTGCAGTTGCTATTATTCTTATAGGTTTTAACATGGGCATTGTCAGCGAATCCCTTTTGAACAACACAGTAATCCTGATTCTTACAACCAGTATTTTAAGTACGTATGTTACACAGAAAGCCGGAAAGCAGATACTACTGGAAAGGAACAACTCAATTTCTGGCAAAAGGAAGATTAAACAGAAAATACTTGTTCCAGTAGCCAATCCTGCAAATATGGATTATCTTCTTGAATTTGCGCTGTTGATAAAGCGGGAGGAGGATGATATACCTATTTATCCTTTGACCGTATTTACTCACCGCGAGCATGTAAGAAGAAAAATAGATGAAAACCAGGGGAAGGTTTTAGAGGTGATAGATTCCTTACAGACCGACGTCAGTTTTGAGACCGGGTCACGTATCGACAGCACTGTTACAAATGGAATTGTAAGGGCTGCCGAAGAAATTGTGGCCACAGCAATCATTATTGGGTGGAATGACCGGTCCACACCCTTTCACGCTCTTTTTGGAAATGTTTTGGGCAACCTTCTTAAAAAAACAAGACAGATGTTGCTGGTATTAAAGACTCCGGCAGAGTTCAGAAAGATCCGAAACATTCATCTTTTTTGTGCGAACAATGTGCAATATGAAGAAGGATTCTCACTTTGGTTAGATACCATTTTCTACCTGATAAAAAAACTTCAGATTAAAATTGTTATTCATTGCGCGTCTGAGAGTACAATTGATGCCATCGATAAATATAACCGGGACAACAAAATTTCAAAATACTTCATATATAACAGATCCTTCTCCGAAAGGCTGGAAGAAACTGAGGTTAAACAATCTGCATCAGATTTATTGGTATTCATTCATGCAAGGAAGAAGACAGTTTCTTACAGCAGAAAATTTGAGTCTTTTATGAATAGCAATATCAATAAGTATAGAGAGAACAACATTATTATTATCTATCCGGAACAGGCCGTTTTATAACTGATGCAATTATCGGTTTTACCGGAAATCAACACCAGGGCAGGCAATAGCGGAGAGAGGTCTCTTTCGGTAAAAATCAGGATGATGTTTCGCTCAAATCAATATTAAGCAAGATATATAACTTTTTCGTTCGGTTCGATTATATCAGCAAAGTGAAATGGTCTCTTGTTGTTATTGTTGCTTTCAATAATCAATGGAAGTGTGTTTATACCATTCGCTTTTTTTATTTTGACCCACTCGCGTGTACCGGTTCTTTCTGCCACAGCCTCCCTGTATTCTTGCAGCTCTTTATTTGTGATTTTCCCATTCCACTCATCCAGAAAAACTTTCATTGCAAACATGCTGCTTGTTTTAAGGGATTCCAGCATATCAATGTCCACACCATCTTCATTTTTTGATATGGCCACATAACTATTTGGTATCAGAAATGATTCCTGCGCGAGTTGTGCTGCAAGTACATTTACTTCACTGTTTCCGGTTAATCCGATGAAGGAGACCACAGTTTCAGGCTGTACTTCAGCCATTACATCTTCTTTTAAAGCGTTGCCATGAATGCAGCTTATGCCTTTCTCATTGGCTATATTCACCGCCTCCCTGTTTGTGTCCATCATTGTAACTGGTGCCTTTTCTTTTAGATGGTCTGCAAGTATCAGACTTACCGGATTAACGCCAAGAATCAGAAACCGTGTTCTTTGTTCCATAAGAACCAGCTCACCCCTGTTAAGAAGCCAGTTAGTTGTCCATTTCAGCAGAACGGGAACTGTCATCGTGGTAAAAATGGCCATAAATACAAGGATTGAAAAGATAGTACTGTCAATAATACCCATTTCGTAACCAATTCCAGCAATGATAATTTCAACTGCACCGCGACCATTCATTCCTGCACCAACAGTGATTCCTTCGCGCCAACCATTTCCTGTAGGCAGGTAAAACAGTGCTGTACCCACTATTTTGCCTATAATGGCCAATGAAATTACAACCAGAAGTAGGGGAAGGTCCGTGCGGAATACATTTATATCTACAAAAAATCCAGCTGTGACGAAAAAAATTGGAGCCAAAAAACCGATAGAAATATCGTAAAAAGACTTATAAACCTCTTTGGATATTTTCTTCGGGAAGAGGTTGTCTTTGATAAATAAGCCTGCTATAAAGGCTCCCAAAATATTGTGCATCCCTGCCAGTTCGGCGAGTTCGGAATAGCCAAATGCAACTATCAAAATGATGGTAAAATAAAATGTACTGCTTCTGAATTTTGAACGGGCAAGATATTTTCCCACTCGGGGAAGAACATAGATCCCTATGGAAATGGTTACCGCAAAAAACAGGACGGCTTTACCGGCCACAATGGCCAGTTCAGAAAGACTAAAAACTCCGGTATCTGCAAAATTAAGTATCCCTGCAAAAATAAGCAATGCAAGTGTATCAGAGATAAGTGCACCTGCCATTAATACAACAGCAATCCGGGTGTTCAGTAATTTAAGATCTATCAATATGCGGCTCTTGGTTGCCAGGGATGTTACACCAACAGCAATAGCCACAAATAATCCTGACATTGTTGTGCCGCCAAACCAGATAATTGTTAAATATCCCAAAACAAATGGTACAATGAATCCTCCAGTTGCAGCTAGCAGTCCTGGCCATGAAGCTTTTTTCAGGTCGTGAAAATTAATCTCCATACCAATGTATACCATCAAAAGGATGACCCCGACTTCGGCCAGTATTTTAACCGTTTCAGTATATTCAAGCCAGCCCATTATACCGGGGCCCAGCACAATACCGATTATTAATTCACCAAGAATTGCCGGGTAACCAATGCGTCGTGCAATAGTTCCTCCAAGCCATGCAGCAAACAGCACAGCCAGCAGGTTCAGAATGTTTATGCCCATCCCTTCCATGAAAATCATTTTAGCTATTAAACAATCGTTTCAGGTATTTTGTTAATCTGTTCAAAAGGTCCTAAAGAAAGTATAAAGCTATGAAATAATGATAAATATATGATGTAGCATCAATTATCGGGGTAGACAATTATCCTGGCCACTTCACCCATTTCACTTTATCGTTGAAGCCGGCTTCAACCACCAGGTCAATGAACTGCATGCCGCGGATACCATCCTCCACGCCTGGAAAATCGAGCCACTCCGGCTGAGGTTCCTTCCCTTCCATCCGGGCCATCAGCGTTCGGGCGAAATTGCGGTAGATATTGGCAAATGCCTCC
>CAZZLL010000065.1:0-5060 GCA_964654725.1 uncultured Lentimicrobiaceae bacterium | reverse complement strand
CGACCGGTTCGTGAGAACTGTAACAACTCATAGATAAGAGTATCCATTTTTGTGGTAGAATCAGTTACGCTAGAGAGGTAATGTTGTGCCTTTTCGGGCAGGTCGGCGTAGTAATTTTCATTCAGCAGATTTACGTATCCATTGATATGGCGTAAGGGCGCACGCAAGTCGTGAGAAACGGAATAAGAAAAGGCTTCCAGCTCTTTGTTGGAAAGTTGTAGTTTGTGTTGTTCTTCCTTCAGTTCGGCGGTCAGATTATTCAAATCTTCTACCATATAGAGCATGGCTTTTTCACTGTGGTGAAGTTTTTCCACTTTTTCCTGCAATTCGGCAGTGCGTTGGGCAACTATTTCTTCCAATTGATTTTTCAGGCTATTAAGTTCATCTAAAGCTTTTTTACGGTCTGTGATATCCAGAAAAGTGCCTTCGATCCTGAGCAGCTCTCCAGCTTCATTTTTTATCAGGCGTGAGCTTGCCAGTACCACTATTTTTTCTCCATCTGTTTTTTTTGCTTTGATCTCATAATTTCTGATGCTTCCGTTCTGTAAGAGTTCCTCAACATAGGTGTTTCGATCTTTGGGGTTTTGCCAGAAATCGGGAAGTTGAATGCCGCTGTGATCCTTGTTGATATCCAATTTTAATATACGTGAAAATTCACGGTTATGATCCAGCAAGTTGCCATCCAGTGTAACACTGTAAAAGCCCTCCATCAGATTGACGATTATGTTTCGGTATTTTTCTTCACTGATCTTCAGTTTAGCGGTCTGTCGCCTCACTGCCTTTCGCAATAAAATGACTGATACAAATCCTGTAATAACAACGAGGGGGATCAGAACAAACAGTCCGATACGGAAAATATCCCAAAAGGTCATTTTGGGTTTTATTGAAGGGCCGAACCATTTTTCGCGAATCTGCTCGAAGGTATCATTGGCAATAATGATGGAAAGTCCTTCGTTTAGGCGGGAAAGCAGCCTGGTGTTCCCCTTTTGCACGGCAAAGCAAAAATCCTGGCGGAATTTGGGAATATGGAAATCGAGCGCGTTCACATTTTTGAGCTTCAATTCTTCCAACAGGTTCAGGCCCATAATACGTTGCGTGATTACGGCATCGTGATGACCTTTTGAGACAGCGATGAAGGCTTCTTCGAAGGTCTTGGTCGTAGCTATCTCATCCGAGATATTTTCGCGCCTTAAAAATTCCTCGGCATTATCGCCTTTCATCACAACGATACTTTTGTTTTTTAAATCTTCCAATGAATGGATGTCTTTGGTACTTTTTCGTACAAAAACAGCACCGTGCAGGGAAAGGTAGGGCATGGTGAAATCGAGGTAATTTCCCCGCTCCGGAGTTCTGCCCACCAGCGGCAGCGCATCGAGCCGCCCTTCAGCCAAATCCTGCATGATCTGGTTCCAAACGCCTATTTTGATATTGACTTTGAGCCCGGCAGCCGTTGCAGCAGCGTTGAACAGATCGATGGAAAAACCGGCAGCCTGGCCGTTTTCATCCACAAAACAGTAGGGCAGATAGTCCGGTTCCGAAGCGATGAAGATTGTATCGGAAGGTGTGAATTCTGCATTTTGAGCGTCTGACTTCGGCGCAGAGATTGAAATCATTGATAAGATCAGTACCGGGAGTATTACATTTTTAAGGTTCATTTTTCCTTCTTTTTTTACTGTTGATTAATGCTGTTGAACGCAGGTGTTATGGTTCCTGATTTTTTCTCCTTTTCTTATCTTCCCGTCTTTTCATTATTTACCCGGCCCAAATTATTAAGGCCCGGCATCACCTCTCTTCAGCCGCTCGATTTCATCGCGCAGTTCCTTGATCCGAAATTCCCGCTCGATGGTCGCACTGTGGAAGCGTTCCAGTTCTGAAACCCGTTCTTTCAGTTCTTTGGTTTTTTCTTGTACCTCATCTTCAAGATTTTCTTTTAGTTTTTTTAGTTCAGCTTCTGTTTTTTTACGTTCGGTAATGTCACGTGTGGAGCCCTGAAATCCGCTGGGAAGTCCTTTTTCATTGTAGAGCAGTTTGCCGGTTATTTCCACCGGAATGGAAGTGCCGTCTTTTTTCAGCATTTCCGCCTCAAAGGTCAGGTGATCAAAATCAGTGAAATGTTTTGCAGCATTCAGCGCTTTCCTTCCCATATTGAAGAATTCTTTTAGTGTGCAGTGCTGGGATAATCGCGAGCCGATCCATTCTTCCTGAGTAAAACCAAATACAGAATAAATGGAAGGACTGATGAAGGTAAATTTTAATTTGAGATCCATCTGCCAGATCACATCTATTGAATTATCGGTAATAAAACGGAATTTGGCTTCGCTCTCTTTGAGCGCTTCTTCGGCCTGGTTACGTTCGGTGATGTCCTCTTTAATACTTACAAAGTTTGTTATAAGACCGTTATTGTCAAAGATCGGCGATATAATTGTATTAGACCAGTAAAGTTCTCCGTTCTTCCTTTTATTCAAGAATTCGCCTTCCCAGACTTTACCCGAAAGGATAGTATCCCACATGTCCTGATAAAATTCTTTTGAATGATGTCCTGATTTTAGGATTCGTGGGTTTTTGTCTTTTACTTCATTATGCGTATAGCCTGTTAATTTGGTGAAGAACGGATTTACGTATTCAATAATTCCCTGCCTGTTTGTAATAAACACAGACACCGAACTTTGTTCAACTGCTGTAGAAAGTTTATTTGCCTTTTCTTCACTTCGTTGCCTGTCAATAAATATACTTAACTCATGAGCTACCAATTCCATGGTTTCAATGCTCGATTGGTCGTAAGCATCAGGATTATCGTAGCTTTGAATCACAATAGCTCCAAATATTTTTCCTTCTACTTTTAAGGGAATACCAAGCCAGTTTTCGGCAGTAGTTCCAATCAGATCAATGATTCCTTCTTCATGCAAGCGCAGGATATCATTCTTCTTCAACAGCACTGGTTTGTTTTGCTCTATAACATAGCCGCTCAGCGATTTTTCGGCAGGCCATTCCGGTATTTCATCCTTTTCATCTCTATCCACATTGGCACTCAACATCCCGGTTTCTTCATTATATAAAGCAATCACAAAGTTTTTTGCATCAATCATGCTGTTTAGTTCATTTCTAACGGCATCAAACAGCTCATTCAGGTTTCTTGTGGTAA
Organism: uncultured Lentimicrobiaceae bacterium; assembly: GCA_964654725.1. GTDB lineage: Bacteria > Bacteroidota > Bacteroidia > Bacteroidales > CAZZLL01 > CAZZLL01. The sequence goes on along the minus strand of CAZZLL010000065.1, from coordinate 1,918 downwards.
TTGTTGCCCGGGCAATGCTGTGTTGCAACTGCCTTACTTTCTCTGCCCGTTTGCGCCCGGTGATATCCTGAATAGCCCCATGCATTCTGATTGGCGTGCCTTTTTCATCAAATTCAAGTTTGCCTGTACCATGCACCCAGCGTTCTGCTCCATCGTTAATACGGATTATTTTATATTCACGATTGAACGGTTTTTTATCCTTTACAACAGTTTCGTGGTAGGCAAAAACTTCTTCGCGGTGGTCGGGATGAATAAAAGCCGCCCAGCCTGCTATTGTATGCGGATAGCTTTCGTCTATCCCGAATATTTTGTAAAATTCGGGCGAGCAAACCCATTGGCTTTTATCTATTTCGGTTACATTCAGATTTGTTGAATATGAACAGATATGAGCTACCGATTGCGAATTGCGCATCATTTCTTCGCTTTGACGAAGTGCTTCTTTTGCCTGTTTGGTTTCAGTTATATCTCTGAATTCAACGGTTCTTACTTGTTTACCCATGTATGGAATATTTCTTGCTTCCAATCTTATCGGATATAATTCCCCATTTTTACGTAAACCAATGGCTTCATAAGGTTTTTCGTAACCTTGTGTAATATTTTGCATCACCATTTCACGGGATTCGGGTGCAATAAGCAATAAACCGTCCATTCCAATGAGTTCGTCATAAGAATAACCTGTTATATTCGAAAGTCCCTGATTACATTCTAAAATGATTCCTTTATCGTGAATGGTAATACCACCAAAAGATGCATTATGCAAGGCTTTAAAGCGCTCTTCGCTTTCCAGCAGTGCTTTTTCTGACTTTTTGAGCTCGGTGATATCCAGTGCAGTAAATGTAATTCCTTTGGAATAATCGTTTTTATCGATGGGAGTAGAAGCCATCAGTACATGGATGATTGTGCCGTCCTTTTTTTGCCACCGTGTTTCTACTTTTCCGGTTCCTTTTTCTTTTATCTGGTCATACTTTTCTTTACCCACAAATTCATATTCTTCTCCGGAAGGATACAATATCCGGGCATTTTTATCTATAAGTTCATCCCTGCTATATCCGGTCATTTCACAAATACGGGGATTCACCTCTTTCAACACCCTGTTGGAAACAACACCAATACCAGCCGGAGCCACATTATAAATGCTGCGCATTTTTTCTTCTCTCTCTCGCAGTGCTTTTTCTGCCTGCTTACGTTCTGTAATGTCTGTCGCCGTCAGCTTGCAGTGCTGCCCGTTTTCGTAGCAGATGCCCGAAAGGATGACATGCATGGGAGGATGGCCACTCACCTTAAGCGTAACTTCGCAGCTTTCTTTGGTCTTGCTGCTGAATACTTTTTCGAGGAATCGGTTGTAGGCTGGTTTGGTTTCGGTAGAAATAAAAAACCCAAACAAACTATTTTGCAAATGCGAGCGTTCTTTGCCGAGCATTTTGGCGGCAGCAAAATTAAGTTCTGTAATTTTACCTTCTTTCGAAAGTGAAAAATAGCAGGAGGGTGCAAAATCATACAATGCTGTATATTTCTCTTCTGCAATTCTTGCCTTTTCTTTGGCAATCACAAGCTCTTCGTTTTGCATTACCAGCTCAATCTGATGCACTTCCAATTCGTGGATTAGTTTTAGCATATCGGCTTCTGATGAAACTGAAGCTGTGTTTGATTGTAGCTTTTTTAAACGCTCTTCTGCTTTTTGGCGAAGCGATGCAGCATCGGTTGCATTTGCTTTTTTCTTTTTCATGGCTTGTAGAAATTATATTTTAAACCTTTTTTTAGCACGCTGATAAAGCGGATCTGCGAACGCGGATACTTCGTCAAGCTCAGCACAGGTTTGCGCTAATTTTTTTATCCGTCTTCATCCGCGTTGCTTGCATCCGTGTCATCCGCGTTCCATTATTTTTTTAGCACGCTGATAAAGCGGATTTCCAAGCGC
>CAZZLL010000064.1:0-5503 GCA_964654725.1 uncultured Lentimicrobiaceae bacterium | reverse complement strand
TTTGCAGGGTATCAGAATAGCTGCCGGCTAACAGCTGCCAGTTGCCAGCAAGAAAGATGCTATCGCCGTTACAAATTGCTATAGTATCGTATAGCTGATATACCGGATTTACGATCAGATCAGTGATCAGAATGCTGTCACAACCGATTGATGTTTGCAGGGTATCAGAATAGCTGCCGGCTAACAGCTGCCAGTTGCCAGCAAGAAAAACGCTATCGCCGTTACAAATTGCTATAGTATCGTATTGATGATAAACAGGATAAACAGTTAGTTCATGAACAACAATACTATCGCAGCCAAAAGAAGCCTGCAAAGAATCACTGTAATAACCACTCGTGTTTTGGTAAGCTCCTGCAATATTAACTGAATCACCCTGGCAAATGCTGTACGTGATCGTATCCTTAAAACCAGGAATCAGCGATAAATATGTATATACCGTACTATCACAACCGTTGGCAGCCTGAAAAACATCCACATAAGTTCCGGAAGTTGTTTGAAAGCTACCGCCGAGGTAAACAGAATCTCCGGCACAAATATCCAGATTTACAAAATTTGAGGCAGCAGGAGCGATAGAAAGTATTGTTTTTTTCACACTGTCGCAGCCATAAATATTTTGCAATGTATCATAGTAAATTCCGGCAATTGTCTGATAAGTGCCCCCAAGTAAAACAGAATCACCCTGACAAAGGGTATCATAAAGTGTTGTCAGGTTAGTAGGATAATTATACACCTGCATGCTGTCAGCACCCGAACATCCTGAGGGCAGGCTTACCGTTACTGAATAAAACCCGGCACCAACAACTGTGGTTGTAGGTGTAGTTTGTCCATTTGACCAGAGAAAACTTGGATAAGGAAGAACAGTGGATAAAACGACACTATCTCCCGGACAGTTGGTAATATCTGCCCCTATATCGGGATCCGGATTAGGTTTAACAATAACAACTACTGAATCTGAAGCGGAAGATCCGGCACTATTTGAAATAGTAACCACATAGGTTGTAATGCCTAATGAAGGATACACAGCCGGAGGGTTCAGTACAGTGGGTCCGTGGCTCCAGCTTACATTTTGATTGCCCGGACAAACCAGGTTGATCTCATCCAGGCCCCAGCCATCATAGCCGTAACCACTATTGTTAAGCTGTGCCCAGCGAAACCGTGTATTTGCCGTATTAGCAGCAGGGGGGAGATATACCTGATATTCGTGCCAATAATATAGTGTGTTCTGATTCTGATTAATGCCTGTTGGCGGCCAGTATGATCCCGTTCCGGGAATAGTGGTTACAAATGGAGGAGTGGCAGTGTTCGGTCCAAATGGATTGGAACTGCTTGCATACATATTATTCCAGGTAAACCCGTTGTTGGTACTAAACTGCAAATTTACACCCTCATTATAAAAATCCGGATCTTCACAGTAACCGGAACTGGCAGTTAATCCATATTTCATATACCAGCTTAAAAAACACCCTCCCCCTGAAACATTAAAATTCGATGTTTCCAGCGCACGCAGATTAGAGTTGTTTGTATTGATCCAGAAATAGGCTCCGTTAGGGCCTAGTCCACATGGATTGGTAAATATCCCGGTACTGCCATTCACCTGCCAGCCGGAGGGCAAGCCGGAACTAAAATTTACTACAAAATTACTGTTACAACTGCCTTGCGCTGAAAGTTGGACAGAATCCCCTTCGCAGATCGTCACAGTATCCGGCAATGGACTGCTAAGACTGATGACACATTGTGATTGTATCGGTGCAGCCAGAAAGAATAAGAAAAGCAATAAAAGCAAGTGACGGTTAAATAGCATAATAGTTTCTTCCTGGTTTGAATCATTAAACTCAGCTAACGCAAGATTGTTTTTGCAAAATTAAGGATTCTATAATAAAGGATAAAGCAAAGAAGGATAAAAAATCGGGGTAAATGTGTTGGGTAACCAAATTTCGGCACGTTGATATGGTGCACAAAACAGGAGCTTCAGCGCATACCTAAAGAAACCAATACCCTGGACTTAGAAAGCGCCAAGAAAGTATATACACTTATTGAAGTGCTTGAAGAAGATGATGATGTTCAGAGTGTTTACACAAACCTTGAACTTGCAGAAGAATTAATAAATGTATTAGGTTAGCTTACTTACAATTTCGAAGGTATCCATAGCAATTACCAACTCTTCGTTTGTAGGAACTACCATAACTTTTACCTGGGAATCAGGAGTTGAAATCTCAATTTCTTTAGCCCGTGAGGCGCTGCTCAGTTCTTCATCAATCTTGATTCCGAGAAAATCCAGTCCGGTAATTGACTTTGTTCTTGTAACTGTATCATTTTCGCCAATACCACCAGTAAATACAATTACATCCACCCCTTCCATAGCCGCTGCATAGGAACCGATATATTTTTTAACTCTGTACTGGTACATTTTCAAGGCTATTTGTGACTTTTTATCCCCATTGTTTGCAGCTATTTCAACATCCCGCATATCGCTGGATATTCCGGTAATGCCTATCATCCCGCTATGTTTGTTCAGAAGGGTATTTACAGTGCGCATATCCAGGTTTTCTTTATTGATGACATGGAGTAATGCTCCAATGTCCAGGTCTCCTGAGCGTGTGCCCATGATCAGGCCTTCAAGGGGTGTCATACCCATGGATGTATCAACTGATTTACCGTTTTTTATGGCTGCCATGGAAGCACCATTTCCCAGATGAGCAGTAATAATTTTGACTTTATTGATGTCCAGGTTCAACAGTTCACAGGCCCTGTTTGAAACATATTTATGGCTGGTACCATGGAATCCGTATCTTCTGATTTTATATTTCTCATATAATGAATACGGAATGCCATAGAGATAAGCATGCTCGGGCATTGTTTGGTGAAAAGCTGTATCAAACACTCCTGCCTGGGGTACATTTGGCAAAAATTCCTTTATGGCATAAATACCTTTGAGGTTAGGTGGATTATGCAAGGGGGCCAGGTCTGTGGAGGCTACCAGGGCATCAATCACTTCATCGCTAATATACACACTGCCACTGAATTCTTCAGCACCATGTACCACCCGGTGTCCAACAGCATCTATTTCTTCCAGGTTATTAATGCACCCGTAATCTTTACTCAATAGTACACCCAGCAAATATTCAATTCCAACCTGATGGTCAAGGATTTCTCCCTCAACCTTTATTTCCTTTCCGTTGGCATGGGTGTGTTTTATATTGCTTCCTTTGAGGCCGATTTTATCAACGATACCCTTTGCCAGAACCTTTTTCTCAGGCATATTGAAGACCTGGTATTTAATGGATGAACTTCCGCAATTAAGTACGATAATCTTCATTGTAGTTGTTGTTTTATTTGTTATCAATTTCAGAGCATTTGATAGTAATTCCTTTTGCAGTGTTACCATCGTATTTATAGAAACCTATTCCTGTGGTTTTACCCAGATAATTCGCTCTAACTAATCTTTTAATAATAGGATTCGGTTTAAATTTATGCTCTCCGAATTCTTCATACAGATTATTCATCCATTTCAGCAGTTTCTCCAGACCAATTTGGTCTGCCATTTCAAAGGGCCCGTTTTGCATACCAAATCCTCTTTTCATAGTCATGTCAATGCATTCAACTGAAGCAACACCTTCCATAAGGGTTTCACAAGCTTCATTGATAAGTGTTACAATAAGCCGGGTGCTGATATTTCCTGGTGATTCATTAACCTCTATTACTTTCTTACCGATCATTTTGGCAAAAACCAGGGTTTTATCATAAGCTTCTTTACTTGTTTTTACGCCTTTTACCACCTCAATAAGTTTGGTTTTTGAGGCAGGATGTAAAAAGTGTATTCCGACAGCCCTTTCAGGATGTTTAAGAACAGATGCAAGGTCAGAGATCATCAGGGTTGAAACATTAGAAGTAATTAGGGTGTCTTTTCTAATGACTTTTTCAACATTTTTGAATACTTCCTGTCTTATCCCAAGGCTTGTTCCGATTTTTTTGGAGTGAATGGTTTCTATAATTAAATCACAGTCACTTACGTCCTTATAATCTGTGGAGCCTTTTATCCTTGTAAGAATGGATTTTTTCTCGCTTTTTGTCATGCCCCATCTGTTAATGATCTCATCCAATTGATCGTTAATACGTTGCATTACGGTTTTCACTCTGTCCTCAGAAATATCAATAAAGGTAACCTCCATTCCGGCCTGACTTACAATACGGGCAATTTCCTGGCCCATAACACCACAGCCTATGATACCTACTTTGTGGATACTTCCTTTTTCCTGGGATTTCTTTTTACTAAGACTAAAATCTTCTAAGCTTACGGTCATTTTATAAAAGATTATGAATTAACAATTATGAAGACTTATTTTCTGCCGCCTGATTTGCAGTAATAGCGACAAGGTTGACGATATCGCTAACGGAACAACCTCTTGAGAGATCATTTATTGGAGCAGCCATGCCCTGTAAAACAGGCCCTACTGCTTCAGCTCCGGCAAGGCGCTGAACCAGTTTATAAGCAATATTTCCAACCTGGAGATCAGGAAATACCAGGACATTGGCCTTCCCGGCAATTTCACTGTTTGGGGCTTTCTTTTTTCCGATGGCTTCGATGATGGCTGCATCTGCCTGCAATTCACCGTCAATTTTCAGTTCTGGAGCCATTTCTTTCGCTATGCGTGTTGCATTGATCACCTTGTCACACATAGGATGGTTTGCACTTCCTTTTGTAGAAAAACTTAGCATAGCCACCCGGGGCTCTATGCCAACAATAGCCTTAGTCGTTTTAGCTGTTGCAACAGCTATTTCGGCCAGTTCTTTTTCATTGGGGTCCGGGTGAACAGCGCAATCCGCAAATACAATAATGCCATTTTCACCGTAGGCTGTATCTTTTAGAATCATGATGAAAGCACCTGAAACGATACTCATACCCGGAAGTGTTTTTACAATCTGAAACGCCGGCCTTAAAACATTTCCTGTGGCATTCATCGCTCCAGCAACTTCTCCGTCTGCATCTCCGCTTTTTATCAGGAGGGTTGAAAGGTATAATGGATCTTCAGCAAGCTTAACCGCTTCTGCTTTACTCAATCCTTTGTGCTTACGGATTTCAAATAATAAATCTGCATAAAAATCCTTTTTCTCAAAACTTAAAGGATTAATGATGTTAGCTTTTGTAAGATGATCTAAATTCCATGTTTTTGCTGAGGCTTCAATAGTTTTTTCATCTCCCAGCAGAATTATTCGAGCTATTTCTTCTGCAAGGATCTCATTGGCAGCTTTTAGTGTTCTTTCTTCTGTTCCTTCCGGTAAAACAATGCATTTGTTGTAGTTCTTTGCCGAAGTGCGAATGCGGGTGAGTAAGTCCATTTATATAGATTGTTATATTATTCACATTTTGGAATGCCAAAGATAAATTATTTTAACTGATGTCCTAAGGTAGAATTGTTCTAAATTATGGCTTTAAATAATTGGTTAGTAACTAACCCGGATAATTCATAAACCTAAATCGTGAAAACCTGAATTATCCTGACGA
>CAZZLL010000063.1:0-6301 GCA_964654725.1 uncultured Lentimicrobiaceae bacterium | reverse complement strand
CGAGAGACAAAGCATAACGGAAACCTGATTACTGGTTATGCACTTCACGGCATAAAGGTGGCAAGACTTCTGTTTGGGCTCTGAGAAGGAACAGGAGAACCAGGACTGTAATGTAAAGCGAAACGGTAGAGAACCTGTAAGGAAATGCCAAAAGTAGCAATGTACAGTACTGGGGCAGATGAAGCCGTAGTAGCGAAAATATCCAAGAGAGTTTTGCAGAAATGCAAGACGAGCGAAGGGCTTCACATGACAGGTTCTTATATGTATAACAACTTAAATTAATTAAGGATGATTTTTGTAGAAGAACAGAAGACGCAACCGATAACGAGGTTGCAAGTAATGGAGGCTTTTGTCAAACGTTTTGCTTCTCCTGAAATGTATTGATAATAAGCTTTTTATAGTTATACAGAGAGACATTGTAGGTAAAGATTAATTAAGCTTTAATCTTTACCCTGTCATTGAACAATAAACAGCATATTTTTTATCAGGATCAAGGTGCTGCTTTTGGTTTTCTTCTTCGGGTAAAAGATATTCATTTTTCATTGTAAAACCTGCAGCAATTAACTCAGGGACTATCTCTTCCTCCCGTTCCAGGGCATTCAATGTGCTTTCAATCAATAAACCTCCCGGTTTTAAAAGCCTGTAAAATGAATGAGTAGCAAGCTTGGTTTCTTCCTTATCAGCCATACGCAAACCATTCTGGTTCAGGATCAGGTCATAAGTATCTACCGGTAAGGTTGTATCATTCCAGGATTTTATTTCATAAGTACAAATTCCCCCTTCTATATGCAATGACAGTAGCTCGCTATCAAGATAAGCTTTTAATACGGGAAATTCTCTCCGCATCAAATGTTCTGGCCGGTAGGGGATGATGAGGCGCCACTGTATACATTTCCATAAATTATCTTTGATATTATTCCGATTGATGCAAAATTGGATAGCAGATGGAGAAATATCAATGGCTGTTACCTTATGCCCCATATAGGCCATCAATTCTCCCAGTAAAGAGATACCGCAACCCGCATCCAGGATTTGCAAAGGGGCTTTTAATCCATATCTTTTAGTAAATTTTTCAAAATATTGCGAGCGCCGGAATTGGTTCAATTTACCCCACTCTTCTTTTAATTCCTTTTCATAATAATTGTCCCAGTATTCTGAATCTGACCAAAAGGAATATTTATGTTTTTCTTGTTGTTTCATATAGTGTATTGTACTTTCCGATTTGATGTACTATTTCCGAACTGCAAATTTTCTCCAAAATACTACCCAATTGAGCATCCAGGCTTGAATCAGCGATAATAGTATTTTCCAATTTCGCATTTTTATCACCCAGTGAAACATAATCATTAGCATCAAGGAACTCCATAAAATCTGCATTTTTATACTTGATCATGGCCAGCCATGGAGCTTAAAAAAGGAACGAAACCCTGGCTAACGGCAAATACATCTCCGGCACCATCACTTTGATCAACATTTTTTGATTGTTTCTTTTAATTGGAATTTCAACCTCCTTCCCCTGGTTATCGATCAGCAATCGGTGCAGATCGCTGGTATTCCATATCTGAACCTGATCCAAAGGTTTTAAACCGGCTTTATCCATAATTTTTCCAGGCACCACCTTTTGGATTTCGAACAATTCACCCTCTGGTGTCTCAGGAGTAGCGTAGCTGAATCCAAGTTGTTTATTCAGATGGTGGATGGTGATTAAAGAAACGGTCATTTCCGCGAAGAAAAGAACTACTACTGCAATTCCTGCTATAACAATAAAACTTTGAAAAGTGGATTTAGTATTGGTCCCCATTTTCCAGGTGATCAGTTTATATAATCCATAACCAACCAGACCAAAAACTAAAAAAATCACAAAACCAATAAAGAATGCTTCCCTTTGATATGGGTAAATATAGAGCAGGAAGGATGTTAAAAAAGCAATCAACGTAATATAAAATTAAGTTTTTTCAATATTCCTTTAAATTTTCTGTCTTCCATCATCATCATAGTATGCAATTTTAGCCAGAATTCATCATAACCCAATATTAAAGATATTAATTATATTTATTTTGAAAACTATCCAAAGAGATTTGACCATATCACCTTATTCTTTTGAATGTAAACCATTTTTGTACCAAATAATCAAATAAAATGAATAAGCTTATAGCTGTTCTTTCCATCCTGATAATTGCTAACACAGCAATTTCACAAACCTATCCCGTTTGTGAAGACTGCTATTGGGGGTTTGAAGCAGGTGGTGTTCTTTCCACTGTTTCAGGTCTTGACGGTAGTACTATGAAACCTGGCTTTCATGGAGCAATATATTCTTACAAACCGATAATTTATGATGTTTTGGATTTGAGGACAGGATTAGCACTATCCGGACTGGGTGCAAAAATCAGTGGATATGACGAAGCTTTAAAATTTAACTTTTTTAGAGCAATACTTACACTTCATTACAGGCCTGCTTTTCAATACCAGTTTTTCGGGGAATTGAATTTGGAATGCTTAATGGATTTAAAAATCCAATGACTTCATCAAATAGCTTGGAAACCTCAGCCAGGCTCCCGACAAATATCATCATAGGAGGTGGAGCCATTTTATCAGAAATAATGGATGTTAACATATCCTATGCACATGGAATTAATGACATTAACGAATTGAACGCTAGTGAATGGAAGATGAGTTATCTTCAACTCGGCATTGCACTGACCCTAAGCAGTATTAAATTATATGCTAACCCTGATAAAAAAGCTTGATGTGCAAAACTCAAATAAGAGCTTTATGCCCTCTCTTATCCCGCTTATTTAAAACATGTCTAAACACTAGTCTGACTATCTTTATATTAGTCTTTTATCAGCTGTATAAACCTACCTGAGGCTGATGGGTATTTTATTTTTGCCTGGCTGAGTTTATTTATTATTAATGGAATCATTGGTTTTATGCTTACACCAGGTTCCTGGCTTGTAAGCGGAGGTTTCTGGGATGGCTTCTTTAATCCGTCTTTCTTCCTCTCATTGCTTTTGTCAACTATTTCACATTCCTATTGTTATAGATAGTAATATACTTTAAATTCTAATGTCAATGAGTGAAAAAAAGCGTGCAAGTATTACCTTTACAAAGTTTACTCCATATTTAGTTTCCGGGGTAAAATCCATTACCAAACCCAATGGTGAAAGGATTGAAACAGAAAATGTAGTCAGTTTATGCAGATGCGGTGCTTCAAAGATAAAACCCTATTGTGATGGGACTCATAATGAGATAGGCCTCAAAGGAGATAAAGAAAGTGGACGCCGTCCGGATAGAATAAAAGATTACAGGGGTGATAAAATTACCATTCATGACAATCGCGGTGTATGTTCTCATTCCGAGGAATGTATTAAAAATTTACCAGGTGTATTCCGTAAGGAGGGAAGGCCATGGATTAATGCCGATGGTGGGGATAACCAAAGTATTATTGATACAATACACAAATGCCCTTCCGGTGCATTGAGTTATACAATCAATGATAAGCATTATTATGCCAATGCTCAGGATACAGAGATTAGAATGGTTAAAGATGGACCGTATGAGGTAAGTGGTGATGTGGCATTAAACGACGATCAGGGCTCTGAACCTGCTAATAAAAGGCGCTATGTATTATGCCGGTGCAATGAATCACGCAATAAACCCTTTTGCGATGGCAGCCATCACGAAGTAGATTTTAAAGACTAAGCTTATTTAGCATAACTAACAGCCCGGGTTTCTCTGATTACTGTGATTTTAATTTGTCCGGGATATGTCATTTCATCCTGAATCTTTTTAGATAAATTGTATGACAACTCGGAAGCCTGAGTGTCATTTACTTTTTCTGCCCCTACGATAACACGCAGTTCTCTTCCGGCCTGAATGGCATAGGTTTTTACAACACCAGGATAGGAGAGGGCCAGTTCTTCCAGATGGTTCAGTCGTTTAATGTAAGACTCCACAACTTCTCTACGGGCTCCCGGGCGGGCACCTGAGATAGCATCACAAACCTGAACAATTGGTGCGATCAGGGATTTCATTTCAACTTCATCGTGGTGGGCACCAACGGCATTGCATACTTCATCTTTTTCCTTATATTTTTCAGCCAGTTTCATACCAACAATAGCATGAGGCAGCTCTTCTTCATTTTCAGCAACTTTCCCTATATCGTGCAATAAGCCGGCTCTTTTGGCAAGTTTTGGATTAAGGCCCAGCTCTGAAGCCATCGTGGCGCAAAGATTTGCAACTTCTTTACTGTGTTGAAGCAGGTTTTGCCCGTAAGATGAGCGGTATTTCATCCGACCTATTAACCGAACCAGTTCATGGTGCATGCCGTGTATTCCCAGATCAATAGAGGTTCGTTTACCAATATCAATGATTTCCTGTTCAATTTGCTTTTTGGTTTTGTTTACTACTTCTTCTATTCTGGCGGGATGAATACGACCATCAGTAACCAGTTTATGCAGTGAAAGACGGGCAATTTCCCGACGGATAGGATCAAAACCGGAAAGAATAATGGCATCCGGGGAGTCATCAATAATGATTTCTATGCCTGTTAATGATTCCAACGCACGAATGTTTCTTCCTTCCCGGCCAATAATGCGGCCTTTTATTTCGTCGTTTTCTATGTTAAATACAGTAACAGTGTTTTCGATGGCATGCTCTGCAGCCGTTCGCTGGATGGTCTCTATAACTACCTTTTTGGCTTCCAGGTTAGCATTGGTCTTCGCTTCTTCCACAATGTCTTTAATGTAGGTTATGGCTTCCCCCTTTGCTTCTTCTTTCAGGGTTTCTATCAGTTGATCTTTGGCCTCCTTTGCAGATAACTGAGAAATGGTTTCCAGCTGTTCAATTTGCTGCTTATGCGCTTTCTCAAGGTCCTGCTGTCGCTTAGTTAGTATCTCTAACTGATTGGCAAGGTTTTCTTTAATGGTATTGACCTCTTTTTGCTTGCGCTGAAGGTCTTCCATCTTTTGCGAAAAGGCAGATTCTTTTTGCTTTAAGCGATTTTCATTATTTACCAGAACCGCATTCCGTTCATGAATCATTTTCTCATGTTCCGCCTTGAGCTGTAAAAATTTTTCCTTGGCTTGCAGAATCTTATCTTTCTTAAGTACTTCTGCTTTTTCCTGCGCTTCTTTTAGAATATTTATACTCTTTTTTTCAACTTTTTTGCGCAATATGGTGCTTGTTATAACCACACCAACTGCCAGTGAAGCAACTCCAACTATAAAACATATTATCAAATCCATAGCATTTATTTTATGCTGTATCAACCATAAACAAAAACCCGCATATTCCAAGGAGTTTTAGTAAACCCCTGTACGACACGGATAGGGTAGCCAGAATGGTCGAACTTCCACTGATCATTGCTGATTTCGCCTAAGCGAATGAGGCCTGTTCTAGTACTCTATGAGCCTGACCCTAATAGTTGTAATGTTGAGTTTACAAACTAGTATTGAAATGATGCGGGTAATACCTTTGTGTCTGTGAAAGAACGTTTCTATGCCATATTTTCTGATAATACCTTATTTATCTCCTGCAGCTTATCCATTAAGTGATTATCCTTATACACGGATTCCTTTTCATAATGCAATGAACTGCTCGCATACTGGAGGGTAACCATGGCCAACAAATCCTGCATGTCTTTATATGCATATTGCTCAGCATAAGCTGTTATCCTTTCCTCTATATCCTTCACAGCTTCCCTGATTAGTTCCTCTTCGCTCTGTTTAACTTTCAGCCGATAAGGTCTTTCAGCAATTTTTACTGTGATAGTTAATTCCTCCATTTGGTCTATATCGAAAATATATTCATTTATTTAATAGTGTAATGCATCGATCAATTTCCCGCATCAGGCTACTCAACTTTTTCTTTGTTTCTGCTTTATCTTTGGTTGATTCCAGCGATTTAGCAACTTTAAGTATTTCTGTTCGTTTATTTAATTGATTTATTTTTTCTTTTTGGTTTTCTATTTCCTCAAGCAACAATTCATTCTTTTTTCCCAATCTTTCCTTTTCTGCTTTTTCCTGCTTTAATTCCTCAATTAATTTCCTGGCTTTATATTCAATGCCGGAAACCAATACACTCATATCCTCTTCCATGAGATTGTTTTTTCAAATGACAAAGATACATTTGTCCGCAATGTTTTCCAAATTTCAATAAAGCTCTCTATAACTTATATTGTTTATTCTCAAAAAATTCCTGTGTTCCCTATTTCAATTTTAACTTTAACTTCCATGAAAAAAAATCTAGCCCGGATAATTCATAAACCTAAATCGTGAAAACCTGAATTATCCTGACGACA
>CAZZLL010000062.1:0-6356 GCA_964654725.1 uncultured Lentimicrobiaceae bacterium | reverse complement strand
TTAAATAAAAATATAAGGAGCAAAAATATGAAAGACGGTATATTTTCCTATGCATGGAAAGAAATTTCCCGAAGAAAAACAAGGTCGTTACTTGCGATTTTGGGTATAGTATTTAGTATTGCACTGTTTGTGTCAGTAATAACAATTTCTGATGGGGTTCGGCAGTCCACTTCTAAACCACTTACAGATGCCGGATCCGACATGGTTATCCAGAAACACGGTGAACCTTGTGCATTTAGCATTGTAAAACTTCCTACAGATATAAACCCTATGCCGGAAGATGCAATTTCGCAAATAAAAGAGTATGAAGAAGTAGATAAAATTGCAGGTGTTTTGGAACTATGGGCTTTTCATAATGGAAAGCCAACTGTAGTAGATGGATTGAACCCTGAAATTAATTCAATAGGACCAATTAAACCAAGTACCAAAAAAGGGGCTTGCTGTGAAATCACTGAAGGCAGGTATTTATCAAAAGATGACAACGGTAAAAATGTTGCAGTTGTGGATAAAGATTTTGCCAGAATTGCCAATCTGCAAGTGGGGGCAAAACTACCATTAGGAGGCAGGGAATTTTCGGTAATTGGTATTATCAATACCGGGAAGATGGCGAGAATTGCCGGTGCCCAGGTTTTTGTCCCATTATCTACCGCCCAGGAAATGGCAGGACAAGGGAAAATAGTTGATGTTATTTTTATAAAACTTAAAAGCGATGCTGACCCCGGGAAGTTAGAAGAAAAAATAAAAATTATTTTAGGGCAAGATGTAAGCATTACTACAAGTAATCATTTATTGGCTACGGCAGCAAGCTTGTCATTCCTGACCAAAGAGATGACACTTGGTATTTCAATTTTGGTTATAATTTTTGCATTACTTTTTATTGTTAAATCTTCAGTAGGAGCGGTAAATGAACGAATCAGAGAGATTGGTATATTAAAAGCGATAGGTTGGAAAAATAAAGATGTAAAAAAACTAATTACAACAGAAAATACTATTCAAGGTGTAATTGGTGGTATTATTGGCTGTGGATTGGGCTATTTTATCTCATGGATTTATGCAACTACCTCTCATTTATCTATTCCGCAGGCACTGGCTCCATACCCGGCTTGTTCTTCTACTCCTGCACCGACTGACTTAGCAGTTTCCATTCATTTTTCATTTTTGATTTTCACAATTGGCTTAGCTGCTGCCATCGGTATAGGTGTTTTGGCAGGATATATTTCCGCAAGAAAAGCAACAAGGCTTCAACCCGGTGAAGCATTAAAACATATTTAAGGAGAAATATTATGAATATCGAATTTAAAAAAGTTAATAAAATCTATAACAAAGGACAGAGTAAAGTAGAGGCATTAAAGGACATCACTGTAAACATAAATAATGGAGAATTGCTGGCTATAACAGGGGTGTCCGGGTCGGGAAAATCTACCTTTCTGTCCCTAATCGGAGGTCTTGACTTGCCAACAACCGGTGAAATTGTTGTAAATAGTGATAGGTTATCAGCCCTTAATCCTGATGCACTTGCCGAGTACCGAAGGAGTAAAGTGGGTTTTATTTTTCAGTCATTTAACCTTATTCCAACTTTAAACATTCTGGAAAATGTAATGCTTCCACTTCTCCCTATAAAAATGAGTGCGAAGGATAAGAAAGAGAGAGCAATGGCAGCAATTAAAGAAGTCAATATTGAGGAACGAATCAACCACCTGCCAGGCGAATTAAGCGGCGGCGAACAGCAAAGAGTGGCAATCGCAAGAGCATTGGTTAATAATCCTTCAATTATTCTTGCTGATGAACCGACCGGCGACTTAGATACAAAAACCGGAGAAAGGATTATTTTGCTACTGAAAAAACTAAATTATGAGAAAAATTGTACCGTAATAATTGCAACCCATGACTCCAAAATTGCTGACCTGACAAAGAGAAGAATAGTGTTTGAAGATGGCGAAATTGTTAAGGATATTTCCTAAGGTAAATAATATTTTAGAGCATTGGAAAATGGCAGGTATTCTGTCTTTATACCTACCCTTTATCGCTGTGGGATGGTTCAGACAATAAAATACAGCAACCAGAGAAAATTCTTATGATATTAAAAATAAATAATGAATCATACTTATAAATAATTTTTATGAAAATTGTAATTACTGCTCTTATGCTCCTGAATATACTATTTGCATTCGGACAAGAAAATAAACCTTATTCTGTTTCAGGAGTATTAAAGGACGCAACAAGCAAACAGCCTGTTGAATTTGCATCAGTAGCGATTTATAGAATCCCTGATACAGTTTTAATAACCGGTACAATCACAAATTCAAAAGGGGAATTTGCTTTAAAGAAATTGACAACGGGCAAGTATTTTATTAAGTCAAGTTTTATTGGCTATCAAACTAATTCAAAAAATATTGAAATAATAAATACCTCATTAAAACTTTCAGAACCTATTTATTTGACAATCTCCTCTTTATCACTAAATGAAGTTCAAATAACAGCAAACAAAAATGAAAAGCAAATTACCATAGAAAAGACTAAAATCAACGTATCGCAAAATATTTCGTCTGTTTCAGGAAATGTTACAGAAGTCTTAAAAAACCATTCATCTATAAGCATTGATGGAGAGAATAATATTTATCTGCGTGGTAATCAAAATATTCTTATTCTCATGGATGGGGTTCCCACCACTGTGTCAAGTTTAAATTCAATTCCTGCGTCCGGTATTGATAACATTGAAATTATAACAAATCCTGATGTAAAATATGATGCAGAAGGCACAGGCGGAATTATTAACATAGTTACAAAAAGGCAGAACCTTTCCGGATTTAGCGGTGCAGCTTCTTTAAATTATGGCTATAATAACAGGATAAATGGCGGACTAAGTTTTAATTATTCAAAAGGCATCTGGGATATAGGGTTCAGTTACAATGGCAAATACGAAAAAACGGATATATACAGTAATCTGGTGAGAGAACTTTACACTCAGAATATTTTTATTGAAGAGGAAATAAATTCAATACGAATTAATCCAACTCATACAGCAGCTTTGCTTTTTTCTGCTAAACCTAATAACAGAGAAATTATTTCTTTGGGTGTTAAATTTGTAAACCATGAATTAAATAATATTCAAAATATTAGCGGAAAACAAGTTAATGATACATTTCCTGATATTTTATTCAACAGGAAAAATGATAATCCTTTTTTGAGAAAAACGATTGAAAGTACGCTTTCATACAAGAAAATATTTGAAAAAAATAAAAATGAGATTTCTTTTGACGCCACATTATCAAAAACAAAGGGCTCAAAACCATCGGAATATTTTATTGAGAACGAGCTATTGCAAAAATCATTAGCCGGTGGTGGACCAACAAACATTACCATTCAGGCAGATTACTTTAAAACATTATTTAAAACAGGGAAAATTGAACTTGGATTAAAAGGCTTTTCACGAAGAAATACTTTTAATATTGATTTCTATGATTTGGAGGCTTTATCAAATCAATGGACATTAAACCCCGAATTTAGTACTGATTTAGAGCATCAGGAATATATTTATTCAGGCTATTTGATGTACTCAGACAGTTTATTCAATAAAATATTTTATAAAATAGGTGCTCGCATAGAATACAACACAACGGAAATAAATCAAAAATCAATAAATGAAAAAATTAACGATGAATATGTATTTCCATTTCCATATTTACTGCTTAAACACAGAATAAACAAATCACAAAATGTTGCATTAAGCATAAATCGCAGAATTACCCGGCCAAAATATCCGCAATTACTCCCTATTATAAATGTTATTGACCAAATGATTTATGAAAAAGGAAACAAAAATCTGGAACCCGAAATTCTCGATAAAATTGAATTTAATTATTCTTTGATAAAAGAGAAATTTCAACTAAGAACCAATGTTTTTTATAGCAGTACAAAGGCTTTTATAACTCAAGTCTCAACCTTGTCGGCTCCTGACAAGTTAATCCTTATTTATGTGAATGGAGAAAGACAAAACAAAGCAGGAAGCGATTTTGACATAAGCTATAAATTCAACAAATACATTTCTATTAATCCAGGTTTTTCAATATTTCATACTAAATCAACCGGACAATACAACGAAATTACTTTAAGTACAAATAATCTTGCATGGACAGGTAATTTTAAAACCATAATAAAACCGGAGAAAAAAACAGAAATTCAACTATTTTTGAATTACAATTCTCCAATTGAATTACCTCAGTTCAATTTAAGCGAAATTTATTACGCAGATATTGCCGTTAAACGAACATTTTTTGACAATAAATTTTCGGTTAGCCTGACTTTAACGGATATTTTCAATACACGTAATTGGGAGATACAATCAGATAATGCTATATATAAACTTAACAATTACAGTAAAAGTGAAACACGGATTTTATGGTTAGGCTTAACATATAATTTCAATTCATTTAAAGCCGGTAAATCTGATAAAAACGGAAATAATGGAGATGATGGCGGAATAATAAAACTTGGACAATAATTTTTTTATTAACTAAAACTTAAATACTGTGAAAATGAAAAAAACAAAGCAAATTTTATTTATTACATTCATGTTAATGACATGTTTTATAAATGCTCAAACGATTAAGAAAGTAACTTCATTGGATTTTTATGAACAACTTGATAGTTTAAATAATAGCGAAAGTACGATTATTATTGACGCCAGAGGTAGTCGGATGTTTAGCGAAGGCCATATTTCCGGAGCTATCAATATTGATGCATTTAGTGATGATATGCAAACGCAGTTAATGGAATACATTGGCACAAAAACTATTGTTGTTTATTGTAAGGAAAATACAAGGTCAGAAACAATTATTAAGACATTGGAAGAAAATAAATTTACAGGAATAATAATTGATATTATCGACGGTTTTACAGGGTGGACAGAAAATAATCTTCCTGTTGAAAAATAGCGATACTTATTAATTTAATACAAAAAATGTAAGGAGATTGTAAGATGAAAAATGAATTAGACAATAATATGAACTCATTAAACAATGATTGTTTTAAAACCGGCAAACCGGAAGAACGTTGGGACGCTGTTAGAGAAAAGTACACAACTTCAGCAGAAAGATATTCCGCTGATAATTTGAAAATTCTAAACGATGCTTATGCTTCTGAAAAAAGAGCAGAATTAATCGGTTACAAAGAGGCTGTTTATGCCGGAGCCAATATAGTGGACATTGGCTGTGGACCGGGGTTAGATTCTTTAATTATGGCGAGAATGGTTGGAGCAAAAGGAAAAGTAATTGGAATTGATATTGCCGAAAAAATGTTGCT
This sequence comes from uncultured Lentimicrobiaceae bacterium, assembly GCA_964654725.1. Classification (GTDB taxonomy): domain Bacteria; phylum Bacteroidota; class Bacteroidia; order Bacteroidales; family CAZZLL01; genus CAZZLL01. The sequence continues at coordinate 1,055 of CAZZLL010000062.1, read as the reverse complement.
TCTCGCTAAATCAATGGCTAATACTTTGTGCATTACAAATGTTGAATTTTTATGTGGACTAATGGAAAATCTTCCTTTAGACGATTGCTCCGCTGATATTGTAGTATGTGCAGGTGCAATCAATCTCTCCCCTCAAAAAGACAAAGTGTTTGCAAGTATTTACAGAATTCTACGAAGTGGCGGTAAATTGATAATAAGAGATAGGCTTGCCTCTGCTGATTTGCCAACAGAAATAAGTGAGAATAGAGATAAATGGGCATCTTGCATTGGTGGGGCAATAACAATGGAAAAATATTTGGAAATTATCAATAGAGCTGGTTTTATTAATGTAAAGGTATTGAAGACTGATAAACTTTCTAATAATTCACCTGTGTATTGTGGACACGTCATTGCATTAAAGTAAGACGTTTTATATCAATATCATAAGAATTAATCAATGCTCTTTGCAGATAAAAAAATAAATCTTTTAAAGACAGAGAAAGCGGAATGACTAAATTAGTAAGACATCTCAAACCATTGACAGACAGGAACGCCCAGTTGGTAACATGCGGTATATTTTATTGCCGAGAAAGTGCCAAAATGAAAGGTTGTAGCTCGCTTCAAACTTCATCGTGGTTTGACAGTGACGTACTCCGAAATCGGCAACAATAACATACCGCCAAACCGTTATAGGGCATTTAAAATACGACAGAAAACAAAAAAATGGCCATTAAAGAAAACACAATAGAAAACTACATTAAACAATTACCCGATGATAGGAAACAAGTGATTGGAAAAATGCGAAAAACTATTCTCGACAATCTGCCGAAAGGCTTTGTTGAGACAATTAGTTACGGTGCAATTGCCTATGTAGTTCCCCATTCAATCTATCCTGACGGATACCATTGCGACACTAAGCAACCATTACCATTTATAAGTATTGCTTCTCAAAAAAATTATATTGCCTTGTATCACACAGGTATGTATGGTGATACAGAACTGACAAATTGGTTTAGAGAAGAATATCCAAAACATTGTAAAACAAAATTGGATATGGGAAAAGGCTGTATTCGGTT
>CAZZLL010000061.1:0-7008 GCA_964654725.1 uncultured Lentimicrobiaceae bacterium | reverse complement strand
TAACCAACATTATTTGAGCACATTATGCCATTTTGTGAATAATGTAGGTTAATAATTGAATTGGTATAACATTACTTCTGGCAAAGACGCAAAATAAATTGTTCAATCAACAACTAATCAATAATATTCTTTGCAGCCTTCGCAACTAAGCGTAAAAAAATACAGCCATATATTCAATTCCTACTAACTACTGACTATTTACAATTCAATTCATACCTTTACAAATAATTTTATGAGATACTTCATCAAGCTTTCATATAGGGGAACCCGCTATCACGGCTGGCAAAAGCAAGATAATGCCAACAGCATTCAGGAAGTCCTGGAAAATGCCCTGTCAAAAAAGATACGTGAAAAGATACTGCTTACCGGAGCAGGAAGAACAGATACCGGAGTGCATGCAAAAGAAATGACTGCACATTTCGATGTTTCTCAAAATATTCATGATCCAAACCAGCTTGTTTACAAATTAAACTCTTTCCTGCCTTATGATATAGCCATTCATACTATTTTTCCGGTAAAAGACAGTGCACACGCACGTTTTGATGCACTTAGCCGTACATATGAGTATTGGATTTGCCAAAATAAGAATGTGTTTTTATATGACTGGTCCTATCCTCTCTGTGTTTCCTTAAATATAGAAAAGATGCAACAGGCTGCCGTTATATTGAGAGAATATCATGATTATACCAGTTTCTCAAAAACCGGTACGCAGGTTAAAACCAATCTGTGCAAAATAAAAGAAGCTCAATGGGAACAAAAAGATGATCTGCTTATTTTTAGAATTAAAGCCGATCGCTTCCTGAGAAATATGGTCAGGGCTATCGTAGGAACATTAGTGGAAGTTGGTATAGAAAAGACCTCTCTCACAGAGCTGAGAGAAATCATTCAGAAAAAAAACCGGTCTTCGGCAGGATACTCTGTACCGGCTAAAGGGCTCTATCTGACAAAAACAGACTACCCCTCAACGATTTATTTATAATAAGCTTCTGCCTGTAACACCTATAAATCCTTCGTTTTTAAGCTTGTTTCATTTGATTTTAAATGCAGGTCAAGCTGTGGAAATGCTATGGTAACCCCATTTTTAATAAATTTGCTGTTAATGATTTTTCGAATATCCGACTTCAGGTTTTCAATACGGAAGATATTCTGGCTGAAAAAGAGCAACTCAAAATCCAAAGATGATTCCCCAAAATCAACAAAACGTGCATTTATAGGATTCTTATCTGAAATATCCGGATGTTCAAATGCGCTATCCTTCAGTAATTGAATTACCAAATCCACATCGCTGCCATAGGCAACTCCCACCTTGATCTTGAAACGGGTCTTTTTTGACTGATGGCTCCAGTTGATAACTTTATTGGAAGTAATCCAGGAATTTGGAAGTATTATGAAAATATCATCGCGGTTCATCCCTATTGAAGTTCGCAAACCAATGGAATGTATTTTTATTACATCCCCGTCCACTTCCAGTATGTCCCCTACTCTTATCGATCCTTCAAAGAGCAATATCACACCGGAAATGAAATTATTAAAGGTATTTTGTAATCCCAGGCCAATTCCTACAAGAAGGGCAGCAGATCCTGCCAACAGCACATTTAGCTTTACTCCAAATTGTTCAACAACCACCAGTATAGTAATAATCCATAATACGTATTTGATGATCTGGTAAAGAGAATAAACGGTACCCTTGTCAATACTTGACATTAATTTTTTCCGTAACAGAAGTTTTCTGATAATCCACAAAACAAAAACTGTTACCAGAATGGTTATCAATGCTGCGGCAACATTACCCAGGTTCAGGGAATAATTCCCAACATGCAGCAATTCAAATTCCAGTATTTCGCTGATTGTTTTCATATTCGAAAAATATTATAAGCGGCACATTTCATTATGAATAACCAAATTTTCACCCCTGCTGTTCCTTTGGTCATTTTCTTTCCCAAAATAATAGCCGTGTTAATTATTTCTTAAAAATAATTAATTTACAAATAATTCTAACGATTTACTATTTTCGTTTTGCAAGCAATTATGAACAATAAGAAAACGACAGAAACGATAAAAGTAAAGATTCGAGGCCTTGTCCAAGGGGTTGGCATCAGGCCGTTTATTTATCGTTTGGCGAAGAAACATAACATCAAAGGCAGTGTTGAAAACAATAATGAAGGTGTGATCATAATTGCTAAGGCTTATCTGTCGGCACTGCATTCTTTTCTTGATGACATAGCAAACCTGGCTCCGGAGGCAGCAGAAATCAAAGAAATTACCAGTCATTCTGTTCAATGCAAAACTTCCGATGATTTCATCATTAAAAAAAGTTCGGATTCCTCAGCTGAGGTTACCGAGGTTAGTCCTGATATTGCTGTTTGCATCGATTGCCTTGAAGATATGCAAAATCAGGAACACCGCAAGCATTATCCTTTGATCAATTGCACCAATTGCGGCCCACGCTTTACCATTATCCGGGCTCTTCCTTATGACAGACCAAACACTACCATGAAGGATTTTCCTCTTTGCCCCCGATGCCAGAAAGAATACAACAACATCCTCGACCGGCGTTTCCATGCCCAGCCGGTAGCCTGCCATCATTGCGGACCACACTACACCATGCATGTAAATGGAAAGCAGCTACAAGATATTGATAATATCCTGGAGAAAACAGCAACATTTCTGCGGGAAGGTAAAATTATAGCTATTAAAGGACTCGGAGGATTTCACCTGGCTTGTCAGGCTTCTGACGATAGTGCAGCAGAAAAACTAAGAACGGTGAAATCACGCGAGGGCAAACCCTTTGCTTGTATGTTTCCTTCATTGGAAAACATTGAGGAAATCGCCTATCTGTCAACAAAAGAAAGAAAGCTAATCGCCTCTGCAAAAAGACCCGTTGTACTATTAAATCTTAAAAAGCCCCTTTTTTATGCCGCAACGCGAGGATTGAACTCCATCGGCATCATGCTTCCATACATGCCCTTTCATCACATGCTTATGGATACCCTGCAGAAACCCATCGTGCTGACTTCCGGCAATATTTCCGATGAGCCCATCATCATTGATAATAAGCAGGCACTTAAAACTTTTAGCCCACAAACAGATGCTGTTATCACCTATAACCGCGATATTCATAACCGCACAGATGATTCTGTTTGTTTTATCAGCAACAATAAAAGCCGGATTATTCGCCGCTCCCGTTCCTTCTCCCCTTCCCCCATAAGTTTACCCTTCAACACTGAAGGCATTCTTGCCTGCGGAGCGGAACTAAAAAACACATTTTGTATAGGTAAAAATACACAGGCCATAATCAGTCAGCATATCGGAGACCTGAAAAACCTTGAAACCTTTGAATTTTATAAAGAAAGTATTGAAAGACACAGGCAACTCTTTCGCTTTGTGCCCTGCCTGTTGGCCCACGACCTCCACCCCGACTATCTTAGTACAAAGCATGCCATTAATAGTGAAATTGAAAACACAGGCATACAACATCATCATGCCCACATTGCTTCAGTGATGGCTGAACACCTGCTGGATAAAAAAGTTATCGGAATCAGTTTCGACGGAACGGGCTACGGAACCGATGGCAATATCTGGGGTTCGGAGTATTTTGTTTGTGATGCAACAGATTTTAAACGTCGCTTCCACTTTGAATACATGCCTATGCCTGGAGGCGACCTTGCGGCAAAGGAAATATGGAGGATGGGTGCTTCATACGTATATCGCTTTCTGGGAGAGGAGCTGTTTGATTTAGATATTCCTTTTGTGCAAAATCTGGATAAGGCAAAACTCAGGCTGATATTAGAAATGATAGATAAAAACATAAACAGCCCCCTCTCTGCCGGATGTGGCCGCCTCTTTGATGCTGTTGCAGCTATCATGAATTGCTGTCAAAATAATACCTATGAAGCGGAAGCGCCTATGATACTTCAGTCGCACATTGACAGCGATATAACGGACAATTATCCTTTGGAATTCAGGAAAAATATCATTTCCTGGCAAGCTATGTTAGCGGCCCTGATCAAAGATATACAAAATAAAAAAACCCTTGCAGAGATGAGTACGAAATTTCATAATAGCATCATTTCTGCTATCTTTGAGGGTGCAAAGATTATGAGGAAAGAAGAAAATATCAGGGACGTGATCTTATCCGGAGGCAGTTTTCAGAATCCTTATATTTTGGAAAATACGGAAAAAAAATTAACGGAAGCTGGATTCAATGTATATTCTAATAGCCTGTGCCCGACAAATGACGGCGGTATCAGTTTGGGACAATTATACATTACTGCAAAAAGGAGGTCATTATGTGTTTAAGTGTACCAGCAAGAATCATCCGGTTGGATGGCGATATGGCCCGGGTATCCATAGGTGGAACAGAGTATGAAGCCTGTTTGGCATTGCTGGAAGAGGATGTTCATCTGAATGATTATGTGCTGGTACATACCGGTTTTGCCATACAGAAGCTTACGGAGCAGGAGGCTGCCGAGACCTTCAAGCTATTAAAGGAACTGGAGGAATCATATGGGGATGATGAATTAAATTCAGCCTGATGAAATTCATCGACGAATACCGCAATCAATCTTTGGCAGAAGAAATCACCAGAGAAATCCATCGTATTTCAAAAAAGGACGTGTATTTCATGGAGGTATGCGGCGGACATACTATGGCCATACAAAAGTTTGGGATTCCATCCCTTCTTCCGGAAAATATCCACCTTTTATCCGGACCGGGATGCCCGGTATGTGTGAGCAGCATCTCTTATATTGACCATGCCGTGGCTTTAAGCAGGCGAAAGGATACTATTATTGCCACCTTTGGTGACCTTATCCGAGTCCCGGGAAGCACATCTTCCCTGGAAAAAGAAAAAGCGCGTGGAAAAGATATCCGTATTGTATTTTCTGTTCTGGATGCTATAAATATCAGCATAGAAAATCCCGGCAAAGACATCGTTTTCCTGGCAATAGGCTTTGAAACCACTTCTCCGGGCACAGCAGCTGGTATCCTGAAAGCCGAACAAGAGAAACTTAAAAACTTCTATATCCTCAGTGCCCATAAAATTATGCCTCCGGCAATGACTGCCCTGATAGACGAAGATGTACAAATAAATGGATATATATGTCCCGGACACGTAAGCACCATTACCGGATGGGATATTTACAAACCTATCCCGGAAAAATTCGGATTATCCTGTGTGATCTCCGGCTTTGAACCCATAGATTTATTGGAAACTATTTACATGCTGGTTAAACAAATCGAGGACAATCGTCCAAAGGTTGAAATTCAATATAAAAGAGCTGTGCAGGAAAACGGCAATCCTAAAGCGCAACAAATGCTGGATAAAGTCTTTGAGTTGCGACCCGACTGGTGGCGGGGACTGGGAGTTCTCGAAAAAAGCGGTTACAAGCTCAGGGATAAATATGCACATTTTGATGCAGAAAATATAAATGTTGAAGTGGAGGAAATCAGGGAACCTAAAGGATGTATTTGCGGGGAAATATTAAAGGGCTTAAGCTTGCCTAAAGACTGCACCTTATACGGAAAAGCCTGTACTCCTCTAAATCCGGTAGGTGCATGTATGGTTTCCAATGAAGGGGCATGTCAGGCTTATTACAGATACAACAGACATGGATAAAGAAATACTATTGGCACACGGAAGTGGCGGAAAACTGTCGGCAAAGCTTATCCGGGAAGTTTTTATGAAGCATTTTCACAATGAATATCTGGAAAAGCAATCCGATGCAGCCATCTTCATTACAGAAAGTAAAAAGATGGCTTTTACCACGGATTCCTATGTGGTAGATCCGGTATTTTTCCCTGGAGGTAACATCGGCAAGCTGGCTGTTGCCGGCACTGTTAACGACCTGGCCGTATGTGGTGCTATTCCCAAATACCTTACAGCTGGTTTTATCATTGAAGAAGGCTTTCCGGTGAAAGAGCTGGAAATCATAGTAGCCAGCATGACCATGGAAGCAAAAAATGCCGGAGTGCTTATTGTTTCGGGGGATACAAAGGTGGTAAACAAGGGAAAATGCGATAAAATTTTCATAAATACAGCCGGGGTCGGATCATTAAAAAGTGATTATGAAGGCATAGCAGAAGGGAAGCGTATAGAAGCCGGAGATAAAATCCTCATCAACGGAAGCATAGCCGACCATGGCATGGCCATCATGACCAAAAGGGAAGCCCTGAGCATCCATCTTCCTGTGGAGTCGGATTGTGCCTGCCTGAACGGATTGATCCACACCTGCCTCGACAATAAAAACAGCGTACACTTTATGCGCGATGCTACCCGCGGCGGACTGGCAACGGTTTTATGTGAACTGGCAGAGATGAAGCAACTGGGAGTTTCTTTGTTTGAAGATAAAATTCCGGTAAAAGAGGAAGTCAGGGGCCTGTGTGAGCTGCTGGGTTTTGATCCGCTGTATGTGGCCAACGAAGGAAAAGTGGTGATGGTGGTGAAAGAAGACGTTGCAGAAGAAATGCTGTATTTGATGCAGCAACATCTACAGGGAAAGCAGGCGGCCATAATCGGAGAAATCACATCCGCTCATCCCGGACAGGTAAACCTGAAAACCATCATTGGCGGCGCCCGCATTGTGGATATGCTGAGCGGAGATCAGTTGCCCAGGATTTGTTAGCAAGCTTTTAGCTATTAGCTATTAGCTTTTTATTTAAAACTGTTTCTATTTGCTTCTTATTTTCCGGCAGGTAGTTAACGGACACATCCCAGATAATATCATAATCAACACCAAAGTATTCGTGAGATATTTTGTTTCTCAACAAATACATTTCAGCCCAGGGAACTTCCGGGTATTTTGATTTGAATTCATCAGGTAGATTTTTGGTAGCTTCTCCAATAATTTCAAAATTCCTGATAACTGCGTCAACCGTCTTATAATCTTGCTTAAACTGCCTGAAACTGAAACCTTCAATGTACTGGCTAATCTGTCTATACTGGTCAGTATATCCTCCAACGCTGGTCTTACTCACCTGCGTTACTTCTGCAATCTGCCTGATGCTAAA
>CAZZLL010000060.1:0-7071 GCA_964654725.1 uncultured Lentimicrobiaceae bacterium | reverse complement strand
CTTTTATATCTTATTAGTTATCAACATTTAAGGGAACTGCGAAACTTTAGTTATTTATAAATGAATTGTCTTTTACATCAAACATTACAATTCCGTTAATGGCTCCGACCAAACGATCTTCCACCTGTAAAAATTGCAGTTTATTCCAAAGTGTATAGTCAACCGGTTTCTCATAGGCACTGAATGCCAATGGATAGGAGAATGGGTTTTTTACCAGTACAGAGTTTTGGCGATCATTATTCATGTCAGACATCTCACGGTAATATTCCCAGTGGTAATTGCGTACATTCTCTCCATAAACAGTTATCATTTCTCCTGTTGTTTTTAATGGATAATCTTTCATGAAATCTTCCCTGTTCACACCGGAGGCCTGAAGCATAAGCAAGCTTAACCCTCCTGGTCGTAAAACCTTGAATTCATACTCAACATATAAATCACCTTCAAAAAAGGAATGTGTCCATAAATAGGCTTGCATTTTTTTAAGTTCACCTCCTGTGTATTGTTTATCAACCGTTTCAAATAGAAGTCCTTCATCCGTAATTTTTACTTCAATAGGATTTCCCTGTACGTAAAAGCTGTCAAGGTGGGAAGGTTTTTTTAATGACAGATCAAGTTTGCTTACCCATTCCTTGCCTGGTGTAAACTGAAAAGATTTATGTCCTTTTCCTGTAAAAGTAAAAAGAAGCATTTTTTCTGTCTCCTGATCAAACAGGGTAACCTGATTCCGAAAAGAATTATAAACCTCTTTTTCACTCATTTCTTGTTGGTAAAAACGAATATCAGACATACATAAGGTTGGATTTCCGAGAAACAATGACGAGTTTATTGAATCTCTTCGAAATTTTATTTCCCTGAATTGGTCCTCACGTCCGATCAGAATCCCGTTTGCATACAAAGCATAGCGTTGTTGCTGGTGGTTCCAGCTTAAGGTGAACTGATACCATTTGCGATTTTGCAGTGTAAAGTGACTAACACTTATAAAGGCTGCATGGGGGTATCTAAAATTGTCATCATAAAAATTTCCCTTCGTATACTGCACCCTTAATGAGGGATGCCAGCCGGAAGTCCACACAAATTTGAAATTGGCCTGGTTTACATCCCTGTGATTTGGATTATCTGACAGAAGAGGATAATCCCTGTAAAAAGGATTGTCAATTTCCATGCCCTGTCTGAATCTGTAAGGCGACATATCTTCAAGGGACATAACCCACATACTAACTGTACCTTCGTTGCTTTTCAGAGTGTGGGCTTTCATTTGGAGTACACTATGTATACTTGTCATGTTCAAGCCTTTTCTTCCATCTTGTTCAATGATTCGTGCAGGCCCGGAAAGCATAACCAGGGATGTGTCCTCGAAATCAAAATTATTTAGATATTCATATGCAGGCAGTGGTAGATTTTGAGCGAATAGCTTAGGTGCTATTAAACACACAATCGCCACGACAAGTATACTTTGAATTTTGTGCATTATCAGATTTTTTAAGGTTTTTCAGAACACCAGTTATTTAGTATTATTGAAGAAGTGATGTATATTATTTATAAGACATTAAACACATGTAAAACAATGGAATATCATTACCTTCAGGATGCAATATAGTAAAAACGGAGATATGAAACCGCTTATTTTTGCTCTCTCCTCATTTGCGGAGAGTAAAAGCACATCATATACCAGTCACTTTACTGCACCAAAACATGAATCGTAAAAACACAGTAAAAACCAACTGATCATCATTCCCGACCGGGTGGCACAATGCAGCAAAGTTTGGTATCAACCGAGAAGCAACTGTTAAGGGCTTTCACAGGACAAATGTAAGGAGACAAAGGCCAGCTCCCGCTGCCGGTTTTGGGGAGCGGGATGTAAAGTGTAAAACTTTCTGGCTCTCAACATGGTAACTGATGTTTACATTTTTTATTTTTGATTATCAGAATATTGAATTAGTTTTAGATTTGGTTTTACCTCAACCCTCCATGTTATGATTTTTTTAGCAATAACCTGGGATTTCGATCCTGAAATTTTCTCCATCGGTAACCATGGTATCAGATGGTATGGTTTAATGATTGCATCAGCGTTATTTGTCGGGTATTTGATTTTCAAGCGATATCTCCGTGGGGACAAACTCACAGCGGAGATGGTTGATAGCTTATTGGTATATCTGGCAATTGCCGGTATTGTTGGTGCAAGGCTCGGTCATTGTTTGTTTTATGAACCTGAGTATTACCTGAAGAATCCTCTGGAGATCCTTAAAATCTGGAAAGGGGGACTGGCAAGTCATGGATGGGCGATAGGAATTCTTCTTGCTCTCTGGCTTTATCACAGAAAATATAAGGTTGCTTTCCTCTGGCTTATGGACAGGATTGTTATTGTAGTGGCGTTAGCCAGTTTCTTCATCCGTCTGGGCAATTTTTTCAATTCAGAAATTTATGGTCTTCCAACCAATTTGCCATGGGGTGTGGAATTTGTCAGGGACAGGCTTTACGACAGTTTCACAGGTGAATTGCTCCCAACTGTGCCAAGGCATCCGACACAATTATACGAAGCCTTGAGCTACTTCTTGATTTTCATTGTTTCATTCATTTTTTATCGAAAGAGGAGTATGGAAGTACGGGATGGTTTCATTTTCAGTGTCTTTATGATAGCCCTGTTTAGCACCAGATTCTTAATTGAGTTTTTGAAAAACGACCAGGCTGCTTTTGAAGCAGGAATGAGTTTAAACATGGGACAGCTTTTGAGCCTGCCGTTTATTGTTGCAGGTGTTGCGATAATTTTTTTAACGAAAGCTCAGCCAGGGTACTTTTCCAGGGAGCAAAGCAAGTAAAGCCAAAGGCTCCTGCTTTTTTCCTGGGCAAGCCGTTGTTATATTTTCGAACTTCAAGCCTGTAGCGTAGGACGCATAAAAGCTTTGGCGGGGTTTCCTGTTGGCGTTACGTTTTCAATGATCACATTTCTGTTGTTGATATCAATGTAAGTTTTCTGCTTTATCTGAAAAGATAAACAGATACTCTTTTTAAAACCGAATTGATCTTTTTCAGGGACACATCAGGTATGATAGTTTTATCTTTAATACTTCCATTTGTTGGCGAGTACTACCAAAGAGAGCATAACGGGAACCTCGACCAGGACCCCCACGACGGTGACCATTGCGGCGGGCGACTGAAGGCCAAAGAGGGCGATTGCCATGGCTACGGCCAGTTCAAAAAAGTTACTGGCACCAATCATTGCAGCGGGGGCGCAGACAGGGTGGGGTAATTTCAGGAACCTTCCACCGAACCATGCAATGAAGAAGATGAAATAGGTTTGAATCACTAATGGCACGGCTACCAGGAGAATGATCAGCGGCTTATCGATGATGGTAGTTCCCTGGAATGCAAAAAGGAGGACAAGGGTGGTTAACAGGGCCAGAATTGAAACAGGTTTAAACTTTGGCAGAAATACTGTTTTAAACCAATCTTCACCCCTTTTTCGGATCAGAATGCGATTGGTCAGATATCCAGCCAGCAACGGCACCACTACAAACACAACCACACTGGCAACCAGGGTGTCGTAAGGAATCTGCACATCTGTAATTCCAAGCAGGAGACCAACAATGGGAACAAAGGCCACCAGGATGATCAGGTCATTAATGGATACTTGTACCAGTGTGTAATTAGGATCGCCATTGGTGAGGTAACTCCAGACAAAGACCATGGCGGTACAGGGTGCTGCACCCAGCAGGATGGCCCCTGCGATATATTCTCCGGCCTCTTCAGGACTGATCCATGCATTGTATAGTTTTGAAAAGAAGATCCAGGCAAAGAAGGCCATGGAAAAGGGTTTGATCAGCCAGTTGACCACCAGGGTAAGAATCACTCCCTTTGGCTTTTTACCCACATTTTTGATGCTCGAGAAATCAATCTGCAGCATCATTGGGTAGATCATCAGCCAGATCAGAATGGCCACCGGGATATTCACATTGGATATTTCCAGGTTGCTTAAAAAGCTGATACTGTCACCTGCAAAGTGACCTATTGCTATTCCCGCTGCGATACATATTGCTACCCACAGGGTGAGGTATTTCTCAAAAATGCCTATTTGCTTTCTTTCCTGGCTCATAATTCTAATTTGAAGATGAGTTAATTTGGTAATTTGAAAATGAGTTAATTTGGTAATGAGGTGATGTGATAATTTGAAGATGAGTTAATTTGAAAATTTGACAATGAGTTAATTTGAAAATGGGTTAATTGGTTTTTGAGGTGCTGATAATTTTTGAGAGTATTTTGGTGATTATGATTAGTTTTTCAGTTAGATGTTCATTTTTTGGGTAGTTTTTTGACAGAGAGCAAAGTGCTAACCAGTATTCAGTTTCATCTGCTTCTTTAGCAGCAATTTTCATTTTATGAATAAAATCTACTTTGCTTTCAGCATTCTGTGCTTCACGGATATTTGCCCCAATTGAGGTTCCTGACTTTAGCAATTGTCTGGCAATAACATATTTTCTTCTCTCCTCTAATAATTAAGAATACTCAATTATTTCCAATGCAAATTCCAAAGTGAGTTTTACAATCAAATTTTCCTTATCATTTCTCATAAACTTCAAATTTTCAAATCACCTCATTTTCAAATCACCTCATTTTCAAATTCTCAAATTCTCAAATTCTCCTGATAAAAAGTCCAAAATCTTTCCTTTATCGCATTCCTTATCCGGATGAATTCGCTCCAGATAAATTCTTCAGTTCCCGTAGCGTGTGAAGGGTCCTCGAAACCCATGTGCAGCCGGTGTTCAACCTTGCCGGGGAAAATCGGACATTTTTCATTGGCATCGTCGCAAACCGTGATTACATAATCCCAGTCTTCATTGATGTATTCATCTACCATGGTGGGGGTATGACCACTAATGTCGATTCCCTCCTCAAGCATCGCTTTGGCTGCTTTTTGGTTGACCTGTGGGGCAGGTTCTGTACCTGCAGATCTTACGGTAAGCCGGGAGTCGAAAGATTGCATAAAGCCATGTGCCATCTGACTGCGGCAACTGTTACCGGTACAAAGAATAAGTATTTTCATAGATTTCAAGTTTTTTAGTCACATATATATTCTTTTAAATCAAGTGTCTGAAAATAATCAGTAGCCATCTGTCCAATGAATTTTATTTTTTCCGGATTCAAACAGTATCTGGTTTTTGATCCTTCGATGTGCCCCTGGATTAATCCGGATTTTTTTAGCTCTTTCAGGTGCTGGTTCACAGTATTTCTGCCAAGCGGAAGTTCTTCGGAGATATCACCTGTGATACACGTCTCTGATTCTGACAAAAACTGCAGAATCTTTAGTCGTGCCGGATGTGATAGCACTTTGAACAGTAAGGAGGTCTCAACAAGTTGCTCTTCAAATAATCCGGTCTTTGATTTTACCATTGTATAAATTTTGACGTAAATATACGTCATTCACTGATATCCAACGCATGTATACGTCATAATTAACAGTATTTTTACATTATAAGGGGATAATCATACTATCAAAAAATGAAGTTTTATATGATGATTATTCACCTATATAGAGGATGATAACAGTTTTCTTGCAATGGGTGCACGCGGTCAGAGGATCTTCGTTTACCCGGAGCTTGAGCTAGTGGTTGTGATCACTTCCGATCAGAGGGACGAGTCGCAATGTGATATCATTATTCGGGACTACATATTGCGAGCATTGTAAAAGATCATCGCTCTTCACTCTCATTCACACTCTTTTTTTATGGGTCCTCTGGGCCCTGAACCAGCGACCTTGTGATTATACATAAGATATTTTATTTATTTCTGTTTTTATATATCTCTGTATATAAATAGAAATATATGTGGATTGATTTTCAAGATAAAATGAGACCTTATCGTGTGTTTTCAGGATCACATCCTATCAGCATGTGATTCTGGCACAAACGGTTGGTTATCCTGGTGACTGGTAGGTCAGTGTTATTAGAAAAGAAATTTCGGTTTTTGGGCAATAAATTGTATATTTACATCAAGTAGAGCGTAATATTACAATTATGAGTGAGAATTCAATATCAGATAGTCGGGGGAGAATAAAGAGGACACAAGGTACTGGATCAACCAGGGATCGAAAGAGTAAGCTGTATGAAAAGTTTACCCCGGCATGGGTGGTTCTGCATGACAGAGATGCGCCCGGCTATTCAATGGAGTATATTGACAGGATTCGATACGGTGTAAAAAAATCTGATTGGAAGCAATTCATAAAAAGCATTGGAGCTACTGAAAAGGAGTTCATAGCCATATTACCAGCCTCGCTCAGTAGCTTGCAAAAGAAATCGGTGTATGACAGGGAGACCTCAGAACGCATCTATGAATTGGCAAAATTATTTAGCCTGGGCCATGAAGTTTTTGATTCTAAAGATGACTTCAGGGGATGGTTGATGACTCCTTCAAAAACGCTTGGAAATAAAAAACCTTTGGACTTATTGGATAGTAGCCTTGGATTTGACATCGTCGAAAGCGAAATCAGCAGGATAAAATACAACGTATATAGTTAATGGTTGTATACAGGGTAGCGAACCTCAAGCACAAAGACGCCACGCTTTCAGGTATAGGAGCAGAGAAGGTCGGTGGGAGATGGAATCAGGTTGGTACACGTGCCGTTTACTGTTCTGAAAATATTTCTTTGGCATTGCTTGAATACTATGTTCACTCCGAAAATATTGCCCTCCTGCCAAAAGAAATACTCGTAGCGAAGATTGAATTTCCCAACGACTTCATCATTGAAGCGTTAAATGAAATTCCTGAAAAATGGCTTCAATACCCCTATTCGCCCAGTACCACGAAGGTTTTTACAAACCTGGTAAAACAGAGAAATTTCTTTGCCCTAAAGGTACCATCATCCATTGTTGGCCTGGAATATAATATCATTCTTAATCCGCTTTATAAAGCGTTTGGCAAGGTTGAAATCAAAGACTTTATCAAACTGCCTTTAGATGACAGGTTGAAAGTAAGCAGGCATGGTTGAATAAATTAACTTATCTATTTGAACTTAAATTGAACAGCTGTCAGTTTTTCGGATTCCTCCCATAGTTTTGCTGCATCCTGAAGGTCATGAGA
>CAZZLL010000059.1:0-7683 GCA_964654725.1 uncultured Lentimicrobiaceae bacterium | reverse complement strand
GTCAGGATAATTCAGGTTTTCACGATTTAGGTTTATGAATTATCCGGGTTAGAAAAAACTATTGTGTTTTGAACTATACTATAGGAAGAACCGCAATTTTTAGTTTTTGAATGGAGATCAGGAATTCAAAACCTGATCTAAAACGGGGTGGCGGATCAAAAATAAATTTATGTTCTGTTGTTTCCTTATCTTTTGTAAGCCTTATCTTGCGTATGATTTTACAGATTATGAATGATGTTTTTTGTGAATGCTTTTTTTTAACATCAAAATCATGTTCAAGAAGGATCAGTGAAAAATCTGTTTTGCAACATTCGTGAACCAGTGAACATGCATTGCCTGATTTCTGAGCAGATTTCTTTTCACAACAGGTCAGAGAATTATGCGTGTGTTCATCTGCAGATTTATGTGCATGTACGTTACAGGAGGTTCCACTTAGCTTATATATATGATTTGTGGTTTCTCCTGTACAATTACAATGATGACTGGTAACCCAAACACCACTTAGCGCGATAACCAATAGTAGGCTCAGCAGGTAAATGATTGTTTTCAGGATTATTTTTTTCATCATTATCGACAAATGTACATATTTATATAATACAACGCAAGTTATTTAGAAAAGTTCTAAGTAAGTGAAAAATCCTTATTATTGATAAGGCAGAAGAGCCCAAACATCAAAAAAACGGGGAAATTATTATTTTGACTGTATTATAGGGGTGCAGGATTTTGTGTTAAAAGGGTATATCGTTATATTTGTGGGTACTATCTCCCGGAAAATATAATCTTCAATAAACAAACGATATGGAATACAAGATTTTACAAATTAATGTTCAGGATGGGATTGCCCTGGTAACCATTAGTAGGCCAAAAGCTATGAATGCATTGAATACAGCCTTTTTTAATGAAATGGATGCATTTTTAAATGAGGCTGAGAACAGCAAAAATATTCGCGTAATTATTATTACCGGTGCAGAGAAGGCATTTGTTGCAGGAGCAGATATTGCAGAAATGGTAGATATGGATGAAAGAGCGGGCAGCACTTTTTCTGCTAAAGGACAAAGTGTTTTTGAGCGGATTAACAGGATTGACATTCCGATAATAGCCGCGGTGAATGGTTATGCATTGGGTGGAGGTTGTGAGTTAGCTATGGCTTGTGATTTTAGGATAGCCAGTACAAAAGCTAAATTTGGTCAGCCTGAAGTCAACCTTGGATTGATACCTGGTTATGCCGGCACACAGCGCTTGCCTCGTTTGGTTGGATTAGCAGATGCCTTGTATTTGTTAATGACTGCTGATATGATTGGTGCTGAGGATGCCCTGAGAATTGGGCTGGTGCAAAAAGTATTTGAACCTGATCAGCTTATTGAAGAAACAATGAAAATTGCACGAAATATTGCTTCTAAAGGCCCCAAAGCCGTAAAGCTTGTAAAAAAAGTTGCCCGTGAAGGATTGAATATTTCTTTTGATGAAGGTAGTAAACTGGAAACTGAAAGTTTTGGTTCCCTGTTTGGAAATGAAGGCACTGAAGGGATGAAGGCGTTTTTGGAGAAGAGGAAACCGGCTTGGTAGATGTTGAGAATTAGTAGGATTTAGAGATAAAATGAAAATATGATCTGTCATTAAAGTCATTCCTGGTCTCTGCTCCTGTGGAGCAATCTCAATCTAATGATTACCAATGATTGTAAATGACAAATTAAATATCTGATGATAATATAATAAGCGAATAATAAATTAAAACAAAGATTTATGAATTACGATGACAAATTTTTAAATGTAACAGTGCTAGGGGCTGCCGGGAAAATGGGAAGTGGCATTTTGTTACTTACGGCAATGCATATGGCTGAACTGGGTTTAAAGCCGGAGAACAAAGGAAAAACATTTGTTCTGAATGCAATGGATGTTTCAGATGAAGCATTAAAAGGCCTGATGGGATACCTTCAGGCTCAGGTTACCAAAGCAGCAGAGAAAAAAACAGTTATGTTGAGGGAAATCTATACGGATAATCCTGCACTGATAGAGAATTATGACATTATTGACCAGTATGTTTTTGATGTAATGAGCCTGGTTCGTTGCACCACAAAACTGGAAAGTGCTTATGATTCCAATATCGTTTTCGAAGCTATTAAGGAAGATCCCGGCCTCAAAGTGAAAATTTTCTCACAGATTGAAAAGAATAATAATAACAAACCATACTATTTTACAAATACTTCCTCCATTCCAATTGGAAATCTTGATAAGGATGCCGGATTAGATGGACGAATTTTGGGTGTGCATTTTTATAATCCTCCTGCCGTTCAAAAACTTGTTGAGGTTATCAGGTCGGAAGCTACAAAGGATGAAGTTCATGAATTTGCTTTAGCTTATATTAAGAACCTGCGTAAGATTGCAGTACCTTCAAATGATTTTGCCGGATTTATTGGCAACGGGCATTTTATGAGAGATGCATTGCATGGTATCCAGGAAGCACAACGTTTGGCAAAAGAAATGCCAATGGTTGAAGCTATCTATATTATGAATAAGGTAAGTCAGGATTTCCTGGTGCGACCAATGGGAATTTTTCAGCTTATTGATTATGTAGGTATAGATGTATGTTCTTACATCATGAGTGTTATGAATCCCTACCTTAAGAATGAAGACCTTCACAGTTCGGTGTTGGATGCCATGGTAAAGCAGGGTGTTTCAGGCGGGCAATACTCTTCAGGTGCTCAAAAGGATGGATTTCTGAAATATGAGAAAGGCCGACCGCTTGCTATTTATGATCTGGATAAAAAAGATTATGTATCTATTAATGATTTTAAAGATGCTGTGGACAAAAAAATCGGTGACATGCCAGCAGCCTTTAAACCATGGAAAGCTGTTAATTTCAGCAGAAACAAAGCAGAACAGCTGGAAAAGCATTTTGGTGAAGTAAAACAAATGAGTACCCTGGGTGCAAACCTGGCAAAAGAGTATAATCAGCGTTCAAATGAAATTGGAAAGCAATTGGTTGCCGATAATGTGGCAAAGAAAGAGGAGGATGTTAACACAGTTATGCTGACCGGTTTTTTCCATGCGTACGGTCCAATTAATGATTATTTAAAATAGGAGATATATCAATGAAAAAATTAAGAAAAAAAGTATATATGGCAGCCGGTTACAATACCATTTCACTAGGTACCGGTCGTCCAGAGTTTCATCCTAAGAAACCCCGTCCCGGAATTGAGCAATATATCAAGGAAGCCGGTCAGGAGACCCTTAAGCAGATTGGTGGTGCAAAGAATGTAGATGAAGGTGTGATCGGTAACTTTATGGCTCCGCGTTTTAATAAGCAGGCAAATTTACCTGGTTTTATTCCGATGATTGATGATGACTTGCAGTGGAAACCATCTACAAGCGTTGAAGGAGCTTGTGGTTCCGGAGCTCTGGCTTTGATGAGCGGGATTAAATCTGTTTTAGCTGAAACTGCTGATGTTGCCCTTGCTGTTGGCGTAGAGGTTCAGAATACTGTGAAAGCTATCTATGGTGCAGATATTCTTGCTGGTGCAGGATGGTATCAAAAACGAAAAGAAGGCCAGGCTTATTTCTTCCCTGGAAAATTTTCTGACAGAGCAGGGGCTTACATGGAAAAATACGGCGCTGAAAAGACCAGAAAGGGAATGGCAGTGTGGTACAAGAATGCCATTGAAAATGCGCGTCTTTGTCCTACGGCTCAGGAATACACAAATAAAGACCCTAATCCTGAAGCTACAGCCATGATGAAACCCAATCCAAAGGCATTTACTCCTCACCTGAATGTTTTTGATTGCTCTAAAGTTTCTGATGGTGCTTCAGCCATTGCAATTCTTTCTGAAGAGGGATTAGCAAAATGTGGTATTGATAAGAAAGATGCTATAGAAGTTGTTGGATGGGCACAGGTTGAAAGAAATATTACGAAGGAACCAACAGACCTGACAGAGCTTGAGACCATCAGGAAAGCAGCTCATGAAGCTATAGAATCAGCAGGAATAAGTATTTATCAGCTGGGAACTGTTGAAACACATGACTGCTTTACTATTGCAGGAATTATGGCCACTGAAGCTATTGGCTTTGCTGAACCCGGAAAAGGAGCTGATTTTGTTGCAGAGGGAAATACAGCCAGAAACGGAAAGATTCCGTTTAATACAACCGGAGGCCTTGTTGGTTGGGGTCACCCAACAGGAGCTACAGGTGTTCATCAGGCTGTTACAATATGGGAGCAGCTTACAGGTAAAGCCGGGGATGCCCAGATTGATATTTCCGGTGACAAACCTTATGGTATGACCATCAATATGGGGGGTGATGATGTAACGGTTGTTGCAATAGTATATAAAAGAGGCTAAGAATAATACATCACAAGCTTTAATCCCTCTCCTCGAAAGGAATGAATAAGACTGTAAGTCCCTTTCAATGAGGAGTGGGATTTAGGGTGAGGTCAGTTCAAATAACTATGCCCACAAAATCAGAATTCAACGTCAAAGGAGAAGAACTCCTAAAAAAAGTAAAGGAACTCATCCATGAAGGCAATGTGCGCAGGATCATTATTAAAGATTCCAGGGGTAATACTATCATGGAGTTCCCGCTTAATATCGGATTAATAGGAGCCGCTTTATTGCCTGTTTTTGCTGCAGTAGGAGCCATTGCAGCCCTGGCTGCGGATTTTACCATAGAAGTTATTCGAAGGGAAGATTCATGAAATAAAATATAATATGCGTGACGGATTTGTAAAAGCAGGAGGCCATAATCTTTATTATCGGTTTATACATGAGCATTATCTACAGGAAGACAAACCAGTACTGATGTTTTTACATGAGGGACTGGGAAGTATTCCGCAATGGAAAGATTTTCCTTCCCTCTTGTGCGAAAAATTGCAATTACCAGGATTTTTGTATGAACGCTATGGATATGGAAAATCAGACCCTTTAACAGAAGATCGACAGCTTGATTTTCTGCACAGAGAAGGCTTGGATGTATTGCCGGAAGTGATCAGTGGTGTTGGGTTGGAACAACCTCTGCATATTGTTGGCCATTCCGATGGTGGTTCCATTGCCTTGATTTACGCTTCCGCATTTCCTGAGAATGTTATCAGCCTGGTGTTGGAAGCACCGCATGTAATCATTGAGAAAGAATCCAAATTGGGGCTAATGGAAGCTATCTGGGCCTATGAAAAAGGTGAGATCAAAGAGAAACTTATGAAATACCATAATGATCATACAGACAGCACATTTTACGGATGGGTCAGGGTTTGGAGCTCTGAAGAGGCTCTAAAATGGAATATCCTGAATCTGCTTCCAAAGGTGCAATCACCGGTTTTATTTATACAGGGTGAAGATGATCAGTATGGTTCAATCAGGCAGTTGGATACTATTGAAGATCATGTTAGTGCACCGGTTGAATCATGGGTGATTCCCGATTGTGGCCATATTCCACATTTGCAGTATAAGGAAGAGGTTATTGCACGTATCTGTAGCTTTGTTTCATAGACTTACTAAAATGGCCAATGCCCACTAAGTGGATCATTGAAAATTGGATATTGAACCAAAGCTCACTATTCTTTATCCAATAACCTTGTTTCAAAAGTAGCCTTCTTCCCGGCCAGATGCAAAAATACATCCAGCGGAACCAGCTCAAATTCATCTGAAAGTTGATCCAGGATGCGCTTCACCCGTTTAATATCACTATATTCCCGGATATGCATCAATAAATAGTATGGACGCTTATTATTGATATTTGCCAGTTCTTCAAGGTCGGCCACAGCTTCCTTCTCAGAACGGTAGGGAGAAAGATAGTAGTCGTATGAGATCAGGGCCCTTCCATTTTTTTCAATAAAAGTAAATGCCGGGGCATATCCGTTTATGAATCCTATGGCAGAAGGAATGTTTTCGTAATACAATTCCACAACTTTTTTTGTTAATTCTGTGTTCCCTTCTACTGTTGCTCCTTCAGAGTAATCCATAATTTCAAACACATTCAGGTCGAGGGTTTTCATCATGCTGTCGGTGATTTGTAAAAGATTTGGCAGTAGTTTTTCAGGTACTGCTTTCGGATACATATAGCCGGGCCCGGACAATGCACCGATAAAGTAATCATTAGGAGTAGCTTGTGAATAAAAAAACTCCAGCATAGCCGGTGCCATCCAGAGGTAGTTCATGGTCAGTTCCCAGGCATATGGGATTTCCCCCCGACCGGGTTTGGTCCAGGCACCCAACCCGATGCCATCTGTCTGAACGCAGGTGACATACACTTTTTTCCCTGCCTTGTAAGCAGAATCGGGTTTAAGATGATGGTTGTTTCTGTATTCAAATCCTTTGCTAGCTTTTACCTGGCTGCTGAAGCTTAGGTTAGGCAGGGTGTGCAATCCTTCAACCCTGTGGCCGTAGCTTGAGGTTAGTGAAACATGATCCCTTTCCTTGTCCTTTTTATAGCTGTGCCATCCCATGACCATGGAATGAGGATTCATTTCTTCAAGAAGCTTACAGGCTAGTTTATATTCTTGCTTATCTTCTGGTTTGGCAGACAAGTCGCTGAAGAATGCCTTTTGGTAAATTCCCCAATCTGCCACACCTGGCTTCATAGTATTTCCATGTTCTCCACCCATCCATATGATGTAATCCCTGCTGCATTTATCCCAGTAATTATTATAAGCCCATTGGTATATTTCTGCGTCAGTAAGGTCGAGAAACTGATCCCTGAAATCATATACCAGGGAGATGCCATGTTTTTCCATGAGCGGAATCATGTCTTCATTTATTACAATCGCATCTTTAAGGCCTGCCAGGGTAAATGAAACAATTATGGAAGTTCTGACCTGCTTGTCCCAGACTATGTACCCCTTGATTTCTTCCCTGAAAATTTCCAAAGCTTTCTCTGCTGATTGTAGTTTATTAAATGTATAATAGCGTTCATTTTTATAAAAATCAAAGACTTCCCGGGTATAGGTAAAATCCCAGCTTTGGGGATAAAGATAATATAACCTGGGCCCGTTTTTATTTACAATGCCCTGTAAGCTGATCATCATGGCATTTTCGGGAAGTTGTTCGTCCTGTTTCCAGTTATCCTGCAGGGGCATATAATAGGCCACCCTCTCTCCGGCAGGCTTTAAAATATAATGAATAGTGTCTTTTCGGGAAGAACGGATCATTTGATAATGCAAAATGTTAAACACATCATCATAGTTTATTAAATGGGTATTTTGCTGCATGCTTTTTCCCTGTGAGGACTGTAATTGATAGGTTTCATGGATGGTGATTGTTTGGCCTTCATCTGTCCATTCAGCTGATAACGTTCTTTTTGTTCCTGGTATCATGGAAAGCCCCATAAAAACATTAGAAGGAAATACCCGGTCGTTAATCTGAACATTGCTTACTTTCCCACCGGGTTGCACATCCAGGGTGTCGCCGAAATATCTTCTTCCTCCGAATTTGCGGATGATTTGTATCCGATCATTATCCCCGGAAATATCAAGGGAGATTTTACCATACAGATCAATATCGGCACTTTGGTCTTTAATCGATTCCCATTGACCTGTAAAAGGGTGCATTTGCTGGGAATATAGGTTTATTGTCGTAAAAGTGATGAATAATAATAAGGTGATTTTCATATTACAATTGATATTTTTGTCCATCAAAATTAAAAATCTTAGCCTACATTATTCACAAAATGGCATAATGTGCTCAAATAATGTTGGTTAAC
>CAZZLL010000058.1:5489-8679 GCA_964654725.1 uncultured Lentimicrobiaceae bacterium | reverse complement strand
AATCTATCAATGGCATAAAAGAATCAAACCTGAAGGACAATAATCCTCCCTTTATTTGCTGCCCAAATACAGGGGAGGTTGAACCTTATTATTAGGTTGTTTTAGCAGGTTGAATTATTTGGGGAAGGATTATTTCAATCCCTGTTTTTTGAATCTCGTATGCGAACGGATTCATATTCGTAAAGTCAGATTCTCCGATAGGGTGTGGCTCCACCAGATTACTTGCTTAACCTTGCATGACTTTTTGCCCTGAATTTATGCCCGTAGCGGTTGGTATATACCCAGGTGAACTCGGCACCGAAGAATAAAATGAAGCAAGAATATGACACCCATAACAAAATGATCACAACAGATCCTGCAGCACCATAAACACTGCCAGGACTGGCTTCGCTGAAGTAATAACTTAAAATCTCTTTACCTGCAGTAAACAGAAGTGAAGTGATGATCGCACCGATCCAGACACTCTTCCAGCTGATGATCACATCAGGAAGATATTTAAATACCAATGCAAACAGTAGCGTGATCACTCCAAGAGAAATAATAAGTTCTGAGCCTGATAGCAGGTAATAAGAGATATCGGGCAACCACTGAACAATATATTCGTGAAGTGCATTTAACAAAGCAGAAATAATGAAGCTCGTCAGCAGCAGGAAACCGATGATAATGACAAAACCAAAACTTTTGGAACGATCCAGAAGATAGCGTTTAATCTGACTTTTGGGTTCTGAGACCACTCCCCAGATTCTATTGAGGGAGATCTGCAAATGAAAAAAAACACCTGTTGCTCCAAATATCAGGGCACCAATTCCGATGATAGTGGCAAACAATGAGCTTCCATTACTTTGGGAATTCTCAATAATGGATTTTGTTGAATTAGCCGCAGACTCACCCATGGTTTCTTTAATTTCGTTGTAAATCCGCCCTTCAACAAGGTCACCACCCCAAATAGAGCTTAACATTGTGATAACAATCATCAATAACCCGGGCAAGGACAATATGGCGTAATAAGCCACCACAGCACTTAAGCGCCAGGGATCGTCCCTGCTCCAAGAGACTGCTGTTTCTTTGATAAGCGATGGCAGGTCTCTTAACCTGAACCGCTCTCTGTTTTCGTTTTTTGCTGTCATCGTTTTTGCTTAGAATGAACCCCCTCTCAGAATAAAGCAGCTACGGATCAGTCGCGCTTTCATCAGATATTGGAAGTATGATTCTAAAAGTTATACAAGTAAAACATATTTACTCATCAATATGTTTTACATATTCCTTACATCCAGAAAGCTGCCACTTTCCTGATCGGTAATTTTTTGAATTGCATTTGCAACAAAACCGGCAGCTTTATCCGGCTTTGGCATATTATCAGTACCCCTGGCTTCTTTCAGCTTTTTAACCATTGGAAACTGTTTTTCATATGCTTCGGGCAGATTGTTCAGGTAATCCTGCATTCCAGTTTCGATCAGGCCGGGTGCCAGCGCACAAAAATGCGTTTGGGGATGTTCACGGGAGTAGAGATCAATAAGCATGTTCAGCGTAGCCTTGGAAAGTGCATAGGCGTTCCATCCTCTTGTACCACTTACCGCAGCCCCTGATGATATCGCTACTACCTGATGAATTGAATCAAGCTGCTCAAAGAGTACGTCGATTAACACCTTATTTGCCCATACGTTGATATCCATCACTTTCTTTATCTCTTCGATGTCCGTATCCTTTAAATCCCTAATATCATTTAGGATACCGGCATTCAATATTACCAGGTCCATGGCAGATTCATTCTTCAGGAAGTCCCGGACTTTACTGCGTATTTTTTTCAGCCCGGATAGATCAAGCTGCAGAAAATTAAACGCTGCATAGTTTTTCAGTGCATCATTTGGGCTTCTGCTTATCCCAAAAACCTTGTGTCCTTCGTTCAGATAGTGGGCAGTTAGACCGTTGCCCAGTCCTGAACTGCTACCTGTAATTAAAATGTTTTTCTGCATAAATGCTTTATTTAAATATTCGATATGTAATAATATAAACACCTATTTCAGATGAAGAGGGGTTCGTCTAAAGTTCTAATCAGTATATATTCGAAAACTATGCCATAAACCGGGTTCTGAAGTTTTTTTCAAGATTATCCTGCTGCCAATGACTTATTTATCAATAAAATTTGGACAAATTGAAATATGATTCGGTTCTTGCAGGGACTATTCGGCTCCTTTAATTTCAATGATAAAAGAGTGTGTCTTAGTAATGTGTGGAGCATTTTCCTCAACCTGTTGATTGGTTGAGCCAGATTTTAGTGCGCTTAAATTTTGATATCCATAATAAGTTCTATACTTTTGTCGACTTACATGAGAATGCGGGACAGATAACTTACATTATATTATTGAATTTCAAAAAATCCGAAGAAATTCTTATCAATTAGACCCCATTTGTTATTTTCTTAAGCTGCAAATGCAGTTCTATTTACAAATCATTAAAAAAATAATCATTGTATGAGAAAGATTTATTCTTTATTTATTTTGGCATTAATTTTTTTATTTACAAATGTTGATGCACAGGAGGAGAAAGAAGATGGATTTACGTTTGGCGGTGCTGTTCGCTATAACCTGATTAGCGAATCCTATGAGAGTACACCAACAGCATTAAACACGAAAGCAACCTGGGATACCTGGCGCATTAATGTTGACGGTAGTTATTCTGGTATTGATTTGAGTTTCGAATACAGGTGGTATCCAACATTTGGTACACATTTTATTCACCATGGATGGTTTGGTTATGGATTGAGTGATAAAATTTACATGAAACTTGGAGTTCATCAGGTTCCGTTCGGAATAACAAAGTTTGCGTCACATTCATGGTGGTTCCAGGGCCCATACTATGTTGGTCTTGAAGATGACTATGATATGGGAATCAAGTTTGATCTGAGTTTGATCGAAAATCTTGATCTGGCAGTTGCTTATTATAGACAGGCCGAACCGGAAGGGCCGATTTATGGTGGCGATGTAACATTTGGTGGAGCCGGATCAGGACGCTATTCCTATGATTTAACTCCAACTGCTTCAATTCCTGTGCGGGAGTTAAACCAGCTTAATGTAAGGGCTGCGTATCATATCACTGACGACATCGAAATTGGAGGTTCTGCACAGTTTGGACAAAACTATAACTCAGTGATGAAAAACTCTGAATTTTCAAGTGCGTATGCGGGACATAT
>CAZZLL010000058.1:0-5389 GCA_964654725.1 uncultured Lentimicrobiaceae bacterium | reverse complement strand
CTGATTCCGGGATTTTTGGTCACAGCGGGAAGTATTTACACCTATGTAGATTTCGCCCTGGGTAAAAACCAGCCATGGCTAACTGAAGATTTTGGTATAGGATTGGGCCAGGGAAGAACCTTTAGTGATGCGGTAGACCCGGATCTTTACTATTACTCGGCAGATCCAAATGAAATCGGAACTCCGGTTCCAATTAGCGATGTCGAATGGAACCTCAGGTTCAATATCAATATGGGGTATTATTTTTAACAAATAGTATCCTTGCAATAATACCAGGTTAAAACAAACCTGGTATTATGATTTTTTTAATTAAATAGAAATACATGAGTGACATACAAGTAAAAAATCTCAATGTCATTTTCGGAAAGAGAAAAAATGAAGCCTTGAAGCAATTGCAAGAAGGAGTATCGAAGGCGGATATTTTGAGCGAAACCGAATGTACAGTAGGTGTAAATGATGCTAATTTTACAATACAGAGGGGTGAGATATTTGTTGTGATGGGACTGTCTGGAAGTGGTAAGTCAACATTGCTGCGTTGTTTCAACAGGCTGATTGAGCCCACCTCGGGTTCAATCATGCTGGATGATGAGGATATAATCAAGGCATCAGACGTTAAGTTACGTGAAATTCGCCGCAAGAAAATGACCATGGTTTTTCAGCATTTCGGCCTTTTACCCCACCGTACCGTAAGTTCAAATGTAGCATATGGACTCGAGATTCAAGGCTTAGATGAACAGGAAAGAATTAAAAAAGCCTATGAAACGATTAAAATTGTTGGGCTCGATGGGTATGAAGAGCAAATGACGGGCCAATTGAGCGGAGGTATGCAGCAAAGGGTTGGTTTAGCACGAGCACTTGCAACAGACCCTGAAGTTCTGTTAATGGATGAAGCATTTAGTGCCCTTGATCCGTTGATACGGAATAACATGCAGGATGAGCTTCTATTGTTGCAGGATAAAGTCCACAAAACAACTGCTTTTTAAAGTTCAACTTCCGCTTGCCATGCCTACCATACTAGCAGGCGTCAACCAGGTGATTATGCTGTCGCTATCGATGGTCGTAATTGCATCGATGGTTGGGGCCGCCGGATTAGGACAGGCCGTTTATAAAGGTATTCTAAAAGCCGACATCGGACTGGGATTTGAAGCCGGTCTCGGCATTGTAGTTCTTGCTATTATTCTTGACAGAATGACGCAGAACTTAGGATTTAAAACAGCAACAAAACAGGAATAAATACTTAAACCAAAATTAATAGATTATGAAGAAAATTAAATTTTTTATGAAATCATTTTTAGCAATTGTAGCGGGAGTAGCTTTCTTGTCACTTTCAGGCTGCCAGTCAGGAAGCAAGGAAATTACCAAAGAAACCGAAATCGCTATCCTCTATCCTAACTGGGCCGAGGGGATCGCATTTACTCACCTGGCCCAGGCAGCACTTATAGATAAAGGTTATAACGTTAAAGCAACACCATTAGAGCCGGGTCCTATTTATGCATCACTGGCCAAGGGAGATGCAGATGTAATGATGGATGCCTGGCTACCGCACACCCATTCCGATTATTGGGAGAAATTTGGTGGCGAGCTTGAAAAAATTGGTGAATCATTTAGTGGAGGAACAACCGGTTTGGTGGTTCCACATTATGTTGAGCTTAATTCAATAAGCGACTTAAATGACAATGCTGATGATTTTGATGGAGAAATTATTGGTATTGGGAGTGGTGCCGGAATTCATCGCAATACAGATAAAACCATTGAAGAGTATGGTTTGGATTTCGAGCAGATCACCTCAAGCGGGCCTGCTATGATGGCTGCACTTAAGCGCGCATACAACAGGAATGAGCCAATAATTATTACCGGATGGAAACCTCATTTTATGTGGGCCGACTATGACCTAAAATACCTTGAAGATCCTAAAGGAGTATTTCCTGCAGATGTTTGCGCTATCGTTACACGTAGTGGATTCAAAAAGGAGCGTCCGGTTGTTGGAGAATTCTTTGCCAACTTCAATATGGAAGAGAATGATTTATATGACTTAATGGCTGCCATTGATAAAGCTGATGATTCATTAGAAGCTGCTGAAAACTGGTATAACAACAATAAAGCGCTTGTTGAATCGTGGATGCCTGATGATATGAAATAGGCTGAATGAAATATAAATGATTCAAAAGGACACCGGTATTTCTATGCCGGTGTTTTTTTTCGATTTATTCGGAATTTGTTTGAAATGTTTCAGAAATGCAGCTTTTTTAATTTCATCCTACTCGAGCTGGAAAAACTTTATTATATCTCTGCTACCATGTAAAACTCGAAGGATACGGATATGGTTTTTAAGTATGCGATAGAATATCGTATGATTTCCCTTGACAAAACTTCTCAAATCGCTCCTGATCTCGTCACGTTTTCGTCCAAGTTCAGGATTAGCCATAAGGCTTGCAAAAGTTTCCTCAAACTCGCTGACATAGTTAATAGCCTGCTCAAGACCGAATTTACGTACAGTATAATCAAATATTTCTTCCAGGTCCTGGTCAGCCTCCCGGGAAAGCCGGTATGTAAAACGGATCTGGGTCATTCCGTTTTATTAGCTTTCGTTCGGGCTCTGACAATGTCGTTCACATTGCGTTTACTTAAAGGCCCGTCCCACCCCTTGGCAATTTCAGAACGCAACTCTTCTAGTATTTTATTTCGATATAATTCATGCAAGCGCAAGGCCTCTCTCACAACCTCGCTGGCGTTCTGGTAATCACCGCTGGATAGTTGCGATGAAATGTATTGTTTTTGTTTTTCTGTGAAACTTACATTCATGGTTTAATTGCTTTTATTACACAAATATATATTAGATGTCTATATTTAGCAAATATGGACATTATAAGATGCATGTCTACCAGAGTATTTAAATAGTTCTTATTTTTAGCCTATATTATATACTCAACAGATAAAGCTGTACTAATGAATTTTTTAGAAATATACACGAATACACCGGACGAATCTAAATTAAAATTTCTTAATGCGATAGTCCATCAAAACGATAGTCTCCAAAAGGAATTTATGGCTTTTGTTCAGGCAGAAAACGAAAAATGGCCCGGCCTTTCTCATGATAATTTTTTGGAGCTTATACATTCCATTCAGACTGATTATCAGGCTTCTTTCGAAATGGTTGATTTGGAGAATCCCGATTGGGATAATTATCATCCGCCTCATTCAGGATATATCGAAGAATGGGAAGCCTATCAGTTAGCCAGTCAGCAAGAGTTTGAAGCAATTCTGGAAAACTTTCGTTCAGATGCTATGGACAGAATAATCAGACAAAAGTCAGATGAGCTAACCGCAATGCTGACAGGCCTTTACGAAGCAACTCAGGATGCAGAAATTGCCGACGAAATTTGCTCCTTTGAAGATGTAAATGATTATCTTCTTACGGAACATACTAAGACGATGAATGATCTTATCGAAAAAATTAAGCTAAGTGCTGTTGCCGATAGTATTATCCTCACAACATATGAATCCTTTTTCAGTTACTGTGATTCGGAGTACCCGCAAAACCCCCACTTTGCTAACCATTTTGAGCAATTGCTGATTACTTTTGCTGAAAAATCGGGTTATGCAGATCGCTTGTTGTCTATTATCGACCATTCGGCTGTTGAAAGGCAATTCTTGCCGGAGCTTATCCTCCTTCTCAACAAAAAATCAGGAAACGCTGAGGCTTGGTTGCAGTCGGCTGAGCAATTTTACTGCAACAATACAGCGGTGGCCAAACAGCTGCTGGAGTATTATTTTGAAACAGACAAAGACCTTTTCATCAAAACAGCCACAGAGCTGTTCCATTCTGATAATTATTTGTGGGCCGGATTCTTGCAGCAATATGTTTCACAACAACTTGACGAAAAACTGTTTGTCAGTGTGTTCCGTCAACTTACAATACTAAAGAGTGAATTGGAATATTACAATAAAATCAGGAACCATCTTTCCGAAGCCGGTTTAGCAGATCTTTTAAATGAATTGAGGCATGATAAGGCTTTTATTGCAAAAATACTGGAAGTTGAGGAACGCCACGAAGATGTAAAAACATTGGTGGAACAGAATCCTGACGATTGGCAATATGCTGATATGATTACCCCAATATTAACCATTTTCCCGGAGTTCTGCCTTAAACACATAAAAAGCAAAGCGGAAGACGCTCTGGAAAATAACCGGGGCAGATCGGTTTACGAAAGAATTGTATCATGGCTTTTGCTAACCCAAAGGATCCCCGGATTTGACATAGGAAAACACGAATTGATAAATAAGATTTACAACCACAAACCCAATCTACCAGCCTTAAAGGATGAGATGCGAAAAGCAGGGTTGGTAAAATAAAAAAATGCATCCTCTCTATTACAAGAAATTGCAATTATTACCTATACTTTATTACAAATATATAGTTTTAGGGTTTACTGAGAAAGTCAGCAAACTCTAATTAAATTTGATATTTTTCTAAAATGCATTATATTTGATGCAAAATAGAAATAAGTTAACGCCTAGCGAATTTTTTTTAGATGAATTTTCTGGAATTTAAAAACAGGATGTTTGACCTGGGGTGTTTTAATACCCACCAGGTTTATGCCTGGAGACCAGATTTCGACAGGAACAATTTTGTTCGATGGGTACAAAAAGGCCTTTTAATCCGCTTGCGACAGGGATATTACACGTTCCCCGAGTACAAAATGAAACCTGACTTTACCCTGTTCTTTGCGAACCGTATATATCGTCCTTCATATATAAGTTTACATTCTGCTCTGGCATTCTATGGGATGATACCTGAAGCAATTATTCAAATTACAAGCGTCACATCCTTAAAAACAGCAAGCTTCACTAATGAATTCGGAGAGTACACATATAAAAGCGTCAGGGAGGATTTGATGTTTGGTTATGATATCAAGCCCATTGCGAATGGACATTCGATGCAGCTTGCTCATCCCGAAAAGGCTTTGCTTGACCTGCTATATCTTTACTCTTTTTACAATACAGAGCAGGATATGGAAGATTTACGATTGGACGAGGATTTTTTGTTGGATGAACTTGATCTCCGGCTTTTGGAAGAATACTTGTCAAAATTTAAAAGTAAAGCACTCCAGGGAAGGGTGAAATTATTAAGAAATGCCTATGGATTATGATGCAACTGGATCGCATAAGGAACTTTTTTCCAGCGGAAATCAGAGAGCGTGCCCCGCTTCAAAAGTATCTGTTGAAAGAGTATATCCAACTTTTAATATTGGATTTTCTTTCCACAACGCCATTTATTAAAAAAATCGTATTTATTGGGGGTACAAATTTTAGGCTGGTAAAAGGAATTGACCGGTTTAGTTATCAAAAGTAAATCGTTATCCAAAGCACTTCTACAAATAGCATTGAT
>CAZZLL010000057.1:0-8792 GCA_964654725.1 uncultured Lentimicrobiaceae bacterium | reverse complement strand
GTTTATTTCTATGTGCATGCTTGACATTAATGAAACGCAGGTTTATGCAAAAATCGTTGACCAGAAGCTGGAAAAAGCGATGGAAGTTTTTGTGGTTTTAAGAAACATGTGAATTACAATTCAATTTAGTTGCCGAAATGTTTAAATATAGATATGCTTAATAGAACAATAAACCGTATCTTCATATTTAAAAAACAAAGTATCTCTTTCAAGGTAAAAAGAATCATTCTTAAATTCCATGAAAATTTGAAATTTTGAAAGAGGATTGCAATCTTTCTTAGTTTTGATATTAAAAATTTCAGAATTACTTTTGTATTCATTTGTAACAGGTTGACATTCATGCCCAAATCTATTTAGATACATACAAGTATCAATTTTATAGCTTGTTAAAACTATATATGGTGAATCAATCACCCAATATCCTTTTGAAAAACCTGAAAAAAAAGAAGCATTAAACTCATAAAAAAAAGAACTATCGCCTAATACATCAAGCTTAGATCTATATTTACTATTGTTGTCAACAATTGTCCACTTATTTATGAATGAATTACTAAAGATGTCGTTATTAGAATTTTTATTAATCTTACTATTTCTCCAGGTTTTCATTTCTCTTTACATGAGTGTACATCCAGAGAAAAACTACAATTACTCCTACTATACTTAGAAAAATAGTAGCATTTTTCCAATTCATAAAATAATCTTTGTATAATTTTAATTTAATGGTCTGACCTCACCTTTGTTCCCTCCAGTTCCAATCTTTGATAAACTACCACCTAATCCAACCTGAAACTGATTAACAACCAGGTCTCTTTATTCTGAACAAAGAATAACAGTACTTGTTAAAACTAATAAAGCTTGTTTTTTATATCTTTGCTTGCTAAGTTTAATGAATCTAACCCGGATAATTCATAAACCTAAATCGTGATAACCTGAATTATCCTGACGACAAAGAAAAGCTAACAATTTGAAGCACTTCGTTTTTCAAATTGCAAGCTTATCTAAGTCGGGGTTAACCAACATTATTTGAGCACATTATGCCATTTTGTGAATAATGTAGGCTAAATTAAGAAAAGGTTCTGATGGAAAATAAGAATGACAGAATACTTGATGAAGTTACCAGCTCAGAATATAAGTATGGTTTCTATACAGATATTGAGATGGACCAGGCCCCAAAAGGCCTGAGTGAAGATACTGTGAGGTTTATTTCTGCGAAAAAGCAGGAACCTGAGTTTATGCTGGAGTTTCGCCTGAAAGCTTTCAGGAAATGGAAAGAAATGAAAGAACCGAACTGGGCACATGTGAACTATCCGCCTATTGATTATCAGGATATAATATATTATGCTGCTCCTAAAAGAAAGAAAGAACTTAAAAGTATAGATGAGGTTGATCCGGAATTGCTGGAGACTTTTAATAAGTTAGGAATTTCTCTTGAAGAGCAGAAAAGTCTCGCAGGTGTCGCCGTGGATGCTGTTATTGATAGTGTTTCAGTAAAAACCACCTTTCAGGATACATTGTCTAAGCACGGGATCATTTTTTGTTCCATGAGTGAAGCAGTTAAGAATCATCCGGAACTGGTAAAAAAATACATTGGCTCAGTAGTGCCTTATGGGGATAATTATTTTGCCGCTTTGAACTCTGCCGTATTCAGCGATGGTTCTTTCTGCTATATTCCTGAAGGCGTGCGATCTCCTCTGGAACTATCTACCTATTTCAGAATTAATGCTGCAAATACAGGGCAGTTTGAACGGACGTTAATTGTTGCAGAAGAAGGATCATATGTTAGTTATATGGAAGGTTGTACTGCTCCCATGCGGGATGAAAATCAATTACATGCTGCTGTAGTTGAAATTGTTGCCAAGAAAGATGCTGAAGTGAAATACTCCACGGTGCAAAACTGGTATCCCGGAAATAAAGAAGGAAAAGGGGGCATTTATAATTTTGTGACTAAAAGAGGTATTTGTAAAGGAGACAGAGCCAAGATTTCCTGGACGCAGGTAGAAACAGGCTCTTCTGTTACCTGGAAATATCCCAGTGTTATTTTGCAGGGCGATTATTCTGTTGGGGAGTTCTACTCGGTGGCTGTAACCAATAATTTCCAGCAGGCCGATACCGGAACGAAAATGATACACCTTGGTAAAAATACCAAAAGCACTATCATCTCAAAGGGAATCTCAGCCGGGAAAAGCAATAACTCTTACCGTGGACTGGTAAGGGTGAATAAAAGAGCCATAAACTCAAGGAATTTTTCACAATGTGATTCCTTGTTGCTTGGCGATAAATGCGGGGCACATACTTTTCCTTATATCCGCACAGAGAACAAATCATCCATTGTGGAACATGAGGCTACTACGTCAAAGATCTCTGATGATCAATTGTTTTATTGCCAGCAGCGGGGCATAGATATGGAAAGTGCCATTGGTTTGATCGTGAACGGTTATGCAAAGGAGGTGCTTAAGCAACTTCCGATGGAATTTGCAGTTGAAGCGCAAAAGTTATTGTCGATTACACTGGAAGGAAGTGTAGGTTAAAAATTTGAATATATGTTATCAATTAAAAATTTATCTGTAGAAATTGAAGGTAAGCAAATTATCCGGGGATTAAATCTTGAGGTGAAAGCTGGTGAGGTGCACGCCATTATGGGACCAAACGGATCAGGGAAAAGCACCCTTGCATATGTAATTTCCGGGAAAGAAGGATATGAAATTACAGAAGGTGAAATTCTTTATAAAGGAAAGAATGTTGTTGATATGAGTCCGGAGGAACGGAGCCGGGAAGGATTATTCCTTGGCTTTCAATACCCAGTTGAGATTCCGGGAGTTAGCATCACTAATTTTATGCGTACAGCTTTGAATGAACATCGCCAGCATAAGGGGCTTGAGCCTCTTAAAGGTGGCGAGTTCCTGTCAAAAATGGAAGCAGGCAAGAAACTGGTGGGAATTCAAACAAAGCTTACTAACAGAAGTGTTAATGAGGGTTTTAGCGGGGGAGAAAAAAAGAAAAACGAAATATTTCAAATGGCCATGTTGAAACCTGACTTGTCGATATTGGACGAAACCGATTCAGGCCTTGATATAGATGCCTTGAAAGTTGTTGCCAATGGCGTGAATTCGCTCCGCTCTGAGGATAATGCCACCGTAGTTATTACCCACTATCAGCGCCTGCTCGATTATATTGTGCCTGATTTTGTTCATGTGCTGTTTGATGGTAAAATTGCCAAAACAGGTGGCAAAGAGTTGGCACTGGAACTGGAACAAAAAGGATATGACTGGATAAAGAATGAAACAAGCTGATGCGTGTTTCAAAAAATGAAAATGTAACTATGGATAAGGAATTGGTGTTGAAAAAAAAGCTGGAAAGACTCTTTTGGGAGAATAAAAAGCAATTGGAAGCTTTGGACTCACCTGATATGGCCGATTTCCGTGAGAAAGCGTTCAGTTTGTTTCAGCAACAGGGTTTCCCCGACAGAAGCCTGGAAGGATGGAGAAATACCAACCTTTCAAAAGCCCTTGAAAGGGATTATCACCTGTATTTTGAACCGGACTTTCTAAACAAAGCTGACCTGGAAAAGGTCTTTCATTGTGAAGTTCCTCATCTGAATACGCTTATGCTTTCTCAGTTGAACGGATGGTATGTTTCTAAGAATGGCAAGCTCGAGAAAAAAGAAGACGGAACCATTATTGGAAGCCTGGCAGAAGCCAGACGCCAGTATCCGGAGCTCGTGGAAAAGTATTATGGCAAACACAGCCTTGATCAGAAAAACAGCCTGAGTGCATTAAATACAGCATTTGCCCAGGACGGGATATTCATATTTGTTCCGGATAATACGAAACTGGAGAAACCGATACAAATGGTAAGTATCATTAATAAAGATGAAAACCTTTTTGTGCATATCCGTAATCTGATCATTGTCGGAAATAACAGTGAGATTACGCTCGTCCATTGCGATGATTCTATTGATCAGCAGGCCAGTTTTACAAATGCATTAACGGAAGTTTTTGCAGGCGAAAATGCCTCTATCGACCATTATAAGCTGCAGAATAAAAATAATAATTCTACCCTCATTAATTCTATGTTTTTTTACCAGGAAGCATGGAGTAAGGTGAGCACAAATGCAATCACCCTGAATGGTGGGATTATCCGAAACGATACCCATGTTTTGCTGAACGGAGAAGGTGCCGAATCGGATGTTCTGGGAATATATCTGGTTGATAATGATCAACATGTCGACAACAAGGTTTTTATTGACCATGCTAAACCAAATTGTTCCAGTAACGAGCTTTTTAAAGGTATCGTGGACGATTATGCCAGTGCCGTGTTCAACGGACATATTCATGTGCGTAAAGATTCACAGAAAACAACGGCCTTCCAGGCTAATAAAAATATATTACTTACAGACAAGGCTAAAGTCAACACTAAGCCATTTCTGGAAATTTATGCCGATGATGTTAAATGTTCTCATGGGGCTACCGTTGGGCAACTTGACACGGATGCCATGTTTTATCTGAAATCAAGAGGTATCAGTGAGGAAAATTCACGTATGTTGCTGATGTATGCCTTTGCAGCCGAAGTTATCAATAAGATCAGTATTGAAGCCCTGAAAATCCGAATTGATGATATGGTCAAGAAAAGATTGCGGGGAGAGCTTTCGATTTGCGATCAATGTGTATTGCATTGCTCTCAGAAGGAGAACCCGGTGAGCTTTGATATTGACTTGAGTAAAATATAATTTCTTATTCTTGCAATACATTAAATCTTTATAGGTGTGCACATTAATATAGATCAGATCAGAAAAGATTTTCCCATATTGCATCAGGAAATATTTGGCAAACCCCTGGTGTATTTTGACAATGCTGCAACTACCCAAAAGCCCCGGCAGGTAATTGATGCAATCACGAATTACTATTTTACTGACAACAGCAATATTCATCGGGGGGTTCATGCTTTGAGCCAACGGGCAACGGAAGCTTTTGAAGCCAGCCGAAGAAAAATTCAGGAATTTATTCATGCTGCGTCTTACCAGGAAATTATTTTCACAAAGGGAACAACCGACTCTATAAACCTCTTGGCCTCTTCCTTCGGGAGAAGTTTTATTAATGAAGGGGATGAAATCCTGATAACAACTATGGAGCATCATTCAAACATCGTTCCCTGGCAAATGATATGCGATGAAAGAAAAGCTGTTCTGAAAGTGGTTCCGGTGGATGATAAGGGGATATTGTTGCTCGATAAGCTCGACGCAATGCTTGGAGCGAAAACAAAACTTTTGGCGATTACACATGTGAGCAATGCCCTTGGAAGTATTAATCCTTTGAAGGATATTACACAGATGGCACACCAAAAAGATATCCCTGTGCTTATTGACGGTGCCCAGGCTATTGCACATGTTAAAGTAGATGTGCAGGATCTGGACTGTGATTTCTACGCATTCTCTGCCCACAAAATGTTTGGCCCTATGGGTATAGGTGTTCTCTACGGTAAAAAGGAATGGCTTGATAAAATGCCTCCCTACCAGGGTGGAGGTGAAATGATAGATCAGGTTAGTTTTGGAAAAACAACATATAACGACCTGCCTTTTAAATTTGAAGCAGGCACCCCGAATGTTGCTGATGTGGCTGGATTTGATGCCGCTATAGATTATATCCAAAAAATTGGGTTTGATGCTATCCATGAATATGAAAACAGCTTGTTGCATTATGCTGAAAAAAAACTGTCAGGGATTGAGGGTGTTCGTATTATTGGCCAATCACCTGAAAAAACAAGTGTTTTGTCTTTTTTAATCGATGATATACATCCTTATGATGCAGGTACTATTATCGATAAGTTTGGAATAGCGGTAAGAACAGGACATCATTGCGCACAGCCTTTGATGGACTTTTTTGACATACCGGGTACCATCAGAGCCTCTTTTGCCTTTTATAATACCCTGGAAGAAGTTGACCGTTTGGAGGATGCCCTTTTTAGAGTAAAAAAAATGTTTGCATAATGAAAGAAAAATTTAGTATTAAGGAAATTGAATCCCAATTGACAGATGAATTTGCCATGTTCGATGACTGGATGGACAAATACAATTACATCATTGAGATGGGCAGGGCCCTGCCTTTGATTGATCCTAAATATAAAGATGAACAACACATTATCAGTGGTTGTCAGTCCAGGGTTTGGTTGCATGCTGATTATAAGCATGGCAGAATACATTTTAGTGCCGACAGCGATGCCGTGATAACCAAAGGATTAATATTTATGTTGATCCGGGTGTTGTCAGGCCAAACGCCACAAGATATATACGGGTCAGATCTTGCTTTCCTTGATGAAATTGGTATGAAAGAGCATTTGTCTCCAACACGTTCAAATGGTTTAATGTCGATGGTGAAGCAGATGAAACTTTATGCATATGCCATTATGACAAAAGAAAATCAAAAAACACAGTGATTATGGAACAAAATGATGTAAAGAAACATATAGAAGAAAGGGTTATTGATGTACTGAAAGATATTTTTGATCCTGAGATTCCGGTGAATATATATGAGCTGGGTCTGATTTATAAGGTAGAAGTGTCGGACGAACAGTACGTTTATATCCTGATGACACTTACTTCTCCCAATTGCCCGGTAGCAGAATCATTACCTGCAGATGTGAAGAACAGGGTGGCCATGATTAAAGAAGTACAGGAAGTTGAAGTGGAGATAACCTTTGAGCCTCCCTGGACAAAAGATATGTTGTCGGAAGAGGCCATGCTGGATCTGGGAATGATTTAAACGTATTTTAATGTAATGTATTTCAGCCCAATGCGGTATCTGCCTGTAAAATCAGATTTTCTGAAAATAGCCTTGTGTACCATAATCAGTGTGGCCCTGGTGAGTTTGTGTGCATGAAAGCCTGTGGCGGAAGGGAATTGGTGTTCAGATGCCGGAAAGGTAGAAAGGGCAGGAAATTGCCAAATCTCTGGTGAAATTCTTGAAAGTATAAAAAAAGAATTAGCTGAATGCAAATTGCTTTTTAAAGGATAAGAGTTCCTCCTTAAAACTTTTCTGTTTACTGGTACTGATGGCCTGAAGCCTCTTGTCTTTTTTTACCCTGATTTCACTCATCTGCAAGTGCTGGTTGATAAAAATGATCTCCAGATCAGGATATAAGTCTTTTACAATATCTCCAATTTCAATTATGCTCATGTTCTTATCCACAAGGTCATAGGTGCCTGATTCGAAATCTGTGTGGAGTATATTGTGAAGGATATTCACGACTTTATCAACGTGTATAAAGGCTCTTTGCTGAAGTCCATTGCCACTGATCTGTATCCTGCCGGTAAAATTGGCTTCAAACATAAAATGATTGATAACGGCATCGAAACGGGCACTTGGGCTATAGCCATAAATGTTACCGCATCGCAAAATAAATGCCGGGATCTTTTTTCCAAGTCGGCTGACATGAGCTTCACTCCGTAGCTTGGAACTTCCGTAAAAGGTTTTTGGATTAGGGGTTGTGTTTCTGTCGATAAGTTTTTCAGAGAAACCATATACTGAAGAACTTGAAGTATAGATGAACTTTGAAACATCACTGTTTTCAACGGCATAAACCAATTCTGCCGTTCCCCAGTGGTTGATTTGTTCGAATAAATGGGAATCTTCATTGGCAAAAGGAGTAGAAACCTTGGCTGCAAGGTGTACTACTGTATCCACTTCTTTTAATACAGATTTTATCTTTCGGGTGTCGAGCAATTCCCCTTTTACGAATTTTACTTTTCCGGGAGGGTAAGCTTCGTCAAGGAACAAGTTGTAATTCTTCCTGCTAAGGTTGTCGTAAATGATGATTTTTTCAATACGCTCATCTTCCAATAATTCAAAGGTTAGCTCATTGCCAACATATCCTGCTCCGCCTGTTATAAGAACTCTCATTATTTTTCTATTAAATCCGTATTAAGTCCGCATTCGTTTTTATTTAAGCCATACCACCTGGCTGTTCGTGGGTCATTTCCAATGGCTTTTTGTGTGCACGGCTCACATCCTATACTCAGAAATCCCTTTTCTTCCAGTGGATGCGGGGGTAGCGCGTGTTTTTTTATGTAGCTGTAAATCATTTTTGAATTCCAGTCGAGGATGGGATGAAAACGGATGCAATCATGCTGTGTCTTTTCCACAACCTTCATGTTTTTTCTGTTGGCATTCTGATCTGCCCGAATTCCGTTGATCCATACATCCATACTTCTGAGCAGAATCTCAACAGGTTCTACTTTGTTCAGAAAACAACAATAATCCGGATCTGAAGTAAAAAGAAGGTTTCCGTCGGCATCTTTTTGCAGATGTTTTGGAATGATTGAACTTATGTCCAGTACCCTGATCCCCAATAATTTTGCGATATCTTCCTTATAACTGATGGTTTCAGAAAAATGAAATCCTGTGTTTACAAAATATACCGGAATTTTTTTGTCGATTTCGCTCAGGATATGCAACAATACCACACTATGCGTCTGAAACGAACTGGTTGTAAACAGTTTGAGTCCTTTCTTCTGGTATTCTATGATTGTCTTCCTGATCTCTTCAATCTGCATATAACAAATTTAAGCGCTAAGTGCAAATGTATAAAATCAGCCTGTAATTTTTATTCTAATGTAAGAATTATATCCTTGATATATTTAATGAAATATTTGAATTCTTTCAGGCAGGGTATTCTGATGTATTAGTTAATGTATGCTTGGATGTGTTTCTTGGGAATTAATTTTAACTTTGCAGCTAATAGTTGCTACCTAACCCGGATAATTCATAAACCTAAATCGTGAAAACCTGAATTATCCTGAC
>CAZZLL010000056.1:0-8933 GCA_964654725.1 uncultured Lentimicrobiaceae bacterium | reverse complement strand
TGTTAGCCGGCAGTTATTCTGACACCCTTCAGGCCATCAGTGGGTGCGACAGCATTCTGATCACTGATCTGACCGTAAATCCGGTATATCAGCTATACGATACCATAGCAATTTGTAACGGCGATAGCGTCTTTATAGCCGGAGGCTGGCAGCTGTTGGCCGGCAGCTATTCTGATACCCTTCAAACATCAATCGGATGTGACAGCATCCTGATCACCGAGCTGAACGTAAATCCGGTATATCAGCAATACGATACCATAGCAATTTGTAGCGGCGATAGCGTCTTTATAGCCGGAGGCTGGCAGCTGTTAGCCGGCAGTTATTCTGACACCCTTCAGGCCATCAGTGGGTGCGACAGCATATTGCAAACTCAGCTTACAGTAAATCCGGTTTTCATAGTAGATGTTTTTGATAGCATTTGTCAGGGAGATAGCATTTTTGCTGCTGGTGCCTTTCAGCAAACATCCGGAATATATTACGACAGCTTACAGTCTCAAACAAACTGTGATAGTATTCTCCACACCAATCTATATATATGGCCAACATTTTTTATTCAGCAGTACGATACCATCAACCAGGGTGATTCAGCCTTTTATGGTGGGGCCTGGCAATTTATTTCAGGAACGTATAATGATTCTTTACAGTCGTTAAGCAGTTGCGATAGCGTGATCAGCACTAACCTTACTGTATTGCCTGCGGTATATTATTTAATAAACGCCGGCATTTGCCAGGGTGATTCCATTTTTCTTTCAGGAGCCTGGCAATTTACCCCTGGAAATTATGTTGATTCCCTGCAAACTCCTGTTGGGGCCGACAGCATTGTTATTACAAACCTTACGGTGCATCCGACCTACCTGATTAATCAGTCTCTTTCAATTTGCCAGGGTGATTCTGCATTGATTGGGAATACCTGGCAACAAAACCAGGGCATTTACACAGATACCTTTCAGACCATACAAGGCTGCGATAGTGTTGTTTTCACTGATATGACCGTAAACCCGGTATATCAGCAATACGATACTATAGCAATTTGTAACGGAGATAGCGTATTTATAGCCGGAGGCTGGCAGCTGACAGCCGGTAGCTATTCAGATACCCTCAACAGCTTTTATGGTTGCGACAGTGTAATAAACACCACCATAAATATTTTACCGGTATATACCATACATGTTTTCGACAGCATTTGTCAGGGGGACAGTTTGCTGGCTGGGGGTGCATTCCAGACAAGTACGGGAATTTATGTTGACAGTTATTTCACAGCTAAAGGCTGCGACAG
This sequence comes from uncultured Lentimicrobiaceae bacterium, assembly GCA_964654725.1. Lineage (GTDB taxonomy): Bacteria > Bacteroidota > Bacteroidia > Bacteroidales > CAZZLL01 > CAZZLL01. The sequence goes on along the minus strand of CAZZLL010000056.1, from coordinate 7,657 downwards.
CACCATTATTACACATCTGGAAATGCTTCCTGCTTATGATATATCGCTGAATGCTTCTATCTGCCAGGGAGACTCGCTCTTTCTTTCAGGGGCTTATCAATCAACAGCAGGTTTATATGTTGACAATTTTCAGACAGATGCAGGTTGTGACAGCATCCTTAGGACACAACTTACGGTTTTCCCCGTCTTTGCTCAGAATCAATTCGATACGATATGTCAGGGGGATTCGGTGTTATTGGGTGGTTCATGGCAAACAGCAGCAGGTGTTTTTTTTGATAGCCTTATGACTCTGCATGGCTGCGACAGCATTATTACGACCAATTTGTATGTGTTGCCATCCTACCAGTTTCAGTTATTTGATACTATTTGCCAGGGTGATAGCGTTTTTGCCGGCGGAGCATATCAGTTCAACAGCGGAATTTATACGGATAACTACACTACAGTCCATGGATGTGATAGCATTTATTTCACCAATCTGCATGTTAATCCGGTATACCAGCTGCAGCAAGCAATGAATATTTGTCAGGGCGATTCAGCATATCTTGGAGGAAGTTATCACCTGGTTTCCGGGAATTATACGGATAATTATTTAACGGCAAACGGTTGCGACAGCATTGTTACCACCATTTTAACCGTCCATCCGGTGTATTTCATATCACTCACGGATACCCTTTGCCAGGGGGACAGCCTGTATGCCGGGGGAGCCTACCAAACTACCAGTGGTATATATTTGGATTCATTAAACACAAGCTTTGGTTGCGATAGTATAATCCTTACCGGTTTGACGGTTATGCCGACCTATTCTATATCCTTATTCGATACCATTTGTCAGGGGGATTCGGTATTTCTGGCCGGATATTATCAGACGAACCCGGGTGTATATATTGATAATTTTAGTACTGCTTACGGTTGCGACAGTATCATAAGCACCAAGCTGACCGTAAATACTACCTACAATCTGCTGTTCAATGATACCATATGTTTAGGGGACTCCTTGCTTTTTGACGGAGGGTATGTATCCCTGCCAGGTATTTATGATGATACCTTAATTACCCAACTTGGTTGTGACAGCATTATACGGTTGTATCTGGAAGTGATCAGTTCAAATCCGAACCTTGGCTCTGACAGCAACATCTGTTACTATGAAAGCATCGTGATCAGTCCGGGAAATCAATTTTCACTATACAACTGGCAGAATGGCAGTAGTTTATCAAGCTATGTGGTGGATACAGCAGGTGTTTACTGGGTGGATGTTACAGACAGCCTGGGATACGGTTGCATTGTTCGTGATAGCATTATGGTAAGCTATTTTCCGGCAGCACCTCCTGATCTGGGTTCTGATACGGCCATTTGTGAATTTGACGATGAGATTATGCTGGATCCGGGGCAGCAATTTATCAGTTATACCTGGCAGGACGGCTCTGCCGGCTCACTATTTTTGGCAAGTGTTTCCGGTACATACTGGGTAGAGGTGGAGGATGCCTATCAGTGTGTTTATTCAGATTCTATTAATATCAGTTATATTGATCAGCCATTAACGGATCTGGGCAGCGACAGGTACCTCTGCGAAGGAACCCGGATCAAACTGGATGCCGGAGATGGCGGATCTTATTATGTTTGGCAGGATGGTGCCCTTGGAAGATACTACATAGCTGAGAAGCCCGGAATATACCATGTTTTTGTTGAGAATACCATTGTTTTACCAAGTGAGGATACGGTTAGCTGTGCTTCAACAGATACGGTAGAGTTTTTCCCATGTGGTGAAATTTGGGTGCCAAATGCATTTACGCCAAATGATGATGGTTATAATGATGTGTTCAGAGTCATTGGAAATCAAATAAACTATTTCGAAATGTATATTTATAATCGCTGGGGCCAGTTAATTTATTATTCAGATGATCTGGAAGAAGGATGGGATGGACGTTTTAATGGAGAAGATGTTCCCCAGGGTGTTTATAATTACCTGGTTCGCTTTAAACTCGCCGGAAATGTAGCCATTGAGCAGGAGGGAAATTCCTTTGGAAAGAAAACAGGTAATATTACCCTTTATAGATAATTCAGTTTATTGTTATTGGTTAACAATTAATCAGGCCATTGCCTGTTCTACCAGTTCCGCTATGTCGTAGTTGAAGATTTCTTCTTCCTTGTTTTTATACTTTAAACCGTCTGTCATCATAAGCATGCAATAGGGGCAAGCTGTAGCGATGATATCTGATTTCGTGTTCAGGGCTTCTTCAATGCGTTCAATAAAAACTTCTTTTTCTCCTTTTTCTGCCTCTTTGAACATTTGTCCGCCACCGGCCCCGCAACATAAAGCATTGCTCTTGCAACGTTTCATCTCAGTGTACTTCGATGGAAATGATTTTAAGATATCCCTTGGTGCCTGATATTCTCCATTCGCCCTACCAAGGTAGCAGGGATCATGGAAGGTGATTATTTTTCCTTTCAGTGCATCTCTGTTAAGCTTTATTTTTCCTTCTTTTAATAGTTTTGCAAGGAACTGTGTATGATGCATTACTTCAAATTCTATGTTCAAATCAGGATATTCATTCAGGAAGGTATTGTAGTCGTGCGGATCACATGTTAGGATTTTTTTCACGTGATATCCTTTAAAAATTTCGATATTGGTTATGGCCTGCATTTGAAACAGCATTTCATTTCCAGCCCTTCTGGCCACATCTCCTGAATCACTTTCTTCCTTGCCCAGCACCGCATAATCAATATTTAGCTTGTTAAGGATTTTTATAAAGGATCGGCTAACTTTTTTGTATCTATCATCAAAAGCTCCAGCGCTACCGATCCAAAGTAGGTATTCCGGTTTTTCGCCTTTGGCAAATTTTTCTGCCATCACAGGGAGGCTAATATCTTTTTCTTCGGCCCATTTCAGGCGATCTTCCGGGGAAAACTGCCAGGGAGCGCCATTGTTTTCTATATTGGAGAAAACGGCATTCAGTTCTCCCGGACCGGCGGCTTCTTCCATTACCAGGTAGCGCCGCATGTCCACAATGAGTGTTGGGTGGTTGATGTTGATGGGACATTCCTGGGCGCAGGCATTGCAGGTTGTGCAGGCCCAAAGCTCCTCTGCACTTACATAATCTTTCACCAGGGCTTTGCTGTCATCAAATGAATTATCCTTGATGAGGTTTGGTCCTTTGTCTTTCATGCGTGCCCTGACATCCATGATGATCTTTCGGGGAGAGAGCTTTTTGCCGGTAATATTAGCCGGGCAAACAGAAGTACATCTTCCGCATTCGGTACAGGCTAATGAATCCAGATAGCTTTTCCAGCTTACATCTTCTACATCTTTTACGCCAAAGCGTGTCATTTCTGCTTCCTGGGACGTATCAAAGGCAGCATTGGGATCCATCATCAGCTTCACTTCCTTGGTGACTTCTTCCATATTGGATAAATAGCCCAGGGGTTCAAGGCGGCTCAGCAATACATTGGGCACCGACATAAAAACATGGAAATGTTTGGAATAGGGAAGGATGTTTGCAAAGAGGAAGATCAGCAAAATATGCCCCCACCAGTTGACCTCATGCCAGACATGCAGACCATCAGAGGATAATCTATCGAAGAAGTTGGCCAGATAATGACTTACCGGAAACACTCCTGCATGGTTCTCAGGATGATTGGCAACATAAAAAGTATTCATGCCCAGTAAGGTAATCATAAGCAGAAAGATCAGGCTCAGGGCAATGTTGGCATCGTAGTGAGATGTATGTTTCATTTCAATGCCGCTGAAACGCTTGATGTTAAGGAATAGCCTTCGGAAAAGAAATACAATGAGTGAGATGGCAATGATGAAGGCAAAAATGTCGCCTGAAGCCATGATCACATCGTAAACCGGCCCCAGGAATTGCAGTACCCTGTCGGTCCCGGCCAGTCCGTCGATGATCATTTCTATGCTGCCGATCAGTATCACGCAGAATCCCCAGAAAACCAGGGCATGCAAAAAACCGATGATAGGGAAGCGCATGATCTTGGTTTGTCCGATGGCAACGGCTAGCATAACCTGTATGCGTTTTCCCCAGTTTTTTACAGGATGCTTTTTTGTGAGCTTGAAAAGGCGGTAGTATTTGTAGGTGGTATAGGCAAATATCAGCAGGGTAATAAAAACAGATACAGCGAAGATAATTTGTTTAGACATAACACACTTGTTAAATATTTAACACAAGACAATATTAATGAAAAGGGAGTTTAGAATAAAATTAAATAAGCGCACCACAAATAAACTCCCTTTGCGTCCCTGATTTCTGTGTTTAATCCCACCATAACCAAAAATAGTTGCTTTTCTTGTAATCTTTGATCATATCCTCGATATCCTCATAGCCCTGTTTTATAACATCCGGACAGAATTCATATATTTCTCCGGTAAATACACGCAGGTCATCTGGAAGTTTATTTATATATGCCTCTACCCGGTCTGATTCGGCTACAATAACTTTTAGCTTTACCTCCTTGTCCCACTTTTTTATCTGCTCGATTACCATTTCATTGGTAATATGATAATTTAATCCTGCAGTATTCATAATCCGCAGTACTTCATACTGGTCTTCAGCTTTTACAATAGTGATATCGTAATAAGAGTTCCAGTCATCATCGAAATCAAGGCCCTTAAGAAATATGTAATTGCCCTTCTTTTTAATTTTATCATAGTATTTATCAAAGATCATTCGGGCTTTTATTTCCGGGATATTCGGGAAATAGAATCCATTGCCAATAGTCTCAACAGTTTCAGGAAAACCCGCCTCATCGGAAGTGTAAATATTTTTCACTGTATTAAATTCGATGTAATCTTTTCCGATTGTTTTCTGTAATTCGCGCAATAAATGGTCTTGAATGCAAACACCGTTTATTTTTTTGCTGTCATAAAAATCTGTTAATTGCCCCTCACATGCCTGAAAAAAGATTACGATGAAAATGAGTAAAATGCCGCTGTTTTTCATTTTCGGGGATATTTGGTGAATAAGTGTGATTTCAATTTTTAAACATATTTAACAATGAAACATGATGGCAAAGAATATTCAGCTTTAATTGGATTGGTCAACAATCGCAATTATTGATGCCCTCTTCACCCGCAACCTGAGATTCGCTATTGTTTTCCATAAAATTGTATTTTATTATTTAAAGAAGGGAATATACTAAATATCTGTTTATGAGCTGCCATTTTTCTTTGCCGTCAGGATAATTCAGAGTTTCACCCATTAAATTTATGAATTATCCGGGTTAAGAGACTGTTTTTTGGAGAATGTGAAATCTTTTTTGTTTTATTAAAACCTCCTTTTTTAATGTTTATTTATTTCTTTCAGGGATTTTTCTAATCGTTTTGTTTGTGAGTCATTTTCACATTCATGCTTCCTTTTTTCAATGATAGTCGCATATATTTCCTTATTCTGTTTGTTTATTGATTTTATTGATTTCTCAATATACATAGGCAATTGTTTTATAGGGCATTTCCAGAGTTGGTCAATTAACAAAGGGTCGGTTGTATTAAAATACCTGTCATGCTTGTTCAATTTGGCAAGAATGTCAATACCATTGTCAATGGTTATCACCGAGCCTTTATTAATGACGTCCATTATTTCTTTGAGAGAATTAAATATTTCCTTGTGGCGCAAATCAACAATGGTTGCTAATGCAATCATGCCGCCCCAAACAAGTCGATTATTTTTACTTGTCAATAATTTTATAAATTCAGTATAATAATTTGCAATTAATCCAGGTTTTAGGTAGCCAAGTTCATAAAGTGTTTTAATACAATCACTTTGAATATTCTTGTCCTTGTTAGTCAGGTTTTCAACTAGTTCTTTCACTGCATTCTTATTCTCTGTCGCTGATATTTGTTTCGCCAATTCTATATTGGCTTCGTTTCCTTTTAATCCTTGGCTTGATGAAAGTAATTTTATAATTGTCATGTCTGTTTAAATTTTGCAGTTCGGTTTGCCAACGCCTGTTCGGGTCTTGCACCCTATAGTTAATACCCATGCAGGGCACACACGGTTGAGGCTATAAGCAGTTGGGGATTTCTTGCCCTAACTTTTCGATTTAGCACTGACCTTTGATTTATACTTTTAATTTTCATTTAATCGTCTAAACCCCAATTACTTATAGCCGATGTTATGCTTTCGTGCTTTAATTTTTAATGATTTTACTCTGATATAACTCTCCATTTTCTCGGTAAACTCTTATAAAATATAGACCACTGTTTAAGTTGCTAAAGTCAGCGATTATTCCATTATGAATAATCGTGGTCGCTACAAAAATTCTCTGACCAAGCTTGTTATATAAAAATATTTTATCCTCTAAGAAGTTGAAGTTGTGTGCTTTAATAGTTACTTTACCAGAAGTAGGGTTTGGATAAATCTCAAGCTTTGTATCGATTGATGGGTTAATGACAGACAGAGGTGAGCAGTTTATAGGTGTACCCGTTTGTTCTGAAAACATACCATTTACTACATTCCAATTATACCAAGTTCCACCAACACCAGATTCCCAATCGTTTAAGTTGAATGTTTTGGTACCTGTATTATCACCTTTAATTTTATAAGTCTTTATGGCAAGCCCTCCTAAGTCCCATGTTAAGGGATTACCCATTGTGCAGTTTTCAGGCTGTTGGTTCGTAAGTTCACAATTAGATTGTATGAAGTAGGCATTATCATCGTAAGTCGGAAAACCACCAAATACTGTTGCAATGCCATTGGTATCTATACATACGGCTGTGTATTCATCACATGCTATGGCTTTTGCAAATAGTCCGTAATCCGTGACAATTCTTGCCAAAAAAGTTGTAAGTCTGCCCTTTCTGTCGGGGTTATTGAAATGAGTATCGGTTATGGTATTATCTAAAAAAGAATTCTCAATAAAATGAGTGGAATCAACAGTTACCAAATTATCATAAGGATTGGCTAATGCAGTAGCTGAAGTGACTGTTCCATTTTGTGCAGAGAAATAGTATTTACCTTGGATAGCCATTCCTGCACTCGTTCCGCCTATAACAATGTTTCTTTGCGAAATAGCTTGGTTAATTTCATTTTCGACTGGAGTGTTTCTCCAGTAAGAAATATAATTCCATTGATCTCCACCTGCAAACCATATGGCTTCTGCTTGTTGGATTTTTTGGAGTACGTAAAGGTCATAACTCGCAGATGTATTATGACAAACTATTGTTTCAACTGAATTAATTGTAATTCCCAATCCTGAGTAAAGATAGTTGTTGTATCCATCAGAGCCAGAAGTTCTTAATACTAAGACATCACCACCATTAGCATTTTGAAGAAACCATTTCATTGCATTATCATCCTCAGATGCACCACCCATTAAACATATGCCACCACTTGGACTTGTAACAATGTCTGTTGCACTTCCAGTCAAATATGAGGTATAATTCTGTCCAGTAATTATTAAAGGAATTAGTAATAAAAGAGAAAGTAAAACTTTGTTCATATTATATTATTTAATCTTTGTGTCACCAATTGGCATGAAGCATAATTGACAATATGAAACGGTTGAGTTTTCGGGCTGCGTACTTGTCCACCGAGGAAAACGCTGGCGCGAGAACCAAACGCTCGCAGACCGCTGAACCCCAACTGTTTTATATTGTGTGTTGAACTAAACCTCCCTTCCGGTCGGTAGCCTCACCAAATATAAGCATTTA
>CAZZLL010000055.1:0-9672 GCA_964654725.1 uncultured Lentimicrobiaceae bacterium | reverse complement strand
CACTGATTATCAGGTTTTTAAGGGGGTGCTTTTAAAGAGTGACGAAGTCAGGAGAAGTGGATGAAAGACAAAAACTATGTAAACATAGATAGTTTTAGGGGCATTTTATCCAAAAAAAACATTAAAGATCCATTTACATACAAGAGGGCACAATATGTAGATATTCTTATGAAATCTGAGGAAATCTTCAAAAAATACCCGATGAGGTAAGTTAATTGCCTGATTGCCTGATTTTCTGAATCAGTATGATTTCCGAATTGATTGAATAAAAAAGCAGCTCCAGGGCACGCTCTGAAGCTGCTTTTATGTATTTTGAATTCTATCTTAATCCACCTGGATGAGAATGGGGAGCCTTGCCTGTGGTCCATCCATTTCCTGCAGGGATTTTAATTGTTTGAAAATCTCGTGATTTTCCCCAATTTGCTCTTTGATGAGTTTTTCAGATGTGCTGGTTTTTAATTCATCAAAAATCTGCTCAATAGGATTTTTTTGTTTGGGCAATGAAACGATACGGTAGTCTTCCAGTCCGGCCATATAGGCAGCAATTTCAACGGATTCTTTTAATCCCCCCAATACATCAACCAGTCCGATGTCTCTGGCATCTTTCCCGCTCCAGATACGTCCTCTTCCGAGGCTGTCAACCATGGCAACATCCATGTTTCTTCCTTCAGCTACATGGGAAATAAAAGTATTATATACATCATCGATATACACTTCAATGACTTCTTTTTCGAATGCTGTCATAGGGCGTGTCATATCCCCAAAGTCTGCGTGATCATTGGTTTTAACATTATCGAATGTAACTCCAAGTTTATTGTTGAAGAATCCCTGCATGTTAAACATGACCCCGAATACACCAATAGAGCCGGTAAGGGTATTTGGTTGGGCAACAATAGTGTCAGCAGTACAGGCAATATAATAACCCCCGGAAGCGGCAAGGTCACTAAATGAAGCTACAACAGGTTTTATTTTGCTTGCCAGGTCTGCTTCTCTCCAAATCACTTCTGATGCCAAGGCACTGCCACCCGGTGAATTTATCCTCAATACGATTGCTTGCACATTTGAGTCGAGGCGTGCTTTACGGATCGCTTTGGAAAGTCTTTCCGAGCCGATGGTCTGATCATCACCTTCTCCTCCGCCAATTTCACCTAATGCATAAATAACAGCTATTTTGTCTTTGCTTCTTCTTTTCTTTTTGTCTTTTAAACGGGCATCCTTATATTTTTTAATACTGATGTAGTTGATGTCTTCAATATTATCTTCTCCCAAGGTATTCATTAGTTCTTCCAGTACCTGGTCTTTATACATTACCGCATCTATTAAGCCCATCTCAACAGCTTCTTCGGGCCGTTTAATTTTCATCAAATTAGCTATTCCGTCCAGGGTAGTTGCTTCAATGCTTCTGGAGGCCGATACGTTCTGAAGGTAATTGTTCCAAACAGCATCAATGTAGCTCTTTGTCTGAAGTTTGTCAGCATCGCTCATTTCATCCCGCATGAAGATTTCAACGGCACTTTTAAAATCATTGGATTCGCCCCGAATCGTTTGGGGTTCAATATCCAGTTTTTCGAGGGTGCCCTTAATAAAAACAGAGCTGCTGTTGATTCCACGAAAATCCATCATGCCTTCAGGATTAATAATTATTTTGTCAGATACTGACGCCAGGTAATAAGCTTTCTGAGACAATATTTCCCCATATGTAATGATGAATTTTCCGCTTTCCTTGAATTCCAATAGCGCATTCCTGATATCTTCAATAACAGCATATCCGCTTGGAAGTATGTTCAGGTTAAGGTAAATTCCTTTGATTCTGTCATCTTTCTCTGCTTTCTTAATGGAGAGCAAAATGTCATTCAACCCGATTATTTTAAAAGAACCGAAAGGTCCAAAATCGATACTTTCAAAAGGGTTTTTTGGAGACCTGTCTGTTATTGGAGCATCAAGGCTCATCGTCAGAACGGAATTGTCTTTAACGACTATTTCTTCCTTTTTTGATAAGGAACTGGCCATTCCAATAAGGATGAAAATAATGATGATTACTAATAAAATGTTGCCTAGCATAGAGGCAAACATGAATTTGAAGAATTGTTTCATAACATGAACGAGTTTTAAATTTATATAGATACAATATTAACAAAAATAAAGTTAAGAATTTACTTAATAGGTATATCTAATATTTAGTTAAACAAAAATTGATTTCACATTAACATAAAGAAAGTAATAAAAGTAAAGGAGCCATCCTGCATCTGCATGTTGATTTGGATAATGGCTCCTTATTACCGGAAAGCTCTTATTCAAGAGCCGTTAAAGTTTAGACGTTTCCTATTAAGACATTGTTACAATCAGGCTTTAGAAATTCTTATCTTTGCTTAATTTAGAAAAATATGGCGAATGTTTATATTTTATTAGGCAGCAGCAAAGGTAATAGGGAGCAGCTATTGGAAGAAGCCCTAAGCCTGATTGGGAAAAGTATAGGTAAGGTAAGCGAACGATCTTCGGTTTATGAGAGTGAATCATGGGGCTTTGAAGAACAGGATATGTTTTTAAATCAGGTTGTATGCCTTTCTACGGATTTAATGCCATGCACGCTGCTGATAAAACTGCAGGTTATTGAGCTTTTACTGGGACGGGTCAGGTATAATGAATACTATGAAAGCCGCCCTATTGATTTGGATATATTGTTATATAATAATGAAATACACCAGGATGAACATCTTGAGATACCTCATCCCAGGATGACAGAACGACGGTTTACGCTTATGCCATTAGCGGAAATTGCCGGAAATTATGTCCACCCCATTTTAGGAAAGAGTGTGTATAATCTCCTGGACGAGTGCAGGGATATGTCTGCTGTGCAAATATATGCAAAGAATAAGCTGGAATCATTTTGCAGGAGATGAGATATCAGTACCTGGCAATAGAAGGCAATATAGGAGCAGGAAAAACTACCCTGGCCAGACTTCTTTCAGCAGAATACAATACCCGTTTGGTGCTGGAAGAATTTGAGGAAAATGATTTTCTGCCAAAATTTTATAAGGATCCTGAGCGCTTTGCATTCCCCCTGGAACTTTCATTTGTGGCCTCCAGGTTTTATCAGCTGAAAAATAATGTTGTAGAAGGCAATCTTTTTAATGACGGCGTTATAGCTGACTATTTCATTGATAAGTCCATGATATTCGCACGGCAAACATTACCTCCTGATGAATATAAACTGTTTATAAATCTTTTTAAAATTATCAGGCAGAGTTTGCCTAAACCGGAAATTATTCTATATCTTTACCTTGATGCTGAAAGAAGTCTGAAGCAAATCAAACAAAGGGGCAGGCCTTATGAAATGCAAATCAGATTAGAGTATCTGCTTGATATTCAAAAAAGTTATTTGGATTATTTGAATCAGATGAATGATGCAATAGTTTTGCTGGTGGATTGCAAAGGACTTGATTTCGTGAATAATCAGGATGATTATCAAAGTTTGAAGAAGTTGCTGGCAAGATCATTCCCCAAAGGATTTCATTACATCGATCTGTTGGGAGATGCGTAATAATTGTACGAAACGAATAAATTCTTATCTGAATTAAGGTAATATTAATATTAAGTTAATTGAAAAAAGAATTCGTATATTTAGGAATTTTCATCTGATTTTGCTTATTTTTGTCGCAAATTAGTTTTGAAGTTATTATATATTTATAGGTCATTAAAATAACCATTATGAAAAAATTATCCGTTTTACTAACTCTTATGTTTACCTTTCTGATTGTCAGTGTTGACGGCCAGGATGACAATTTTAAGAGATTCCAGGGTTTTGCTTTGTCAGAAAGTTGGTCGTTGGATTTAGATCTTGGTTTTACCCAATTCCATGGAGATCTTGCCAGTAGTGACATCCCATTTGAAAAGGTTGCTGAGGAAACCCATCTGGGTGGTGCATTGCAATTGCAAAAGTATTTCAATCCCTGGTTAAGTTTAGGTGGCCGCCTTATGTATGGTCAGCTTGACGGACAAGAGGACAGGCCAGGTAAGCGTTATTTCCACAACCGTTTCCTGGAGTGGAATGCGTTTGGCCAGATCAATATGTCGAATTTATTCTGGGATTATAAGCCGGAAAGAAAATGGACCATTACCGGTTTTGCCGGAATTGGTATCATTGATTTTCGCACAAATGCTTATCAGGGTGATACCTGGCTTGCATCCTTGGGCTATAACAACATGGGTGAAGATAAAGCACAGCGTACTTCCGAGCTGATATTTCCGGGAGGACTTGGGTTGAATTATCGTTTTAATGAACGTTGGGACATTAACACCAAAGCTACCATGCACCTGGTGAATAGTGATAAGCTGGATTACTACATGCAGGGAGACTGGAATGATGCTTTTGCTTTCTATTCTTTTGGTGCTGTTTATCACTTCAATATGCCTGAACTTGGCAACGGCCTTGCAAAAATGGTCAGGGATTTTGAAACAGTAGAGCTAAAAGCTGTTCCGGAAGTACTGGAAGTACATGGTGACACTGTTCCTGTTAAGATCACCGGTAAAATTCCTCCAAAATATTTCAAAAAGAAAGCAGCTGTTACCATGACACCTGTTTTGATCTTTGAAGGCGATTCTGTTGCGCTGAACCCAATAACGCTTCAGGGTGAAAGCGTTGAAGGAGACGGTATAGTTATCAATTATAATGAAGGAGGAACATTCACAGTTACCGATTATGTAACGTATAACCCGAATATGAATGTGTCTGAATTGAAAGTTACTCCAGTCGCTTATATGCCTTCAGGAACAGTTAACAAAAGTGCTGCTACTGAAGAGATACTCCTGAAGGAAACCAGTGTTGAACTTGGAAACAGAAAACTTGCCGATGGTGTGATTTATACGAGCAAAAGGATTCTTCACGACGAAGATATCTTCCTCGCTCCTCACGGATACAAAGGGCCTGATGTACTTAGCGAAAAAGCTACTATCTGGTTTGCCAAAGATAAGCATAACCTGAACTGGAGACTTTCATTGAACAGTAAGGATGAAGCAAAAGCCCAGTTGGATAAATTATATGATTTCATGAAGCTTGGATACGAAATAAAAGATATTTCTATTGATGCCTGGGCTTCACCCGAAGGAGAAGAGTCGTTTAACGAAGGCCTCTCAGAAAGAAGAAGTAATACAGCAGAAAATTACCTCATGTCTGTTTTCAGTAAATTATACTACGATAAAGAGTCCAAGATGACGATAAGAAAACCTGCTGATTCTGTTGAAATTGGATTGAATTGGCACGGTGAAGATTGGGATGGCTTTATGGCAGCCCTTGATGCTTCAGATATTGCTGATAAGAACATCATTAAAAATGTAGTTAATTCACAGCCCGATGTTACAAAACGTGAACAGGAGATAAGAAATATGACCGTAATCTATACGGAAATTGAAGACTTTATCCTGCCTCCGTTAAGAAGAGCTGAGATTATTGTAAATTGTATTGAGCCTGCAAAATCTGATGAAGAGATTGCAGCACTTTCAACTACGTATCCTGATTCTCTGAATGTTACGGAATTGTTGTATGCAGCTACACTTACAGATGATATGGATGCAAAATTACAAATCTATAAGTCTGCCACAACTGTCTATCCTGAAGAATGGAAAGGGTATAATAATGCTGCCTATATCCTTCTTCAAAAGGACGAACTGGATGAGGCAGAATCATACCTGGAGAAAGCCAGCAAGCTGATGCCAAACAGTAGTACCATACTGAATAACCTGGGAGCTGTTGCCTCTAAAAAAGACGAATTCAGCAAAGCCATGTCTTACTATAACTCAGCAGGATCCCGGTCAAATAATGGATATAACCTCGGAATTATCAAGATAACCAAGGGTGATTATAATGGTGCCCTGAATGCATTTGGACGCGAAACATGCCGTTATAATATCGCCCTGGCACAAACCATAACAGGAAACTTCTCCAGTGCTGCCTCAAACCTTGAGTGTGCTGAAGAGGCTGCTGCAAATTATTACCTGATGGCCATTATCGGTGCGCGCTCAGGAAATGATAATATGCTGTACGAAAACCTGGGAAAGGCTGTGAAAATGAATCCTGATTATGCTAAACAGGCATTAACTGACAGGGAGTTTATGAGCTATTTCGCTAAGCCTGAATTTATGAATATTCTGAAATAAGGAAATTCTGATAGAATTTAAGGGGCTGTCTATTGAGGACAGCCCTTTTTTTTTACTGTAGTTTTTGAAAGAACTGATAGATAACAATTCCGGCACTAACCGATACATTCAATGAATGCTTAATGCCGCCTTGCGGGATTTCAAGGCAGATATCCAACATGCCCAGAATGTCATCGCTTAAGCCTTTTACCTCATTGCCAAATACCAGAGCGTATTTTTGGTGCGGGTTGGGTGAGAAGACAGATAAGGCGATGGATTCATCTGTTTGTTCTATGCCAATGATCTGAAAGGATTCGGCTTTTAATTTTTGAAGAGCCTCCCCTGTTGTTTTACAATATTGCCATGGGACTGATTCAGTAGACCCGAGGGCAGTTTTATGTATCTCGCGGTGTGGTGGGCTTGCTGTGATGCCGCACAACATGATCTTCTCTGCCAGAAATGCGTCAGATGTCCGAAAAATGCTGCCAATATTGTTCAGGCTGCGGATATTGTCCAGTACAATGGTTATCGGCATTTTTTTAATTTTATGGTAATCTTCCAGATTAGGACGGCCCAGCTCAGATGTTTTTAGTTTCTTCATATCCTGATATTGGTAATTGTTACAAAAATATGAATGATTGTGAAAAATGAGATGGTAAATATGGCATGAAAATCATACAATTGATTATATTTTTGTTCTATGATATCCAAAACAGATCAAAAAGGCAAATCGGTTGTAGAAACCCCGCTGATGAAGCAATATTTCTCGATTAAGGCAAAATACCCTGATGCCATGTTGCTTTTCAGGGTTGGGGATTTCTATGAAACCTTCGAGGAGGATGCCGTTAAAGCTTCGGGTATATTGGGTATTGTTCTCACCAGGAGAGCTAACGGGGCGGCTTCATATGTTGAACTTGCCGGGTTTCCGCATCACTCGTTGGATACTTATCTCCCTAAACTGGTCAGGGCTGGTTTACGGGTGGCTATTTGTGACCAGCTCGAAGACCCTAAATTAACAAAGAAAATTGTTAAAAGAGGTGTTACTGAACTGGTAACTCCTGGCGTATCCCTGAATGAAAAAGTGCTGGACCATAAAAGCAATAATTTCCTGGCCAGTGTAAATATTCAGCCTAAAATTTCCGGTGTGAGTTTTTTGGATGTGTCAACCGGTGAATTTCTGATTGCGCAGGGAGCCAAAGAATATATTGATACGCTGCTGCAAACATTCAGACCCAGTGAGGTATTGCTGGCAAAAAATAAACAAAAGCAGTTTTTTGAATTTTATGGCAATGCGTTTCATACCTATGGTTTTGAAGAATGGGTATACCAGTATGATTTTTGCCATGATCTTCTGCTAAGCCACTTTGAAACAAATTCACTGAAAGGCTTTGGTGTGGATAATATGAATCATGGTATTGTAGCTGCAGGGGCGGTTTTGCATTATCTGGCTGAAACGCAGCATAATAAACTGGGGCATATTACCAGGGTTTCACGTGTAGACCTGGATGAATATGTCTGGCTGGATAAGTTTACCATCCGCAACCTTGAGCTGATAGGCTCAACAAATGAGAATGCCATTTCCCTGCTCGATGTACTCGACAGTACTCGTACACCCATGGGCTCCCGTATGCTGAAACGCTGGATGCTACTGCCCTTAAAAGAAAAGGTACACATAGAGGAACGCCTGGACATTGTGGAGCACTTTCTCGCCAATGATGAATTTTCAGGGTTGATAGAAAAACATATCAAACAAATTGGTGACCTGGAACGCCTAATTAGTAAAGTTGCCGTCAGGAAAATCAATCCGCGTGAACTGAAACACATCCGTAGCTCACTGCAATCACTGGTTCCAATTAAGGAGGCTTGTGCCGCATCGGAAAATGAACGCCTGAATATATTGGCTGATCAGATGAACAATTGTGAGTTGTTGATGAAAAAACTTTCCACGGAATTGGTAGAGGATCCCCCGGTAAGTGTACAAAAAGGCCACGTTATTGCCGATGGTGTATCTGATGCGTTGGATGCGTTGCGCCAGTTGTTGCACCATGGCAAAGAATTTCTCGCAGAAATCCAGATGCGGGAATCAAAAAATACCGGCATTCCATCTCTGAAAATAGGCTATAATAGTGTTTTTGGTTATTATTTGGAGGTTACCAATGTCCACAAAGCAAAAGTTCCGGAAGAGTGGGTGCGTAAACAAACCCTGGTGAATTCCGAGCGCTATATCACAGATGAATTGAAAGCTTATGAAGAGAAAATTCTGGGGGCTGAAGAGAAAATTCTTGCACTGGAAACAACATTGTTTTCAGGAATGGTGGATGAAGTGGCTAACTACATCAAACCCATACAAATCAATGCAGATATCATTGCCCGCCTGGATGTGCTTATGTCCTTTGCCAACAATGCCCAAAAAAATGATTATGTCAGGCCCAAAATTGAAACCAGCCTTAGACTGACCATTAAAGAGGGCAGGCATCCGGTTATTGAAAAGGAGTTACCCCTGGAAGAACCCTTTATCTCAAATGATGTATTTCTGGATCCTGAAGATCAACAGATCATCATCATTACTGGTCCAAATATGTCAGGTAAATCTGTATTGTTGCGTCAAACAGCTCTCATTGTATTAATGGCACAAATAGGTAGTTTTGTGCCGGCTAAACATGCAGAGATCGGCTTAACGGATAAGATCTTTACCCGTGTCGGTGCATCTGATAATATTTCTTCGGGAGAATCAACCTTTATGGTTGAAATGAATGAAACAGCCAGTATCCTGAACAATATCTCCGACCGCAGCCTGATCCTGCTGGATGAGATTGGCCGGGGTACCAGTACCTATGATGGGATATCCATTGCCTGGGCCATCACGGAATACCTGCACGAGCATCCCCTGCATAAACCCAAGGTTCTTTTTGCAACCCATTATCATGAACTCATTGAAATGGCTTCCAGCTTTCCCAGGATAAAAAACTATCATGTGAGTGTAAAAGAGGTGAAAAATAAGATATTATTTCTGCGAAAGCTGGTGCAGGGAGGAAGCGAACACAGCTTTGGAATACATGTGGCTAAAATGGCCGGAATGCCCAATTGGGTGGTTGACAGGGCAAATAAGATATTGCCGGTTTTGGAGGCCAAACACAGAGATAACAAACATAAAGAAACTGGAATTCCAAAATCTTCCGATTCGGAGTTGCAGCTAAGTTTTATTCAACTTGATGATCCCCTGTTGCAACAGATCAAGGAAGATATTCTGAATACTGATGTAAATACCCTGACACCTGTGGAAGCACTGATGAAACTCAATGAGATCAGAAAATTATTAGGTAAAACGTAAGAATATTGCATTCTTTTCGTTTTTATCGTACTATTGTATATATTTACCTATAATAATCGCCAAATAATCCAATATTCATTAAATCCAATTATTATGAGAACAGCTCGCAACCTATTTCTGCTGCTTGTAGCAGTAATTTTTTTCAGCAGTTGCCTTACAACAAATTAAGCATCGTTTTCCGCAAAGCGGAATATGTGCTTAGTGTTGAA
>CAZZLL010000054.1:0-9923 GCA_964654725.1 uncultured Lentimicrobiaceae bacterium | reverse complement strand
GAGCAAATGTCGTTCACAGACTGAAGTGGATCGCATCCTGTCACCCTCCTAAAAGGAGTGCATCACTTTTTTTAAGTACCTCTGCTTGACTGACAGTTTTTACCATCAAAACGTCTCTACCTGCTCTTTAGATGATACGACTTATTAAACAAGCCATGATCATCAGGTTAACAAACCAGGGATAAAAATGGTCAGTTACCACCCGGTTTTATGCCATTCATTGATGATTACCGTGAAGGATTGAAGAGCCCTGCTACAAGCCCTTTCATCTTGCGTTAATTTACTTTAAACTGGAAATGTTATCATTCATGTTTAGGTAAAAAGAGGTAATGAAAAAATTATTATATTTGGGTCGTTTTTCAAAAACCTGTGTAATTTTGGAACTACAGATATTAGCCCAGGCATTTTTAAGGCCCATCAGATTGACTAAAAAGAATTCGCTAAAAGCTTTGTGCGTTAACCTTAGAAAGTTGTATAAAAGCTCAGGTTCCATCATCAATCAGAACAGTTCGTTTTAACCGTGATTTTGATTAGCTCTTATGAATACATTGAAATTGTTTGTCTAAAATTAAATAAATCCGCATGGAAGCACTTGGTCTTGGACGTGTTGATACCTTCATTTTCGTATCCTATTTTTTGATATTATTATTTATTGGGATCTGGTCTGGCAGGAAACAGAAGCGGAGTGTGGAGGATTTCTTTTTAGCCAGCGGGAGACTCCCATGGTATGTAATAGGTTTTGCTTTAATTGCCGCAGGAATCAGTTCAGAGCAATTCCTGGGCACTGTAGGGTTTGCATATTCTCACGGTTTATCTGTGGCCAACTGGGAGTGGTTAAACGGTCCGTCCATCCTGATTCTGATTCTCATTTTTATTCCTTTTTATTTAAGAAGGAAAGTAGTGACCATGCCCCATTTCCTTGAAATGCGCTATGATGGAAGGGTACGGACCATTTTTGCAGTTATCACGCTGATAACATATGTATTGATTAACCTTGCAGGAGTATTGTTTACCGGAGGATATGCACTGAATGTTCTTTTTGGGTTTGACTTGTCCAGATCCATATGGGCGCTCACAATTATAGCAGGATTGTTTACCATCTGGGGTGGAATGGTGACAGTTGCCTGGACAAATGTTTTCCAGTCGGTGCTGTTGTTAGGTGGAGGATTACTGGTAACCATTCTGGGTTTATTTGAAATTGGTGGAATAAAAGAGATTCTGGGAGAGGGCAGCAGAGCCCATTTAATTCTTCCCGCTGATGATCCGAATACCCCCTGGACAGGCCTTCTGGTTCTTGCTTTCTCGACCAATGTTTGGTACTACTGTACCAACCAGACAATCAACCAGGCAACCCTGGGGGCGAAAAATGAATGGCATGCAAAAATGGGAATCATCTTTGCCGGCTTATTATGGGTGTTGATAGCATTTGCCGATGTATTTCCGGGTTTAATAGCATTTGCTATAAATTCTAACATTGAACCTGACTCAGCCTATCCTTTTGTGGTTCACGAACTGGTACCGCTAGGTTTAAGAGGATTTGTTTTTGCCGGTCTGACCGGTGCAATTCTGTCTACTATTGAAGCAGTTATTAATGCCTCGTCTACAATTTTCACATACGATATATACCAGCGATTCTTAAATGCGAAAGCTGATCAGCGCGCAATGATCCGAACAGGCAGAATTACAAGTGGAGTAGTTCTTATCGTTGGTGGTCTCTGGGCCCCGATGGTATCCCGATTTGGGCACATATTTTCCTATTTTCAAGAATGCTGGGCCTTCGTTGCCATCCCGGTCGTTATTGTATTTCTCGGCGGGCTTTTATGGAAGCGTGTAAACAGCCAGGTTGCTTTCATCATTTTACTGCTGTCTTTCCCCATGTTTGTTATGCCCTACATCTTAAGATTACTTGAGGTTAAAATGAATGTTTTTAACGTAGCCGGAATCGTGTTGATCGTCTTTTTCATACTTTTTGTTATTATTACGCTTTTTCAGAAAACCAAACCTGATGAGCAGGAAAAACAATTTACATGGAATTTCTCCATGGTCAGGTTACCGGAAGGGATTTCTTTACGTATCCCCTGGTACAAGAGCCTGTTGCTGTGGGGTAGTTTCATGGTTGCTATTTATGTCTTAATTTATGTCCTGTTCTGGTAAAACCGGGAATC
This sequence comes from uncultured Lentimicrobiaceae bacterium, assembly GCA_964654725.1. Lineage (GTDB taxonomy): Bacteria > Bacteroidota > Bacteroidia > Bacteroidales > CAZZLL01 > CAZZLL01. The sequence goes on along the minus strand of CAZZLL010000054.1, from coordinate 7,758 downwards.
CTAAGCTGATAATGAGTACCAGATTATTACATAAAACACAGATTATTTTCAATTTTTAAATCGAATAAAAATGAATTCCAGGGATATGCAAAAGGATATGCAAACAAAGCTTTCCTCCAAAAAGGCAGAGGGTTATTTCAAAGAGATGTACGGAGACAAAACCGGGGTTTTGCAGTTTCAAATTGAGCGGTACAATGCTTTATACAATAGATTCTTTGATCATTTTTCCGAATTTGCCGATGTGTCGTTTTTCTCAACACCGGGAAGAACTGAAGTTGGCGGCAATCATACAGATCACAATGCAGGCAGAGTTTTGGCAGCAGCCGTGGATCTTGATATCGTTTCAGTTGCAAGTCCTTCGGAAGACAATATGATTATTATTCAATCTGCCGGTTACCCCGAGATACAAATCAATATTCATGACCTCGAAAAAAGAGACAATGAGCTTTACACTTCAGTGGCGCTTGTAAGAGGTGTTTGTGAAAGGCTAAAGCAAACCGGCCATCAAATAGGCGGCTTTCGGGCATGCATTGACGGCCGGATTCCCAAGGGTTCGGGACTCAGCTCTTCAGCTGCTTTCGAGGTAATGATGGTAACAATACTCAATCATTTTTATAACCATGGCACGATAGATAATACTCTTGCTGCCCTGATTGCTCAATATGCTGAAAATGAATATTTTGGCAAGCCCTGCGGTTTGATGGATCAAACGGCCTGCGCCTATGGTGGTATGGTATTTATTGATTTCATTGATTTTAATAATCCTGTTATTGAGAAGATCAATTATGACTTCTCGGCAGAAGGGTATAGCATCATTATTATCGACACTGGCGGTGACCACTCCGATTTAAATCAGGATTACACCGATGTAGAAAACGAAATGAAAAAAGTTGCCAAACATATGGGAGGCAAGGTTCTTCGGGAATTCTCCGATTCGCAGCTGATGAATAATATACAAAACCTTAGAAACAAAGTGAATGACAGAGCAATTCTCCGTGCATTGCATTTTTTTAACGACGATCAGCGTGTTCCCAGGCAGGTAAATGCACTGAAATCTAAAAAAATTGACCTGTTTCTGGATTTGGTAAGGGAATCGGGCGAAAGCTCATGGATGCTCTGTCAGAACTGCTATTCTTCTCATCATATTGAAGAACAAGGAATTACTATCGGACTTTCCGTAACTTCCCAGATCTTAAAGGGGGGTGCATGGAGGGTGCATGGAGGCGGGTTTGCCGGAACGATCCAGGTGTTTGTACCAAATAGTCAGCTTAGTGAGTATCTCAACCAGATGAAAACAATCTTTGGTGAAAGTGCCTGCCATGAGATCTATATCAGATCAATGGGCAGTATGCATATAGATTTTTAAATATATGAAACCATTTATCTGAAAAACTTTTATTTCTATGAGAGAGACAATTCTCATTGCCGGAGGAAACGGTTTCGTTGGCAGCAATTTATCAATCCTTGCCCAAAAAGCAGGTTACCATGTTGTCATTGCGGACAGTATCAGATCAGATTTTTTTAAGGATATTCAGCAGTTTTGTTTTGACATAAAAGATGAAGCTGAGGTCCAAAAGTATATCGATGAGATAAGGCCATATGCCATTGTGAATACAGCTGCCATTTCCGATATCGACAGGGCTCAAAAGAATAAGGATCTTACATATTCAGTAAATGTAACTGGAGCTCTTAATCTTGCCCGCGCAGCAAAAAGGCATGGCTCGAAATATATTTTCATTTCCACCGATGCTGTATTTGATGGGAAAAATCCTCCTTTTAACGAGTCCAGTAAAGTTAATCCTGTAAATTATTATGGGGAAACAAAAATATTGGCTGAAGAGGCAGTAAATAGGGAATATCCTTCTTCAGCTATTGTCAGGCTCTCTTTGGTCCTGGGAACTTCAATCACACCGGGCAATTCCTTCATTATGGGGTTCATTGAAAAGCTAAAAAAGGGTAATGCAATTCCTTCCCCATCAAATGAAATAAGGACTCCTGTGGATATTCATACACTTACTGAGAGTCTGCTAGAATTAATTGAAAAGGAGTTCCAGGGGGTATTGCATTTAGGAAGCACAGAATCGGGCAGTAAAAAACAGATATCCAGGATGATTGCCCGGAAACTTGGTTATGATCCGGAAATCATTGTAGAAGCGGGAGAGGTAAATCCGGATCGGGCACCCCGGCACCTACTGGGTATTCTGGATGTAACAAAAGCAAAAAAAATACTGAATACCGGGATGCTCAGTCTTGAAGAAACTATTAACCGATCATTGTCAGAAACTTAAAAATATAATGAAATGAAAAAGCCCAAAGTAATGTATGAGTTGGAAATAGCGCATGGATCTCAATATGGATTAGAAGAGATGAGGACAATCTTTGATGTGATGTTGGAGAATGCCCCTTCCTGCGGAAAGCGGGTTAAGTCTTTTGAAGAAGCATTTGCTTCATATTGCGGAACAAACTATGCCGTTGCTGTCTCCAATGCCACTGCTGGCCTGACTTTGGCGGGTGTTGCAGCAGGAGTGGAGCCTGGTGACGAAATAATTTCCACACCGATTAGCTGGATATCCAGTTCTTCAGCATTTTCAGTGATAGGTGCCAAACTCGTTTTTTGTGATGTCGACCCTAACACCCTGAATCTTGATCCGGAAAAGCTGGAAGAGCTTATTACACCCAGGACCAAAGCCATTGTCCCAGTGCATCTTTTCGGGCAGTGTTGTGACATGGATAAAATAATGCAGATTGCCAGGAAACACAATATTGCCGTGATTGAAGACTGTGCTCATACGCCCGGCGGTGAATATAAAGGAGTCAAAGCCGGAAAATTAGGAGATATGGGAGTTTTTAGTTTTCATCAACAAAAAAACATGGCTACACTGGGTGAAGGGGGAATGGTTACTACAGACAGCAAAGAACTGTTTGAGAGATTGATTTCTTATAGGTCGCTCTGTTGCCGAAGTTATGATCCAAAAGGTAAATATCTCCCCATTGACGAGAAGAAGTATCCCATGAATAATGAATACTGGAAGCTATATTTTGATGATTTCGGATACAACTACAGGATGACAGAAATCCAGGGTGCGGTAGGTCTTGTGCAGCTCAGCAAGCTGGACCAGTTAAACCAGAGAAGAATTGATCTGGCGGAAAGGCTTACAGAAAGGCTTGCCAATGTTAATGGTATACAACTTCCGCATGTTCTTCCTGATGTGAAACATGTATACCACATTTACATGGTTTTGTTAAGTGATTCCTTTCCATTGACTAAGAGGGATTTTATGTGGAAGCTTTATACGGAGAAAGGAATTAAACTATGGTCGCATTACATGCTGATTCATCTCATGGATCCTTATATCAGAGAAGGGCATTATAAAGGCGAATGTCCGGTCGCCGAGAATGCATTCAATTATTATACATCATTACCGATCCATCCCAGATTAACGGATCAGGCAATAGATTATATGGCCGATTCCATCATAGAAGTAAGTGAGCAATAATATTTTTTAAATCTTACTAAACAAGTGTAAGAAGAGGGGTCAAAAATAGCAGTTGTGCTTATTGATTCTGCAAATGATCATGTTATTCTCCGATTTTAAGCGAGTGCAATTATTTCAGATTCAGTGCTTAGTTGATTGTTTATCTGGTATTCATCTTGGTTCAACTATACTTTCATAGATACAGGTTTCATTTTAGGTGAGAGCAGGTGCATGATCATCAAACCCACCAGATATCCAAATGCTGCAATTACAAATGGGAAAACATATCCCTTTACGCCTGCGTCATCCAGAACCATTCCAATCAGAAATGCTGTTCCGATGCCGCAAAGAGAACTTATTGTAGTTGAAAAACCTATAACAGATCCCACTACTTTTTTAGGAAACAGGTCTGAGGCAACTGTAAAAATATTCGCAGCCCATGAGTTGTGTGCAGCCGCTGCCAGACCGATCAGCAGCACACAAACGGGCAGTGAATCAATAATAGGAACCATCATTACAGGCAATACCACCAATGCGGTTCCCAGCATAGTCATTTTTCGTGAATAATTTGTTGATTTCCCTTTCTTCATGAGATAAGATGAAACTGCGCCACCTGCAATTCCTCCTCCATATGCGATAACATAAATTACAACTAATGGAAGAGCAAGTCCTTTCAATTCAATCCCAAACTGCGCATTTAAAAACTTGGCTCCCCAGAACAGATAAAAATACCATACCGGGTCGGTACATAATTTTCCGAAGGCAACAACCCAGGTCTGTTTGTGTCGAACAAGCTCTTTCCAGGGGATTTTTACTTTTTCGATATCCTCGTTATCACTGTTAATATGCTCCAGTTCGGCCTGGTTTACAAACCTGCTTTCCGACGGTGAACGAAAGAAAATCAGCCATAAGACAATCCAGCTGGCGCTCAGAATGACTGATAAGAAAAACACATATTGCCAGGTTCCAAAAAGATATATCACCAGTGGGACCAGGAGCGGGGCAATGACTTGTCCAATATTGGAGCCGCCGTTGAATAGCCCGGTAGCATATGCTCGTTCCTTCTTTGGAAACCATTCTGCAACCGTTTTAATACTGGCAGGGAAGTTGGCCGACTGACCAATACCCAGTCCAAGCCGTGCAATGGCAAACCCAATCCAACCTCTTGCTGCAGCATGAGATAAACTGGCAAGTCCCCATACTATTGCTGCCAGGATAAAACCTAACCTGGTTCCAAGCCTGTCGATCAGGTATCCGATAAACATTGGGCCAATTGCATAGGTCAACTGAAATGCCATGACAATGTAGCTGAATTCTTTTTCGCTCCAGCCTAACTGTTCGGTGAGGGATGGGGCCAGAATTCCAAGAATTACGCGATCGAAATAGATGATTGTGGTAGAATAGAAAAGCAGCGCAACGATAACCCAGCGGAAACGGGTTTTCGGTAGTTTGTTCATTTTCATTAGGTTTTTTCTTAGTTCTTTAATTATGTATGATTTTATTTATTTACCGGACCCTTGGGTTTTGTAGGTTCTGCTCATAAGTTTTAAGGAGCTCTATCGCTATGATAATCTGTTCGTTGCAGTTTACCAATCATTCAATAAAATGTCCGGGTTAAAAATCAAAACGGACCCTCTTCGGTTCTTCTGCTTTATCAGATGTCTACCCTTATCACTGTGTTTTTCCGATTAATTCAAACTGTCGCCTCTTTTTGGTAACAGGGAGACGGCCAGGACCCCTAAAACAGCCAGAATAATCAGAGACAGGAATCCAAAGGTATAGCTTCCGGTCTGATCGCGAATATACCCCACGAGAACAGGAGCGAGAGCTTCCCCGATCACATCCGCACTTATAACAATTCCCATTACCCTCCCCAGCATACGTACACCGAATAGTTCAGCAGCCATTAGAGGTATAATCATGTAGTCACCTCCAAGGGCGATTCCGAAAAAGAATGCAAACACATAGATTAATCCCGGAACATCAGCAAAAAGAAGCAGGGGAATTGACAGAGAAACAAGCGAGAATATAAGTATCATGACATATTTCTTCGGCATCTTGTCGGCAAGAAATCCCATCAATAATCTGCCGATGATGCTCGAAGCCAGGACAATTGACATCACCTGGGCTGATTGTGTTTGAGTAAAGTTCAGGTCAAAGGTAAAGAAGAGCTTCAGGTTTTGAGATGTTCCGCTTACTGCTGCTATGGAAAACATACTTCCAAAAAGCAGAAGGTAAAGATTGCGTTTTTTTAATACAGGGCCGAAAGGGACTTTAATACTATTAGAAGTTGAGATTTGTTCGCCTGTTTCCGGGCTGTCTTTAATAAACAGGATGATTGGCAGTGGAATGAGGATCATCAGGAAGCCTAGTATCATCAGTGCATTTTCCCAGCCAAAAGAATGACTCAGTCCGTTTGCAATGAGAGGAACCAGCATTCCTCCTACACCGATCCCGATATAAGCGATCCCCATGGCTTTGCCCCTTGAACGATCAAACCAACGGGAGATTAGCACTTGATTGGGCAGGGGGCCTGCTGACATATATGCCAGGGCATTCAGGAAATAAAATAAATAGAAAAGCCAGAGTATGCTCATTTTGCTCAGACCAATCAGTGCAGATCCGCCTAAAATGACACCTGCCATCATAACTCTTTTGGGTCCTACCTTGTCAACGATCCAACCGGTTATAAATGCAAATAATGCAACGATAATCTTACCTACAGCATTGCCGGAAGTAACAATTGCTCTTGTCCATCCGAATTCCTCTATCCAAAAATCGTAAAAAAAGGGCAATCCATAGAAGGCAATACCCACAATGGAAAACAGGCTTAGAAATCCTGTAGCCCCCACTTTAGCCTGTTCAATATTTATTTTCTTTTCATTCATGGTTAATAGTTGGGATTCGATTAACGATAGAAGTTTACAATAAGTTCTTTTGCCAGAATCAGGTTTTTAGGAGGAACATTATTAGAAAGTATTCCAGTGCCTATTATTATATTCTGATGGTCTTTTAGGTATAACAGAGTTTTCTCGATGGTTTTAATCATTTCATTCGTATGGATAGAGAAAAAGATCTCTGGTGAAAGATTTACGCGAAAAACATGACCCGGAAATTCACTCAAAACGGCTTTGATCTTTTCCAAAGGTATATTGTAATCCAGCAGGAGTTGCCGGGCTCCTGTTTCAGATAAATCTTTAAGAAGAGAAAGTGTATTTCCGCCTATAATCAGGGCGTTTTGCCCGACACCCAGGGTATTCAGAAAGAGGAAGAGTTCTTTGTGAAAGGGCATTACAAGTTCCCTGTAAGTTTCAGGGGATATTAAAGGAGGACTAACGAACGAGTCGAAAACAACAACCCCGGCACCAACCTCAGAAAACCCTTTAATATAGGTTTTGATGGTATCGGTGCAGAACCTCATAAGGGGCATTAGCTTGCCAGGCTCCGTCAGGGATTCAACCAGCAATGCGTTTTGATCGTATAATTTGGATGCCATTGAAAACGGCCCTGAAACACCGCCTCTTACTGGTATTTTATTCTCAAACTTATTCAGCATATAATCAGCAGCTTCAATAAAAAGGTTCATACGTCCGGCAGGTTGGACCGGTGCTTTCAGTTGCTTAATGGCATTTAACGATGTCAATAAGGGTTGTGCAATTTCCGGCATGGACAGATCAGCACTACGGGTAACATGACAGCCCGCCAGCTCAGCCTCTACATTGTAAATATCATACCCAACTGTTAGCGCATCTGCATCCAGTTCTGTTGCCTCGTAAAGCAGGGCATTGATAACCTCCTCTTTCTTTTGTCCGAAGGTATGTGGTGCACAACCTGCAAGTATTGGTTTAAGATCGTAAATAGCAGGCAGAAACGGCGGACGGTCAACCGTTTTACCGTTTAAAAGATTTATAAAACGTTCTGTAGCGGTCATGTTGAAATTTGTTAGAACCGAACCAACTCCTCCGGATTAATCGTAACTACTATTCCTGCAGTATAATATTAACATTCAGCTTAATACGGAAAGAAGTACTATAGAGCATTTAACATTCAGTATCAGGGAGAAAATTGAACGTCTTTATAAAAAACATGCATCCAATATAAACACCAATGCCTAAAGCTGGGCTCATCTTCACATCTAAGTTGCTTTTTCCGGTTTTAGTTTATCGATTTCAAATATACTAAAATTTTTTTTGACCTAAAATCCGCTTGCGGATTTTATTTTAGGAGGAGGAGTTGGTTTTTCTAAGATCATTTTATATATTTGTTTTTAACTTGAAAAAAA
>CAZZLL010000053.1:0-10246 GCA_964654725.1 uncultured Lentimicrobiaceae bacterium | reverse complement strand
GTGGAGCATAACGGAGTCGAACCGTTGACCTTTTGACTGCCAGTCAAACGCTCTAGCCAACTGAGCTAATGCCCCTTGTTTTTTTGATGCCTGCAAAGATAAAAATATTTTCTTTGTATACCATGAAAAGAACATTTATTGCCATCAAATTTATTCCGAACCAGCTCTTTACCAGCATTATCCAGAACCTTCATCAAAAACTGCAACATGAAAATATCAAATGGGTTCCCCACACCTCCATGCACATCACCCTGAAATTTATCGGTAAAACAAAAGAAAAACATATCAGTGAAATAAAATCAATACTCAATGAAATCTCCTCACAAACGGAGGCTTTTAAGCTTATCATAAAAGGATTTGGCTTTTTTGGTACATTTCCGGATATCCGTGTATTATGCGCCAGAATAGATAACAACCCTCCCCTTCTGTATCTTCATGAATGCATCGAATCCCGACTTCAATCCCTCCACATCAAAAATGATTACCGGCCTTTTAATCCCCATCTCAGCCTGGGAAGACCCCGGCAAAAACTAACAACAAAGGATTTTCCTGCTTTGGTCGAAGAATACCAAACTTCACTGTTTCAGGAAATAACAGTGGATAACATAATTTTTTATGAAAGCTTTCTTGAAAAAACGGGTGCCCGTTATATACCTTTACACCAAAGTACCCTTAAAATGGATAATACATGATCCCAAAGGAAATCCTTTCCCTGCTGCAATCTTATTTCAAAAAGGATGAGGAATTCCTTCCGGAGAAGATTAAGTTCGTCGGAGGTGGATCCATCAACCACTCCCTTCAATTCACTTTTGACAAGCAGGTGTATTTTATTAAGTACAATCATGCTGCAAAATTCCCGGCTATGTTTGAAAAAGAAGCCCGGGGTCTCCGCATCCTTCTTGAAGCCAATGAAATTGACTGCCCGGAGTCCTTGTATCACAACGCCGGAAAAACCTATTCTTTCCTGCTGATGAAATATATCCATTCAGCCCCTCAGCAAAAGGATTTCTGGACAAATTTCGGCCGAAAGCTGGCCGCCTTGCACCGGCACACCCATGATAAGTTCGGACTGGATCACAGCAATTACATTGGTTCGCTTCCGCAATACAATAATTATTGTGGAAGCTGGGCAGAGTTCTTCATCACACAACGCCTGGAAGTTCAGCTTGCTATGGGCAGAGACAGCGGAGCCATCGACAAAAATACTACCTCAAAGTTCAATTCCCTGTTTAGCAAGATGGAAAATTTATTTCCTTTAGAGCCACCTGCTTTAGTCCATGGCGACCTTTGGAGCGGAAATTATATGGTAGGTGAAAGCGGCCAGGCCTGCATCATCGATCCTGCTGTTTACTATGGCCACCGGGAAATGGACCTGGGCATGTCGAAACTCTTTGGCGGTTTCGACCGCGAATTTTATAATTCCTATAACCGCTCTTTTCCTCTGGAAGCAGGTTGGCAGGAACGACTGGATATTTGCAAGCTGTATCCTCTACTGGTGCATGTAAATCTTTTTGGTGGCGGGTACCTGAATTCTGTAATTCAAATTCTTAATCGCTATCATAAATTCGAATAGACAAACATCCAAGCAATATAAAATAAGCTAAACAAACTCAAAAAGACAACCATAAACTGCATTCCTTTGCTTAATACCGGCAGCGGCACGTGTCGACTGCACAAGGTGCGATACCCCCACAGCTGTGCCTGCGTATAAAAGTCCCGGACCGAGGTTCCATATGAACATACTTCCCTTCATATTTATTAGTCAGGAAGTTTGAACACAATGGGTTGCTTGTATGCTATGTTAACCGCTTCCCCATTTTTTCTACCGGGTTTCCAACCTTTCATTTCTTTTACCAAACGAATGCATTCTTTATCAATCTCCGGGCTCAGGCTTTTAATGATCTTTACATCTTTTACACTGCCATCTTTACTCACAACATATTGAACAATAACTTCTCCCTGTATTCTATTCTCTTTGGCTTTTTCAGGATATTTCACATTATGGGCAATGTAATGCAATAACCCATCTGTACCTCCCGGGTACGTAGGAAAAATATCTGGAATAACATTGTTTTCATGGTGAAAAAACCCTTTTACTTCTTTATATTCCTTATACTTATTTTTATCAACTTGTGAAAAGGACTCAAAAGCAATAAATAAGGCTAAAAAGGTAATAATTAATGTTTTCATGGTATTGGGATTATGGTTTTCTTTCTTTCCAAAGCTTTTTGAAGTTTTTCTTTTGCATTTCCGGTAACGTTCTCCTGGGTCCCCATACATTCCTGAATGCCAGTTTCATGGCCGTATTTTTTAGTCCGGCTGTTCCCATATCCATATATCTCCTGTTCAGCATCACTTTTTTCCATCCCCACATCGTCATCCGGTCAGCTATTTTCGTATACCCCTGTTGCACTGATTTTTTCCTGTTCAGCAACAGCAACTCATGCAAATTAATTTTTACCGGACAAACTTCTGTACATTTGCCACACAGGGAAGAAGCAAAACTAAGGTGTTTGTAATCTTTCATACCTCTTAAATGCGGAGAAATAACTGAACCTATAGGCCCGCTGTAGGTTGTATTATAGGTATGGCCACCTATATTTTTGTAAACCGGACAAGCATTCAGGCAAGCCCCACAACGAATGCATGACAGCGAACGTCTTACATCAATATCATTCAACATATCTGTTCTGCCATTGTCAAGCAATACCACAAACATTTCCTGTGGACCATCCCTCTCATCAGCTTTTTTTGGTCCGGATAAAATTGTATTATACACTGTCATATTTTGTCCGGTGCCATGTGTTGCCAATAAAGGCCAAAAAAGATCCAGGTCATGTATTGAAGGAATCAGTTTTTCAATGCCCGCTATAGCAATATGAATTTTCGGAAAAGAAGTGGACAAAAGCGCATTGCCTTCATTTTCTGTCAATGCTATTGACCCGCTATCTGCAATAATGAAATTACTACCTGTTATACCGGCATCTGCTTCCACAAATTTTATACGTAAAAGATCCCTCACAAATTTTGTAAGATCTTCAGGAGTACTGTTCTCCGGTGTTCCAAATTTTTCATGGAAAAGGGCAGCAATATCTTCTTTGGATTTATGCATAGCCGGAGTAACAATATGGTATGGCTTGTCATTATCAATTTGTACGATATATTCTCCCAAATCTGTTTCTAAAACTTCAATATCACTTTGTTCAATGATTTCATTAAAATCTATTTCTTCTGTAGTCATGGATTTTGACTTCACAAGTTTCTGAACATTTCTTTCTTTCAAAATTTTTAGAATCTCTTTAACAGCCTCTTCTCCGGTTCTGGCCCAAATAACCTGGCCACCATTTGCCGTAAAATTCATTTCAAAAATTGTAAGGTATTTATCAAGATCTTCCAGCACTTTATGTTTGATAGCGGCAGCACGTTTTTTTGCAAGTTCCAGTTGGGAATACTGCTGTTTTCCTCTTTCAACTGCTACATCATATTTGGAAATATTAAAATGTATTTTTTTTCGGTGTTCCTTATCAAACCCTACTTTCAGTGATTTTTGCTTAAACTTTTCTTCAAGACTATATGCCATTAATTTAGTTCTTTTTAATTTTTTCAACCCTGCGTTGATGTCTGCCTCCTTCAAATTCAGTATTTAAAAATACATCAAGCAGTTGTAATGCCTTTTCTTTTTCAATAAAGCGAGCAGGTAAAGCCAGAATATTTGCATCATTGTGCAATCTGGCTAACTCTGCCAACTCCTTTGTCCAACATAAAGCAGCTCTTACATGATTGTACTTATTTGCAGTCATGCTTACCCCATTTCCACTACCGCATATAATAATACCTCTACTTAGTTCTCCTGAATTAATAGCTTTTGCTAAGGGATGAATTACATCCGGATAATCCATGCTTTCCGCCGTGCTTGTACCATAATCAACCGTTGTAATGCCTTTTTCTCTTAAATAATCTTTAATATATTCTTTTAATTCAAACCCGGCATGGTCAGCGGCAAGTCCATGTTTTTCAAGTATTTTCATAATTGTTGATAAATTCTTAATCAAAAATAATCATTAATTCCAACATGCTTTTCTTTTTGCCTTGTAATCAGCTAAAAAATGATAATTCTATATATATTTAGTTTAATCCATATTATTAAAAAACATACATTTAAAAAAATGCACATTATTCTGTTAATATCTGCTTATTTTTGTTATGATATTGTGAAAAATCATCATTGAAATTAACAATTTTATCATTTTATTAAAAACGAGTATAATGTTCTTAGAAATCCAATGAGTTTTGAGTTTTTTATTAATATTGAATTAACATGAATTTAATATTATTTTCACACTATTTTTCAACCAAACACTTTGTTAACACTTTGTTAATATCAACATAAAATCTTATTTATCAATTTGTTTTTCTAACTTATTTGTTAATCTATTGTTAATTACTATTAAAAATACAATATGTCAAGAAAATGATAATTTTTTTATCCAACTTATGAACGGAATAACATTAAATAATAATAATTTTAAAAATATAATATATATATGTCTAAAGAAAAAAAAAATCACCTTATCGAAAAAATTCTGAAATTAAAAGAACAAAAAAATGTCATTATCTTAGCGCATTATTATCAGGTTCCGGAGATTCAGGATTTAGCTGATTATATTGGAGATAGTTTGGGATTGGCGCAGAAAGCAGAGAAAGCAGAAAGCGATATGATTGTTTTTGCAGGGGTTCATTTTATGGCTGAAACGGCAAAAATACTGAATCCTTCGAAAAAGGTGGTTTTGCCGGATTTAAATGCCGGGTGTTCTTTGGCTGAATCTTGTCCACCGAATGATTTTGCCAGGTTTAAAGATAAATATCCCGATCATATTGTGATATCTTATATTAATTGTAGTGCAGCCATTAAAACCATGTCAGATGTTATTTGTACTTCGAGCAATGCAGAAAAAATAGTGGGATCATTTCCTGAAAGCCAACCCATTATTTTTGCTCCGGATAAAAACCTGGGGGCTTATATAAACAGTAAGACAGGAAGGGATATGATATTATGGGACGGAACCTGCGAAGTACATGATATTTTATCAACGGAGCATATTATTAAAATGAAAGAGCAAAATCCGGATGCAAAAATAATTGCACACCCTGAATGTCAGGCAGTGGTTTTAGATATGGCTGATTTTATAGGATCTACTACAGCTATGATTAAATTTACATCCAGCGATAATGCAAAAAAATATATTGTCGCAACAGAAACAGGAATCATTCATCAAATGCAAAAAAACAATCCTGAAAAGAAATTTTTAGTAGTTCCGGCTGATGAAACATGTGCCTGTAATGATTGCCCGTATATGAAATTAAATACGCTGGAAAAATTATATGCCTGTATGAATAATGAAAAACCTGAAATATTGTTAGCTGCAGAAACAATAGAAAAAGCAAAAGCTCCTATTGTTAGAATGCTTGATATTTCAAGAAAACTCAATATTATTTGATGATGAAAAGAATCATTTTTATTCATATTTTATTTTTTGTAGTTGTTTTCGTTTTTGGACAAAATGATGATATCAATCCGGATGGATATAATGTCTTTTATTATGAAAACGGACAAATTTCCAGTGAAGGCTATATGAAAGAAGGAAAACCGGTTGGTTACTGGAAAAACTATTATGAAGATGGTATCTTGAAATCAGAAGGTAACAGAAAGAATTTTGAACTTGATAGCATATGGAAGTTTTATGATGAAGAAGGAAATATAAAGCTGAAAATAAATTATGATAAGGGTAAAAAAGACGGAATACAAACCACATATCGTAAAGATGAATACATGGTAGAAAATTATGAAGGCGGAATAAAGGAAGGACTTACAAATTATTTCTACAATGACGGTACACTTAAAAAAAGTGTACATTTTAAAAACGGACTGGAACATGGATATGCAAAGGAATTCTCCAGAGAAGGCCTGGTAATAGTATTGATTCAATACAAAAAGGGGTTTATTGTAAGCAGGGAATATATTAATCGCAAGGATAAAAACGACTTGCGACAAGGTGTTTGGAAAAGTTTTCATAAGAACGGAATCATAGCAACTGAAGCAACATACAGGAATGACAAACTGCATGGGTATTATAAAATGTTTGATAATGAAGGAAATTTGTTACGTGTTGAAAAATATGAAAATGGGAAAAAAATAGAAGATGCTGAAGAAATTAAAAAGCTGGAACAACGAATAGACTATTACCCTGATGGCAGTGTAAAAATAGTCGGGCATTATAATAAAAATGACAAACCTGATGGTATTAGACGTGAATATGATAAAAAAGGAAATATTATACGATCCTATATTTTTAGTAACGGCAGGATAATAGGAAAGGGAATAGTTGATAAATATGGCAAAAAGCAAGGTGATTGGGAAGAATATTATGTAATTGGTGTTCTTCGCGCTAAAGGGAAGTATAAGAACAATATTAAAATAGGCTATTGGCAGTTTTTTCATGATAATGGAAAACTGGAACAGGAAGGATATTTTAATAATCTGGGAAAATATGATGCTGAATGGCGATGGTATTATCCCTCCGGTCATCTCTTAAGAGAAGAAAGCTTTTTAAACGGTGTTTTAGATGGTATATTGTTGGAATACAGTGATGTAGATACCACGCATATAATTACCAAAGGCGAATATCTGGACGGTCTGGAAAACGGAGAATGGTTCTATAATCTGGGTGATCATCATGAAGAAGGAAAATATGTTGACGGAATGCGGGATGGCATGTGGAGAGGATATCATAATAACGGTTACAAAAGTTATGAAGGTAGGTTTGTAGAAGATAATCCAAATGGCAGACATGTTTATTATTGGGAAAATGGTAAAATCAGAGATGAAAGAAATTATGTAATGGGTATGAAACATGGTATATGGAAAAAATATAATTTTGATGGTTCACTATTACTCATTATACAATACAGGAATGGAGTTGAAGTGAAATATGACGGAACAACCATTAAGCCCGAAATTACATCTGACGAATTATAAGAAGAATACCTGAATGAAGAAGCTTAATACATCTGTATTATTTGTAGATGATGATAAATTAACACGATTTACATATGGTAAAATTCTGAGCAAAATTGTTGATTCTTTTTATATAGCTAAAAACGGAAAAGATGGAATAGCACAATTTATTAAATTCCAACCTGATATTATTATTGCTGATATTCAGATGCCGGATATGAATGGCCTGGATATGATCCGGAAAATCAAAAAATATAATCCCGCGGCGAAAACCATTATAGCTACCGCTTTCAATGAAGTAAATTATTTTTTGGAAGCTATTGATATTGGAGTTAGTGGGTATTTATTGAAGCCTATTGATAATAAAAAATTAGTAAACCTTTTGGATGAACTATCTGATACTGAGATTTCGGAAAGCGATGATTTAAAAGAAATACGCAAAAGAAAAAGAGCCGAAGAGGCACTGAAAGAAACTGAACAATTGTTTCATTCTATTATTCGCTATACCCACGATCTTATATTTATTTATTCCGGAGATAAAATATTGTTTGTAAATCCCAAAGTAATTGAAGTTACCGGATTTAAAGAATCAGAAATATATACATATCCGATATGGAATATCATTCATTCCGATGACAGAACCCGCTTTATGAATATTGAGAAAAGGAGGGCGATCGGCGATGATATTCCGAATATGATAGAGACAAATCTTGTTTCTCGCGACGGACACGTAAAATATGTAGAGGTTGCTTTTAGTGAAATAGAATATCGGGGTAAATCATCTGTTTTGGGTATTGCCAGGGATATTACTGACAGAAAAAAAGCAGAAGGCGCACTGGTGAAAAGCCAGGAACGCCTAAAATATGCGTTGGATGCGGCAAACGATGGCATATGGGATTGGAATTTATTAAGCAATGAAGTATATTTTAGCCCCAGTTATATGCGTATGCTAGGATACAAACCGAATGAACTGGAGGCAAAATTCGAAACCTGGCAGAAATTATTACATCCTGATGATCGACAAGATGCCGAAGCTTTATTAAAAAGATATATTGAGGGAAAATCAAAGGATTTTGAGATAGAATTCAGATTAAAGACCAAATCAGGACTCTGGAAATGGATTTTGGGAAGGGGAAAAATTGTTGGTCTGGATGAGAATGGCAATCCGGTTCGTATGGTTGGTACACATTTGGATCTGACTGAACGAAAAGCATCTGAAAGCAAGTTGCAAGAAAGCGAGAAAAGATACAGAACTCTGTTTGAAAGTGCCAGTGATGCTATATTTATTCATAGCCCGGAAGGAAATTTTTTGGAAGTAAATAATATTGCATGCAAACGCCTGGGATATTCTAAAGAAGAATTACTAAAAAAGAGAACCTGGGAAATAGATGCCTCCTCTCCGGAAAAATTAAAAAAAGAAGGACGAAAAATCTTAAAATCTGGTAAAAGTAGTTTCTTTGAAACAATACAGATTGGTAAAAGAGGGAAAAGAATAAAAACCGAGGTTAATTCAATTATTATTGATTATCAGGACAGAAAGGCGATCCTCAGTATTGCCAGAGATATAACACAAAGAGTAAAAGACAGGGAAAATCTGTTAAAGTCCCTGAAGGAAAAAGAAATTCTGTTGAAAGAAGTCCATCACCGTGTGAAAAACAATATGCAAGTTATTTCCAGTATACTGAACCTTCAGTCTAAAACTGTTAAAAACCCTGTTATTCGGGGCTACCTGGAAGAAAGCCAGGAAAGAATCCGGTCTATGGCCTTGGTACACGAGAACCTCTATAAAACGAGAAACCTGGCAGAAGTGAATTTCGCGGATTATGTTAAAACACTCACGGATAATTTGTATAGATCTTACGGTGTAGAGAAAAGTAAAACACAATTGAAAATAGATATTTCTTCAGATTTATTTTTATCCCTGGAAGTAGGCATTCCTTGTGGACTAATCATTCATGAATTGGTCAGTAATGCTTTTAAATATGCATTTCCTAAAGGAAATAAAGGATTGATAGAAGTGATTATGATTAAAAACAGAGGTAAATCTCTCTTATTGACTGTAAAAGATAATGGCATAGGTATGGAGAAGATAGACATCTATAATACTGAAACGCTAGGCTTGCAGTTAGTATCAACACTTGTAGATCAACTGAACGGAAAAATCAAAATAAAAATTGAGAAGGGAACAGAATTTAGTATTATCTTTAGTGTTTAAAGTCAACAAAATACAATTTTATGGAAAAAATTTGCATTTTGATCGTAGAAGACGAAAATATAGTTGCAAAGGATATTCAAAATACGCTGAAAAATTTAGGATATATGCCTATTGATATTGCCCATACAGGTAAAAAGGCTATAGAAATTGTGGAAGAAAAAAAACCTGATCTGGTTCTTATGGATATCAAGCTTAAAGGTAAGATGTCAGGTATTGAAGCTGCAAATAATATACGAAGCCGTTTTTCCATTCCGGTTATTTTCCTGACTGCTTATGCGGATGATGATACCCTCGAAAAGGCAAAAATCACGGAACCTTACGGCTATATCACAAAACCATTTAAAGAAAAAGACATACAAACAGCAGTGCAGATGGCTATTTATAAGCATCAGAAGGATTCTCAGATTAAGAAAGAAAGGGATTTTTATTATTCAATTGTAAGTGATAAAAATGCAGAAGATGGCATTTTTGTCAGAGCAGATTATCGTCTAAACAATATCAAATTCGCTGATATCTATTTTGTTGAAGCCTTGAAAGATTACGTTGTTATCCATACAAAGAACCAGACTTTTACTACCCATTCCACCATGAAAGAAATGGAGAACATCCTTCCGGAAAAGGATTTTGTAAGGGTACACCGTTCTTATATCGTACGCCTTGACAAAATATTATCAATAAAATACCCGGATCTTGTAATTGAAGGAAAGATGAAAGTAATCCAAATTGGGGGGTTATATCGCAAGGCACTTTATAGCCGGTTGAATATCGTTTAATCAGATAAGTTTAAAATCCATCTGTTTTTTATTGATGTCCACTTTTTTTACAACAATTTTCACTTCGTCCCCGAGCTTATACTCCTTGCCATAGTTGTGTCCAGCAACGCGGTAATTATCTTCATCGAGGTAGTAAAAATCATCATCGAGGTTTTTTAGTGATATCATGCCTTCACATTTTGTTTCTTTTCCTGACTTCGTCACTCTTTAAAAGCACCCCCTTAAAAACCTGATAATCAGTGC
>CAZZLL010000052.1:0-10379 GCA_964654725.1 uncultured Lentimicrobiaceae bacterium | reverse complement strand
CGTCATCCCTGCGAAAGCAGGGATCTCCGTATGGTCACAGCCGATATAACCCGGGACTTCCGGAATGCTGAGCTTTTTTTGTAATGAAAGATTCCCTTGCGGCCATGCAGCTTGTTTTAAAGCAAAAATTTCCAAAGGCCGGGTTTTGATTCTGTGGGGCATGCTGACATCAAGGAAACGCAGGTTTATGCAAAATCGTTGACCAGGAGCTGGAAAAAGCGATGGAAGTTTTTGAGGTTTAAGTGAAATACTTTTCTCAGGTAATATTCAGATATACCTAACCTAACTACCGAAGTAGTTGAACAAAGGCTTGAGAAAATGCATAAATGAGGAAGTACTTACCCTCATCGATCACAACAGCATTTAGTTTTCCTTGCTTTCCTCTCCATAATTCTCTTGCTTTATAAGCTTTCCGGTTTCATCCCAGAACATCCAGACACCGGTTCTCTTGCCTTGATTGTATTTGCCGGAATAGTATTTTTGTCCGTTCCGGTGATACACTGTGCGGGTACTGTTGCTGACATCATTAATAAAAAAGCCTTCGCTCCATTTATTGCCGTTATCATAATAATAAACCCATTTGCCGTTGCGCTTCCCTTCTTTGAGCTGCCCGTTGTATTTGATGAGGTTATGCTTATAATAGGCTACCTCCCGAATAGGGTCAGTGGTATCTTTTGCTGATTCGTAATACCGCACCAGTTTCGGGTCGCCATTATCATACCTCGATACTGTTTGCTTATATACTTCACCCTGTTGACAGGAATAAAGGAACAAAACAGTTATCAGGAATAAGCATCCGCTAAAAAACCTATTCTTCCTCTTTTTCTTCCGGATGTTTTTCATAATATTCTTTGTTTAATCCCTCAATAACCATGTTCGTGATATTCAAGGTGTCTTTGGCAAAAAGAATGTTCTGCCCCTTGGTAAAGCTCAGGATGTAATCAAAATCATATTCCTCATTAATGCGTTTAATATAATTCAAAACACTGTCAACATAGGTCATGTTTATCTTATATTCCTCTTCAGCCAGCTGATTCGTATATTCCTGGTTAAGCTTGTAAAGTTTCTGTCCTTCTGCCTCCAGCTTAGCCTGTTCCAGTTGTGCATCGGCTTCACTGATAAGATTCAATTCATAGCGGTTTTGAAGGCTTTTTGCTTTTTTTTGAAGATCTTTTTGTTTCGCATTAAAATTAGCTTCAAGTGATTTATAACGGGAACTTAGCTGATTACTTAATTTTCTGGTAAGGATGTATTTTTCACGCAGGGTATCTGTATTGACAAAAGCAATACGAAGATTATCAGATGTAACTGTTTTGAGGTTTTCTTTTGTTGCTTTTTCCGATTCCTGTACTTTCTCATCTGTAAAAAATAATACATATATAAAAATTAAACCCAGCATAATTACCAGGTTTAAAAATGTATTCAGGTTGAATTGTAAACCCGGTTTAGAGTCTTTTTTTACAGAGCTGTCTTCTTGTTGCATGTTTTCCATATTTCCAAATGTGATACTATTGAATTAATTTCCTATTTCTGACATAAACTTGATACGCATCAAACGGATTTCTTCTTCCGTATATTCATCCTCACCCATTTCTTCGCGTGCAGCCTCAATGCTGTCTGTTTCCGCTTCGTGGAAATACTCATAAATTTCTTCCTGGTGGTAAGGATCTATGTATTCATTTACATAATAATTGATGTCTATTTTTGTACCCGAAGCAACGATGCTTTCTATTTCTGATAATAACTCGCTAATAGTAAGGTTTTTTGCTCTGGAAATATCCTCCAGAGCCCTTTTCCTGTCAATGCTTTGAATGATATAGACTTTCAGGCCGGATTTATTCACTACCGACTTCACCACCATATCATTGGGCCTTACAATCTCATTTTCCTCCACATAATCTTTGATTAGTTTCAGGAAGGGTTCTCCGTATTTCAATGCTTTTCCTGAGCCAACACCGGTGATTTGACTCATCTCATCCATTTTTACAGGATATTGTATCGCCATGTCTTCCAGGCTGGGGTCCTGAAAAATAACAAAGGGTGGAAGGTTTTCCTTGCGTGAAATTTCCTTGCGCAGGTCTTTCAGCATGGAAAAGAGGGTTTTATCAGTAGTGCTGGTTTTTTGGCTTACACCATCAATAAAGTCTTCATCTTCACCTGAATCATAATCATGATCTTTCGTTAGTTTGATGGGGAAAGGATCTTCAATAAACTTTCTGCCCTCCAG
This sequence comes from uncultured Lentimicrobiaceae bacterium, assembly GCA_964654725.1. GTDB lineage: Bacteria > Bacteroidota > Bacteroidia > Bacteroidales > CAZZLL01 > CAZZLL01. The sequence continues at coordinate 8,152 of CAZZLL010000052.1, read as the reverse complement.
GGTCACTTTTAATAACCCATAATTATCAATATCTTTCACCAATAACCTGGCAATAAGAGATTGCCGGATAACGGCATTCCAGAATTTATCGTTGTGATCGGCTCCGGCACCAAATGTTTCTAATTTATTATGTTTAAAAGATTTAATATTGGAGGTGTTTTTTCCAATCAATATATTGATGATATGGGTTGCTTTAAACAATTGCTTTACTTCAAGAACTGCTTCCAGTACCAGTTTTACATATTCCTTTCCTTCGAATTTCTCTTTCGGATGGAGGCAATTATCGCAGGCACCACAATTTTCTTTATCATAGGGTTCTCCAAAATAATGTAACAGTAATTTATGCCTGCAAACCGATGATTCGGCATAAGCTACTGTTTCCATCAGCAATTCCTTGGCAATTTCCTGCTCGGCAACAGGTTTATCTTTCATGAATTTTTCCAGCTTCTGAATGTCATCGTAGCTGTAAAAAGCAATGCAATTGCCTTCTCCATCATCTCTGCCGCCCCGGCCGGTTTCCTGGTAATACCCCTCCAGGCTTTTGGGAATGTCATGATGGATTACAAAGCGGATGTCCGGTTTATCTATCCCCATTCCGAAAGCAATAGTAGCCACGATCACATCCACTTCTTCCATCAGAAACTTGTCCTGGTTATTTCTTCGCGTAGTTGCATCAAGACCGGCATGGTAAGGCAAAGCTTTGATGCCATTCACACAGAGTGTTTCTGCCAGTTCTTCGACCTTTTTCCGACTCAGGCAGTAAACTATACCGGACTTATTCGGGTGGACTTTAATGTATTTAATGATGTCTTTAGCAACATTTTTTGTTTTTGGCCTGACCTCATAATACAAATTTGCCCGGTCGAAGGATGATTTGTAGACTGCGGCATCTGTTATTTCCAGGTTTTTCTGGATATCCTGCTGAACTTTCAGGGTAGCTGTTGCTGTAAGGGCAATGATAGGTACATCCTGTCCAATAGCATTTACAATGGGCCTTAACCGCCGGTATTCAGGACGAAAATCATGGCCCCATTCAGATATACAATGGGCCTCATCTATTGCATAGGAAGATATCTTGATCTCTCTCAGAAAGTCTATGTTTTCTTCCTTGGTTAAAGACTCAGGTGCAACGTATAAAAGCTTAGTTTTTCCTGTCTTCAGGTCATTTTTTACCTTTTTGATTTCCGATTTGGAAAGAGATGAGTTTAAAAAATGTGCAATGCCCTGCTCGGTCCCGAAATTACGGATGTTATCAACCTGGTTTTTCATTAAAGCGATCAAAGGACTGATGATAATAGCTGTTCCTTCTTTTATGAGTGCAGGAAGTTGGTAACAAAGTGACTTCCCCCCACCTGTTGGCATGATAACAAATACATCATGTCCTTGCATGAGGCTCTTTATGATTGCCTCCTGATTCCCCTTGAAACTGTCGAATCCGAAAAATTGCTTCAGGACATGTTGATACGAAATATCTTGCTTGACGGTCATTCCCAGAATTAGTTAATTTGAGTACTTTTGTGTTACTTTACGTAAATATAACATAAAAATTTTTTAAAGGAGCGCAAAAATAAGATTTTTTAAATACAAGTACATTGAAAAATAAAGACCAGATAATTCATATTGCCCGGCGCACTATAGAGATAGAGAGTAAAGCTATAGCTGATTTGCAGAATTATGTCGATGAAGCCTTTGTAAAGAGTGTGGAAATAATTTTTCATTCTTCAGGAAGATTAATTATTACAGGTATTGGAAAGAGTGCTAATATTGCTACGAAAATGGTCGCTACTTTTAATTCAACAGGCACTCCGTCCATTTTTCTACATGCTGCCGATGCTATTCATGGCGATCTGGGCATGATACGTAAGGATGATGTGATCATAAGCTTGTCAAAAAGTGGTAATACTCCTGAGATCAAAGTATTGATACCGATGCTTAAATCTATGGGAACCACCCTTATTGGTATGGTGGGAAATATGGAGTCATACCTTGCCAAACAAGCCGATGTGGCTATTTGTACTCATGTGCAAAAAGAAGCCTGCCCGAACAACCTGGCCCCAACATCCAGCACTACCGCTCAATTGGTTATGGGAGACGCGCTTGCAGTTGCTTTACTTGAATGCAGGGGCTTTACGCAAAACGATTTTGCCAAATTGCACCCGGGTGGAGCCCTGGGAAAACAGCTGTATCTGAAAGTAGCTGACCTATATATCCACAATGAAAAACCCCAGGTGGATATTAATGAAGAGGTGAAAGATATTATTGTAGAAATTAGCTCCAAAAGACTGGGTGCTGCTGCGGTGATGGATGATAACAATATCGTGGGAGTGATTACAGATGGAGATATAAGAAGAATGCTTCAGCATCATTCCAATCTTTCTGACCTGACAGCAAAGGATATCATGACGAAGAATCCGAAAACTATTGGGAAAAATGTATTGGCAGTGGATGCACTTGTTATGATGCGAAAGAATAATATTACTCAGTTATTGGTGGAGGAGGAGGAAGAATATCTCGGCGTAGTGCATTTGCATGACCTTTTGAAGGAAGGGATTTTTTGAATGCTCCGGAGGTGCCCCTTACCCATAACTTGCCCGGCAAACGGTGCAGTATACTCTTAAGAGGTTTGTCGCTGAGAGGCCTGTTTAATATACTTCGCTACCTAATGTGCTTACTAAAAGTGACAATCAGCAATTCAACATTTTAGAAACAATTTAAGCAATAGATCAATTAAAAGGAATACGCAATTTTTTAATAACAAGTCTGTTAGAAACCATGAAAAGTAAATTACGGCAATTCAATGTATTCAGGGAGAAAATGAATGAAAAACTATTGGGTACGGATAATAAGTTCATGAAACGTTTTTTTAGCCTGGATACCAATACTTATCTGGACGGGGCTTTGCCGGCAAGAACAAAAGAAATGCTCGGGCTGGCAACATCAATGGTGCTGCGATGCGATGATTGCATAAAATATCACCTTATTAAATGTTATGAGCAAAAAGTGACCACCGATGAGCTGATGGAGATATTCTCGGTAGCCAATCTGGTGGGCGGATCCATTGTTATTCCGCATACCCGAAGAGCATTGGAATTCTGGGAGTCGCTCCACCAGGAGGGCTAGTTTAAAACCGGCGTAATAATTGCCGGAATTTATTGTTTATTTTGTCAGATAATTAAAATACAAATATGATCCTTCGTACAGAAAAAGTTGTAAAGATCTACCGTAAAAGAAAAGTAGTTAATGATGTGAGTCTGCAGGTGAAGCAGGGCGAGATTGTTGGTCTGCTTGGCCCTAATGGGGCCGGAAAAACAACGACCTTTTACATGATAGTAGGATTGATAAAACCTTTTTCAGGAAAGGTATTTCTGAATAATTATGATATTTCAGAAGAGCCTATGTATAAGCGTGCGCAGAGGGGAATAGGTTATCTGGCACAGGAAGCAAGTGTTTTTCGGAAACTATCTGTTGAAGATAATATAAAGGCTGTGTTGCAATTTACCAAACTGCCTAAGCCGGAAAAGGAGGAACGACTGGAATCACTCATCAGTGAATTTGGGTTGGGCCATGTGAGAAAAAGTATCGGAAATACATTATCAGGAGGAGAAAGGAGGCGAACAGAAATCGCCAGGGCTCTGGCTGTGAACCCTCACTTTATTCTACTGGATGAACCTTTTGCTGGTGTGGATCCTATTGCCGTGGAAGATATTCAGGCCATCGTCTCTAAGTTGAAAGAAAAAAATATCGGTATTCTTATTACCGACCATAATGTCCATGAAACCCTCTCTATTACTGACCGGGCTTACCTTCTTTTTGAAGGGAGCATTTTAAAATCAGGAACATCTGAAGACCTGGCAGAAGACCAGCATGTCCGAAAAGTATATCTGGGTGAAAAATTTGAACTCAGAAGATAATCCTATTGCTTTTCCAGCTTAAATTCGAAGCTTTCCATGATTGGATTAATCAAAAGATTATTGCATGCTTTTTCTACCTTTTTTGCCGCTTCTGCCTGATCTTTAGCTTCCACCAATAAACTGATGTGCTTGCCAATACGTATATCCGTAATCTCAGGTAAACCAATGTTTTTCATGCTTTTGCTAACAGCCTTTCCCTGAGGATCCAGCAGGGCTTTCAGGGGCATAATATCTATTTCAGCTTTGAACTTCATGGGTGGAATTATTGAATAATGATATAAATAGATACAAATATATAATAATGGGGACAGATATAAATTGGAAGAATCCGAAAAATATCAGGGAGATTATCAACAGTATATATCTGCTTTTGTTATCCTTCCAACTGAAATTGGAGAATTTTAAATGCATACCCCGAATGCCTGATATGAGTAAGAGGCTTTGAATAATAAGTAAAACCCCCAGAAAATAAGCGTTTTGTAAGATTTGTATGATCAGTTCATGAATGGTATTATCATCTTCTAACTGCACAAAAATAATCATAGGTATGGATGCCAGCAGCATGCCATTGGCCGGGGATGGCATTCCGGTGAAATGCGTACTGTTGTCACTGATGTTAAAGCGGGCTAAACGGAAAAGTGTGGCCAGTATCATAAATGAAGGAGGTAAAAAGAAAAGATTGACAGGCAAAGCGAAAATCCTGACCAGGAAAGAATCTTCCATCAGCATAAATATCAACAGAGCAGGAGCCATCCCAAAACTAATCAGGTCTGCCAGGGAGTCCAGTTGTTGGCCTAATGCTGATGTTGCCTTAAACATACGGGCAAAAAATCCATCCAGGAAATCCAACAGAACGGCAATAAATATCAGGATGGATGAAATGATAAAATAATCTTTAATGGCAAAATAAATGGCTGTTATACCACAAAATGCATTTAATAAGGTGAGTATGTTTGGTATATGGCGTTTCATGGAAACTAACCGTATGGGCTGATTCTGCAAAGCTTATCGTAATTAATACTACTGATTGTCTTCCATATAAACCATTGCAAGACCATCATAAATTTACATGATATGATACGCAAATAAACCTTGTTTAATTATGATTATACTTTACTTCAACCTGGTTTTTAGTTAGAAATTCTGTTTCCTTTTCTGTTTATATCTCAAACCATGAGCATTGTAACTCAATTGCTGTGCAGCTATTTGTAACATCATGCTTCTTGTTCAATAGTGTCATTATATAAATATATACCATCAAAGATAGAATTTAAATCTATTCAATTCATGATTCAGATCAATCTTTTCAATGAATTGATGCATTCCGGCACTGTCAGGCGGAGCCATACTATTTATCACCGGAATGATAAAGGTGTTAAAGTATTATGACCTGGACGAGATAGATGAAGGCATATAATAAAGAAATTGCACGCCAGGTGAAGTAATTGCCCATTATGTTTATTTTTGCAATTCTATGAATGGATTGCCTCTGATAGATATAGCAGATTATTCTTATCGGCTCCCAGACGACAGAATAGCCTCTTATCCACTTAACGAACGGGATGCATCGGGGCTCCTGGTGGCTACTGATAATGCCCTAAAAAAAGATACCTTTTATCATATTTCCCGTTACCTGCCGGAGAATAGCCTGCTGGTAATGAATAATACAAAAGTCGTGCAGGCACGGCTTATATTTCATAAATCAAGCGGGGCAAGGATTGAGGTTTTTTGTTTGAGCCCTGCTGAAAAGTCCCGTGAAGAAGCCTTTCGTTCAATTGGACCTGTGGTGTGGGAATGCATGATAGGGAATGTTAAAAAATGGAAGGATGAGGTATTACACCTGGATATTATAAATGCAGACAAAGGGTTTACGCTTGCAGCCAGGCAAACAGGCCGATCAGAGCAGCATTATCATGTGGAATTCAGTTGGGATGCAGAGGAATTAACTTTCTCAGAGGTTCTGGAGATGGCAGGGAAAATGCCGCTTCCGCCCTATATTAATAGGGAAGCAATGGATGAGGACAAGCTATGGTATCAAACTGTTTATGCTACGAATCAAGGTTCCGTTGCTGCTCCTACAGCCGGGCTGCATTTTACTGAAAGGGTTTTCGGAGAATTAAGCAAGAAATCGGTTTATCCTGCTTTTATTACACTGCATGTGGGGGCGGGTACTTTTAAACCCGTCGTAACAAATAATGCAATGGACCATCAGATGCATCATGAGTGGATAGGATTTTCTGAATCCTTTATCCGAACATTTCTGGCATCTAAAAAATCTGTCGTCGTTGGTACAACAAGCCTGAGAGCCCTGGAAAGCTTGTATTGGTTCGGATTAAAAGTGTTAAGACAAAATAGTTCAAATCCTGAATTTCATATCAGGCAGTGGGAAGCATATGAATGGAAAGGCATTGAGCTGCCCGGTAAAAATGAATCCCTTCACGCTGTTTTGCAATACATGCATGAAAATGACAAAAGGGAAATTCATGGAACTACTGAATTAATGATTGTACCAACATACACGTTTAATATGTGTGATTACCTGGTTACGAATTTTCACCAACCGAAAAGTACATTGCTTCTTTTGGTTGCAGCCTTTTACGGAGATAAATGGAAAGATACTTATGCATATGCCCTGAAGAACAACTTCAGGTTCCTGAGTTATGGTGATAGTTGTTTGTTTAAGAAACAATCGTAAATATTTATGCAGCGATTTAATGAACACATTTGTGGTATTGTGCTGGCCGGCGGAGAAAGCAGGAGAATGGGCCAGGATAAAGGACAGATGAAATTCAGAGGCCGGAGAATGATTGAATACGTGATTGATGTGTTCCGTATGTTGGATATTCCCGTGCTGATCAGTGCCAATGCAGATATATATAACGACTTAGATTATCCTGTTGTCGCTGATTTATTTCCAGACTCTGGCCCTATGGGTGGCATATATTCCTGCATGAACTTCAGAAAAAGCCCATATTATGCTGTAATTGCCAGCGATACCCCGTTTATTAATAGTTCGTTGTATACGTATTTGTTTAAAAAGGCTTATGGTAAACAAATCATTATTCCTGACAAGGGAAATGGTATGTATGAACCATTGGCCGGATTGTACCATCATTCAGTGTTTAAAGTCTTTGAATCCTATATCAAACAACAAAATTATCGAATCCCTGATGTATTTGAGTACACTGATTTTATGCCTGTTCCTGTAAATGAATCCCTGCCTTTTTATACACCTTGTTTTTTTAGCAATATCAATTCCAGGGAAGATTTTATTAGATATGAAAAACTGAACATGCAATGCCGGGATAGTTCTTAACCATTTTCGCTAATTTTTCGAAGTTTGTGCATATCCCTTATTTCAAGTTTTTTCCCGCTTAACTGAATGATGCCTTCTTCTTTAAAACTATGAATGATACGACTCAGGCTCTCCAGGGATATCCCACAGAACTCTGCCAGGTCCTTTCTTGACAAATCCAAATGTATATGGTTGACTTTATACACATTCTCATACAGGTACAGTAAAGAATCAGCAAATTTTCCCGGAATATTTTTATAACTATTCGTGTAAAACCTTTTATACAAATGATTGGTCTCCATATTAAATTCCTTAACAACTTCACGGGCAAATGAGGCATTTTTTTCAAGGAATGATTTAAATATCTGTATATCGATCTGGCAGACAACAGTATCACTATAGGCAGTTATGGAATAAGGATGAAAGTTTCCTGTATACATTGAAGATAAGCCAATTAGGTTGCCGGATGGGATAATGGATAAAATCAGGCTTTTGTTTTTCCCTTCCAGGTATTTCTTTACCAATCCCTTTTTTAAGTACAAAATGTGGGTTGCAAATGAATGTTGCTTTAACAAGATTTCGCCTTTGGCAAAGGTTATCTCCACCCGTTTATCATTAATAAATTTTAATTCATTCGCCGATAGTTCCCTGAAGCAGGATGATTTGCTTGTGCATTCATTGCAATTGATTGGATTATAAAACTCCATGGGTAGTTTTGAGGAAATTTTACCAAAGGTAATCAAAAAATTGTATGATACAGATCAAATTATTTATTGATGAATTGGATAAAACATATTCGCAGGTGTACAATCACGTATATTGAAAGCATGTATTTTTGTATACTATGCATGTAAATATAAACATATTTAATTTTGAAAATAATAATATTTCTTTTAGCCTACATTATTCACAAAATGGCATAATGTGCTCAAATAATGTTGGTTAA
>CAZZLL010000051.1:0-10480 GCA_964654725.1 uncultured Lentimicrobiaceae bacterium | reverse complement strand
AAGCGGAACCCGGTAAAGGGGCAACATTCTTTTTTAGTTTACCTAAGGTGGAAAAAAAACAGAACGCAGATGACGCAGATGCAAGCAACAAGGTGTAGAAGTGATAAGGAAACATCTCTTCCTTGATGGCATCGTAGTCATATCTCACTCCACCACCAACACCTTGCTTTTCATTTTTTCTCCATATGCTTCCAGGGAAATAGTATACATGCCGCTCTGAAGAGAATACGCCTGCGGATTAAAGGATTCCACATATTTACCGGCAGGACGCAATGTTTTGTCAAGGATCACTGCCACTTCTTTTCCCTGCATATCGTATATTATTAAACTGATTTCACTGGACTGGTGAAGTTTAAATGCAAAGTATCCTTTATTGCCCATCGGATTCGGATATGTTCTCAGGCTGTTTGCATCTATTACTTCCTGCTGATCCATCCCCAATGCATTCACATCCACCAGGGCAGTAAGTATGCTAAGCTGTCCGTTATGCAACCTGGCCCAGATGGGACGCACTACATCATTATGGGCAGCGATATTTGTATAATCGCCAAAAAAAATAGTGGAATCCGGAATAAAGGGGCTTTCACTGATCTTAAAATTGGTAAAGCTATTTCCGCCATCTTTGGAAACAGCCATAAAAACATCTGTAGCGGTTTGATTTAGGCTGTCGTTTCTTCTGTCATAGAACACAAAATACAGGAATCCGTTGGTCTGGTCCACGGCCATCCATGTAAAATACTGATGTTTGCCGGGAGGATCGTCGTTAACCCGTATGGGTTGTCCCCAGGTATTTCCTCCATCGGTTGATTTAATAAGCATAACATCGGTATCGTTTGTATCCTGGGGATTTTGCTCACACCAGTTGATATATATCGAGCCATGAAAAGCACCTCCACTAAGATCACAAACTGTTACCGGCAAGCCGTTACAGCGTGAATGGCCCGGAATATAAAAATCCCAGCCTCCCGGGTGATCCGTAACAAAAACATCCTTCTCCAGCCATGTTTGTCCGCTATCCGGGGAGCGATCGAAAACAATGCCTGCCGGTCCCGACCAGGCCACATAGATTTCCCCGTTTGGGCCAACAGCCGGAACAGCTCCTTCGGTGGTGCTGTCGCTGTCGATACAGTCGCCCGCAACCTCATTGATCCGGATAGCAGAATCCCAGGTCTGACCGCCATCAAAAGAACGCGAGAACATAATGTTGCTGCTGTCTCCCGGAATAGTACTGCCATAGTCATCAAATTGCGACCAAGTAACATAAATATTGTTGTTGGCACGGTCTACAATGGCCCATTCCTTATCCTGGGCTTTGTCGCCATTTAATCCCATATAAGTGCCTGTCGACCAGGTCTGCCCGCCATCCGTTGTCTTCTGACATACGATGCGGTCGATCCAGTTGCCGTTTTGGGGATTAGACAAATGAAAAAAGTAAAAATCCCCGGCGGTATCCACAATAATGCACGGATCACCCCACACGCCATAGGGCGATTGCAACTGATCCATCGTCCATGTTAGTCCACCATCATCCGAATAATACATGGACGCCAGGTTAGCAGCGGCCACTATTCGGTTGGTGTTTAATGGGTCTATCATGATGGTTGGCTCTTCCGGCCAGTACTGGGTGCCAATAACAATATTCGTATGCTGGGCCTGAATAATGATAGCTGTTAGTACAAAGCTTATAACAAAAACTACTCGTTTCATAAATCTACATTTAATGTTGAATAATGACCTTCCTGCTCATTATGCCTTCCTCTGTTGTAATCAAAAGATAATATACCCCATTGCTAAAATTCACCACTGGAATTTCAAGCACCTCACTTTTATCATCAACTGAAACATGGGATAATAATCTTCCGTCAACAGTGTAAATCCTGTATGTTTGTATCCTGAAGCCATCATTTCGTATATACATACTACTGGAAGCCGGCACTGGAAATACATCCATATCTTGCAGCGAAAAAGTATGTATTCCTGAAAGGTTATCTCCGACGCCCATTACATAAACAGTATCGTTGTTAGCATCTGTTTCTATAACCATATATCCGGCATAGGGCATCATTTGGGTAGGAGAGAAACGCACAAAAACAAGCTTATACGATCCTGCATTCACGGCAAAAGCAGTATCGCCTGTAATGCTAAATCCCGTGGGCGTATTGATATCAATCACATTAGAAGCTCCGGTACCGGTATTTTCAATGCTGATCATTTGCGTAGCTGTTGAATTTAACGCAACGGTGTCAAAGTCAATAGTATCCAAACTTGCCTGAAAATAGCCCATGGGCGGAGTTGTTCCTTCCCCGCGAATAATAAGGGTATCTGTATTGGGCCATGAATTTCCGAAATAAATGGCTGAGGTATTGTAGCTTCTTACCTTTTCCGGGGTAAATGTGGCTACAATTTCTTGTGTATCTCCCGGAGCAACTACAAAATCGAGCGGGTTCAGATCATACATTGAATTTGGAATACTTCCGAGGTAGGCGAAAAGAGTATCTGCTCCGGAATTATGCACATGAAATGACTGTAGCTGCTGGGTTCCCGTATCCGTCGCAAAAAACAAGGTGTCAGGATATACAAGAATCTTCGCTGCAGTCTCCTGATCTGTAACCGACACTTCATCAAACCCAAAGCCATCTGTACCTATGCTATAATTATCATACTGTTGCAGGCGGATCACAAAATCATCCGTTAGCTGCATACTGTTAGCCACCGCAAATTCATCAATATCCAGGAAATAGGGAGTGTACCCGGAAATATTGCCTGTAAGGGATATCAGTTTTGTAAAATTCAGGCCACCATCATCGGAAACAAATATGCCATCTTCTTCATGGCTTTCATCACCAAACTCCCTGAAGTATAATTTCAGCAAAACATTGGTATCTGATGAGAGGTCGATATGCAGATCCGCCCAGTTCCGGTTATAATTATTATCTCCTGATTCCACATCCAATAAGAGATGCACGGAATCAGCATAAGGAGAATTGTTTTTTGCCACACGTATGCGTCCATTATAATTATTGCCTGTGGCTGTCCAGCAGGAATCCAGGCCAGTCTCAAAACCTGTGTAATAAGGTATAGTAGCTTTATGTATCAGGGTGTCGGTTGAATACACATGAATATCATCAAAGGCAAAGCCATCGCTGCCGATGGGCCAGTTGTCGTATTGCTGAAACTTTATCTGAAAATGCTGGCTCAGGGACAATCCATGGATGGCGGCTAACTGATCTACATCAAATATAAGCTGTGTCCAGTCAGCATGGTCGCCATAAAGTCCAAACACGCGGGTAAAATTCTGTCCGCCATCATCACTAAAGAAAATCCCGTCTGTGGAGTTATCTTCATCATTAAATTCCTTCCACCACAATTTCATCTGCACATCCTGGTAATGGCTCAAATCCAGAAACAATACAGCCTTGTTGGTCACGTAGGTTCCTGCGGTATCTGCATCCATTAGCAGGTGGTATTGCCCACTGTAAGGATCATGGTTCTGGCTTAGCTCCACAACGCCATTTCCGTTTGAGCTGATGGTATCCCAGTGCATATCCAGGCCATTTTCGAAATCGGCAAAATAAGGCAGCTGTGTATATTCAGCTTTAGGAAGCGTATAAGCACATATGCCAAAGCCGCCCGGGTTCTGCCCGCCTTCATCCCAAAATTGCACAAAGAGTGTATCTCCGGGAGTTTGGGATTGTAATACTATTCGGGGCATCTGAGCCATACCACTATCAGCATTGCAGGCAATCAGACTGAGTGAATTACATGGTCCGGAATACACAGCCATGGCTCCGTTGCTAAATCCGCTGTTAGCCAGCGAACCCTCCACTACCAGGGTACTATCAGCAGGTATTATTATTTTAAACCATACATCCTTTCCATGATAACTTCCACATCCCGGGTTATTGGTACTTGAATCAGCAGCATAAGAGCTAAATACCATAGGATCGCAATATTTTTTCACCGGGATTTCAAAAGCTGTGCAGGGATCGTCATTCACGGGAGCCTGATTGGCGCTGAAAAATATGGCTTGCTGATAGGGAATGTAATTATGTTTTGACAGGGTGAGCGTAGCAGATTTTGTTGTATCCGGGGAAGTATTAAAATAAATCACTCCCTGCCCGTTCACTAAAGTGGTTTTGCCTATCAACATGCCTTCATAGGTCATAGTAGCCAGGGCATCAGGGCAGGAAGCATTTTGTATAAAAATAGCTGTGGCCTGATCCGACAGGGTATCCGGATGGGTGGCTGTTATGGACTGAGGTGCTGCCGTATAAATTTGCATGGTGGGATCACCAAAATAGTGAAACAGCTCAAACTGAAAGCGGCTGGAGTTCCAGGTCTGTACCATACGGATCTTGCCATGATTCAACACATCTCCCATGGTATATATGGGCTCATGGGAGGACACAGAAGGATTGTTCGCTCCGCCGGAACCAAAATCCGGGATTAGGCCGGGGTTAGGCCATATAGCATCGAAAAACCCAATAGTAAGTCCGTCGTTGTACCCGCTATAACTATAATAAGAAGCTGCAAAAACTCCCACGGCACCGGCATTTTTCTTACGCAGGAATTTTTCTGCAAAACATTCTGTAAGTTTAAACTCGCCGGTATGGCAGTTAATGCTGAACACGACCGGTAATTTATTCCCGTTATTCAGGTTATCGATATGGCTCTTCACAAATTCCGGGTGGGCCCAACCACTGCCCCCAACATAACCATGATCCCTGTGTAGCAAGTAAAAACAACCCGAATCAATCATGTTTTCAATCTCTCCGGCATAACCATTCCAACCAAAGCCAGGTTTTAATAAATCTGCAGGAATGCTGTCTCCATGAGAATAATAGCCATTGTTATAAAAGACCGGATTTACGCTATGGCCGGTATAATAGATGCGGGTTACGTCATATCCCTGACTCATCACATAATCGCGAATCTCCTCGCTGGTATGGGTAAAGCGCCTGTCGGCATAATCGTCTTTATCGTCATCCTGGAATTGGGCACAATTCACACCTGTTTGGTAAAAGGCTGAATCAGCTACCGGATAAATTTCATAATCCATGATCTTTCGAATAACCACACTGGCTTCATTGGGAGAAGAAACCGAAATACGGCCGTGAGCCATATCCGGGTAATAATCCGAAGAACCGTCCATGCAGGCAAAATACAAATCAGTTGCATAGTCTTCCGGTGGATTTCCAATCTGATGTATCTCTGCCGGAACATCATCGTGATCACCGATAATGAGGAAATAGTCGGGACGGGGAATCCAGTTTTGAAAGCGGGTGTGTATGCTGTCTTTCACTGAAGCCGCCGTCCAGGCAGTATCATGTATAAGTTCTACCGTATACCCCAGTTGACGTTTCCAGTTGGCCAGGCTGTCAGCGGCAGCCAGGTAATCTGTGTGGGTGATGATGATGTAATCCTTGCGGGAAGGATTTAAATAAGTCGATGATTGCGGGGGCAACTGAGAGGCATTCAATAATAATCCATTCAGGAAATTCATATAATGCGAAGTACTTTGTGCAGAGATTTCAGCCGGAAGCTGATTTTGGCCGGATTTTATCTGATAGGTAATTTTGCTGTAGACCCTTAATTTTCCTGTTTTCGGATTAAATTGCACTGGTCTGATCTGAACCGTTGCCACCGGCATTCCACGCAAATATTGTATTTCTGAAATTTCTACAAGTTTCTCCGGAAAAAAGAAGTCTGTATTATATGTTTTCTGATCAATAACAAAATCCGGTTCTCCTGCACCTTCAGTGTCAAGCGCAGGCGCCAGGGCTGGATGTACATTGAAGTTTTCATATTCCCTGTATTCTGCGTTTAAAATGACTACGCTACCCGCGGCAGCAGGCAGGGCGATGATATCGTTACGGGCAGGTATAGCAGGTTTACCCAATTCATTCATGAAAGAAAATCCTTCTATGTTTAATATATGATAATCGGTATTCTTCACTTTTTTAGTAAAGGCACTGACAGACTCAAATTCATAGCTTACCTGAATCAATGATGTGTCATTAAAGGAAATAGTTCTTTCAGGAAGCAGGTTTCCGGCAGACCTGTTTTCTGCATGTGACGATAAAATGACTTGTGATAATAAGGAGGAGGGTGTCATACTCAAAATAAAAACAAAGAGTATAAAGGCTTGATAAAGGTTAGTGTATATCCTCATAGGTTGTTATTTAGATACACAAATATATTGTGAAAAAGATTACAAACAACCATTATTTAACGCATGATTGCTGTTTTAGAAATGATGTGCTAAAATTGATGTTAGATTCAGGTACAAATTGCAAAGTTAAGCAGCCCTAATTATTAATTTATCTGCACCGATCCGGAAAATCCCAGCCTGATCCCAAAACTTTGGTATTCAAAATCTTCAAAAGAAGAATAAGCCTCTATCCGGAATAATTTCAGAAAATTATCCAGGCCATAGCCCAGCTCCATATAGTGAGGGGAATGTTCGGTTTTTAAGTAGTTCACGCTGATTATTTCCTTTACCCCGGTAATATTGAGCCAAAACATACGTGTCAATAAAAAGCGGCTGAAGTTGAAACGGGCAAATCCACCCATATACCCACTGGATGTGCTGTATGTATAATAATCCAGCAAGCTGTATGTATTCATAGGATCCCGCAAACTTAAGAGAGTTTGGTTTCCCTGAAAATGGCGAAAATCCGGAAAATACATATTCCCTTTCAACAAATATTCTCCTGCAAACACATGTAAATCCAGTGTATTTCTGAAAAACCCGAAGCGATGCAATATGCCTCCTTCCAGGCGCTGAAAATGGGTTTCGCTTCCGGCAAGCTCAGGAATTCCAGCTGTGAATGCCATATTAAAACGGGGATATGAGCCCGAAAGGGGAATTTTCTTTCCATTGTACTTACGGTATTTTAACACAGGGGTATAGCTGAGATTCAAGTGAACACGAAATGATTTGTGAGGCAAAAATGCCGGATCTGGTAATTCAATGTTAACAGGCATATTGGATGTATATTCCCTTCCCTTTTTGGGGCTCCAGCTTTGGGTGGTGTTATTATGCAGTGGTGAGCGGTTCTCCCATTCAATATGTGTACCTATTAAAATTTTTTCCGAAAGAAGTTTTTCTCCTTCTGCAGAGATAAACGTCTTTTCATAAATTTTCATATGGTTCTTGATCCATATCAGGGATGTCAGGCTGTTCATAAAGGGATATAAGGGATCTGCATCATTGAACCGGGCTACAGTTGTTCCCCCTTTTATCTCAAAATAGTCCCTGTTCAGCACGTTCCATGGAAACTCGTACTTCAGAGATCCGGAAGTATATAATTTCTCTGAGGCAAAACCATATCTGAATGTTGGTCCAAAAGTAAGGCTGGACTTTTTCTTAGAACGATACATCAGTTTCAATGGCATCTCCAGGTTGAATCCTTCTATGGTATTAAAGTTTAGTCGTGCCAGGGGAGAGGGATAGATGAACTCCCAGGATTTAGAAATATCAAAAGAAGATCCAAAAATCAAACCTCCCATCACCTCCCCGAAGATCCCTTTGCCATTCAGGCTATCATTTTCTTTAAGCACGGCTATGCTATCCAGTTTATAAGTCAGGCTCCTTTTTTTCTCTTTTTGTGTGAGAGGAATAGGCCTCAGGGTATCCCAATAGGTTTTGTTTTTGGAAAATGCCAGGCTATCTACCTCCATGCTATAGTCTCGAATCACTTCCGGTTCTTGCTGTTGTTTCCGGGCCGCTTTCTCGTGTTCCTTCATTTCCTTTTTAAAATCTTTTAAGGTATAGGTTTGCTCTTCTTCGCGGCTAACCGTATCCATATCCTTTCCCTCTGCAGAATGTTTCTTTTCTTCTTCCAGTGCTTTCAAGTAATCCTTTTCGGTTTTTTCATCGATGAGGTTTAGTTTTTCATACGACAAGGTATCATTCAGAATCACCTTGTATTCGCTCATGGAAGTCAGGTAGAGGTAATTGATTTCTGCTCCCAGCAAAGATCCTTTAAGATCAAACTGCTGGCTAACAGGAAACCACATTTTTTCATTCACCTTTGCAAACATTTGCTGAAAATCGATCTCAAAACCCTGTTGCCAGGTTTTCAGGTCGAAGCTGTAAACATTCCAGGTATCTTCTATAATGAATATGCGTCCTGAAAATATCTGGCTGCCCCTGCTGCGCGGGATGACTTCAATTTCATGGATCAATTCTCCATGATCGCGGAACGTGCTGATCAGCTTAAAACGGTAATACACAAAGGCCGATGAGGAGAGGGGCGAGATAACACCGGCGAATTCTTCCTGATAGATACTGGCATTCACAAAATCATTGATAATGGTCATACCCGAATCTTTATCGTTGCTTCGGGCTGAAATAATCTTTTGTTTATAGGTATTGGGAAATTCGTAGTAAATATGGCTGTATGTCTCCGAAACAAAGTATTCTGTTGAATCCACTCCTTCTGATTTGGCAAGTTTATAGATCAAACCGGGCAACTTGACTTCTCCGGAGCCCTTGATATAGACATCTGCATCAAAAGCTTTCACCAACATGCGGTAATAACGGGCTGCAGCAATAGCTTTGCGCATGATGGCGAAGGCCGGATCTTCACGTGTACCCATAATTTTTACTTCTCCAAGTTCCAACACATTCTCCGGCAACTTAACTTTTATCTCCCGGTATGATTTACCAACATCCATTGATTGTATAATGGATTTATGTCCGAGGTGCCGAAACTCCACCTGGTATTTCCCCGGTTTCACAGGGTATTCAAAGTAACCATTCATATTGGCCACCGTTCCTGATTTTAACTCTTTGATGTAAATGGTGGCGTAAGGCAGGGTCTCCCCTTTGCTATCGTAAACATATCCTTTGATACCCCCCTGGGCAAATGAAATGAAGGGTAGCAGGACAACAAGGGAAAAAAGCAAAAAAGCAGGAAAGTTTTTCATGGGATTTATTTGCAGTCTTTATAGTTGACGAAGATACGGAAGGTATTGTTACTGTTTACCGGCAGATGTAAAGCATTAGCCTCAGATGCAGGGCATGCCTTGCATCAACGGAAATACAACATAAAAATGGATTATACCGAAAAATAAGAAAAGCTGGCACCTTATGCAAAAGCTCTGGGACATCCGGCACGGGTGAAAATCATACAGATACTGGCAACCCAATCATGCTGTTACAGTGGGGCTATGGCCAAAGAATTGCCCATAGCCTGTTCCACTCTCTCCCAACATCTCACTGAACTGATCCGTGAGCCCTTAACAAATAAGGATACTTGTTAAGTTAAATAATCATTAAACCTTTATAGTATGAAATTTTCCATTTCCATTTTACGTATTTTTATCCTGCTAAGTATACAAAGTTGTTCCACCAAAAACCAAGCTAGCATGAACCCGAAACTTGATGAATATTGCAAAAGCCTCGAAAATGAATTCGATAAAATCGATGCAGACCGGAAGAAATCCCTGGAAGCCCTCAGCTCCTACATCACACAAACGCTTGCTGAAGGCAATAGCTGCCAGCTCATCTTTATTTGCACCCACAATTCCCGCAGAAGTCACTTCGGCCAGATCTGGGCACAAACAGCTTCCTGCTTTTATGGTATTGAAAACATACAAACCTATTCAGGAGGAACGGCATCTACTGCTTTTAATCCTCGTTCTGTGGTGGCCCTGGAAAGGGCCGGATTTGATATTCGCCGCGAAGAAGTGGGAGGAAATGATAATCCGATATACTTGGTAAGCCAGGGTCCGGGTTATAAACCCAATAAAATGTTCTCCAAGAAATTCGATCACGAAATCAATCCCGGTTCAGATTTCGCTGCCATTATGGTATGTTCTGATGCCGACGAGAACTGTCCTTTTGTGCCCGGTGCTGAAAAACGCTTCGCCATTACTTATGAAGACCCCAAAGTTTTTGACAACACTCCTCAGGAAGAAGAAAAATACGATGAACGCTGCCGGCAAATAGGCAGGGAAATCTTTTACGCATTCAGTAAAATTAACGCATAATGAGCCAGGCTTTGCTGCATTGGCAATATGGCTTTCGTCCGTAGCGACTTGGATGGGAAGGTTTAGGGGTGAGATTCCCCTTTACCTCCTCGAATTCATTTTTCAAGTCGTTAAAAATAAGTATTCACAGCAAATTTAAATTGCTCAATAAATATTTCTTTAAAATTTGAAATATTATTCTGTTCATAAAATAGTAGCATTGATTTCTTATATTCAACGGAGTCAACCGTTCTGAATGAAATTGGACAATATTTATTATTCATCAGAATAGCATTACTTACAATTCTTGCCGTTCTTTTATTTCCATCAACAAATGGTTGGATATAAGAGATTAACACTAAAAGAAGCAAAGCCTTTTCAAATACATTTTTTTTACTATTCACCAGCTCGCACATATTCGAAAGAGCTTCCGAAATTTGAAATTCATTGTCCAACGGACGATAATTTGTTCCCGAAATACCCACTCTTCGCTTTCTAATGT
>CAZZLL010000050.1:0-11249 GCA_964654725.1 uncultured Lentimicrobiaceae bacterium | reverse complement strand
GTTCAACACTAAGCACATATTCCGCTTTGCGGAAAACGATGCTTAATTTGTTGTGACCTGGCAGAAAAAAATTAATCCAGGTATTTATTGAAAATAACCAGTTCAGACATCATGTTCTCAAAACTTTCATTGTTGTTGCATTGTTCATAGCATTCCATGATGATATTTTTTAATGCAGGGCCGAAGGTTGAACAATGGGGCAAAAATTCTTCAGGATGGCCTCCTTTTAATTTGAATTCTTTCATTGCCTGTAAGATGCGCCGGGCTGAAATCAATGAGGCTTTGTCATTAATAGAAAAATATTCTTTGCTGGATAACAAAAACACTTCAAATGGATGGAGTGCATGCTGTTCATTGTACAATGTAAAAGGTGTCGGAACTTTCATTTTTTTATCGGGGTGGTAATCACGGAAATCATCAATAAGTTGTGTTGATAAACCATTCCTGATCTGTGTTTCAATAAAAGAATCGGAAGTAGGAGTTAAAGATAATATCTTGGCAATGATACGGGTATAAGCTGCTTTTAAGGTAATATTGGTGTAAAGGCCATCAATTTCTTTACTTGAAAAATTTTTATCAAAAGTATATTTTAAATCATTAGTCTGGGCTTTATGGAGGTTTTCCAGGGCCATTCTGAAAGTTTCCTTCTTTTTTACTTCATCTGCTTTTGTTAGGGTTTCTCTTATGATATTGAGGGTAATCCCAAGGATGCTTTTTTTTACATAATTCTTTTCTTTTAATAAGTCTAGATTTACCTCATTTCCTTTGATTTGCTCCGATATCAGGTAAAGGTAATTTTCCCTGTCATTGGGTGATAGAAAATTGCTGTCGGTGATTTCATCCACAAGATATATAATTCCGTAGTTAATGCCCATACGGGTAACGGAAAGGATATGTTCCGTCCTGTTGGTTTTAAAAGGATGCGGCCTGCTGTAAAAATATTCATACAAAGAAACACCGATAAGGGTTCTGATGATCTTTCCCATGAGGTCTTCATTGCTGAAATAAACCCTGTTAACATTTTTCAGAAAGCTCAGGCTATGGTCAAGTTCTTCAACAGCCTTTTTAATTTTCGGATAATCCAACATGCGAAAGCGCGAAAGAATCTTTAGCACCTCCTCAGGTGTTTTGTTGTTATTATCTCTTAATAAAATATTCAATAGCCGGTGGACCCGCTTCTTTTTAAAATAACTATTCAGCGAGGAGGTGAATTTTCGATCACAATCACGGATCAGGAAATAATGCATGGAATCACGGTATAAATCTTTTTTTTCCTCAGAAGGATGGCTTATAACAGCTGCCTTCAGGTATTTCCCTATGTGGTTGTATATATCCTTCTTAGATTGATCAGACAAGGCTGCGATTTCATGCGTATAATAGTCCCCGGCCAGTTTTTCAGATGTTGTATAATCAATCATTTATTCCAATTCGTATGTAAAATAATCCGACTAAAATAGGTAAAATATGCATTCCCCCACAGCAGAAGCAGGGCATCCCAATTGTGCAAATTTTTATAAGGAATGCAAAGAGGCTGTTTCAGGTAAATTGGAAAAATAATTCTATCAAATATTTAATTGGTAATTTTTAAGCACCCCCCATAGAAAAAGGGTAACTCCTGCTTTTTCTGAGGTATAATATGTTGCCCAGCTTTTTTGCAGGGGAATATTTTTGCGGTCTTTAAACAAAATTTTACAAATAATTGTCAGGTTTGAAAATTCTGCCGACTACATAATAAATTTCATTAATAAACCCAAAAAAAATAAAAAAAATGGAAAATAAAAGGAAAAGTAGAATAGTAACCAGAACACTTGTTGCCGGAGCTTTGATTACCGGATCAGCATTCACCATGAATATCAGCAATGCTTTTTCATTTAATGAGTTGGGAAGCGGAAATGATGTGCGCTCTCAATTAATGAATGACGTTAGTAAAACAATCATGACTACAGATCAGAACTGTGGTGAGAAAACCAAAGAAGGGAAAACCAAAGAAGCTAAGTGCGGAGAAGGTAAATGCGGCGAAGAAAGCAAAAAGCAAGAATCCAAATCAGAGAAGAAAGAAAAAACAGAATCCAAAACAGAATCAAAGAAAGAATCCAAATCTAAAGAAGCAAAGTGTGGAGAGGGTAAATGCGGTAACTAATATAAAACAATGATGTCATAAGCATGAAAGCCGAAACTCAATCAACTTCCTGATGCGTTTATCTAATTGCCTTACAAAACTCATCGACTTTCGTGCTTATACGTATACAAAACAACAAATATTAATACGATAACAGGATTTATGATATGGTAGGAATAGGATACAGAAAAGATTTTGCGGATGAATTTATGAAGGCTGATGATATAAGGCCCGATTTTGTGGAAGTGGCTCCGGAGAACTGGATGAACATCGGCGGATACTGGAAACAGGAATTTCAGAAAGTCAGGGAGCGTTACCCTTTATTTCTGCATGGATTATCCCTATCCGTAGGGAGTCCGGATGAATTGGATAAAAACTTTCTGAACCAGATTAAGCATTTCATAGATGAATATAAGCCAGAGATCTATTCGGAACATTTGAGTTTTTCTTCATGTGACAATGCCCACCTATATGATTTGTTACCCATTCCGTTTACCCTGGATGCTGCTGAACATGTTGCCTCCCGAATTCTGGCTGTTCAGGATTTCTTAAAAACGCGCATAGCTGTTGAGATTGTCAGTTACTATACTCCGGTAGCTGCTGAAATGTCGGAACTGGATTTTATTAAAGCAGTAGTTGATAAGGCGGATTGCCAATTATTGCTGGATGTCAACAATATATATGTCAATTCTTATAACCATCAGTATGATCCCTTACAGTTTATTAATGCGCTTCCCCTTAAGCATGTGGCTTATATACATATGGCCGGGCATACAAAAGTTTCTGAGGATTTGATCGTTGATACCCACGGAGAAAGTATTATTGATCCTGTTTATCAATTATTTGATCATGCGATGCGTAAGCTGGGGAGGGATTTGCCGGTATTGCTGGAGAGGGACTTTAATATACCCGAATTGGCTGAATTGCAAAAGGAAATGGATAAGCTGAGATCAATTAAAGTGAAAGCATTAAA
Source organism: uncultured Lentimicrobiaceae bacterium (assembly GCA_964654725.1). Classification (GTDB taxonomy): domain Bacteria; phylum Bacteroidota; class Bacteroidia; order Bacteroidales; family CAZZLL01; genus CAZZLL01. The sequence goes on along the minus strand of CAZZLL010000050.1, from coordinate 8,157 downwards.
AACTGAAAATTATGCTACTGTCTGAAACAACGAGATCTTATCAGAAGAATTTTGCTGCCTTTTGCCGTACAGGCCAATATAAAAGCATTCCTGGGGTAAAGGAATCCAATATGTATAAGTACAGGGAGCTTATCTATAATGTTGTAGATGACAGCCTGGCATCTGCCTATCCATTAACGAAAAACTTACTGCAAACGAAAGAATGGGATTCACTTGTACATGGTTTTCTGGCAGGTCATTTTTGCAAGAGTGCTCAGATATGGCAAATGCCTCGTGAATTGATGGATTTTGTTAAGGAAAACGATTATGGATTGTTGAAAAAATATCCCTTTCTCATGGATCTTTTATTATTCGAATGGATGGAAGTGGAGGTATTTATGATGAAGGATATTCAATTTGATTATACATTGCTCGGGGATTTTTACAAGGATAAGCTGGTAGTGAATCCGGAATTACGGATAGTTCCATTGCTCTATCCTGTGCATCTTAAGAAAGCTGAAGAGATATTCCCCAAGGATAAAAGGCAATATTTCGTGAGCGTTCACCGTGTAACAGACAAAAGTAAGGTTCGTTTTACCGATCTGCAGTATCCCCATGTGGAGGTATTGCAAAAACTTGCTGAAGCCCCGGTGAATTTTATTCGTTTAATGGAAGTTTTTACAAAGTATGGAGATGCAGAAACAGCAACAAATGCGCTTATTCACTTTTTGAAAGCAGCATTGAGATCAAAACTGATACTTGGATATGAAAAACATTAAAAACAAAAAGAAAATGAAGAAAAAGATAATGATAGTCCTGGCTTTTATGCTGGTATTTATCGCGCTTAAAGCCCAGACCGACCGAAAAGCGAAAGATGCTGAAGGCTTGCACACCGGGATGAAAGCTCCTTTATTTGAAGCTCTGGACGCAGATTCATCTATGTTCTCACTAACAGAACAATTGAGAGAAACTCCTGTGGTTTTGATATTCTACAGGGGCTTTTGGTGCCCGGTGTGTAATAAGCACCTGGCAAACATTCAGGATAGCCTGAAACTGATAGAAACAGCAGGTGCAAAGGTAATTGCTGTTTCACCAGAGAAACCTTTATATCTTGAGGATATGGCCGAACAAAGCGGTGCGGAATTTACACTTCTCTACGATGCGAATTATGAAATTGCTGATGCTTATGATGTATCCTTTAAGCCATCAGCTTTTACACGCTTTACTTATAATACATTTGCCGGAGCAAACATGAAAGAAACCCATTCCGATGAATCCCAACAATTACCAATCCCGGCAACTTATATTATTAATAATAAAGGTGTTATTGTCTGGCGACATTTTAATCCGGATTATAAGAAAAGAGCGTCAGTAAAGGAAATATTAAAGGCATTGAATAATCTGTAGCCATTTGCTGATCACGGAATTATTAAGGCTGTTCAATGAGCAATATAATGACTTGTTGAACAGCATTTTTTTCAATAAGATCATGAAAATAGCAACCTTATACGACAACGCAGCTGCAGGTCTCCAATAACTGAAAGATACTCCTGCACTCTTATTCCGACTGCTACTGGCCTGGGGTTTTTACCAACCTGCCATGATGAAGAAGTAAGCATGAAAAAGCTCACAATAAGTGTCATAATATCTCAAAAACACTGAAAATGAAAGCAAGCATAAAAAATACCCTTATAGCAGAAAGCAGCAAAGATCAAAAACTATATCGCCTTTATGCCCGTGACAGACGTATCATAAATAATCTTTCAAACGGTCAATATCCCGGCGGTCTCTTTTGGTTGGGCGGCCTAGTCCGCGGACGCGAATCTCAAAATGTTTTTGTTTGATAGTTTTTTGCTTATCATATTCCTCTAAGGGGGTCAGGTCTTCGTAACAAATACCTGCTTTGGGGGCGGCAACGCGTTTATCGATGACTTTGATCGCCCGTATGGTTTTCAGCAGTTGGTTTTGCTTTACCTGTATGGTTTCTCCGGTTTTAACTTCCCTGGAAGGTTTTACCACCTGCTCACCGATTTTTACCCGGCCTGATTTTATAGCTTCGGTAGCTTTGTTTCGGGTTTTAAAGATCCTGATCGACCAGAGATATTTATCAATTCGAACTGCCATCGCTTATTGCTGGTCGTAACCAAATCTTTTAAGTTGAGTATCTTTGTTGCGCCAGTCTTTGTTCACTTTAACGCTTAGTTCCAGGTAAACCTTTTTGCCAATGAAGGCCTCAATGTCTTTACGGGCATCAATTCCGAGGTGTTTTATGGCATGTCCGCCTCTCCCGAGGAGGATCATTTTCTGGGAATCTCTCATTACGTATATAAAAGCTTTTATTCTGACCAAATCTTCAGATTCTTTGTATTCATCTACCTTTACCTCTGCAGAATAAGGGATTTCTTTTTTAAACCTGAAGAAGATCTTTTCCCGTATGATCTCTGAGATGAAAAACCGCAGGGGTTTATCTGTTAGTTCATCTTTGTCGTAGTAAGGCGGTGATTCCGGAAGGTACTCCAGTATGGCAACAAGTATTTTGTCAAGGTTGAATTTGTGCAGCGCGGATATTGGTATTAACTGACCGTTTAAAAAAACTTTTTTCCATTCCTCAGTGGCTTCTTCCAGTTTTTCCTGGGTTCCTAAATCAATTTTATTGATCAGCAGGATCACGGGAATATCCGATTCATTGATTTTATCTATTACAGGGTTTTCCCGGGGTTTTTCACCCATTTCGATCAAATAAATTACAGCGTCAGCATCCTGCAGGGATGATTCGATGGCGGCCATCATTTTTTCCTGCAGTTTATAGGCAGGTTTTAAAATACCCGGTGTGTCGGAGAAAATGATCTGGTAGTTATCATCGTTTAGAAATCCGAGGATACGATGCCGTGTGGTTTGGATTTTCGGGGAGACAATAGACATCTTTTCTCCGATGAGGGCATTCATGAGGGTAGACTTCCCGACATTGGGGTTTCCGAGGATGTTGACGAAACCGGATTTATGTGTTGCCATCTTTTTTCTCAAGTATATTTGGATAACAAAGAAACAAAAATTAACTTTGCAGATCAAACGCAGATAACAATACGTTAAAGATATTTTGCGGGGTGGAGCAGTGGTAGCTCGTTGGGCTCATAACCCAAAGGTCGTAAGTTCGAATCTTGCCCCCGCTACAACGAAAAAATTCCTAAAATCGGGTAAAGGTTGGGAATATATTTGGAAAGAGCTTGTCGGACTGACGCTATGAACGTGGCGATGCCGTACCGTCCATTGATGCTGCTAAACGTATTGCGGATGCCTTTGGGGTTTCCTTGGATTACCTTGTTGGAGAAGGTATAAACGCTTCTTTTGATAAGCAGACACTAAAAAGGTTACAGGAAATTCAAGATATGAAGCCTGATTTTAAAGTACATCTGTTCTCTATCATTGATTCCGTAATCAGGGATTATAAAACACAACAAGCTTATTCTAACCGATAAAATTTAAGATTATGAACCTGCAATATATTTCAGACAGCAAAGGACAAACAACTGGTGTATTCATTCCGATTAACGAATGGAACGACCTTAAAAATAAGTACAAGGATATTGAGCAGATTGATATTCCTAACTGGCAAATGGAAGAAGTCCGTAAACGGCTTGACAATTACAAAAACAATCCTGAACAGGCATTGGATTTTGATACCGCTATGGACGATATCGAAAAGGATTTGTAGATGTACAAAGCTATTATCTTACCGCTTGCCAAACTGGATATTTCAGAAGCTACTGCTTGGTACAACTCCAAACAAAAAGGGTTGGGCAAACGTTTTACCAATGAAGTCCGCTCTAAAGTTTTGTTTATCCGTGAAAACCCAAAAGCTGTTGCCGTTCGTTATGATGATACTCGTTGTGCCGTTTTAGATGTGTTTCCTTTTATGATTCATTACACTATTGACCAACCTAATAAAACCATTATTATAGCTGCCGTTTTTCATACTTCGCTGAACCCTGATAGGTGGAAGAAAAGATAGAACTAAAATAAGCCCGATTGCTCGGGCTCTTACGGTATGTTTCATTTCTCTTTTACCAACCCATCCAAAAATTTATAGAACTCTAAAAATCCGGGATGATATTCAACATCATATTCTTCTTCTCCTATCTGTGTGGTTACATTAAAAACCTCTTTCTTATTTTGATAGCCGATAACCTTAATATAAGGATAGTCTGTTGATTTCAAGTAGCCTCTTTTTGTTCGCTTCAGTATTATCTTCTTCTCTTTATCTATGTAAAATTGATTAATATACTTCTTAAACTCTTGCCTAATATGCTTATCTTCAATCCTTTTTTTAAAATCGAAATATTCACTACTAATTTGTAAAATTTCATCCGAATAATAAAACATATATTCGTTAGCTTCTGTGCTTTTCCAATATATTACAATTATACTATCTATTTTACTTTGGTCTTCCTTTTTAAACTCAGTCATATTTAAGTTTGTTTTCTCTTGATTCGTAGATTGATTGCAAGAAATAGTAAAAAACAAAAACATTATTAGTGATAATATATTCATAATTCTAATCATCTTTTGTCCTTATATTTTTTATAAAGGTTTCGATATAATGGATCTACTCTAGTTCTGCCTGTTTCAGATTTAGTATATTTCAGCAATGCTCTCATATTAAATCCTTTATAAGCGTCCGTTGTTTTATTCCAAAGAGTCTTATAATTAATTACATTCTTGTATGCTAACCTATGAGAACTATATCGATATCCTTGATTTTTCTTAATATGGGAATAATACTCGTGAACACCTATGGATGATTGAATATTCTCAACCGTAGTTTCATAACTATATTTATCAGAACCCGATATTTTACCTTTTCCTTTACCCAGAGCATAAGAAGATTCCCAATTACCGTTTATAGTTGCATCAAAATATATTTTCCCTCCTGTCAAATCACTCATACTAAAAGTTTCATCATAAATTTGTTGACCTTCCATTTTAGAAGCAATATGTGTCCATATTTTTGATTTCGCATCCCCTGTTAATTCATTTCTGACTTTATCATAAGTATTTGCTTCTCCTTTTTGTGTTTTAACATTAAAACTTTCATTATATAACAATTCAGATGCTGACATACCTGAAAAATCTTTATCTCCATCATAAATTATCACTTCACCTGTAAAGCCTTCTTTCGTATTTCCTTTGTAAGTCCCATCAGAGCCATATACAGGATTTGCACTCATTCCCGTTGGATCAATCATATTCAACGGATTGGCGTGACAATAATGGTAGGGTGTCCAGGATGGAAAGTCATGTACCAATGGATCCACACTTAAAAACCTGCAGGTCCATGCAGCGTAGTAACGCATGCCGTAGTAATAGAGTCCGCTTTCGCTGTCTTTTTCTTTACCACAAAAGCGGTAGCGTTTTTTGCTCCATGTACGGAGGCTGCTGTCGCCGAAGGGATAGTATTCTTCCTTATCAATAACGCTGCCGTTTGTATCCAAACGTACATTGCTTGAACCGAGGTGGTCTTCGAGGATGTAGAATGTTGTATCAGCCGGGTCAACCGGGAATGATCCTGTTCTGATCATACATATCCTGGATTTATCGTCCATGATATGGCTGTAGTTTTTCTCATAGGTATTGGCTCCGCTTTCTTTCTTGTGGTATTCAAAGACTTCATCCACATATGTCACCGATTCGTAATCCCCACCCTGTGTACGCACAAGTTTTTTTACCCTTGTACCGCCGGCATCATACAGGTATTGGGCATAAACTGTTGGCTCGCTGGTGCCGGTTTGGTTATAATAAGCCCGCATTCTGTCGCTGTGATCCCATTCATAATTCCTTGTAGTATTTGAAAGGATCATATTGCCGTTGTCATCATAAGTGTAGCTTATGGTCGGAGAAGTATAGTTCCCTGAAGTCTAAAAGTTCTGCAAGAGGTTATCAGTAGGGTTGTAGTTAAACCTCCTGGTGAAACTGTTATTTGCATCCCAAGCTATAAAATGCATGGCATTCTGATTCCTGATTTTGTATCCTCCAGCGTTCATTTTTCAAAAAGAATGAATTATGTATTATTATAAATCTGTTTTTCCAATTCCACAGAAACCAGGGCTTCAGGCTACAGATAGAGTGTGTGTTATTCTTTTAGCTTTTCTATTTCTTCTTTGGTCAGTCCCGTTAATTTCATTATAATTTCAACCGATAAACCTTGCTTTAACCCTGTTCTGGCAATTTCTATCTGTTTTTTTCTTTCTCCTTCTTCTCTTCCTTCTTCTCTTCCTTCTTCTCTTCCTTCTTCTCTTCCTTCTTCTCTCGCAGTATCTAATGAATTTTTAATATCCCGATAGTATTTTAAGCTGTCTTCGTATTCCTGATATTCTGACTGACTGAATTTAGCTATTTCTGCTGTTTCAAATAGTTTCAAAAAAATGTTTTCCTTGAGTTTATCTGGAATCCTTTCAAGTTTGTGCAGGTTTTTCAGGATAAAAAGCCACTTGTCAAACCTTGTTTCAAGATCCTCTGCAACTTTATTAAACTTTGGCATTTCCAGATAGATGAAAGTCAGTTTGTCATAAAACACTTTTTTTGTTTGGATGTCAGTCAGCTTTATATCGTAGCGTAATTTATTGGGTTCGTTTTGGTCTTCGTCAAAAACGAAGTCCAGAATTGCTATTGTATAGACTTTTTTTAGTTCAAAGTTCCAATCGCTGCCAATTACTGCCTGCTCTCTTATTGGGAAAGTCGAATAATATAATGTTCTGTCTTTGAAGAATTTCTGTTTTGTTTTCTGTAGTTCAACAATGAATTTTTCGCCCCTTTCGTTTGTACAGTATAGGTCAAAAATGGCTTTCCTGTTTAATTCGGTAGTCGAAAGGTTTTCGTTTTTCAGATATGTCAATTCGGTAATTTCTCCTTGTTCCTCTTTTAACAATTCGTTAAGGAAATCAAGCAAAAGATCTTTGTTTGGTTCTTCGCCAAAGAGTCTTTTGAAACCGTAGTCGGTAAACGGATTGATGTATTTTTCCCTAAATTCATTCATAGTATCCTGATTTTGAACAAAGTTACAAATTTATTCTTTCATCACTAAAACCAAATTGCAAACTTTATTATAAAAAAAAGCCCCGCATATTACGAGGCTTATATTGTTATAGACTTTATTTACAAATGTATTTTCATTAAAAACCAACAAGCTACAAAGATAAAAACAACTCCAATTATAATAAACTTCATTTCATACGAAGCATTATCTGCTAAGTCATCGTAATCAGGTCCTTTCCATATTTCAGAAAATGACTTTATCTTATTGCCTGTTAGTATAGAGTAAAAGAAACGTAAAATCAAAACAATCAACACCCCAAAAAATCTTGCTATAATTGACCCGTAGAACATATGCTATTTGTTTTGATTTGTATCAGTGCTTGGATTTAACAATAAAGGGGAATAATTAAAATACGGAAAAATTGAATTAAAAGAATTATTTGTCCTTATTGTCTGATTGTATTTTTTAATGTTTAAACCCCTTAGTTGATGAGACCCCTTCAAAACACTTTCTCCTTTAAAAAGAGATCCAAACTTAGAAGCATTTACTGTTTGCTTACCTATTCCAATACCTTTACCAAATGAACCCACAGGGACAAAAGTTGTTATTGTATTTAATCCTGAGTTTGTAATCTCAAATCTATTTGCACCAGAATTGTTCAAATGCCTTGCTTTTGATGGACCTAAAACTAAATTAGAACCATATACCATGATATCATCAGCAACTCCATATAGAACTCCGAGGGCAAATTTACCAGTAGCTTCTTCAGGAGTAAAACTTGGAGAATTAATATACTCTTCAGCTTGTCCAAAAATATTTGGACTGTAAGGCTTAATTTCTCCTGGATCACTTGGTTCAGGAAGATTATCCAATATTCCAGCAGCAGCCATATTGAAAATATCTTTATCATCTGTGACTTTTATCCAAAGTTTATCTTCCCTTCCAATAACATCAGCTGTTTCATCATCAAACCACTTATAATTTCCATCCATATCTTGATAACCATCATCAAGCGCACCATCCGGGTCGATTCTATTTATCGGATTTAAACTGCAATAATTATACGGAGAGAGCCATTCCCGTTCGTGTGCCATCGGATCCACACTCAACCACACACTGATCTCTTTAGCAACCCCTCCCTGCCCTCC
>CAZZLL010000049.1:0-12843 GCA_964654725.1 uncultured Lentimicrobiaceae bacterium | reverse complement strand
GAACAACTGTCCGCTTTCAGCGGGATTTAGTGTCCGAAATCACAGGAATATGCACTTTTTAAAGCATTCGGGTGTAAATCGTTTAATATCACTATATCTGCAGCCAGTGTATGATTGAATGCAGATCATTTTCCTGGCCTTTTCCAGATATGGTTGATCGAACCTGTGATGAAAAACAATTTCACGTTGTTCAAATGTCAAAGCATGTGGTTTGTTAGGATCCTTTTTCCCAAATTTGAATCCACGGCTTTTGAATTTATCATTCATTAGCAATTGATACTCATCTCGTCTATCCCAATAAAAAGTCAGGCAAGCGGTAATTATCTGGTAAGTCCGATGGATAGTAGATGAAGCATATTTTTTAACACTTACCATCCAGGCATTAAAATTATCAGACCATGTAAAGTTAATATCCTCCAAAAAAGTCTTCTTCTTACTGTATTCATCATATGCTTTTACTCTGTTTGTTACAGTCCTGATTACTTTCAGTGTATTATCCGCTGTTTCCCCATCTGTTTCTCTTGTGTCATAGTATTTGTCTAAATAATCATAGAAGGTCTTTCTGTTTTCCCGCCTTGCAGGGAATAGTTCACGGACTTTTGAAAAGTCAACCCCTTCACCATAAACCTGGTCAATTTCCTGCTTTCCTTTAGAGGAAATAAAGGCTTGTACGCTTGCAAAGATTGCATTGATTTTATTACTTTTCTCGTAATATTCCGGTTCTTTCTGACTTAATTTCTGGGTTTTATTTCTCCAGTTATTCGGATTCACCCATATTAATGTATCAACATAAAATCTTACCCTTTCGTTACTGCCTTTTCCAGTGTAAGTATATTGTTCCACTTCTACCTCAATTTTAACTAACCCAAATTTATTAGGTCTACCCTGGGTCATTCTCCTGACTTTAAAGGTGGTATTTTCCAGACCGTAGGCATCCTCATCAGGTGGCATACTCGGGGTATAATATATTTCCTGGTTTTTCATTTTGCTGACAAATTTTAGGGTCTTTTACTAATCTCTCGAATTGCCTGTAAAATAAGGAAATATTTATGATATATTGCTGACAAAAACGAAAATTTATTAAATAATGCTGACAAAACGATAATTGATAATCAGATAGATAAATAAAATATTTAGTCCTGTCCCCGCTACTAAAGAAAGAGTGAGAGTGAAGAGCGACAGCGATGAACTCTCGCTCTTTTTCTTTACTTCGCTCTTGCTCTCACACTCACTCTTAACCGATTTTATCTCCCCCTCATCACATTAAGAGTATAGATACTTATTGATAACTCTTAACTCAAATCCTCATGTTTGATTTCGAAAAACTGATCGTCTATCAGAAAGCCAAAGCCTTTCATGCTGCTACCCGGAGCTTTCTTAAAAACACTAAGTTAGATCGTACAACAGCCGACCAGCTAAATCGTGCGTCATTAAGCATAGTCTTAAACATTGCTGAAGGTTCAGGCCGTTTTTCCAAACCTGATCGGAAGAACTTCTTCACAGTTTCAAGGAGCTCCGTATTCGAATGTATTGCACTTTTTGAGATTATCTTTGAAGAAGACTTATTAGCTGAAGAAGATTTTTTAGCATTCTACGGGCAAGGAGAAGAACTTTCAAAAATGTTACTGGCGATGATTAACAATTTGTCCAAATAAGATTTTACACAGATTGATTATTACTTTTGAATCCATTTATCTCTGCTTAATCTAACTTCTTCAACTGCTTTATAGAAGGAATTGGCCTGGATATCGGTATAAACATCCAGGATTCCTGAAGGCCATCTAATGATTACACTATCGGCCTTTTCTGCATCCCCTAAACCGAAATGCAGTCTGGGCCCGTTACAGGCATGCACCCCGTTTTCCTGGCTGATCTCCCTGGTCATCCAAACAGTCTCACCCTCAATGATAGCTTTTACTTTAACACGGGCGCCAATTGCAGAGCGATTTGACCTTGTGCCCTCACATGATATATTCAACCAGTGATTCCCGTTACCCTCGTTCAGATAAACAAAGATATTCTTGATATAAGGATTTAAATTTCCATGACCGATGATGATGTCCAGATTCCCGTCATTGTCAAAGTCATTCATAACATGCGGCTCCCCGCCATCGTTGATGATGTCTCCAATGGGCAATCTTAAAAAGGTTCCGTCTCCTTTGTTGAGATAAAGCATGTTATTGAACCATGTACACTCTTTATGCACAACATTACCATCCGGAATAACACTCACAAAAAGATCAAGGTAGCCATCATTGTTTAAATCTCCCCAGGAAGAATTATACGGCCACTTGTTGCCCATATGCTCAGGATTCAGAACAATCGAGGTGAATTCATAGTTCCCATCGTTCCGATACAATACATCTCCCCTGTCTTGGAAACTAAGCACATATACATCCATATCCCCGTCATTATCATAGTCACCCCAACTGCTGCCCGGCGATTCCAATGCTTCATTTACAAGGGTATAATCTGAAGCCAATGCCTCAAGCTTACCATCAGTATTGATATACATGGTATTCGGGATGAGTGTGTCGCAGGCTCCTGCAAAACAGATATTTGCTTCGAAAACATCCATATCACCATCATTGTCAATATCGGCCATAGAAAATGACTGGCTGGCACCAACACCCTTCTTTGTAAAATCACCAGCTTCAGTTTCCAGGAATGTTCCATCTCCCTGGTTTAAATAGGCATAGTTAGCTCCAAAGTATACATTGGTTAGAAGGTCCAGGTAACTGTCATTGTTGAGATCTATCCATATAGCATTTACTTCATTCCTTTCTGTAACCTGTTGACCTTTTACAAAATTTCCCTTACCATCATTCAGAAATAACTGACCATCGTTGTACAGATCAGGGTCTCCATCATTATCCATGTCACCCCAATTGCTTCCTGAATTGTGTTTGTATATTAGAGAGGAAAGCAGTCCGTCTTCATACAGTTCAAAGTATCCATCACCTTTGTTTGTGAATAGGAGGTTGGGGCGGTTCAGTCCCCCAACACCAGTGGAATTGCCCACATACAGATCGAGCAAACCATCAAGGTTATAGTCTACAACATACAATCCCCGTCCCCGGATATTATCGTTGGAAAGTGAACCTGTATCAATACGTGTGAAGGAAGGGATTTGAGCGAAGACGTAGCTTGTTTGTGCCAGGATAGCAAAAAAGATTACGAGCTTCAACGTGTTATAAAACTGCCTTTGGATATTCATAATTTAATATTTGAAAGGGCAATTTAGATCAAGATGAAATCATATAATTGTAAAAACGCGACAAAAGGAAACTAGTTGGATGGTCGTCATTCATCAAGCTTTCTTAAAAGCTTTTCAGCAAATTTTGTGTTGTTGTAAAGGAATTCATAATCTATTCGTTCAGAATCATCGGAGGTTTGATGATAGTCAGAATGTAAGCCACTAAACAACCAGATTCCGGGGATATTCATTAGAACAAATGGGAAATGGTCTCCGGAATGTATCCTGTTGAATGTTTCCATATATTCCCAGTCTACAGTTTCACCTTCGGTCTGACAATTCTTAATTATTGCTGCTAATTTGTCGCTTTCAAAATTTGGGGAGATTATTGCAAGTTCTTTGGTATCTCCATCTGATCTTCCTATCATATCGAAGTTTAGCATTGCTTTTATGTTTTTAATGTCGAAAGGAAGATTATTTATGAAATAGCAGGATCCCAGAGATCCAATTTCTTCAGCAGCAAATGCAACAAACACGACATTATTTTCACAAGGGTTTTCTGAAATTGATTTTGCCAGTTCAAGTATACCAGCTACCCCACTGGCATTGTCGTCGGCTCCATTGTAAATTTTGCCATCCTTTTTCCCCAGGTGATCAAGGTGTGCTCCAACAATAATATAGTTGTCATTGTTATTGGTACTTTTCACCATTCCAATAACATTATTCGCAGCTATTGTTTTTTCTTTTTTTATATACTTTTTAAGCTAAAAAAAACTTTTTGAATTCTCCATATCCAATTCCTTAAATATTGTCGTGTCGATAAGTACAATGGGTATTTCTGCACTTCTATATGGACCTCTAAGGACGGGTAAAGCATAATATTCTCTAAACGCCTGTTCCCTTATTTTCCAGTATTTCATACCCTGTTCTGAAGGCGCTACTATGACGCCTATTGCTCCTTTTTTCCTCGCCTCTTCAGTCCGGGCCATCAAAGATGTATACACATCTCTGTAAGTCCTCTTAAGCGACACAGGTAATTTTTCCAGTATTTCATTTGATATGCTTTCATTCATAAGAACCCATTTGTTTATTATGGATTCGTTTTTGTAATCATCAATATTTAATTGCGGCTCATGGATACCATCTCCAACAGAAATAACCTCTCCTTTTAAAGTTTCGTTGTTTAATTTCCCAAAATGAGCGAGGATGAGATTGTCGCCGTAACCATATGCTTTTTGATAACCCGTCCTGGTAATTATGGCTTTTGTTTTTTCCTCTAGAATAACTCTTTCCATAATTACGTGTTGAGAATAATTTTGATTGCCATTTTCATCAGTACAGATTTTTAACAAATTGGCGTTTTGGAAAATGGATTCTACATAAATTTCAGCTAGTCGGTAACCTTCGCTTCCAGTACCTCTTCCTTCGAGTTTGTCGCTGGCCAGGTATTCAACATGCTTTTGGAGGTTTGCTTCTGAGATTTCATTTGAAGCTATATCGTCTGATATTTGCTGAGAATAGGCACAGCTTGAAATGAGTATGCCTACAAAAAAAGCACTGTAGTATTTTTTTTCATTGTGTTTCTGATTTAGTTTTCAAAAGAATCAGTAAGATATTTCCTATATACTTTCTGGAATATTAAAAACGCGACAATGTTATTTTAATCGCGTAAAATTGATGTTCGCACAACTTAATACAGACTTGTTTTTTTTCATAATTCCGGGTTGTGTACCACAGATCTTTTTCACATCACGAATAAAATGTGATTGGTCATAATATCCTGAATAATATGCAAGATCAGTCAATAAATTATAATTTCCGGAGGAGATCATTGAAACGGCTGCATTTATTCTGATTAACTGCATGTAGTTTTTTGGAGAGATACCAAATTCATTTTTAAACCTGCGCTGAAGGGTTCGCGGAGTAATATGAAATCTTTCAGCAAGCTTATTCACATCAAGTATTGCACTATTCTCTCTGATATATCCTATCATGGACTGCATAAGTGGATCATTAAAATTTTCGTTAATAAACCCTGCCATGAATTTGTCGAGCCTGCCCTTCATCTCCCAGGCATTTGAGGCACTCCGCAACTGCTCCAGGATGATGTATGCATCCGATTTAAAAAGATCATTTCCGTAAATAGCATATGTTTGAATCTCATTGTTGGAAAGCCTGAATAACTTTTGAATACCATTGGGCTTAAAAACAACTACAAAGCTTTTGATCAATTCATCATCCGGAATGATGGAATATATAACCTGATCTACTTCATGCAGACCTCCTAAATGAATGACTGGATCTTGGATATCATAACGACCCGGAGACGATAAGCAATAGTTACCGGAATATATATGGAAGTATAGCTCCTGGTTGCAAAAAGGCACAACCTTAAACCGTCCTTGAATAGTCCCTGTGATTAGTTTATAATGCTCTATATAGTGAGACAGTCTGGGAGAAGATGGCAGTATTTCTACATTTAAGTCCATTTGGGGGATAAGTAATTAAAGGTAAGAATATTTAAAATGAAGTCAATAAGTATTTATAGAATTGAGTATTTCCAAAATATCTTCAGCAAGTTCCAGGTTAGATATTTGGCTTCGCCGAGCTAAAGGTTCAATCACCTGGCTACTAAGGAAATGCCTTTCGAACGATCATTCGAAAGGCTTTTTTCATGGGAAAAACCGAAAGCCTGTTCTAATTAAAAACTTTTTCGTTTACATCCGATATTTTCCTTTCTAATCACATTAACAATATGATATGGAAAATAAAAATCAAGAATATATTATCCCGGAAACACTGGTCACAAGCAAGATTTATTTGATTCGCGGAAGAAAGATCATGCTCGATAGAGATTTGGCAGAGCTTTATGAAGTTGAAACCAGGGTCTTGAATCAAGCTGTAAACAGAAATATGGAAAGGTTCCCGGAGGAGTTTATGTTTCAATTGACTTCAAAGGAACCGTAGCGAAGCGGAGCTCGGCGAAGCCAATTTGAAATCTTGAAGTCACAAATTGAGACATCAAGTTGGGGTGGCACACGTAAAATGCCATTTGCTTTCACGGAATATGGTGTAGCCATGCTTTCCAGTGTACTACGTAGCAAAAGAGCCATTCAGGTAAACATTCAAATCATGTTGGTGTTTTCAAAGATCAGAGAAATACTGTTGGATACGCTTAGTATGAAACTTGATATCGAAGAAATAAAAAGACGTTTAAGCAGTCAGGATAAGAACCTTGAACTTGTCTTCTCTTACCTGGATGAACTCATTGAGAAGAAAGAGAATCCTGCTTCGAGAAGGCCTATTGGCTTCAAAACCAATAATAATCAATCCACAACCAAAGAGTAAACTTTAGTTTATTCCAAATAATCAATAAACTCAATTATATCTTTTAACAAATCAAGGTTAGATATTTCAATCACATAGTCTACTAAAGAAAGCCTGGATCGAAGATCCGGGCTTTTTTATTGGTGCACGTTGATAGCTTGCTTCCAGGGTTTTTCAGACTCAATAAAACCATTGATACAATCACTTTTTGAAAGTAACATAAGATTATTTATATTGTATTTATACGCTTAAAAGTAACATAAGAATGTTTTTTATTGTATATTTACACTGTAAAGTAAAATAACAAAAACTATATGTACTTTTTTGAGGAATGAAAGAAATTGAAAAATATCGCTCTGGTCATTTTGAGAAAGGTTTCGGTTATAAATTCTTTGTTCCAGAATTGATTAACGATGAATGGTCATGGAGGACTCCTATTATCAATAAGTTGCTTGAGAAGGCTGCAATTAAGCTTGGAGAATTAAACTCCTTTGCCAGATTAGTTCCGAATATTGAATTGTTTATTCAATTGCATGTAACGAAAGAGGCGGTTGTATCAAGCCGGATTGAGGGAACCCGAACAAATATGGATGAAGCTTTGCTTCCTATCGAAGAAATTAAGCCTGAGCGGCAAGATGACTGGTTGGAAGTAAAAAACTATATCACAGCACTAAATAAGGCTATTGTTGAATTACAAAATTTGCCTCTTTCTTCCCGTTTACTGAAGAATACACATAAAGCTTTACTTCAAAGTGTTAGGGGTGAACTTAAGCTTCCAGGGGAATTCAGAACAAGCCAGAACTGGATTGGAGGTGCATCATTATCTGATGCAGTATTCATTCCGCCTCAGCACCAGATGGTGAACTCATTAATGGGAGACCTGGAAAGTTTTCTGAATAATGATCAGATTGATGTTCCTGCTCTGGTTAAAATTGCAATTGCCCATTACCAGTTTGAAACCATACATCCCTTTTTAGATGGAAATGGAAGAATTGGCCGACTAATGATTACCTTGTATTTAGTAAATGAAGGCATATTAGAAAAACCCTTGCTCTACCTGTCTGAGTATTTTGAGAACAACAAAGCGCTTTACTATGACAACCTGACCAGGGTCAGAACGCACAATAATATGCTTCAATGGATCAAGTATTTTCTTGTTGGCATCGAAAAAACAGCCTCGAATGCAGTTGATACGCTTTCAAAGGTAATTCAGTTGAAGAATGATCTTGAATCTCAAATCAATTCAGGTTTTGGTCGTAGAAGTAATTCTGCACTGACGCTGCTTAATACTTTATTTCAAAATCCGGTTTCAACCATTGATAACGCAGCGAAGAATTGTTCACTAAGCTATAAAGCAGCAAATGAACTTGTAGGGATTATGCAGGAAAAACAGATGGTAGAGGAAATGACCGGACAAAGTCGTAACAGGATTTTCATATTTAAACCATATCTGGATATATTTGACGATTAGCATAAAACAGATAACTAATAGTTTCCACCAAATCCTTCATCAAATCGAAGTTCGATATTTCATCTACCCCTGCTACTTAGCAGGACTCCTCATCATTTTTGATGGGGAGTTTTCGTTTTTACCCTCTGCGTCTACTGGTAATGCACGCTTTATGCTATACAGGGCGGTGATTTTTGAAGTTAGATAGAAATGTGATTATAAATGTCCGATTTATCTATTGATGTTTTGTACTCTTCTATATATCAGATATACAGACAAATAAAAAGACTGCATTCAGTGCAAAAACCGGTCAAACTGACCACCCCAAACCGGAGTAAGCTGACCACCCATTCCGGTCCAAGGTGACCACCCTATTCCGGAGTAAACTGACCACCTTTTCCGGAGCAAACTGACCCCCCAAAAAAAGTACGACTTTTTCATGCAGTCTAAGCTGTATTTTCGTGCATTATTATTTAAAAATGCATGATTGATGGCCAATAGAACGACAGACATGAGTAAAGTAAGAAAAGTATTACAGTTGTATCACCAGAACAAGGGGAAGCAATTTATCAGCAAGTATTTATCTCTATCCAGGAACACAGTAAAAAAGTATATCGCATTATCTCAGATGCTAAATCTTAGCATTGATGATATTAACCAAAAGAGTGATGCTGAATTGGAATAGCTGTTCAGTAATAGCAAAACCCAGACCCCGTCTCCAAAGCTTAAGGCGGTTTATGATTTTTTTCCATACATGGAGCGAGAGCTGAAGAAGACAGGTGTTACCAAGCAATCCATATGGGAGGAGTATTATCAAAAACACCCGGATGGACTGAAGTCTTCGCAGTTCTGCGAGCATTTTAATCGCTGGAGCAAGCGTGTAAATCCGGTTATGCACATGAACCATAAAGCTGGAGATAAGATGTTTATTGATTATGCAGGGAAGACCCTCGAGGTGGTCGATTGCGATACAGGAGAGATAGAAGAAGTTCAGTTTTACGTCGCAATATTAGGGGCCAGTCAATATACCTACGCCGAAGTATCTCAGAGTCAGAAGAACCCGGATCTTATTGCCTCCACGGAAAACGCAATATACTTTTTCGGTGGTGTACCTGCCGCCATTGTGCCAGACAATTTAAAATCGGCAGTCACGAAAAGCAGCCGGTACGAACCAGTAATTAACGAGACTTTTTTAGACTTTGCCGATCACTATGGCACCACAGTACTTCCTGCCCGGGCTTATAAACCACGGGATAAATCCCTGGCTGAAGGTGCTGTGCGGATACTCTATCAAAGAATCTACCCGGTACTTCGAAAGCAAGTCTTCCATAGCCTGAAAGCGCTTAACCAGGCGATATGGAAAGAGCTTGAGAAACACAATAATATGAAACTAACTGGACGGCCTCAGTCCAGGAGAGAAATGTTTATAGATATCGAAAAGGAGCATCTCTGTGAGCTACCTGTAGAAAAATATGAGATAAAGCAAATGGCCTTCGCAACAGTAATGCAGAACGGGCATGTATTACTAAGAGAGGACAAACATTACTATAGCGTTCCCTTTCAACATATCCGTAGAAAAGTCAAGCTATTATATACCAGCACGAGTGTTGAGATCTATTATAAATATATGCGTATTGCCACCCATAAAAGGGACATGAAGCCTTATAACTATACAACCGTTAAGGAACACATGGCTACGACTCATCAGTTTATGACCGAATGGACACCCCAGAGGTTCATTAACTGGGCTGGAAGCATTGATGAAGATGTTAAGACTTACATCACCAATCTATTGGAGCGCAAACAGCATCCAGAGCAGGCATATAAAAGTTGTTTAGGTGTTTTGTCCTTTGAAAAGAAAGTCGGTAAAGACAGGCTTATAAAAGCTTGCAGACGGGCCATTGATTTTGAAACCTACAACTATAAGATTATCCAGACTATCCTTGAAAATGGCCTTGATAAGCTGATAGAAGACCAGTCAGAAAGTGACCTTCCAGATCATACAAATATTAGAGGAGAGCAATATTACAAATAACATAAATTGAATAAAAATGAATGAAATTACATTATCAAAAATGAAACAAATGAAGTTCTATGGCATGCATGGGGCTTTTAAAACTGCTATTGAAACCGGCAGGACAGATGATTACACGCTGGATCAGTTTATATCTATGCTTATTGATGCAGAATGGGATGATAAAACCAACCGGAGAATAGAGCGATTAATAAAAAATGCAAAGTTCCATTACAAAACTGCTATTGAGAATATTATCTATGAAGAGTCAAGGAATATAGATCAGCTTAAAATCATGAGACTCGCTGAGTGTGAATACCTGGATAAATATGAAAATGTATTAATCACAGGCAGTACTGGAGTAGGTAAGAGCTATGTCGCAACTGCTCTTGGCTATCAGGCATGCATACAGGGGTATAAAGTATTATACTACAACACGACAAAACTGTTCTCCACACTGAAAATCGCTAAAGCAGACGGATCTTACCTGAGAACTTTGGCAAAAATACAAAGGCACAATTTGATTATCCTTGATGACTTTGGCTTACAGCCACTCGATAGTCAAAACAGAATAGCCTTGCTTGAGATCATAGAAGACAGGCACAGCAGAGGATCTTTAATTGTTACTTCTCAGATCCCGGTAAAGAGTTGGTATGAGACAATAGGTGAAAAAACCATAGCGGATGCAATATTAGACTGATTGGTACATCAATCTCACCGGATCGAACTGGAAGGTGAATCATTGAGGAGAAAAAGAAAAAAGGTATCTGAAGAAAATAATTAAATTTGTTTAATCGCAGACACTGAGAATATCGTTCTTTTTTTGGTGCGTAGAATGGGGTGGTCAATTTAAACCGGCGAGCATGGTCAATTTAAATTGGAATTGGGTGGTCAATTTGACCGGTTTTTGCATACAAGCTTACTGATACGGGTATCCGCTCGGAATCATTGTATGAATTCGCAGATAAAGATCATTTCAAAGGATTTCACGAAAATCTTAGTGCAGAAGCTGTTGCTAACGGCCTTCAGGATATATTAGTTAAACTCCTGAATAGAAGGATACCTCGGCAGGGACTGCTGGAAAAGTGCCTGGAGATGATATATTTAACCCGTGGTAATATCACAGTAAGAGAGCTTACGGATCGGCTTGAAACCAGTGAACGAAACCTTAGAAGAATATTTAAAAAGCAAATCGGGATAGGAATTAAGAAATACCTGAAAACTATTCAATTTAACACGGTGTTTGAAACCATTGCAAGTGGTAATCAAGAAGAGATTTACAAAACTGCACTGGAATATGGATTCTATGACCATGCCCATTTCATTAATCACTTTACTGAATTGCTCGGTTCAAGTCCTCAGCAATTCATTAATAACCCGGATGAGTTCCTGCTTAACTATCTGAGTTTTGTGGTATAGCCGGTGTTGTCGCAGGGTATTTTCTTATCCTTCAGGGAACCGAACCTGCAACCGGTAAAAAGAGCAGTTATACTGGAACAGAATAATTGCTTCAATTATATTTATCCCCATAATCCTGGTAATATTGGCAGCCTGGCCTGTGAATTTCGAAAAAGGAGCAATAATCTATAAACCTGAAAGTATGACAACTAAAGTATTATTACCTGCCTGAGCGCCTGCCATGCTTTTATCGGGCTATTCTTCCTGCATAGGTCAAATTGTTACTAAAACCAGAGAAATTGATAAAACGGAACTACCTGATATAACTGAAACAACTGCTAATTGTACCCGTTCCTGAGCCAATATTCAAAAATTGGATCATTGAAGGTAATGCTCTCACCATGGATTTCCACTATATCCTTATCCTCCAGGACTTGCTTATTCTTTGAGACATTACGTGGAGTACCCAGGTTGTATTTTTGCATCGTTGCTGCAGAGGTGAGTTGTGTCTCTCCCTTCAGAATGGCAATGATAAGGTTTAGCTGGGTGTTGCTAAGTGCTTCGCAAATATCCTGGTAATGCAGTGCGTTCGAACGAACGACCAGATCCATTGCAGCTTCAATGATCCCCTCATTTGCTTCATTTTCTGTGGCATTCCATGCATTGTGACACAGTTGCTGAAGGTAATCGGGATGGTTGTTTGTTGACCGGATCATTAAATGAACCAAATCCTTACTAATAGTTTTTCCGGAATTTCTGAAACTTGTTTGTATAAAATCGATCCAGTGTTTTTCAGGAATTTTTTCAAGCATGAAAAGGTCGCCAAAACGATAAAATGCCCTTGATTCTGTCTTGAAAATTTCCAGCATCATATGTTTTCGGCTGCCATATAAACAGTAGCATGTGTTTTCATGATGTTGCCAGTAGGAGCGGAGTTCCTGCTCAAGGGAAATGTGGTCCTTTAGTTTTGAGATACCCTGGAACTCATCAATGCAAACAACGATTCTGATGCCTTTCTTCCGGGCAATATTTTCAGGCAGATTTATGATTTCCGCTTTCGATTTTTGAGCTTCCCTCCATGAGAATCGCAATGAAAAGTCATTCAGAGGATCCGCACCGAAGGAGAAAGAGGGTGAAATCTTTTGAAAAAAGTTTTTCCCTGCCTGCAGTAACTCCTCTTTCTTGCTGATCGTACATTTGATGATCTCTGTCGAATATTTTTCGAAGAAATCCTCTTCAGTTCTGATATTGAAGAAGTCAATGAAAGCAAACTTTATTTTCTTCTCCTTGTTCAGGTATGCAACCTGCTCCATCAGGGAAGATTTTCCCCACCTCCTGGGAGAGATAAGTAAAGTATTTATTCCCGACCCAATGTTCTGTTGAATACGTTTAATATCTTCCTTTCTGTTGATGAAATTCTCCCCGGTTACAATCCTGCCATATTTGAATGGTGAAGTC
>CAZZLL010000048.1:0-16053 GCA_964654725.1 uncultured Lentimicrobiaceae bacterium | reverse complement strand
CACTGATTATCAGGTTTTTAAGGGGGTGCTTTTAAAGAGTGACGAAGTCAGGAAGATATTCAGGAGTTTGAGATGATAAAAGAAGCTATTGAAAAAAAGAAACAGGAGCGTCTTGAAAAGGAGGCACTTGAACAAGAAAAGAAAGCTGGATCAGAAGAAATACACTAAAAGATACCTGGCTCAAGTCCTAAAATCTTCTGCCTCTTCCGGTATAGTACAAGCGGATTACCTCTTCCAGGGGTTCATTGTTTGGTGAGAACCCGGCATCACGTATATCTCCGGCGGTTTGGTCCTGCGGGTACCATTTCCAGGCAAATCCGCCTGCAAACCATGGGTTATCCCAGAAAACCTCGAATAGTGCCTGGTAGGCATTGCTTTGAGCAGTAGAGTTGATTTTATTAACAGCAGAAATGTTTTCGATTTCCCATTGGTTCCAGGCAGGCTGATTGTTACTTCTATAGCCAAATTCTGAAAAGATTATCTTTTTATTTATTTTTTTTGCAAAATTTTCCAGTTGAGATTCATACTCACTCCAGTTTGTTACCAATTCTTCCGTAGTTGGGGTTTCATTCTCAGTGAGCGGGAAGTAGGCATCCAGGCCGATGTAATCCAGCTTGTTCCAGAACGCAATATTGTCGTAATTGTCCCAATTCGCCGCATAGGTAATGTCTCCTGAAAAGTAATACCTGAGTGTATCTGCCAGATGGGACCAAAAATCCGGGTGCTTGTTGGCAGCGGTTCTAAATTCTGTTCCCATGCAAAACATCTCAATATCTTCTTCTTCAGCAATTTCTACCATTTCAATGATAAAGGAACGATAATTTTTTTCCCATTCTTCCCAAACAATATAACCCAGGTCAAAATTTCCGGGCCAACCCTGGTTTACAACCCAGATATGCGGTTTTAATAAGACTTTTAGTCCCTGCTTTTTGGCCAGCTGAGCCACGTGACGGATACCTTCTGGTGTGTCGCCCCATGAATTGTAAACATTGTTATAATAAATCTTTGGATCTCCTGGAAAACAGGCTGCATAGGGAATGATGGCCACCCAGTTTGCATTAACCCGGTTAATGGGCTGTATGAAACCTTGGTTGGTGGGCTTTTCCGGTGAAATAATGCTGATCCCGTTAATCTTACCATCAGGTTGGGCTTGAGTAGCGAGGGTAATCATACCCAAGCCAAATAAAAATACAAGGATGATGGCGAAATATTGTAGCGATTTCATGATGCTAAAATTGTTGCTATGGTTGAGTTACAAAAATACTTATTAACAAATATATAAACAAATATAATAAAAAACTATTAATCAGTATATTATTAAGATGCGAAAAGTGAAAATTCGTTTAAGCAGGAAGTAAATTTTTCCTAAATCAGATATAGCTTACTGTTATTTCTATGCTCGTTGATCTTCCTTTATCATCCGAACAGGAAATTTTTATCTTTCCGGCTTCAGGTATAACAAATATTCCCTCATCAGGGTTTGATGCTTTAATAAATTTGTCATCCATAAACCAGTATACTTTCCGCACGTCTTGTTCTGCCAGGCATTTGAGTTGCATTTTTTGTTTCTCTTCCCTGAAAAGGATATATTCTTTTCCATTTAACGGAGCTATTATATGAGGTGCATTATCATAAAATATTCTGGAACAGGATGGATTATGGGCAGGTATTTCCTGAAATGGAATATTGTATTCTTTATAATAAGCAGCTACATTGGGAGCAATACTTTTATAATAACTTTCTTTATAGCCAATTTCAGGTTTGCAGTTTTTGCAGTAGCTGATTTTACCTTCAGGATCTGTAATGACTTTTACAAGATGTTGACATTTTTCTGCAGGCGACAGGCCGGGAATATAAGCTTCCATAACAATATTGTCGCAAAAGCTATTGGGTGGCAGGCCTGATTCTGAGCACACGAGTCTGTAATCTAACTGTTCAGGCTCTTTCAGCCATTCTCTTTGTGATGAATAATCAATAGCATGAAAAATGTCAAATAAAAGAGGGGCTGCATAATCTGCCCCATTCAGGTCAGGAATTCCCCAGCCGGGGAAGGTTCCGACCCATACCCCAATGGTATACCTTGCATTAAACCCTATGCTCCAGGCATCCCTTCTACCGTATGATGTACCAGTCTTCCAGGCTATTTTAGGCAGGTGGAGGCTGTTTTCAAATTTTCTGGGGAGGTCAGGCCGTGTTAAACGGGTGAGCATGTCAGAAACAATATAGGCAGCAGCAGGACTCAGCAGCTTAGTTTCAGCAACAGCAGTATCCTGTTTTATCAACGATGGTTCAATGAACAGGCCGTTTGTTGCAAACATGGAAAATAGTTTTGTTAATTCCATCAGGTTTGCCCCGCAACCTCCTAAAATTAAAGATAACCCGAGCTGATCCTTATTCCGTTGAATTCCGGAGAATCCGGCAAGGCTTAATTTTTCAATAAAATCCTGTGTTCCGTATTCCTCCAGAATACTGACTGCCGGAACATTTAAAGACATTGCCAGGGCATCTTCAATGCTTACCATTCCTGTATAGTTCCCATCATAATTTTCAGGCTCATATCCGTGAAAACTAACAGGAATATCAGCAACCATGTGTTTTGGACTAATTAATCCAGCATCCATTGCCAAGCCGTATAAGAATGGTTTGAGAGTACTTCCAGGACTGCGAACAGCTAATATTCCATTTACCTGCCCCTGGTGTTCCCAATTATTAAAATCTGCCGAACCAACATATGAAATGATCTGATGGGTATTATTATCGATAACAAGCACTGCACCATTGGTGATATTTTGGGGTATTAAGCGGTTGATATATTTTTGGAGCATGTTCTCGATTTCAGCCTGAAAACTTAGATTTATATGCGTGTAAAGCTCTGTATGCTCCCGGTATCTCGATTTCAGAGCATAAGCCAAATGTGGGGCTAACTTTGGTGCTTCATGTCTGTATGCCTGAAGGGGTTCTACAAAGGCATCCGTGATGGTTTCTTTAGGAAACAACTCCTGCTTGCGCAAACGTTCCAGCCATTCGTCCCTTTTTTGCAATATAAGACTGTTATTTTTGCCTAATACAAGACGGGAAGGATCGTTGGGAATAATGCTCAGGCATATAACCTGAGAAAGGCTTAATAACTCAGGTTTCTGTTTGAAATATAGCAGTGAAGCTGACTTAATCCCCTCTATGTTTCCTCCATAGGGTACCAGGTTTAAATAGAGCTGCAATATTTCATCTTTACTGTGCATAAGTTCAAGCTGTATTGCCCTGAACATTTCCACTATTTTATTCTTATAGGTTCTTTCTGCCGGATACAATAAGCGAGCAAGCTGCATGCTTATCGTGGATGCCCCGGAGATACGTTTATTGTGATATAAGTTTTGAAAAAAAGCCCTTCCGATAGCAAAAGGATTGATGCCGAAATGGTAATAGAAATATCGATCTTCCTTTCTAAGGATTGTTTTTCTTATTAAAGGACTTATTTCTTCCAGGTCTGCTTTTATGCGCCATTTATCATTTTTAGTTAAAAAGGCATGCATGACCTGTCCGTCTTCTGAGATGATAACCTGCGACCAATCAATGGAGTAGTTTAAAGGAAACAGTATGTTCAGCAAATGAAAATTGATAAAGAGCCCTGATATCAATATGAGCATTGACACCAGAATATTTCGGAAATGAATTTTATATAAAACTTTCTGAGATACGGGCATTATTTTACAGTTATTACACCTGCTCCGTGATAGGAGTGATATTCTCCATTATACATGGCATCAGCACTAACCGGGCCCATTTTATAGGTACCCTGACTGACAGCCCTGACCATATAATAATAGTGCGTTGTTTTACCGCTGACTGTAGTAAAATAGGATATCCTGTCATCTCGGATGTCCATATATTCATACGTTCCCTGTTTTTTTATCCAATTCAGTTCCCTTTCGGGACTAATTCTCGGATTTTCAATTTCGAAACAGGCAGGAAGGATATCTGTAATAGCCACATTTTCAACACTGGCCCTGTCGAGGGTGTGTATGCTTATTTCTACAACGATCAGATCGTTTTGAGAGAAGGTAGTTTCCTTCAACAGGTTTCCGTTCCGGTCGTAAAAGTTTTTCCTGACCATAAGGATATTGTCTTCCTGAAGAAAAGACCCGCTCTTACTGATTCCTTCTACTACCCAGTAATAATAAACACTTCCTTTGCCTTCCGCAACAATTTTTACATTCTTATTGTTGATGTTTTTATTCAGTACCAGGCTGATGTCATCCATATTTCCTGCTTTTGATCCATCGATATAAACTGTAGCAGCAGCCTTGTTTTCAGTGTTTTTTCTGGCAAGTTTTCCCAATGCCAGAAAGGAGAATGATTTTTCCTGGGTTGATAACCATTTTTCCGATTTTATCAATTCCGATAATCTTTTTGCCATCTCTGGAATTTTCGTGTTTTCCGGATCTGCATGAATGAGGGTATACAAACTAATTGCGATATCGCGAATGGGTGAATAGAAACAACCACCCAGTGACCTGATAGATATTTCTTTTGCAGAAGATCCGGGAATAATTTTCTTAAAGCTTTTCTGGTCTCCAATGAGGGAATAAGCCCCTGCAAGCATATATTTAGAATCATTTGTCAGCAGATCGGGCTTGGATTTATAGTAATTCATTACTGCTCTGTTTTCTTTTCCTGCAGCACTTAAAAGGAAGAGCGAATAAAAAGTTTCCTGGGATGCAACCAGTCTTTTTTTGAATTCACCCTGATTATTGTAATAGTAGTAATATCTTTTTTCTTTTGCTTTTACCCTTTGATTTAAGTAATTGAAAGCTTTATTTAAAATTCGCTGGTTCACATCATATCCGGCTATTTTAGCTTCATAAAGAAAATGAGTTGCGTAAACAGACGACCACCAGTTTATCCGGTATCCTCCCGACCAGTAACTAAACCCTCCTTCATATTGCTGAAGGCTCTCTACTTTTCGTATAGCTTGTTGTACATTGTGATCGGGGTTGAGGGCTCGATTTTCCGGCTCAATGTCAATGGATTTCATAATATCCTTGAGGTAAATTTGTGGAAAAGCGGTAGAAACAGTTTGTTCAATACATCCATATGGGTACCTGATCAGTTTTGTAAGTTCTTTGGAGAATTGAACCATGGGTGAGCGGCTTACCACCAGTTTGCTTTCAAGGGTAGACGGAATAAAATCTGAAGTTGGTGTAAAGGATTTTGTTTTATTGCTGTAAACAATTCCGTTTCCTGAGCGCATTTGTAGGCCTGCCGGGGGCCTGACTGCTATTTCTGTTTTGTGCCTGAATTTTTCTCCCAGGGCACCCACATCAATATTTACCTTAGCATTCCCAATATCTTTATGAGCTTTAAGTTTAAACGTAACCATGCTTTCACTATGGGCTTTTATGGTAATGGTTTGGATTTTGTCATCAATATACCCCAGGGGCCCTGATAAACTAAGTTCTACTTTTGCTTTTGCTGTTTTAGATGTTGTATTGGCAACCATAACAGGCATGGACACTTCATCTTCCGGGCTTAAAACCCTTGGGAGGGAAGGACTGATCACGATCGGATCAGCCACAGTAATAGTGTGGCTTGCCGATCCAAAACGTTTTTGTTTATAGGCTACGGCCATCACACGCAGTGATCCTGAAAACTGTGGGATGTCAACTTCAAAACTACATTCCCCCTTTGAATTTGTTTCCATGATTCCACTCCACAAGGCTATAAGTTTTATGCGTTTGCTGGTTAACGGATTAATGCGTTTTGCAAGGTCCATATCTGCACCACCACCGAAGCTGGATACATGCTGTTGTATTTCAGGATATAATTTGTTGTAAATATCGTAAGAGTTAACTTCAAGAGCTCTCTTGCCATAAAAGAATGTGTAGGGATCAGGTGTTTTGAATCCGGTAATTTGCAATATGCCCTCGTCCACCACTGCAAGTGTAACTTCCGTTCCGGGTTTACTTTTGACCTTTATTATCTGTGTTTTCTGTGAACGGGATTTTTCTGTAGCAATAATGTTTACCGGAAGCTTATTATCAGGCTTTTCAATTTTTACTGATGCAATTCCGTGAGCAACGGTAAGGGGCATTCTTTTTTCGGCCATTTTCCGGATGAGGGTAGCTGTGATGTAAATGTTTGGAAGATGTTTTTCTTTTATGTTGATTTCGAGGCTGGCAGCTTTTTTATCGGTTTTCAGATGATGGTATTCTATCACATCATCCCGCTCGATACTAACAAACAATTCACCTGAGAAGGGTGTTTTAAACAACAAGCTGGCTTTTTCTCCGACTTCATATTCCTCCTTGTTCGTTTCAATAATGATCTCTCCGTCTTTGTCTACTTTAAAAGAAGTAAAATCAGTATCTCCCCACCCGTAGCAATAGAATTTCCTTGACACATATGCATCTTCTTCATCCGCCATGATCCTGACCTCATATTCACCACTTTGAACAGGGGTAAAGCTTATATATCCCGAGGTGCCATTGAGTGTGAGCTGTTTATTCAAAACTGTAAATTCTCTTTTCTGAGAACGATAATGGTAAGAAGATCCGTCACGCTCAATAATGGTTTCATAATTAAAGCGTTTAATCTGCACAGTTGCTTGCACATTCTTCAACAGTACTCCTTTTTTATTCAGAGCGACAAAATTGATCCTGACAGGTTTTCTGGTTGTTAGCCAGTAATTAAAATTTTTAATGCCGTAAAAAATGTTTTGGGTATACCAGTCGAAAGAGTTAAGCCGGTTTACCGGACGGCCTGTTTCATCAAAAACGGTTGTATATAATTTCCCCTGCACCAAACCGATATTTTCATAATCAGGAAGGGAAAAAGATCCTTCTGCTTTTCCTTCAGCATTTGTTTTACCTTCTCTGATATTGTTTTCAAACCTAATACTATGTTCCGTTTGAATATTAAAATTGTAGTCTGCATATTTGTCGGAGGTAAAATACTTCCGTTTTAGGCTGAGTTCCTGTTCGTAGTTTCTGTTTGCCGCCGGGGGACCATAAAGATTGGTTGCCACCAAAGATGATTTTACAACATCGCTTTTTGTGTAATATTCTTTATTAAGCTTAGTTTCCACTTTGATCCGGTCGGGGACGAATTCCTCTACTTTAAATTTTTTCGATTGCAGCAGCACATTATCTCCCGAATAAATATCGATAGTAAACACTCCGGTTAAAATATCTACGGGCAGTAGCACACTTGTTTCCACGGCGCCTTCTTCATTAAGCTGTTTGTTGAACTGGCGAAACATTTTGCCGTTCGGAAGCACTACTTTTATGGTCAGAGGTATTTCGGGATAAACGTTCCAATCGAAATCCCTGACTACAGTATTAAAGTGAAGGGTGTCCCCAGGCCTGTATATATCCCTGTCGCCATATACAAATACATCATAATTAATAGTATGCGTTCGTTTGCCTCCCGTATTAAAACGAGATGTTTCATTTCTACTGTTCTTATACCAGATAAAGTTGAAATCATCCCCATAGGAAGCGGTAAGCATGGAAATATTAAAATCACCAAAAGATTCTTTAATGTTTTCTATCACGGCAACTCCTTTATTGTCAGTAGATGTTTCATAGACGACCTGGTTATTGTAACTGATAAATTTGAGGGATACGCCGGAAAGGGGAGTCGCCTCATTTACCGAGTTCGCGAATACTACGGCATTATTTACGCCTTGTTTTACCATCAACCCGATATCAGAAACAGCAACCATGATCACATCCCTTAACCAGGTTTGCTCGGTGGATTCGGCGCGGATAATATAGAAACCTTTAAATTCATCATTATATCCGATTTCCTTCAAATCAAGGTTTAATAAGCGAATGCTTCCATTACGAGCTAATTTATCAGTTTTAACTTCTTTTTCCAGGATAACTTTCCCGTATTTCTCCTTAAAACCATAATGATGAAAATCTTTCCATATGTTTTCATCATAATAATAATCCCATTCTTTCCCTTCCCTGAGATAATGAAGCATATTATTTGCGAACACTTTATATACAGATAGCTTTATTTTCGGGATATTGATGATTTTTAGTTCAATATTTCGTGTACCATGTGATGAAAGATATACGGATTCCTGATCAAGGAAAGTAAGATAAGGTTTGAGATTACCAAAGTTTATGTGTTGTGTATAATCATCACCCATTGTTTTTCCGAATACCCCTTTTATCTTTCCGGATATGGTTAGTTCGTAGTTTGCATCTTCTTTGAAATCCCCTTTTATTTTAAGACCATTCGGAAGTTTTTCAACCTTGAATGTTAGCCCGGGACTGATTTTTACGAAAGATGATACATTTTCCGAAAGTATTGGCTGGGAGGTATAGATCAATATGATTCCTTTTCCGTCTTCAAAACTGGATTGAACTTCAGTTATCATTAATTCATCCTGAGGGGGGATATAGGTGAATATTTCATGGTCATCTTCATTAGTCCTGTTGCTGCCAACACATCGCAATTTCTTATCAATGCTTATTTTTAAGGGTAAGCTTTCATCTTCCGGCCCTTTTGGCTTGGATATATTAATCTTTATCTCATCCGAAGCTTCCCGGGTTTCAATATAAAATTCGCTGTTTTCCTTATCGACTTCAATGTTAAGGTGCTCCTTAAGAGATGCAGGATTTACCGGGTAATTAAATTGCACTATGATCTGAACCATAATGCTATTCAAATCATCCTTTGATAATATCCAGCAGGCATAGGCTGATAATGCTTTTAAATAAGGTGTGTGAAAATTTATTTTATCATTTTCAACCCGTTTGAGTTTTTTCTTATAGGAAGCCAGGGTTTTATTAAGTGTTACTTCATAATCAGTATTTGGCAGGAACCCGTCAGTTGGGGAAAAAATTAATTCGTTATTATTTGTCCATTTATATTTACCGGGAGCTTTCGGACTGATCTCCAGGAAAGCTGTTGTATCCCAGATTTCCAATAAGGAATCTGCAACCAGGTCATGATTAAATGTAAATATCAGGTTCTGATACTGATTGATCTCTTCGATGAAATTTGTTTCCTTAACTTTAATAACATGACGACTTCCGCAGCTGTATGCAAGAAACAAAGAAATAAATAAGGTATAAAGGAAGAATTTTCTCATTGTTGATCATTAATAGGTTAATAATAAGATGCTAATCATTGGTTACTTCCTGGGATAATCTTTCAGGAAAAAATAATATAGCATACATTAAGGGGTGCTTAAAAATAAGCTTTTCAAATCAGAAAAGCGAATGGCAAAAGGAATATTTTTCAGATATACCAAATTCAGGTGAAAAACACTTTTATTTACATAGCCTGAATAATAGAATCTATTTGCTTTCTGATTAATAGAGGAGAAAAGAATGTGATGGAAAATTGGGAAATTTTTAGATTATATTTGCAAAAACTAATCTAAGCATTATGGATTTTCTTCCTTTAACCAATATTTCGCCCGTTGATGGTCGATATAAGAATAAGACCACTGAGTTAAATCAATTTTTTTCAGAATATGCCTTGATAAAATACAGGGTGTTGGTAGAAATTGAGTATTTTATTGCATTGTGTAATATTCCCCTTCCCCAGCTTGTAGAGATAGATAGCCTGGTATTTGAAGATTTGCGTAATATTTACCGCAATTTTACAACGGATGATGCTGTGAAGGTAAAAGAAATTGAAAAGGCAACCAACCATGATGTGAAAGCTGTGGAGTACTTTGTTAAGCAGCGATTCGACAAACTGGGTTTGAAGGCATATAGTGAGTTTGTCCATTTCGGATTAACATCCCAGGATATAAACAATACGGTTATCCCGCTAAAACTCAGGGAAGCTTATGAACAGATTTTGTATCCATCACTGGAAACCGTTTATAACAAACTCATTGAACTTTCGGAGACTTGGCGGGATGTACCTATGTTGGCACATACTCACGGACAACCCGCATCACCTACAAAACTGGGAAAAGAAATGTATGTGTATGCGGAACGTTTGAAAAATCAGATAGATTATTTCGAGCATATTCCTTTTGCGGCAAAGTTCGGCGGAGCTACCGGCAATTTCAATGCACACAATGTAGCTTATCCGTCCGTAAACTGGATGGATTTTGCCGATTATTTTGTGGAGAAGCTTCTGGGGTTAAAACGCTCTCAGAATACCACGCAAATTGATCACTATGATCATTTAGCTGCATTTCTGGATAATTTCAAACGCATAAACCAGATTCTGCTTGATCTGAACCAGGACATGTGGCTATATATCTCAATGGAATATTTTAATCAAAAAATCAAGGAAGGGGAAGTGGGATCCTCTACCATGCCTCATAAAGTGAACCCTATAGATTTTGAAAATGCAGAGGGTAATATTGGTATGGCAAATGCCCTGTTTACTTTTATTGCGGCTAAATTACCTGTTTCGCGCCTGCAACGTGATTTGACAGATTCAACGATTACCAGAAATATAGGTGTGCCTTTAGCACATAGTTTAATCGCCATTAAATCTGTTTTAAAAGGACTTGATAAAATAATACTGAATGAAAGGGTAATAGAGAAAGACCTAAAACGAAACTGGGTTATTGTTGCCGAAGCTATTCAAACAATACTTCGCCGGGAAGGATACATCAATTCATATGAAGCCTTAAAAGAACTTACAAGGACCAATGAACACATTGATAAAACAAGTATCCTTGAATTCCTGGATACTTTGGAAATTCCTGAAGGAATAAAAGAAGAACTTCGAAAGATCACCCCTTTTAATTACCTTGGAATATATAAGTTCTGATCATCATTTATGAAGCCATTTTTTCAAATACTTCAATATATTAAGCCTTTTCGGCGGTTTGCCGTTTTAAACCTTATCAGTAATTTTTTAAGCGTTTTTTTTTCCCTTCTTTCTTTTACCATGTTGATTCCGTTTCTCGGTGTGCTTTTTGGCAGCATTAAAATGATCAGTGCCCCACCTGAATGGAATTTCACTATTGACGCTGCTGTTGGTAATCTGCAGTATTATTTCAGCCGGATGATCATGCAGAACGGGGAAATGTACACCTTGCTCATGATTTGCATTGGTGTGGTTGTTTCATATTTTTTTAAAACAAGTTTTTTTTATCTGGCTTTGTACTTTATGGCTCCTATTCGAAGTGGTGTTGTCAGAAATGTTCGCAATGAGTTGTATGAGAAAATCCTTGTTTTACCATTATCCTATTACAGTGAACAGCGCAAAGGGGATATCCTCTCCCGGGCTTCGAATGATGTTCAGCAATTGGAATTATCTGTGATGAATTCTTTGCAGATTTTTTTACGGGAACCAATGAATATACTTTTGTTTTTACTGGTATTGTTCCTAATGAGTGCACAACTTACATTGTTCGTATTGATTTTATTACCGATCACCGGATTTATTATTGGTAAAATAGCTAAAACTCTGCGGCGAAAATCTCAGCGGGCTCAGGAACAGTTGAGCGGATTATTGTCGATGATAGAAGAGAGTATCAGCGGATTGCGCATTGTAAAGGCCTTTAATGCTATATGGTGGGCAGATGACAGGTTTAATGAAAAGAACAGGGAATATACCAAAACACAAATCAGTATTTATCGTAGGGGAGACCTGGCTTCACCAATGAGTGAGTTTTTGGGAACTATTGTCGTGATTCTGATATTGATTTTTGGTGGTCAGTTGGTATTGGGAGAAGACTCTTCCCTTCAGGCGGAAGTGTTCATCACATACCTGGTCTTGTTTTCTCAGGTAATAACTCCGGCCAAAAGTATTTCAACAGCATACAGCAACATCCAAAAAGGAGTTATTTCAGCCAGGCGCATACAGGAAGTCCTGAATGCAGAGGAAGTGATTACGGAAAGTTCCTCCCCAAGAAAGGTGAAAGATTTTAATAGCAGCATTTGTTTCGTGGATGTAAGTTTTGCTTATGAAGAGGAAGAGGTTTTGAAAGATATCCGGCTTGAATTTAAAAAAGGTAAGCTCATTGCAATTGTCGGGCCCTCAGGAGCTGGAAAATCCACCCTGGTAGATCTGATTCCCCGTTTCTATGACTGTACGAAGGGCAGGATTCTTCTGGATGGTTTGGATATTAAAGAATATATCATTGATGATCTTCGATCACTGACAGGCATAGTGAACCAGGATACCCTGCTTTTTAATGATACGGTGATGTATAATATTGCTTTTGGGATGTCTTCTGCCAGTGAAAATGAAGTAAAGGAAGCGGCACGTATTGCAAATGCCCATGAATTTATCATGGAGATGCCACAACAGTACTATGCCAAAATTGGGGATATGGGAAAGAACCTGAGCGGTGGTCAGCGACAACGAATTGCAATTGCCCGGGCAGTTTTGAAGAATCCTCCCATTTTAATTATGGATGAGGCAACCTCTTCCCTGGATACGGAGTCTGAAAGATTAGTGCAGGATGCTTTAACGAAATTAATGGAAAACAGGACATCCATCGTTATTGCTCATCGCTTATCAACAGTTATGCATGCAGATGAGATCATTGTGCTTGACAAAGGCAGGATTGTTGAGAGGGGGCATCATGAGGAATTGATAATAAACAAAGGTTTATACGAAAAACTTACCCGTATGCAAATGTATTAACCGACAGCCAGGATACAGCCAATTCGGTGTCGGGAGTTTTTTATACTTTTGAAGATTAATTGATACAATATGGATTTAAGTAAAATTTTAGCTATTTCAGGAAAACCAGGATTGTTTAAAATGATTTCCCAGACAAAAACAGGAGCTGTAGTAGAGTCTATGCTGGATAAAAGAAGATTTCCGGTTTTTGCATCGGAGAAAATAAGCACCCTTGAGGAGATCAGTATTTTTACAACCGGTGAGGACATGCCTTTAAAAGACGTTTTTAAAGCCATCCATGATAAGAAAGATGAAGGAGAGAATGAGTCGAAAATGGATAATCAGCAGTTGAGGGCATTCATAAATGATGTTATTCCTGATATAGACAATGAAAGGGTATATGCCTCTGATATGAAAAAAATTGTCAGTTGGTACAAGATTTTAAAGACGCATGATATGCTTGATTTCACCGACGATGAAGCGAAAGAAGAAGAGGGCGACAAAGAAGATAGTGCGGGGGAGAAGAATGATGTAAAGAATAAGCCGGAGGAGACAAAGAATGAAAAAGAGGATTGAAGATTTCAGGGTGGTTGATAACAAGACGATTAACAAGCAGCATTTTTTGTTGATCTTAAAGGCTGAAGATGACCTTCCTGAAATGTTTCCGGGGCAGTTTGCCGAAGTGTTGGTAGAAGGAAACCAACATGCTTTTCTTAGAAGGCCCCTTTCCATTCATAATGCAGATTACAAGGAAAACACAATTGAATTTCTTGTTCAGATTGTGGGAGAAGGCACAAAAAGTCTTTCGGAACTGAAGCAGGGCGACAGCCTAAATACGATCTTTCCATTAGGCAATCATTATTCCCTGCCATCTAATAGGGAAAAACGAGCTTTACTTGTTGGAGGGGGCTGTGGTGTTGCGCCACTGCTTTTCCTTGCGAGGTATCTGAAGGAAAATCAGATTCAGATAACCACATTAATCGGGGGGAAGAGAAAAAGGGATATTTTGGAAAAGGAACGCTATCTGGAATTCGGGGAAGTTATGGTGAGCACAGAAGATGGAAGCGATGGTTCCCGGGGATTTGTAACGGATCATCCGCTTTTTTTAGAAGGAATTTCTGATTTTAGCATGATCTATACCTGTGGTCCGGAACCTATGATGAAAGCCCTGGTAAATATTGCCAAAGAAAAAAATCTTGATTGTGAAGTCAGTCTGGAAAATGCTATGGCATGTGGTATCGGGGCGTGTTTATGTTGTGTGGTGGAAACACATAAAGGAAATGTTTGTGCCTGTTCTGATGGCCCGGTTTTTAATATGAATATGCTTACATGGTAGAACTTGCTGTTAAAATTAAAGATGTCGTTTTAAAGAATCCGGTGCTTACTGCTTCCGGAACCTTTGGGTACGGACCGGAGTTTGAGGATTTTATTGATGTTGCCCGGCTTGGCGGAATTGTGGTAAAAGGCACAACCGGTGAACGCAGGGAAGGGAATCCATATCCACGTATGGCTGAAACGGCTTCGGGTATGTTGAATACGGTTGGTTTGCAGAATATAGGGGTAGATGGTTTTATTAACGACATATATCCAACGATTGCACATTATAAGACCAATATTTTTGTCAATGTTTCCGGTTCAACCGTTGAAGAATACTTGAAGGTTGCCCGGGCCATAAACAAACTGGAGCATGTACCCGGCATAGAACTTAATATTTCCTGTCCGAATGTGAAGGAAGGGGGAATGGCTTTCGGAACCAGTTGTGCAAGTGCAAAAGAAGTTACCGAAGCAGTGCGTGAGGTTTATGATAAGCTTCTGATCGTGAAATTATCCCCTAATGTTACAGATATAGTGGAAATGGCTCACACAGTTCAAGAAGCAGGTGCGGATGCAGTATCTCTCATAAACACCCTTCTTGGCATGGCTATAAATGCTGAAACCCAAAAACCTGTGTTGTCAACGATAACAGGGGGACTGTCAGGCCCTGCGATAAAACCAGTGGCATTGCGCATGGTTTGGCAGGTGGCGCAATCAGTTACTATTCCTGTTATCGGATTGGGAGGTATCATGAGTGCAAAGGATGCCATTGAATTTTTTCTGGCTGGGGCAACAGCCATTCAGGTTGGTACGGCCAATTTTATTGATCCACAGATTAGTATAAAGATCATAAAAGGTATTGAAGAATACCTGATAAGGCATCAGTTGAATTCCATATATGATCTAATCGGGAACCTAAGGGGTTGAGTTCTCTCCGGAGAGAAGCTTTCAGGTCATAATAGCAATACTTAAAATATTTCATTAATCCCAGAAACATGCGAAGGCTTACCCTCTTTCACTGTGTTTATTAGCTTCAGTTAATCCAAAAGCAGCTGATTCGATAAATTTTGTATTATATTTGCTTTAAATGATAAAATAACCAATATAACAACATTATGAAAAAGATCATCATTTCTATTCTTATCGTGTTAATGCAGTTTTCAGTCTTTTCATTATTCGCACAAGACGTTGAAGAATCAAGCAGTAGCTGTGATCTTACATTTAAATCGGTGCGTTTTTTCGAGGGTGATGGTATTACGGTTCCGGATTTAGAAGACCGTGTTTATAAGACATATTTTAAGAACAGCGAGACCCGCTATGTTTATTATGAATTATATGTCGAAAACCTGAAATATGGGGAAGAAAACCATACCCCTTTTATAAAAGTTGTTATTAACGACCCTGATGGCGAATATTTTTATACATCGAAAATTGAGAATACCGAGATAGAGAGTGAAAATCAAATGTATTACCTATGGAATGGCTTTGGTTACAAAGAGTTTAGCAAGTGGCCTTTAGGTAAATATAAATTCCAGTTTTATTTCCTCGATAAAATGGTGCATGAGGCTTACATATATTTGGAGTAATCCCGTTTCTATCTTCCGGCAAGCAAAGCAGTTTCTTTGTTGGTTTGTGAGGATTATTACTATAATGCTCCTATAGATCTCATGGGACTTTCTATCGTCACAGAAAGGGCAGAGCGGGGTGGAAGTCTTGAACCTAAACAGGGCAAAGGCATGCCACAAGGAGGTTTAGGGTTTAGATTCCCCTTTGCCTATTAGACTTTGACTATTCACTACTATTTTTTATCTCAGCTATATTATTTATCATCCCTCTAAAAATCACTCCATGAAAAGGAAGAACCGAATACCAATACAATCTGCCTAGTAAGCCCAAAGGTCTGAAGGTTGCTGTTTGTGTAAGGATGTTGTTTTTGTCAATTTTAAATTCCAACCATGCTTCGCCAGGCAGCTTCATTTCGGCATACAATAGCAAGCGTTTTTCCTCTTTGTTTGCAATCATTACACGCCAAAAATCAATAGCATCACCCGTATTTAATTCTGTTTCGCTTTTTCTCCCTCTGCGCATTCCAACACCTCCAACAAGTTGATCTGCAAAACCCCTGATTTCCCAAAGCCAGGTTCCATAATACCAACCTGTTTTTCCCCCAATACGCCA
>CAZZLL010000047.1:0-16252 GCA_964654725.1 uncultured Lentimicrobiaceae bacterium | reverse complement strand
GATTTCTTTTATCTGATTTAGGGCTTTTTCAGCTGAAAGATAAATACCGTTTGCTATTAATAATCTTTCCAGCTCCTTATAGATAGCATGGCTATGCCGGTAGTCCTCTTCAGTAAAGTAGAACCGGCATTTTTGTTTGTATATCCCGCACTGCTCTTTCATCCAGGCACCGCTGAGGCCCTCTGGGACAATCAAACTGTGCAACCTGTGTAATAATAGAGACTGATATAAAAGCAAAGGTTTTCAGGACAATAGAAAATACCCGGTAATGGGTATTTTTTTGCTACCTTATTAACAGAATATGTCCGGTTACAATCCCGCCTTCAGATTCCATGATCACATTTCCAACACCGCTATATTTCATTACATAATGATACACCCCCTGGGGACAAGCTTCGCCATGTATAGTACCATCCCAGCCCTCCATTATATCATCGCTTTCAAATACCAGTTCCCCCCAACGGTTGTAAATATATATTTCGAAATCCCTCACTTCAAAGCCTATTGCCAGGAAAATATCGTTAAGACCATCCTCATTCGGGGTAAATGTGTTGGGTAACCAAATTTCGGCACATGGCCTTAAAGTTACCCTATCAAAACCACAACATAAACAATCAGAGGTGTCTGTAAAATAACTATTCGATACCATCACCCAATAGGTCCCGGTATCATTCACAAAATAAAACTTGCTCATGCTGCCGTCCTGCCATAAATAATAACCCGCATCGCTGCGAGGATTCAATACCAGTTCATCTTCACAGAAATATGCATATTGTTGCAGCGTTACATTCGGACGTTTAATTACCTCCACAAACAAGCTGTCATAAGCAGCGCAATTATTAGAATCCGTAACATAGACCCAGTATAGGCCGGGGTTTGTAATGCTGTATGGATTTACACTGCTGCCATCCTGCCAGGAAAAAGACGAATACGTATTATCAATAAATACCATTAGTGTGTCATCTGAGCAAATACTTGTATCCCCCGGCAACTCAACCATGGGCAATGTATGTGCATATAAATCCAGGACTATGCTGCTGTCGCAACCCATGGCATTTGTAAACTGCTGGTATATATAATATCCGGTAGTTGTTGCAAAGCCATTTACAAGCATCACTGAATCTCCCTGGCATATATCCATGCTCAGGGTATCTGAATTGACCGGGTATACGGTAAGGTCAGCAAACAGCATGCTGTCGCATGAAGTTAAGGATGAAACCGTATCAAGCAAGATATATACTCCACTGCTATCCGCATAGCCATTAGAGACAGCCATTGAATCCCCCTCACAAATGTTAAATATCAATGTGTCCTGGAATTTTGGATTTACAGATATATCAGCATAAACAAGGCTGTCGCATGTATATTGAACAGATAAGGTATCCAGGAATAAATACATACCCGCAGTGCTTGCATATCCGTTGACAATCTGCAAGGAATCCCCATCGCAAATGCTCAGGGAAATTGTATCACTGAAAGTGGGATTAACAATCAAAGCAAGGAAAACAATGCTGTCGCAATTGTATGTATTCGTCATCAGGGAATCATAAAGGTATAGCCCGGTAGTTGAAGCATATCCGTTTTGAAGCTGCATGCTGTCTCCATCACAAATGGTCATCTGAATGGTATCATAAGCAGTGGGATATACAGCCACATCAACATATAAAACGCTATCGCATCCTTCATGTCCGATAGTATCCAGCAATAAGTAAATCCCGGAGTTATATGCATATCCAGAAGAAATAGCCAGGGAATCTCCCTGACAAATCGAGGCCGCAACCGTATCTGCATAGGAAGGTGCTATGGAAAGGTTGGTATAGATCAGGCTGTCGCAATTCTCAGCTGTTAATCCGAAATACGTGAGGTAAACACCGGGTGTGCTTACATAGCCATTTTGCGTTACCAGGGAGTCATCATCACATATAGTGAGGTTCACGGTATCAGCATAAACAGGATGCAGGTACAAATCAAGGTATGTTATGCTGTCGCAGTTATATGCCGTCTGGAAGGTATCCAGGAGATAAGTTCCGGTATTGAATGCATAGCCCGTATAAACCTGAACAGAATCACCGTAACAAACAGTCTGATATAAGGTGTCTTCAAAAGCGGGGTAAACCTTTATATCCAGGTAGGTCAGGCTGTCGCAACCATATTGAGTGGAGGCTGTATCAAAAAGGTATAAGCCGCTTGTGGAAGCCAGCCCGCCGATATAGGGTATGGCAGTGTCTCCGCAATGATATAGATGAATGGTGTCAGCAAAGACAGGGTAAACGGTAAGATCAAGATAGGTAATGCTGTCACAACCAAATATATTGGTTGTTGAATCATACAGGTAAAAGCCAGAGGTTTGAGCAAAGCCATTCATTACCTGAACCGAATCATTTTCGCATATGGTGATGGAAACCGTATCCTGCTGGCTTGGCCAGAACCGCAGGTCTACCCAGAGGATGCTATCGCATGAATATGCTGTCGTCAGAGAGTCCAGTAAATAAATCCCGGGACCGGCAGCATATCCATTGTATACCTGAATAGAGTCACCCTGGCAAATATACTGCAAAAGGGTATCGTATTTATTGGGATATACACTGAGATCGAGGTAGATCAAGCTATCGCAGCCTTGATTTGAGACACCCTGGTATGTGAGGTTAATCCCCGAAGATGTGGCAAATCCACTTTGAACCTGCACAGAATCTCCCTGGCAAATGGACAGGCTGAGGGTATCCATGAAAACCGGATATACCTGCAGGTCGACCCAGGTAAGGCTGTCACAGCCATTGGCAGTACTCCCGGAATTCAGCAGGTAGGTGCCACTTGTATTGGTGATTCCGCCAACAATTTGCATGGCTGAGTCCTCGCAAATGCTCATATTTATGGTATCTGACCAAACCGGATGCACATTCAGGTTTATATAAATATTGCTGTCGCAACCTGAGCTATTCGCATGAGTTTCATAAAGGAAGAGGCCGGAAATTGATGCATATCCCCCAACAACGGGAAGGGAGTCACCCTTGCATATATCAGTCAGGAGGGTATCATAATACACCGGCAGGTGGCTCAGATCAATAAAGGTCAGGCTGTCGCAGCCCAGGTCTGTAAAAGAATCGATATACAAATGGATGCCCGGACTGTTTACATATCCGTTGTCAGTAAGAACGGAATCATGCGGACAAATACTCAGTGGGATGGTATCATAATATTCCGGTGCGATGGTGAGGTCTAGGTAAACCAGGCTGTCGCAGGCATTATCGCTCAGGTAGTAATACCAGAGATAAATACCGGTAGCAATGGCAGACCCGCCAACAATTGGCAGAAGGGTATCTCCACAGGATATCAGGGGGATGGTATCAGCAAACTCGGGATAAAAACTGAGATCAACATAGATGGATGAATCACAGCCATGCTGGCTGGTATTAGTATCGAATAGGTATATTCCGGAAGTGTGTGCATATCCGCCAACTATCGGCAGGGAGTCGTTTCCGCAGAGGCTAAGCGGGATAGTGTCAGTGAAAGACGGATATACTGTTAAATCAGTAATGATGATGCTATCACAACCAATGGCACTGACGAGGGTATCATAATAGCTTCCAGCCAATAGCTGCCAGCTGCCAGCCAGGAAAGCGCTGTCGCCTTCACAGATATTTTGCTGCTCATAATAGGTGGCAGTTCCATAAACATATAGATCAGCCGCCTCACTGCTATCGTTGCCATATGAATTGCTGATCACACAAGAATAGGAAGCCATGTCCCCCGAATCAATATTCGTAAAACACAATATACTGTTAGTAGCACCTGATATCAGCGTGTCATTTCTGAACCATTGATAATTCAGGCTGTCTCCTGTTGCCGGTAAATAAAAGCAAACACTATCCCCTTCACATGCATGAATATCCTGCGGGTGCTGGGTAATTACCGGAATCCCAATACTGAAACTGTCAACCGCCGCAAATACCGAACCCTTGTAGGCCTGGTCAACCGACTGTACCGACCAATAATATACCCCTACAGGCAGGGAATCTATTGTCCATGAGGTTTTCAAACAGGCATTGCCCATTTTAACAATTCTTCTGAAACCGGAAGAAGAATCTGACATCGGAGATTTGATATCTGTTCCCGAATTGGTGCTGCCTATCATGACATTGTAAAAAAGTGTATTTGAAGGGGTATGATCATCTGCAGCCGTATTCCAGATTAAACTTGCCTGGTAACCTGAAGAAACAGCACTTAGTCCGGATGGACTCTGAGGATTATTATTTATTATGGGTTCATTATTCCGGAATAATTTACAAATGGCATTACTCCCGTCATGGCCGCTTAATAATATATCCAGATCCCCGTCATTGTCATAATCCCCCCAGATCGCCTTGCCTTTGTGGACACCCGGTAAATTCAGTGTGCCATTTTCCGCAAACACATTTCCCCCTTCATTATCATATATTTTCGTGATAAAACCACTGCCTGAATTGCCTGTTAACAATACATCCAGGTCTCCGTCATTATCGTAATCCCCCCACATCACTGAACTGTGAACAACACCTGTTAACGAGATGCTGCTCTGCTCAACAAATGTGCTGTTGCCAAAGTTTCTGTAAATCTTTGTATGGTAGTTACTTCCGTCATGGCCTGATATGATAAAATCCAAATCTCCATCATTGTCATAATCCCCCCACGAACAGGAACTTACATAGATACTGGCAATAAGAATCCCTGTAAAAACATTGTTTCCGTCATTTCTGTATACCCAGCAGTTTCCCCCTGCACCCCCGCTTAAAAATCCTCCCAGTAAAATATCCAGGTCTCCGTCATTATCATAATCGCCCCATTCACAGCTACTGCTGCCCATATTCATATCGCCACCAACTCCTGTTAAAACAATACTTGTTTGTTCGATAAAACTATCCTGGGCTACATTTTCATACACTTTCGATACCCTGATACCCCATGCATAATCCCCAGTAATCAGAAAATCAAGGTCCCCGTCGTTGTCGTAATCTCCCCAGTCAACATACCCACAGTACGACTGCTGTATACTCAAGGCAGAAAGAGGAGCAAAAACATTGCTGCCATCATTTCGATATATCTCTGTTATATTGTAATTCCCGTTGAACCAACCACAAATTAAAATATCCAGGTCACCATCATTATCATAATCTCCCCATTTAGCAGCTGCATCCCCAAAATCTGTCAGAGAGATTCCGCTTTGTTCTGTAAAT
Source organism: uncultured Lentimicrobiaceae bacterium (assembly GCA_964654725.1). Taxonomy (GTDB): domain Bacteria; phylum Bacteroidota; class Bacteroidia; order Bacteroidales; family CAZZLL01; genus CAZZLL01. The sequence continues at coordinate 11,042 of CAZZLL010000047.1, read as the reverse complement.
GTATTATTCCCATTGTTCTTATAAACTTTTGTAATCTTTGGCCCGCTATTGTGCCCGTAAACATGGGTATAGCCGGCTAACAGAATGTCAAGGTCTCCGTCATTGTCGTAATCCCCCCAATCCAGGGCCGTATTTCCATAACATGAATATATTCCCGTTAAAGAGATTCCGCTTTGTTCTGTGTATTGCTCAATGCTTAAATATGCTCCTAAGCTGGTATCGCTTCCTGAAAGATTGCTGACGATACAGCGATAGGTGCCCGTATCAGCATGTACAACATTGGGAATGCCAAAAACAGCCGCTGTAGCACCGCTAATATCCATATTATTTTTTTGCCACTGATAATTTAAAGCACTACCGGAGGCAACAACCGTAAAACTGGCGGTATCACCCGGTGCTATTTGAAGATTTAGAGGATGTGTGCTTATAGTTTGTGAAAATATTCCACAGGGAATGAAAAAGAATGAAAGAAATATGATGGCCAGCCGCAAGAACACCATAATAATTATTTTTCGCATACCAAGGTACGCAATAATATTAAATACGGCGGCATATTTTAGTTTCTGCTCAACCTGCCCATTTCCAATTTATTTTTAATCCTCTTGCGGTGGGTGTCAGAAATCTTCGGACTAATGATCTTCATTATTAATTAACACTTCCACACATAGGTTGGCAGTCTGAAAAAAAACATACAAAACATTATGACTCAGCTTTAAGCTGTTTCACAGCTTCCACAAATTGAGGCAAGACCTTATGCACATCACCAATTATGCCATAATCTGCAGCTTCAAACACAGGAGCATCCGGGTCTTTATTCACAGCCACAATTACTTTGGAAGAACTTACCCCGGCCAGATGTTGGATCGCCCCTGAGATACCTAAAGCAAAGTAAAGATTCGGGGCAATAATTTTACCGGTTTGACCGGTATGTTCTTCATGGGGTCTCCACCCTTCGTCAGAAACCGGGCGACTGCAGGCTGTAGCGGCTCCAAGCTCAGCTGCCAGGTCTTCCAGAGGCTGCCAGTGTTCGGCTCCTTTCATTCCCCTACCGCCTGAAACAACAATTTCAGCATCAGTCAACAAAACTTTTCCACTGACTTTATCCACATTGGTGACTTTGGTTTTGAAATCAGCATCGCTTATATCCGGCTCCACATTTTCAATTATAGCATCTCCGCCTGTTTCAATGATCTCAAACGAATTTTGAGCCAGAGTAATAATGCAGGTTTCCGTATTTACCTGTATACGTACAAAAGCTTTTCCGCTATAGGCCTTTTTCGGAACAATGAAAGGATCAGTTGATTCCGGCAAAGCAGTTGCACCCGATACAACTCCGGCTTTCAGCTTTACCGATAAGCGGGGAGCCAGGGCTTTTCCGGTGAAATTATTGGAAAGCACGACCAACTTCGCTCCGAAATTTTGAGCCACATCCGAAATAATTTTTGCATAGGGTTGATTTGACAAGGCTTTTAATCGTTCGTCCCGAACATTTAAGATTTTTTTTGCCCCGTAATTCCCCAGTTTTTTTAATTCAGATTCTTCAACCTCTCCGATGGAAAGAGCCGTGACTTCAGTATTTAATGTGGCTGCAATTTTAGCAGCATAGGAAATCAATTCAAAACTTAGTTTTTTGAATTTCCCATCCCAATTTTCTGTATAAACAAGTACTGACATATTTTTGGTTTATTATTTATTATTAGTTCTTTTATTATAACCACAGATTTCTCAGATTTTCACAGATCAATTTATAAAACAAATCTTTTCGTTTTTAATGATGATTCTCCAAAGTTCACGAGCAATCCTACTTTGCATTTTGAAACTTTTAATTCTAATTCCAATGCGTCCTTATAAACAATTTCTAAAAATCCATTCCCTAAACGCTTATGTACATCCATACAAAGACCTATTAATTTGTAGGTTTCATCCTTTAAGGGATATTTTTGATCTTGTATCATGAATCTGCGCAAATCTGTGCAATCTGTGGTTATCACAAGATTTTTGCCTCGTTACGTAATAATTTAATCACTTCCCCGGCATTATCCGGATCGATCATTTTACAGGCACCTTTTGGCTCAGGATATTTGTAATCCAATGCCTCTGTTAAGGTTTCAATCTGAATCGGCTCAACCACATTAAGGGGCTTCTTCCTGGCCATCATAATTCCACGCATAGATGGAATCCGGGGTTCCTTGGTTATTCCTTTCTGAACAATACCCACAAAAGGTATTTGTGTTGTTATCTCTTCCTTCCCTCCGTCAATTTCACGTTTTACCTGTACTTCCCCGTTTTCAACACCCACAAATGATACTGAAGAAACAGAAGGCAGTGACAGAAACTCAGCAAGCATTCCTCCAACCATAGATTGATTATGGTCACTGGATTCTATCCCACTGAGGATGATGTCATATGGTTCATTTTTCACAACCTCCGCAATCTGTGCGGCAATAAAATACGCATCTTTTGAATCCGCATTTATGCGGAAAGCATCATCTGCCCCTATTGCCAAAGCTTTCCGGATGGTGGGTTCTGCATCCACACCGCCAACATTGATCACAGTTACCTTTTCAATACTGCCGGCATTGGCTTCTTTCAATTCCAAAGCCCTGGTTAACGCCAGTTCATCCCATGGGTTAATGACCCATTGCACACCGGATTTATCCAAATCGGAATTATCCCCCGTAAACTTAATTTTGGTGGTAGTATCCGGTACATTACTTATACATACAAGAATCTTCATAGTTAATATTTGGTGATTTGTTAATTATTATTGTTATTGTGTTCGAGTTTTTATGTCTTTGTGTGTTCTGGTGTAAACATATAAATGTTGTGGATTGATTATGAATTCATTTTGTAAGGTATTTCATGAGTCCTAAAATAAGTGATCTGGATGTATAAGATTTGCCTCTTAATTCATTAGCAGCGCACAGGCGAAACACAAATACCTGAACACCCGAACACGTAGTCACCTTAATCCAACAGGCCTCTCGAAATCACAATTTTCTGAATTTCAGACGTTCCTTCATAAATCTGTGTCAGCTTGGCTTCCCGCATCAGGCGTTCAACATGGTATTCCTTCACATATCCGTAACCACCATGAATTTGCACTGCTTCCGTAGTTACTTCCATGGCAGCGTCTGCGGCATATAATTTTGCTATGGCACTGGCATGACCGTAAGGTTTTCCCTGATCTTTCAGCCAGGCAGCTTTGAGGCAGAAATTCCTTGAAGCTTCAACTTTAACGGCCATATCAGCCAATTTAAATGCAATAGCCTGGTGCTTGAAGATTTCCTTTCCAAATGCTTTTCTTTCCTGGGCGTATCTGACTGAAAGCTCCAACGCACCGGCTGCAATTCCTAAAGCCTGGGAGGCAATGCCTATCCGGCCACCTTCCAAAACTTTCATGGCAAATTTAAATCCAAACCCATCCTCTCCGATACGGTTTTCCTTGGGCACCTTAACATCCGTAAACATTACTGAATGTGTATCCGAGCTGCGCATGCCCATCTTATCTTCATGCGGACCAAGGCTGATCCCCTCTGAGTTTTTATCAACAATAAGAGCATTAATGCCTTTATGACCTTTAGCAGGATCTGTTTGAGCAATTAAAATATAGATTTCTGCACAATTCGCATTTGTAATCCAGTTTTTCGTGCCATTAACCAGGTAATGATCTCCCTTGTCCTCTGCAGTGGTACGTTGCATAGTAGCATCTGATCCTGCCTCTGGCTCCGAAAGCAGGAATGCACCTATCTTCTCACCTCTTGCCAGCGGTGGTAAATACTTCTGTTTTTGCTCTTCAGTGCCATATGCCTCCAGTCCGTAGCAAACCAGGGAATTATTTACCGACATGATAACTGACACAGAAGAATCTATTTTTGAAATCTCCTCCATGGCCAACACATACGATACTGTATCCATACCCCCTCCATCATATTTGGGGTCAACCAGCATCCCCATAAAACCAAGTTCTGATAACGTTTTTACATGTTTATCAGGGAAAATTGCCTTAGTATCTCTTTCAATAACATCTTCAATAAGATCCCGCTGGGCAAAATCCCTTGCAGCTTGCTGAATCATTAATTGTTCTTCGGTAAATTCGAAATTCATATCTGTAAATATTGGTTATTAATCAAAATAAAGAAATCAAAATTAATAAAAAATAAGTAAGGTTTCTTGTGAAAAAGCACACAGAAACCTGATTATTCTCTATGAAACCTATCATACAGATAAAAAGTGCAATGTAAAAGATTACAATACCTTTTTGCAGTGTGCTTCTTCAAATTCTTCCATGATCTCCCTGATAATCTCACCAGCAGGTTTTATTTCATGTATCAGGCCGGACACCTGACCTATCTCCAATTCTCCCTCTTCCAAATCTCCTTCATACATTCCTTTCTTTGCCCTTCCCCTTCCTAATTTTTCTTGTAATTCATCAGGAGATACTCCTTCCGTTTCCATTTTATTGATCTCGTAAAAGAATTTATTTTTAATGAGCCGCACAGGGATGACCTTTTTAAGGGTCAGATGGGTATCTCCATTGTTGGCATCAAGGACAGCCTGCTTGAAATCTTTATGGGCTGATGACTCAACAGAAGCCACAAAACGGGATCCGATCTGTACACCATCAGCCCCTAATACCATGGCAGCTAACATTCCTCTTCCTGTTCCTATGCCTCCGGCAGCAATAAGCGGTATATCGATAGCTTCTCTCACCTGCGGAATGAGTGTAAAAGTGGTATTTTCCTCCGGGCCATTATGCCCCCCAGCCTCGAATCCTTCTGCCACAATCGCATCCACTCCTGCCTCCTGGCATTTTTTTGCAAATTTTACATTGGCCACCACATGAACCACAGTAATCCCTTTCTCCTTAAGAAAGGATGTATACTTTTTTGGGGAGCCCGCTGAAGTAAAGACGATCTTTACACCTTCTTCAATGATAATCTGAATATGCTCGTCTGTCTGGGGGTATATCAAAGGAACATTGACCCCAAAAGGTTTTTGTGTAGCCTGTTTGCATTTGCGGATTTGATCGCGCAACTGACCGGGATACAAGGAGCCTGAGCCAATAAGGCCTAATCCGCCGGCATTACTTACCGCAGATGCCAACTCATATTCGCTGCACCATATCATACCTGCCTGAACAATAGGATACTTTGTGCCAAATAATTGTGTAATGGGGGTTTTCATATATTAATCTGTTTTAATAAATAGCTTCCCGTCAAAACGATGCATTTCAGTAGTGCTCGAATCCCTATGCAGGGTAATCTCATCAAATAAAATCTTCATCCGATAAGGACCACGCTCAACTGACACAACCCTAAGCGAGTCCGGCAAGGTGTATTCATTTTTGTAACGTCTTAATTTGTTGATATATTCATCAAACTCCAAATTACAAACAATGTCATGCTCTTCCTCCAGCAACAGGGCAGGTTTTTCAGCATCGAAATACACTTCATAGGATTTTTTTTCTTTTTTGAATTTCAGGGAGTTTTTATCCCATGATCTGTAATTATACAACATCACATAATCAAACCCACTAATATGGTAAATCAGTTTGTTTTCGGCATAATAGGTTTTGAATGTATAAGCATTACTGGAATATTCTGTATAGTCATTCAGGTTCATCAAAGCAAACATGCGACTGCGCTCAGAATAATACATTTCATTCGTATCTGCCTGTGATAATGAATCCAACTGATTGCCAAACCATGGCCTGATAACCGACAAATCATGATTTACATCCAGGTACCACATGATATCTGAAATGCGTTTGTGATCTTCAGAAGATATACTGTTTTTGCGAAACATTATTTCCCCATCCACAAGTATCTTATTTTTTTCCAACAAATGCTTCAGTTGATTTTTCTGGCTATGTTTTGATACAGAAAATATACCCCAGGGGCCTGCAGAAATCAATATGGCCATAACAGCCAGTGATACAGGTATCATAAGAATATCTCCACTTCTTCTAAAAATAAAATAGGCGCTTATCCAGGAAAGAACAAGGGCTATCACCAGGATTACATATCTGTTTTCCGTAATTCCGTATTGATTTATTCGTATCCCTATTGAAATAAAAAGCAAAACAAGCAGTGGCAACAGAAGGAAATAAAACAAGCGGGAATAGGTTCGAATCCACTTATTTCCGGGCATATCCCTTACAGGATGTATTAATAATATGGAAAATATGCCCACTGCGGAAAAGCTGATCACCAGATAGGATACCCATCCCTGTGGAATATTCCATGTTGCGATAATTTTCAGGATATACGTATACAAAATAAGCAGATAAATACTCACCAGGGGGAGCAGGACAAACTGCGTAAAAACCTTAAGCCCTTTTGGGTAATCTGTATCTTTCTCAAGAGCAGCTGGGTCTTTCGGTATTCCGGTTAAAAAAAACAAGGTGTTGAAAACACCGATAATTACAATCCAAATACGGATGTATACCTCCTCCTCAATATCCGCATTGAAAAGCTGATCAATAGACAAAACGGCCAGGAACAATCCCAAAATCAATACGGTTGAATACAACAAAGCTGTCAGAAAGTGCAGAAACAGAGTTTTATTGAATTGCCAGAAAGCATTCCGTTGATTCATGAACAGGAATGATCCTGCTGAGACCAGCAGGTGAGCAACCAAAACAAACAGCAGCAGGCGAATGATGCTTGTCTGCGACTCAACATCGCTGAGAGTTAACAGGTAAATAAACAAAAGCACCCAGGCTATTATCCGTATGAGGATTTTGTAGTTATTCTTTAGCTCCTTAAGCTCTGAGATCATTTGTACGGCAATCATAAGAGGCACTCCAATGAGAGATAAACAGAGCAGTTTTATCAAAACATCTTCAGCACACAAATTAAACCCGGTAAGGAGATAAGCGCAGAAGGTACCACAAATAACGAACAATATAGCTTCCGGAAAACGCAAAACTGCTGACAAAGCATTTTGCAGAATTATATGCATTGAGGGTAATTTCGCCATAATTATTTATTTTTGTTGGGTTCAAGTATCATCAAGAAAGGGATAATGTGTATGGTTGAAGCAAAGCTTTCATGTTTTCTTTTCTTCAGTCCCTGCTGTTGAAAATCCAATCGGTTTGGCAGAACTGGCTTTATTAATGAACTGCTTATAATACGCAAAAATGAGGTATGTCAAGGGCAGGGCTATTAATAAGCCTAATAGCCCGAGTAATTTTCCCCATATTGACAACGAAAGTATGATAAATGCAGCATTTAGGTTCATCGCCTTACCCATGATGCGCGGGGTCAGGAAGTAATCCTGGATGGCCTGTACAACAACAAAAATGGCAGCTATCAACCCAACGATAAGCCAAAAATCCTTTCCCGACTCCAGGGAATACATCAAGGCTAAAAAGGCTGCCGGAATAATGGCAATATTCTGCAAATACGGAATCATATTCAACACGCCTATCAATATACCAAGCACAATTCCCATGGGCAGGCCCATACTAAAAAACCCAATGGCGAATAAAATGCCTACAATTCCGGCAATAACAGCCTGAGCCCTGAAATAGTTATGCATGGCATCATTGAAATTATTTAGGACTTCCAGGAATTTATCTTTTATGGAAGGAGGTATGTAATTTTTCCAATTATCGAAGATCTCATCATAATCAATGAGCAGAAAAACCAGGTACAAAATAATGATTGCTATTCCCAATACACCTATTACAATATTCAGCGCACCGGAAAAAACACTCCAAACTCCCGGCAGAATTTTTTGGAGGGCATTGGAAGCCAAACCCCCAAAGTCCTCATTATTAAAAAAATTCTGCACATCCTCCCGTGCTGCGAATTCCTGTAAATTCCTTATAATATCTGCCGGAAGATATTTTGAAGATTCTTTTTCCCAATTGGTATTCTCAACCAGATTTGCCAGCAATTCACCCATATGTGTTACTTCATATATAATAAGAGGGATCAGGAAATAAGATGCAAGGAACACTATTCCAAATATCAGAAGTAAGCTCACAACCACTGCCAGCCCCCTGTATTTCACCCGCAGTGTATGCTGAAAAAAATCCACCACGGGATTTATCAAATAAGCCAGTAACGCAGCCAGGGCAAAAGGGATCAGGACATCACTGAGATAGCCCAGTAGCCAGATTAAGCCCCAGGCAATAAGTACACTTATTCCTATCCTGACAATTCTGTCGAGGGTAAACGGTTTTTCGCTGATTAATGCCATTTAGTAAAATTTTAAAAATTTGTTGCCAGCAATATTTCGCATGCTATACAAATATATTAATTTTATCAGGGGCTTAAGATTATTAATGCCATAAACATGAACGACAGCATCCTTAAGAAAACCAATGGATTCGGTACAGCACCTGTATTTTTTACAGCTATTTCAACCATCTTAGGCGCAATATTATTTCTGCGTTTTGGCTATGCGGTAGGAACTGTCGGGTTTTGGGGGACTATCCTTATCATTTTAGTCGGGCATATGGTAACCATACCTACTGCACTGGCAATTTCTGAAATTTCTACCAATCAGCGTGTTGAGGGTGGCGGAGAATACTTTATAATTTCCAGGTCATTCGGCCTGAATATCGGTGCAACGATAGGAATTGCCCTTTTCTTTTCACAAGCCATCAGTGTGGCCTTTTATGTGATCGCCTTTACAGAAGCCTTTGAACCTTTCTTTTCGTGGTTCAGTGAAAAATACAATACCACCCTGCCCCGTCAGGTTATCAGTATTCCGGCCATGACCCTGCTGGCACTATTAATACTGAAAAAAGGAGCTAATTTGGGAGTAAAAGCCCTCTACTTTGTGGTCGCGATATTGTTTATTTCCATTGCCTGCTTTTTCCTTGGTGACACCGGGTATTCCGGCAGGGAGAATGTTTCCCTGTTCAGTGATTCTTTTAGAAACAAAGATCAGTTTTTCATAGTTTTTGCCATTATATTTCCGGCATTTACCGGAATGACGGCAGGGGTGGGATTATCCGGGGACCTGAGAAAACCATCCCGTTCTATCCCTCTGGGTACAACAACAGCTACCTTCGCCGGCATGATCATTTATTTTTTTATTGTGCAAAAACTAAATGCTTCCGCCAGCCCCCATGACCTTATTGACAAACAGCTTATTATGGCTGACATTGCCAAATTCGGGTACATCATCATTCCGTTAGGCCTTGCGGCCAGTACCATTTCCTCTGCCTTAGGTTCCATCATGGTGGCACCCAGAACCCTTCAGGCCCTTGGATCTGACAATTCCTTTCCGCTCAGAAAGTTTAATATGCTTATGGCCAAAGGCAAAGGGGAAAGTAAGGAGCCTTATAATGCCAGTCTGATAACAGTAATCATCGCCTACATCTTTGTTGCCCTCGGAAATGTGAATGCCGTTGCTGAAATCATCTCCATGTTTTTCATGGTAACCTATGGATCCCTTAACCTGATATCCTTTCTGAATCATTATGGGGCAGATCCTTCGTACAGGCCATCCTTCCGCTCAAGGCCCATTATCAGCCTGATAGGATTTCTTATGAGCATTTACCTGATGTTTAAGATCAATACCTATTATGCTTTAGCTGCCATCCTCATCATGACCCTTATCTATATCGGCATCAACAATTACCATAATAACAGAAAAGGCCTGCAGCGTATTTTTAAGGGAGCTTTATTTCAGCTGAGCAGGCGCTTGCATATCTACCTGCAAAAATCAGTTGATGACACAAAAGATAGCTGGAGACCTTCTGCAATATGTGTTTCAAGAGATTCATTCCAGCGGGAAGAAGCCTTTGACCTCCTGAACTGGATCTCTTACAAATATGGTTTTGGTACCTATATTCATCTCATTGAGGGATATTTCTCCAAAGCAAATCAGCTAAAAGCAAAAGATATCCTGGATGTGCTTATTAAAAAAGGAGAAAAGAAAAAGGGGAATGTATATATTGATACCTTGATCTCGCCGTCTTATACATCAGCCATCGCCCAGATAATACAGATACCGGGAGTCAGTGGCATGGAAAACAATATGATCCTCTTTGAGTTTGCCCGGGAAGATCCCTACAACCTCAGCCAGATCATCGAAAATATAAGCCTGACTAAAGCCGGTGACTATGATGTATGCGTTTTAGCCAGCTCCAGACGAAAAATGATATTTAAGAATGGCATACATGTTTGGATCAGAAGTTCAGATTATGAAAATGCAAACCTGATGATTCTGATGAGTTATATTATTTCTGGTCATCCCGATTGGAAAAAAGGTAAGATAAAAATATTCGATCTCTGCAAAAAAGAAGATTTGGAAGAAACCCACAAATCATTGGTAAATATGCTTCAAAGTGGTCGTCTGCCCATTTCTTCGAAAAATGTAGAGATCATCCAAAAAGACATTAACCGGAGCACCAAAGAACTTATCAGTGAAAAATCAAAGGATGCCGGACTCACGCTGATTGGATTCAGGGAAGAACTGCTGAAACATGACGGACGGAACATTTTTACAGGGTATAACAATATGGGAGATATCTTATTTGTAAATTCACATGATCAAAAAATGATTAAGTGATAAGTGAAGCTATATATACCTTTAAGGAAGTCAGGTAGATCATTATGATCACCACATCTATTAGCATGCCCATCTTCACTCCTCCCGGGAGATTATTCCACCAGCTTACCCCTGCAAAAAAAGCAACTACAGCACCCAAAAATGAATAGAACAGCCACAGTTCTGAATTCATCCATACATGTACACCCCCTACCAGGTACATTACAAAACTGAAAAGCCACAATAAACCAAACAATTTCCCAATATTACTTCGTGGATAGATATCTGAAGAATATGTCCAGGATTTCTTTCTGAACCCTACATTCCTTTGGGTCCATGAATCAGCAAACCCAACAAGCTGGGCAAATCCATGCCCGAAAAGCACGAGCGAGATGAGTATTTTCCACATTGTTCTTTCGTAATTTGGGAACACTTATTTATTTGTCCAAATGTATTAAAATATTTTATTAAATCTAACCCGGATAATTCATAAACCTAAATCGTGAAAACCTGAATTATCCTGACGA
>CAZZLL010000046.1:0-18866 GCA_964654725.1 uncultured Lentimicrobiaceae bacterium | reverse complement strand
GATCCCGCTGAGGCTCGAACTCAGGACCCACGGCTTAAAAGGCCGTTGCTCTACCGACTGAGCTACGGAATCATTTCGTTTTGCAAAATTGGATGCAAAATTACTGGTAAAATTTTATTTATACAAGTTCCTTACATGGAAAATTTTTGTTTCCTTTGGAGTATTATACCTGGATAATTCTTAATGTGTTGTAATACAGTAAAATATAGTTTTAATAATGAAAAGAAATCTTAAAGGGAAAGTAGTTATCATTACCGGAGCTTCTTCAGGAATTGGTAAAGCTCTTGTGCAAAAGCTTGCCATTAAAGGGGCAACGGTCGTTATGGCAGCCAGAAGCCTGGATAAACTTCGGGAGCTGGAAAAAGAAATTTCAGGAAAAGGGGATACCCTCGCTGTCAAGGCTGATGTTAGCCGGGAAGAGGATTGCAGAAAGATCATGGATGCTGCTGTTGAAAAATTCGGACGTATCGATGTGCTCATAAATAATGCCGGCATCTCCATGCGCTCCCTCTTCATAGACACTGAGCTGGAAGTGATCCGTAAACTCATGGATGTGAATTTCTGGGGAACAGTGACCTGTACTAAATACGCTTTGCCACATCTGTTGAAAACAAAAGGCAGTGTTGTGGGGGTTTCTTCTATTGCCGGTTTTAAAGGTCTGCCCGGCAGGGTGGGTTACTCCTCCTCCAAATTTGCCATGCATGGCTTCCTGGATGTCTTGCGTACCGAAAACCTGAAAACAGGACTGCATGTATTATTGGCCTGCCCCGGATTTACGGCCTCCAATATCCGTAAAACAGCTCTTGCCGGTGACGGCAATGTGCAGGGCGAAAGTCCGCGCGATGAAAGTAAAATGATGACCGCGGAGGAGGTGGCCGATCGGATCCTGTCGGCAATAGAAAAAGAAAAGCGGACATTGGTGCTTACCGGCCAGGGTAAAATAACGGTGTTTTTAAGCAAATTCTTTCCGAAATTGCTGGATAAACTAACCTATAATCATCTGGCTAAAGAACCAGATTCCCCCTTTAAATAGTGGTTATCAACAGTACTTTGTTTAAAAGCTGCTTTATTTATTTTTAAAAAGCTGTTTTGCAGTTATGAAAAAAAACTTAATTTGCATGCAGGAAATGAACATGATACAAAAAAAATAAAAACAATTTTATGAAGTCGCTAAAACATGAGGTGTTGCCCAAAATTGGCTATGGAGAGATTAAGTTTGGAATAAGTATGGACAAAATGATTGAACGCTTTGGGGAACCGGAAGAAGTAGAGGACCTTGAAGACAATGAAGGAGATTATGATACTGTTCTCATGAATTATGATGAAGGGGAATTCAGTGCATTTTTTGAAGGGGAAGATGCTCCCGTGCTCAGCTGCCTCGAAACCTATAATGAAGAGGCAGAGCTTTTTGGAAAAAAGGCCTTTGAACTCTCCGAAGAAGAACTTATTAAACTCATGAAACTAAATGGCCATGAGTTGAGTGATAAAGAAGATGAATCCTGGGGAGAAACCAGGCTGTCTTTTGAATCGGCCCTGATAGATTTCTATTTTGAAGATAATAAACTAGTAACCATCAATTGGGGAGTTAATTACGAAGACGTTGTATAAGCTGCTAAACTACATTTCTTTCCTGGGATGATATTTCATGATATGATCCTTCAGGAATTTCCTGTCGAGATGGGTATAGATTTCGGTTGTTGTTATGGATTCATGCCCTAACATTTCCTGTACCGCCCTTAAATCAGCCCCGTTAATTACAAGGTGTGTGGCAAAAGAATGGCGGAAGGTATGTGGACTGATATTCTTTTTGATTCCGGCTTTTTCTGCCAGTGTTTTAATAATAGAGAAGATCATAACCCGGCTAAGTTTGCTGCCCCTGCGGTTCAGAAAAACGATATCTTCATTGCCTGTTTTCACTGGAATATGTATCCGCACTTCATCCCGGTAGATCTTTAATAACTTAAGGGCAATACGCCCAACAGGGACCAGCCTTTCCTTGTTTCCTTTTCCGCTTATCTTAAGAAAAGCATCCTGTTCAAAAATATTAGAAAGTTTTAGGTTTACGAGTTCAGATACCCTTAATCCGCACCCATACAGCATTTCCAGGATGGCTTTGTTACGCTGTCCTTCAGGCTTGCTCAAATCGATTTGCTCAAGGATACTGTTGATCTCACCTTCACTGAGTGTGTCCGGTAATTTTCTGCCAATTTTGGGCAGTTCCAGTAATTCTGTCGGATCTGTTTCAACAATATTTTCAAGAATCAGATACTTGTAAAACCCCCTGATGCCGCTTATTATGCGTGACTGGGTGCGTGCATTCAGACTGAGCTCATTGATCCATGCTATGAATTCCTGCAATAGCTGCAAACTGACGGATGATGGGGTAATTTGCATGTTCCTTGAGTCAAGATAACTGACCAGTTTTTCTACATCCCGAATGTAGGCTTCAACAGAATTCAAGGATAAAGACTTCTCTAACTGAAGAAAGGACCTGTAGCCTTTAATGTAGGAATTCCATGACATGCTAAATGTTTAAATAAACCCATTTTATGCATTGGAAATGAAATAAACCAATGCATTAGTTGAGCCAGATGGGATAAAGGTAGGGGTTTTTTCGGAAACACAGCAGGCTTATCCACGATAAACTATGAATATTCCTAATGAGTTGTTTGGATGTGGTATTAAAAAAATGTGACACGAAAAGGGTGTCAAATGGGAACGAATTTTATTCCACTTATTATTATTCGTATATAAACTGACGCCGGGAATTGAGCAGATTGACGTATTCCGGGGCAGGTTTTTTTGAGGAAAATATCAAGGTGTTTTATATAATGGGATAAAGCTTATTTTTTAAGATAGATAGTAGGATTATTAAAGATAAATTTTTACTTTTGCAGACCTTTTGAAAAATATCTGAAAAAATGGCAAAAAAGAGCAAAGATGCAAGAATACAGGTTATACTGGAGTGTACGGAACATAAACAGAGTGGACAGGCAGGTACATCCAGGTATATAACCACGAAAAACAAAAAAAATACACCTGAACGGATGGAATTGAAGAAATTCAATCCCATTCTGAAAAAGTATACTATTCATAAAGAAATAAAATAATTGAGATATGGCTAAGAAAGTTGTTGCAACCCTTCAATCTTCAAGTAAAGATTATGCTAAGCTCATCAGAATGGTGAAATCACCTAAAACAGGTGCTTATGCATTTAAAGAGCAGGTTATTCCGGCCGACAGGGTACAGGAAGAATTGAAGAAAAAATAACAGTTAACACCGCAAATAATTACGACAAAGCTTTTTTCTTTTAAAAGGAGAAAGCTTTTTTTCGTTCACTAATACGTCAGACATGGGCCTCTTTAGTAAAATTTCCGGAGAGAAAAAGGAAAGCCTCAATAAAGGTCTTGAGAAAACAAGGAAAAGTGTTTTTGAGAAAATAGGTAAAGCCATCATTGGCAAGTCCAGGGTGGATGCAGAGGTGTTAGACGAGCTGGAGGAAATTCTGGTTACATCGGATGTTGGTGTCAATACTACTCTCAGGATTATTGAACGCATTGAAGAAAGGGTAGCCAGAGAAAAATACCTGGGAACCTCTGAACTGAATAAAATTCTCAAAGAAGAAATCGCATCCCTGCTGAACGAAAACGAAAAAGATGAAGTGAATGGCTTTGCGTTTGCAAAACGTGAAAATCCATATGTAATATTGGTTGTGGGGGTGAATGGTGTTGGAAAAACCACAACCATCGGAAAGCTTGCTTATCAGTATAAACAGGCAGGAAAGTCTGTTGTACTGGGTGCTGCTGATACCTTTCGTGCAGCAGCCGTTGATCAGATTAAGATTTGGTCGGAGAGGGCAGATGTTCCTCTTATATCTCAGGGAATGGGAGCTGACCCTGCCTCTGTGGCCTTTGATACATTAAATTCTGCCGTGTCATCCGGGGCTGATGTGGTGATCATTGATACAGCAGGCAGGTTGCATAATAAAACAAACCTGATGAATGAACTTTCTAAAATTAAAAGGGTTATGCAGAAAGTAATCCCGGATGCTCCGCATGAAATACTCCTCGTTCTCGATGCCGCTACCGGACAAAATGCAATTGAACAAGCCCGACAATTTACCTCATTTACGGAAGTAAATGCCCTTGCACTAACCAAACTTGACGGAACAGCAAAAGGTGGTGTTGTTATAGGTGTCTCCGATCAGTTTAAGGTTCCAGTGAAATATATTGGTGTCGGTGAAAAAATTCATGACCTGCAAATTTTTAATGCCATGGAATTTGTAGACAGCTTTTTTCAGTAAATAACTGTTTTCTTATTGAGCCTGATTTATTACATTAGCCAATATTATTTTTTACAAGCACTCCTTCAATGCATACTAAGCATGTAAACGTTATTACGTTAGGCTGTCCAAAAAACATAGTGGACTCAGAGTTTTTATTGGGAAAATTGGAAAAGAATGGTTGGAAATGCCTGCATGATGCTGATGAATATACAGAGGTATGCATTATTAATACCTGTGGATTTATTTTTGATGCCAAGGAAGAATCTGTAGATACGATATTGCAGTTTGTTGAAGCAAAACGAAAAGGAAAGGTGAAGAAGATCATCGTTATGGGTTGCCTTTCTGAACGATATAAGACGGAGCTTCAGAATGAGATCCCCGAAGTAGACGCCTTTTATGGTGTGGATCAGATAGATGAGATCGCACAGGATTTAGATGCAGGGATAAACGATCCAAAACCCCGCAGGCTAATTACCACACCTTCTCATTATGCTTATCTGAAAATTGCCGAAGGGTGTGACCGTCAGTGTTCCTTTTGCGCTATTCCCGGTATCCGGGGAAAGTATATAAGTAAAAGCATTGAAGCCCTTTTAGAGGAATGTGAAGTACTGGCTGAAAAAAAAGTAAAAGAATTGCTGCTGGTGGCCCAGGACTTGAGTTACTATGGGAATGATCTTGATTCACAGACAAATCTTGCCCGATTGGTTCGCAAAATTCTGGATAAGAAATTATTTGATTGGGTGCGCCTGCATTATTTATATCCCGGCAATATTTCTGTTGATCTATTAGAATTATTGGCTGACAGGGATGATCTGTGTAATTATATTGATATTCCTCTTCAGCATATTTCAAATAATATGCTGAAAGCTATGAAAAGAGGTGTGTCTAAAACTGAAAGCCTGAAGCTTTTGGAAACGATTCGAAATAATATCCCGGATGCTGTTATTCGTACAGTGTTTATGGTCGGATTTCCCGGTGAAACGGAAGATGATTTTAAGGAGCTGTTATCTTTTGTAAAGGATTTTGAGTTCGACCGCTTAGGTGTTTTTACATACTCTCATGAAGAAGGCACTCCTGCTTATCAACTGAAGGATGCAATTAATCAGAACCTGAAGAACGAGAGAAGGGATATCCTTCTTCATGAGCAACAAACCATCTCCCTTAAAAAAAACCAGGCATTAATAGGAAAAAGCCTGAAAGCCATTGTGGAACGGAAAGAAGGCCGGTACTGGATTGGCCGATCCCAGTATGATGCCCCCGAAATTGATAATGAAATTCTTATTTCCTCAGATGATATTTCCTTCCGGCCGGGAGATTTTTTACAGCTGAAAATAACGGATGCTGAAGTATATGATCTGCATGCTTCTGTTTTGAAAGCAGGGTGAAAATAGGTATTTGGCTTTAGCTTTCTTATTTTTGTCCGGATAATTCCTAAATTCGCTTCTTATGAAAAAAATCAAACTGCTTTGCCTGATGTTGCTATTTTTAGTTTCCGTAAGCCTGGCCCAGAAAAAATCAGATCAGATAAATGATACCATTAATCAGTACGGAAAGCATAATTTAAAACAGGGGTATTGGAAGGAAAAAGTAAAAGAAAAAGAGGAGAAAGGATATTATGTTGATGGTAAAAGGGAAGGGAGCTGGATGTTATACCATAGAAGTGGATTGCTTAATCAATTATTCACATATAAAAACGGTAAGAAGACAGGGCCTGCTATTGTTATTGACAGGCGCGGTTATTTTGTCAGGGAAATATATTATAAAAATGATCAAAAACATGGGCCGGAAAAGAAATTTGCTCCGGGCGGCCGTGTGGTGTCAGCTATCAATTATAAGAATGGTAAAATCCACGGAGAAAAACGGATTTACTATGAAACCACCTTTCAGTTGCAGGAGGTTTCCTATTATGTAGACGGAAAAAAAGACAGCATTGCGAAATGGTTTGATGATAAAGGGCGCCTGGTTGCTGAATATTCGTATGATAACGGAGTTTTTTACGGCCCCCAGATAAATTATTATCCTTCCGGCCAGATTATGTCAGAAGTTGAATATAGTGATAACAAGGCTGAAGGTACTTATACCGAATATTATATAGATGGTACCATTAAGTTGCAGGGCGAATATGAGAAGGGCAAGAAGGAAGGTAAATGGACAGAATATGCTACGGATGGTACACAAATGAAAGTTACGAAGTATAAAAAGGGCGAGCCCCAATAGACGTTTTATGAGAAGAAAGCTGATAATCCCTATGCTTCATTAGAAGAATATCATTGCTTTGCCTGTGATCCGGGATTTTATTACCAGGGATATCATAATATATTACACGGAGGCCTTCTATAAAGATAAATAATCTACAGATTGCTTGTCAGTTCATAGATAAATAATGGCCAGTCGATATGATTGTTGCTTTTACCCAATCTAACAGCTATGAGGTTTTTAGAGGGGTCAGCATAAACATATTGACCCAGTATGCCTTTGGCAAAACGAAATCCTTTCTCTGAAACCCGCCACTGGTAAGTATATGGATAATTACCGGAATCCCTGGAATCATTCATTACCGACCATGATTCACGAACATATTCTTCGGGGATGATTTGCTGACCCTCCCAACTACCTTTGTTAATGTATAAACGGCCTAATTTTGCGAAATCGCGGGCTGTGGCATTGATGCAGCAAAAGGCTTTGATATGCCGGTGTTTTTTGCTGTCAATATTCCAGGTAGCCTTTTGTTCCATTCCCAGGGGAACCCAGATTTTTTCTTCGAGGTAGGCTGACATTCTTTTGCCTGTGGCCCTTTCAATGATAAATGCCAGCAACTGAGTGTTGGCACTGGCATAATGATACACGCTGTCAGCTGAATGGGTTATTTTTAAGTTCAATGTGTACTTCATCAGGTTGCGGCCATAGTAAAAACGGGCTACAGCTCCGAAAGGATTGAAATAGCCTTCATTGAATTTTATGCCCGAACGCATGTTCAACAGGTCCTTTATTCTTACCTTGTCGAATCCCGGATGTTTCATTTCCGGGATAAAATCAATGACTTTCTGGTCCAGGTTTTGAATGTAGCCTTCTTTTAAAGCTATTCCTGTTAAAGCAGATACAAAGGCCTTGCTAACTGAGAAACCAGGATGAATACATTCCGCATGATACTCCCCGAAGTATTCTTCATAAATAATGGAATCGTTTTGGATGATCAGGAAGGCATGTGTTTTATGGGCAGCCAGGTATTCACTTAGCTTATGATGTGCAGCATTTCTTAAAAAGCTCTCAGGAAGCTCCGGATTAATAGTCTCCTTTTTGTGAAACCGAAAAGCCGGTGGCATAATGGATATAGTATCCGCCGGGAATTTCTCCAGGTCACGCACATCAGCAGTATTCCAATAGAAATACCTTCCGACATGACAAGAGTTTAAAAATGGTATCATGAGAACAATCAATAAAAACCTGATCACTTTGTACTTCATGGCAATATAATCAGGCACCAAATATAAGCAAGATCAGGGATACTATCCCTTCATCATTTGATTATATTCATCTGTCCAGAAGAACTTTTCTTCCCCGAAAGCAGGTTCCAGATCATCCAGCCAAACTGCGTCAGGGTTATATTTAGCAAAGAAAGGGATGTTCACCCAGTCAGCGTTTCTGGCCTGAATAAACTGAAGTATAAACACCTTTTCACCTATTAATTCATGTGTTCCGAGTACCTGTACTTTTCCGGGTGATGCTGACATACTTGGGCCACGAACGGTTCTTGCCAGGCCACTGATCTGTTTGTAGGCATCCCTGAATATCATATAGGCTTTATCCAGGGTAATATTGAAATAGTGTTGGGCTCCTGTATCTCTTGCGATGAACATATAATAAGGTATGCATCCGAGCCTGACCTGCTCACGCCACATTTCTGCCCATAGCCCGGCATCGGCATTGATTTCATTCAGAAGGGGCGACTGAGTCCTGATCTCAGCACCTGTATTTTTTATCAGCCGTATAGCTTCTCTTACTGCTTTCGTTTGCATTTCAACCGGATGATTAAAGTGTGCCATGATGGCCAGGTGCCGGCCTGATCTTACAACTTTTTCAAGTATTTTCAGCATGGATGAGGCATCCTTGTCGCTGATAAACTTATACGGCCAGTATGCCAGTACTTTGGTGCCAATACGGATGTTTTGGATGTGTTCCAGCTCCGGATGAAGAACGGCATCAATATACCGGCTGAAAATGCCACTGTTCATTATCATTGGATCTCCGCCAGTAAAAAGAATATCACTTGCCTGAGGCTGATTTTTCAGGTAGTTGGCCAATTGGTTTACTTCCTTTGAAGCAAGCTTTAATTCGTCCATGCCAACAAACTGAGGCCAGCGAAAACAAAAAGTACAGTATGCATGGCATGTTTGTCCCTGGCTGGGGAAAAATAACACCGTTTCATCATATTTGTGCTGGATCCCCATGGCTTTTTCACCATTCACTTCCGGAATATTCATCTCTAATTGTCCGGCAGGATGCGGGTTTAATGCCATCCGAATTTCATTGGCAGCAGCAGCTATCTTATGCTTTTCTGCCCCACCCCTTATTAAATTGGCAATGGTGTTGAAATGGTTTTCTTTTAGCATTCCTTTTTGAGGAAAAGTCAGCTTAAACATTGGATCTTCAGGAACATTGTTCCAATTTATCAATTCGTTAACAATATAGGAATTAGTCTTAAAAGGAAGAACCTGTGACACAACTTCAATGTTGAAAAGCTTTTCTTCACTGAGCTTATATAATTGAGGTATTTTTTGAATGTTAAATAAACTGTAAGCCTGATAGTCTTTAAAGTTTTCCTGATAACTCATACGCTAAAATCCCTAAAAATAATTAAATGCAAAAAAACAAATATAATTGAAAATCAATTACTTATGAAAGCAATACAAATTTAGCAAAAAAAACGGAAATTTGGAAGGAATTAATGGAAAATTAATATTGAAAAGGACCAGAATTACTGAAAATAGTGATGTTTTTTTCTTTTATTTTTAATGACATAGTTTCTGCTGATAGGAATTGATTTCTTTTTGGCTTTTTTATAGTAAGAACTATTTCTGTAAGATCTGGAGGAAAACGATTTGGTTTTCTTTGCATATTTCCTGTAAGCTGCAGTGCTGTATCTTGATGATGAGCAGGAACCCATAATAAGAAGGCAACTAATGCTGAAAATACTGATCACAATCCAATTCCTAAACAATTTCATAATATGGCGTAAAGTTTTTTACAATGAGGTAAAATTAATTATTTTATTCTTACTAACAAAGGGTCGGGATTATATTTTACTATAAGTGGTTTGTACATGCAGGGCAGCTTCGTTTGGAAGGCATACGTAGATAATGTGAATAAAATCCCCTGTTACAAGGGAAGTATTTATATTATTTTTGTAAAAATTTTGTGCAGGGAGAAAGATTGTGAATATTCAAAGAAATATGTTTCTGGTATTTGTTTCCTTGTGGTATGTATCGGTGAATGCCCAGCAGAGTGTCCCGATAGAGGAAACTCCGGAAGATGCTGTTATTGTGTATGAAAGCATGAATGACAGTATAGACCTTGCACGTAACTTTCATGATTATTATCCGGATTTGCCGGTACATTATCCTGCTGATGATCTTTATACATGTTTTGATACGGCTGAAACGCATTATCCCTGTTTTGATTTCAGCAATATGCAGGATACACTCATGATCGTTTTAACAGATTCCTTGTCGGCTTATGCACATCCGTTTTGCGAACGCATCACATCGCACTTTGGAAAGCGTCGGTTTCGATATCATTACGGCACTGACGTTGATCTGGCCAGGGGAGATAGTTTGCGGGCCGCATTTGACGGGATGGTACGGATACAGCGCAAAAGTTCATCGTATGGTTATGTGGTAGTGATCAGGCACCTGAATGGCCTGGAAACGCTTTATGCCCATATGTCAAAAATACTGGTGAGAACAGATCAAAAAGTGAAAGCCGGCGAAGTGATTGGCTTAGGAGGAAATACTGGACGTTCTTATGGCAGCCATCTGCACTTTGAAATGCGTTACATAGGGGCACCCCTGAACCCGGAAGATATTATTGATTTTGACAGCTGCCGGCTTAAGCAAGACACTTTGTGGCTGAATGCCTGGCATTTCAGGTATCTTAAAGAAGTGGCAGAGCTTCGAAAAGCCAAATATCACCGCATTCGAAGCGGAGATACTCTTTCACACCTGGCAGTCCGATATGGGACAACCATTACACGGATTTGTCGACTGAACGGGATAAATCGCAATACCATCCTGCAGATTGGAAAGACACTGCGCGTCCGTTGAAAGATTGTCAGAAACTTCTTACGGATTCATAGTGTTATTTAAATAATATATTATACTTTAGCGAATGAATGGTGGATGGATGTTCATTCGGACATTCACATAATAGGGAATCAGGTGTGAATCCTGAACAGTACCCGCTGCTGTAATCCCCTACACTTTCCGGCATATTCTGCCACTGTCCCGCTAAATACGGGATGGGAAGGCGTTAGGAAAGGGGGTAAGTCAGAAAACCTGCCATTAATTTTGGAAAACTGCTTTCGGGAGGTAAAGCATGATGAACTCATACTTTGATTCCGGGAAAGATATCATACTGAATAAATGAGCATTATTGGCTTTAGTTTATGTACTAAAACCCTGTGCGGAATAGCGGCGGCTGTCCTTTTCCTTCATGTGAACCTCTTTGCTCAGGAAAACAAAACAATTTTGCTGGAAGAGGTTGAAATTACATCTTCCCGTTTGAAAAATTTCTCTGCCGGATTGCGTGTTATCCATATTGATTCAGCTGAACTGGATAAGATGCAGCACAAAGATCTGGGGGAACTATTGTTTTCTAAAGGTGACCTGAACATCCGTTCTTATGGCCCCGGAAGCCTCTCTACTATATCTCTTCGCGGTACTTCCTCCAATCACACAGCAGTTTACTGGAACGGTATTAAACTGAACCTGCCCAATATTGGGATGGCCGACCTGGCTATGGTTCCGCTGGGATTTGTTGAATCTATTAGTATTCAAAAAGGAGGCGCTTCATCTTTGTTCGGATCAGGAAATATAGGCGGAAGCATAATTATGGGAAATAAACCGGTTTTCGGTCAAAAAAAATCTCTGAACGTTTTTCTTTCTGCAGCCAGTTTTGCCAATTATGCAGCGGTGCTCAACCTTGCATTTTCTTCAAAGAAATACTACAGTAGAACAGGACTACATTACCACTTTGCCGAAAATAATTTTGAATATGAAAACTACGTGAAATGGCAACACCCTTTAGAGAGCCTTTCAAATGCAGCCTATGTCCAAAAAGATTTTTTTCACCACTCAGCTTTTAAATTCAATGCATCGCACTTTTTTGAAGTATTATGGTGGGGACAGGATTATTTCCGTGAGATCCCGCCCAGTTTGACCATGCAAAAAAGCCTGGCAAACCAGAAAGATCTTAACAGCAGAACTGTTTTAAGGTATACAGGGTTTGGAGAAAAAATCCACTGGCACGCTAAAGCGGCGCATTTATATTACGATGAGATTTACAAAGATCCGATTAGCAGCCTTTACAGCAATATCCGGACTGTTTCATATACCGGGGGGCTTGAAATCGGAAAATACCTTAAACAAGCCAGGGTAAGCTTAGGTATGGAGGCTTTGGCAACACATGCATTTATTTCCTCCTATGGTGATCCTAAATTGCAACAAAGCGTTTCCTGGTATTTATTTATTGTACATAAACTGTTAAAAGATAAGTGGTTGCTTAGTTTCAACATCAGAGAGGAATTCAGTGAAGGATACAAGGCTGAATGGGCTCCGGTTGTGGGCATTGAGGGTAGTATAAACAAGCATTTTCGCTTGTTGTTCAATGTATCACAAAATTACCGTATACCTACGCTGAATGACAGGTTTTGGGTGCCCGGCGGTAATTCAGATCTTGAACCGGAAAAAAGCTTCAATCAGGAAATAAACCTTGAATACAGAAATACCGCCGCCGCTAAAAAACTGCACATTCATTCAGGATTGGGCATATTTAATTCAATAATAGAAAACTGGATTCAATGGATACCTGCAGGCAGTTACTGGAGTCCGGAGAATATTAAAGAGGTATGGAGCAGGGGAATAGAAGCCCGTTTTGGATGTGCTTATACATTTATTACCTGGAGGATGTCAGGAAATATTTCATATCAAAAAGTGTATTCCACCAATGAAAGCAAAAGCAGTGATCTGGATCAATCCTTCCAAAAGCAACTTGTCTTTATACCTGAAGATCAATACAGCATCGCCCTAAAGGTAAACTACAGGAAATGGGAGGTAAGCTTTCGTCAACTGTATAATAGTAAACGATTTGTTACTACTGATAACAACATCTTTTTGGATAGCTTTCATTTAACAGATATATCCCTGGACAGAATGCTTGATTGGAAAAAAGGAAAGCTGATCGTCTCGCTGAGCCTCAAAAATATCTTTAATGAAACATATGAATTATATCAATACCGGCCCATGCCGGGTAGATCAATAGAATGCATTATTAATCTAAAATTTTAAACGTATGAAAAAAAACACAGCAATTGCTATTTTCTTTATTATTGGAATAAGCTTGTTGTCATGTCAAAAGGATGAGGAAGTTACGATTGATCCCTCGGAGAACCAACCGTATAAGTCAGGTGTTTTTGTCACCAATGAAGGTCCCTTTCAAACAGGCACAGGTACTGTCAGTTATTACAACAGGGATGATGGCAGTGTAACGCACAATATATTCTTCAAAAAAAATAACCGACCCTTGGGAAATATTGTACAGTCTATGGCTATACATAATAACCGGGCTTATATTGTTGTAAATAATGCGGCTACAATTGAGGTGGTTGATAAAAATAGCTTTACTTCCCTCGGACAAATCAGTTCGTTAACCTCCCCGCGATATTATCTGGGAATTGATAACAATAAAGCTTATGTAAGTGACTGGGCGAATCATATTGCTGTGATCAATCCGGCTACAGGTATTACGATGGCAACAATTCTCACGGGTGAGGGGCCTGAGAGGATGCTGCGGTTTCAGGATAAGGTTTTTGTTTGCAATATTGGTGGTTTTAACAACGACAGCAGCATTACTGTAATTGATTGTCAGGCCGATACAGTACTGCATACCATTTCAACCGCTGCCAGGCCTGCAGGTATAGTCCTCGACAAAAATGACCATCTGTGGGTATTATGTTCCGGAATAGGTTGGAATGGCTACCCGCAATCCGGAGATACAGAAGCCCACCTGATGTGCATTGATCCGCATGACTATAGCATAATAAAAGATATTGCCTTTCAGGATAATGTCAATCACCCGGAGAAACTGGTCATTGATGCAGAAGGGCACGTATTGTATTATAATCATCCTGACGGCATTTTTACTTTTAATATAGAAGATGATGTTTTAAGTGTTAACCCTCTGATTGACAGACAACCCATGGCATATGCATTAGGATATGACAGCCTGTCTTCCTGGATATTTATTTCGGATCCGGTTGATTATATTCAAGATGGATGGGTTTTTATGTATGATAAAAACGGGTTGATACAGGACAGCATGCAGGGAGGGATAATCCCCGGTAACTTTACTTTTAACTAAAATGAGTATTTTGTATATTAGCCCCTGAATAAAAAGGGAATAAATATGCAAAAAAGCCATTTGAAGATTGTTTTGATCATCATCAGTATTTTTCTGGTTCAGTGTTCTGCCCAGAATAGCGGGAGTGATAATATGGAACGGCAGCGTAAAATGATGGTTAAGATACAACTTGAAGCCAGGGGTATTCAAAACACCAATGTCTTAAATGCCATGCAAACAGTTGAGCGACATTTATTTGTTCCGGAAGAATACAGGAATCTTGCTTATGAGGATCATCCGTTGCCAATAGGAGAGGGGCAAACCATCTCCCAACCCTATATTGTAGCATTAATGACAGAAGTGCTTGAACTGGATAGTACCATGATTGTTCTGGAAATTGGAACCGGTTCAGGGTATCAGGCTGCGATCTTAACCCATTTATGCAGGTATGTGTACACCATAGAAATCAATGAGACCTTAGGCAAAAGAGCTGCTGAGCTTTTGGAGAAAATCGGGTACAGCAACCTTAAAACCAGGATAGGTGACGGATATAAAGGCTGGGAAGAATATGCTCCCTTTGATGCCATTATGGTGACCTGTTCCCCTACACATATTCCTGAACGGCTGATCGAACAATTGGCTGAAGGGGGCAAAATGATTATCCCTGTTGGCGGAACGTATGTGCAGGAATTGGTGTTATTGCAAAAGAAAGATGGTAAAATCATTGAAAAAGATATTATCCCGGTGCGTTTTGTACCTATGATAAATATCCAGGGTAAGAAGTATTAAAGCCCGGGGTTACTTAAACAAAGCCTGATTTTGGGTGTTATTAAAAAACAAAAACGAATATGAGCGGAGCAAAAACAACAGCACAGATTGAATGGGCAGAGAAAATGTCATTTAATGTTGAAATAAACGGCCATAAAATGGTCATTGATGCCCTTGAAAATGTTGGCGGGGAAAATAATGGCCCACAGCCCAAACCTTTATTGTTGGTGGCCCTGGGAGGATGTACGTCTATGGATGTAATATCTATTCTTGCTAAAATGCGTGTAACACCTGAGGATTTTCGCGTGGAAGTAATCGGTGAACAAACCAATGAACATCCAAAGCATTACAATAAACTGCATATTAAATATTTCTTTAAAGGAAAAGACCTGCCAAAAGATAAAATTGAAAAAGCAATACATCTGAGCCAGGAAAGGTATTGTGGTGTTTCTGCTATGTTGGGAAAAGCAGCTGAACTAAGCCATGAGTTCTTTATCGAATCATAAATATTTTTGATAGGATTTTACTTGTTTTATTACTTCCAGCAATTCACTTATTATCATTGCTGTCGCACCCCAAATTATATGTCCGCCAATTTCATAACAGGGAGAAAATATACGTGTGGGTCTGGAACTCGATTGGAATTCTTTAAGTTTTACCCGGGATGTTTCGAAAAAATCAGCTAAATCTGTCTTGATAGTGTATTGTACTTCATCAGGTTGCGGGATGAAAACAGCTTGTCTGTTTGTATATGCCAACACCGGCAATACAAGGAAATTACTGGGGGGAATAAACAGTGTGCTTAAAGGGAAAAGAATATTGATATCTTTACATTCTACCCCAATTTCCTCATTTGCTTCTCTTATGGCTGTTTCAACCAGGTCTCTGTCACCGGTTTCTTTCCGGCCTCCGGGAAAGGAAATCTGACCACTGTGCACTCCATTATATTCCTGCCTTTTTATAAGAACGGTCTTTATTTTATCATGTTCCTCAAATAATAATATCAGTACCGCGCTTTTCTGTGCATTCTCCGCATCACCTTGCTTCATTAACTCAGGTATCCGTACTTTTGGGGCCATTTTCAACTGGGCTTTCTGTCCGGGAAGTCCCTTGTCATTTAGTTCACTGACTAAAAGTTCTAATCGGTTCATACATTCATTTTATCTTTCAGGATGCATCCTTTTTTACAAAAATCGGAATTTTATTTTGATTTGAATTAATCCCTTGTTTCCCATCATTTAATATATTAATTTTACCTGAAATATGAAGCTGATGAAGAAAAGCAGCATATTACAATTGTTTTTGGGTGCTTGTTTTGTTATAGTATGCCTGGCTGCATGTTCGGAAAAGAAAAAAATGCAGAGAAGACGGCTATTTAATACCTGCACCATTTAAACAGATTTGAATTTGATGCTGCTAAGAGTTATGCTACGGAATCTAAGCTGCAATTGCTTAATTATATTGTATATTTGTTTATACTTTAGTGATGGTAAAAGAAAAAACAAAAAAACAAGCTGTATCAGTTGAAGAATTAACCTTAAATCATGAGTTGATTCTTTTCAATGACGAAGTAAATACCTTTGATTTTGTTATTGAAACCTTAATTGATGTTTGTGGTCATCAGCCCGAGCAAGCCGAACAACTGACTTTAATTGTGCATTATAAAGGTAAATGTGGTGTAAAAACAGGTGAATTTATAGAGTTAAAACCTATGTTTGATGAGATGTCGAACCGGGGTTTAACTGTAAATATTGAATAACAAATAATTGTCATATTTATGTCCTGGATACTTATAATTACCCTCATAGTGGTAGGATTGCTGTTCCTATTGCTTGAAATATTAGTCATTCCCGGAACTACTGTTGCTGCAATTATTGGAAGCGCATTGATCATATTTTCAGTTTATCATGCATATCATACCCATGGTGTAATGTCAGGACATATTACCGTTGGTGCTACAGCTATTGGTACAATTTTGCTTTTGGTATTTGCCTTAAGATCGAAGACATGGAAAAAGTTAATGCTTGAATCTGAGGTACAAAGTATTGTTTCACAGCTGGAGGAGAAGAACATTGTTGTTGGCGATACAGGAAAGAGTATTTCACGCCTGGCACCATCAGGAAAGGCCAGGATTAATAATGAAATATATGAGGTGTTCACCAACGGAAGTTTTGTTGATCCCGGTCAGGAAATTGAAGTAATTAAAATTTTACATAATAAAGTTATTGTTAAACTTAAAAAGTAATTATTTATGGAAGCTAATGTGGCAATATACATTGCATTAGGTGTTGCGGCACTGTTTTTCTTATGGGTCATATTTTACTTTATACCTGTTGGCCTCTGGTTTAATGCCCTGGTTAGCGGTGTAAGGATCTCACTTTTACAATTAATTTTCATGCGGTGGAGGAAAGTTCCTCCCCAGGCTATTGTAAAAAGCTTAATTGCTGCCACAAAAGCCGGATTGAAATTACACCGAAATGATCTTGAAGCTCACTTTCTGGCAGGTGGTCATGTGCAAAATGTAGTTAACGCCCTGATTTCTGCTGACAAGGCCAATATGGGCCTTGATTTCAAACTGGCAACAGCCATTGACCTGGCAGGAAGAGATGTGTTTGAAGCTGTTCGTATGTCAGTTAGTCCGAAAGTTATTAATACTCCCCCTGTTGCTGCGGTTGCCAAAGATGGCATCCAGCTTGTTGCAAAAGCCAGGGTTACAGTGAGGGCCAGCCTCCGGCAGTTAGTTGGGGGTGCCGGGGAAGAAACTATTCTCGCAAGGGTAGGTGAAGGAGTTGTATCCTCTATTGGTTCAGCTGCATCGCATAAACAAGTGCTTGAAAACCCGGATTCTATTTCAAAGGTAGTTTTGAGCAAAGGCCTTGACAGCGGAACAGCTTTTGAAATACTATCCATTGATATTGCTGATGTGGACGTTGGTAAAAATATCGGTGCTGTGCTGCAAATGGATCAGGCGAATGCCGATAAAAATATTGCCCAGGCAAAAGCCGAGGAGAGAAGAGCTATGGCTATTGCCCTGGAGCAGGAAATGATAGCCAAGGCACAGGAAGCCCGTGCAAATGTTATCCAGGCTGAAGCTGAGATTCCGAAAGCAGTTGCTGAAGCATTCCGTAGTGGAAACCTGGGAGTTATGGATTATCTGAAATATGAAAATGTGAAGGCCGATACATCTATGAGAGATTCTATCTCAAAGATGCCTCCAAAAGATGACAGCCATAGCAAAAATGACGAAAACGACTAGTGTTGTTTTTTAATAAATATTTGACTTGTAATTGCAATTAGAAAAGGCTGCCTGTTTAGGGCAGCCTTTCTTTTTTAGTCCATCTCTTCCAAATTACCCATGCCGGTAATTTTTGATGCAACCTCGGGTTTGCCCTTATATATGACTTTCCCTAATCCGCTTAAATTAACAGTCATCTTATCTTTTACATTAACGAAACATTCTCCGGAGCCCTTGGACTTCACATCCACATTTTTGCTGTCCATTTCTGATGCATTCAGTTTTCCGGCACCCGTAAGAACGATTTTATGATTGTCTGTCTTTCCTTTCAGCAGAATGTTTCCCATGCCAAAGATCTTTGATTCTATGTCTTTGCTTTCAACAATCAGCCGGATATTTCCCATGCCACTGTTCTCCAGTGTTAAAACATCGGCTTTAATGATATCATCGCTTTTTACTTCACCAATTCCGCTTACATTGATATCCTTTAAACTTTCAGTAGTAACCTCAATTTCAATAGTTGGTTTGATCGTAAACCACATGGGTAGAAACTTCTTAATGGATACAATAAGGGTATCATTTCTAACATCCGTGCGGATTTTAGGCAACACATTCTCATCAGCTTTTACTTTACATGAAGGTGTTTTACCTATTTTAACAGTAACATTACCCATTCCTTTGAGGTTAATGCTATCGAATTTTGTAACTTTTCTGTCTTCAGTGACGATTTTAATCTGACTCATTTTCTATGCGTTTAGTTAATTTTTGCAAATGTATTTCAATTTTCTTTAAAACACAATAACAGTATGATATGTTCGTTCAATGCTGGTTTTACATAAAAAATATTCCATACACCACATACCTTAGTTTTTTTATTTTATGATTTCTTAAGGCATTCTAAAGTATCATAACCTGACTTCGTCACTCTTTAAAAGCACCCCCTTAAAAACCTGATAATCAGTGCCT
>CAZZLL010000045.1:0-20346 GCA_964654725.1 uncultured Lentimicrobiaceae bacterium | reverse complement strand
GTCCGTAATCTCCAGGAACAGGTGTCCGTTTTCAGCAGGACTGAGTGTCCGTTTTGGACAAGAATATGCAATAAACAGAAATGTATTAATTTTATTTGGTAATTGAATAGTCCCATAAGAAAATTTTAGGTCCGCCATCTAATGATATATCATAATACTGTACTGAATATTACTAATATCTCTCTGGTTTTCTTGATGTTCCTTGCTCTTTTCAGCATATCCTTTGAAAGCCAACAAGCATATGACAAACATGATATTAACCAGGACAATAGCGAAGCTTCCCAATATTATAGTCTGGCAAAAAAGTACTTCGAGCAATCAGATTATGATCGCTGTATGGAATACGCCACTAAAGCAGCCAATCATTATAAAGGGATAAAAGCCTGGAATAATCTTGCAAAAGCGATATTATTAGTTGCAGATGTTCATAGAATAAACAGCGAGCTGGAAGTTGCTGATTCCATAATCAACGTAAACGAAGACTATTTTTACAAACATTTTGACCCTGATGATGTATTGTTTGCGGAACTATTTCACCTTAAAGGCAAAATTTTTTCTGATAAAGGTGATTACGAAAAATCCATAACGTTTTTCGATAAATCCATTGAAATAAGAAAAAAAACAAAAGGCCAATCTAACATAGAATTATCACACAGCTACAATTATGCAGGTATCAGCCATCTTAAGATGGGAAACTATGAAAAAGCATTAGAGTTTTACACGAAAGCTTTGGAAATCGCCGGGGCTGATTATGCTAAAAACAAACCTGATATTGCAACTTTCAACCAAAATATTGGTATTGCATATGCTTCACTCGGTGATTTTGATAAAGCAATGCGGTATTTCGAAAAGTCACTCGAGATCAACAAACAAATATTGGGACCGAATGATCCTGCTTTTGGGTTAATTTACTATAATATAGGAAGGCTTTCAAATATGCTGGGCAAATATGAGGAAGCCCTGATATTTTTTCAGAAAGCACGTCAGATTTATACCACCATATATGACAAAGACCACCCAAAAATTGGTTTGATATACACAGAAGAAGGATCCATCTATTATGAAAACAGGGATTATGCAACTGCTCTTGATTATTACAAGAAGGCTTTGTATATATACCAGGCAAAATATGGAGATAAGCATAACCAGATCTATAAAGCATATAACAATATTGGTACTACCTACTTTCAGAAACAACAATACGATGAAGCCCTCATTTACCTGAAAAAAATCATTGATAAAAAAAGAAATGCCTCGTCAACCATTATTAGTGCCAGAAATATTGCGAATTGCTATGATGCCAAAAGTAATGATGCAAGCGGGAATGATAAAAAGGTGTTTATTAATCAGGCAAAGCATTACTACCTCATAGCAATTCAAATAGCAGAAAGTGAATTCGATGACAATCATCCTGAATTAGCTGCTTCTCTCCTGAAATATGGAAATTTCCTTATGAAACAAAATAAAGCAGACAAGGCTATTGAATACTATCGTAAAGCAAATAAAATTTTTTATAAGAAATTTGATCTAAAAAACCCTGATGTTTCAGAGTCATTTGTTGCAATTGGTAACTACTTTTTAAAAAAAGGCAATATTAAAGAAGCTCTTGAGAATTATCAAAGATCAATTGTTGCCATCGTGGAGGATTATAATGATAGCACTATATATTCCTTGCCAAAGCTGGATAACATCATAATTGACTATTATCTTCTAAATTCATTATTAAGCAAAGCCAAAGCCTTTGATAGATTATATAGTGAGAATAAGCAAATAATAGATCTAACATATGGTTTACAAACCTATGAACTTGCAGCAAACCTGATTGACAAGATAAGAACAAGCTATCAAACGGAAGAAAGCAAACTATTCCTTACGAAGAATGTAAGAAGCACCTACCTGAATACAATTAAAAACAGCCTTTTATTATATGATACGCTAAAGGACGAAAAATATAAAAAACAGGCATTTGAATATGCTGAAAAAAGTAAGTCTTCAATATTATTGGCATCTGTCAGAGATGTCGAAGCCAAGTTATCAGGAGGCATACCTGATTCCCTGCAGAAACTCGAAAAGGAAATAAAATCGAAAATCGTAGTCTACGATAATCATATCTATGAAGAAAAACTTAAATCAAACCCAAACCACCAAAAAATAAAACTTTGGGAAGAAAAATTATTCGAAAACAACAGACAGTTGGACGCATTAATCTCGATGCTTGAAGAAATATACCCTAAATATTATAACCTAAAATATAATAACGATGTGATATCTATTGAAGATATTCAAGTGAAACTACAAAATAAGTCGCTGATTGAATATACGTTAACTGATAGTCTTTTATACATGTTCCTTATAAAAGAGGACTATTTTAACGTATATACTTTTCAAATTGACAGCAACTGCTTTTATAACAACATCAATATTATACGTACTTCCCTGAATAACATTGACCTGGCAAATCATTCATCTGATGATTTCAGAAAATATTCATATGCCTCCTATGCCATTTATCAATTATTGATAGATTCTATATCAGATATTATACAGGGCACTGATTTAATCATTATACCGGATGGTGAGCTGGGTTATTTATCATTTGATGCCCTTGTGAGTAAGAAACCTGGAACTGAAAAAATAAATTATCGAAGTTTAAATTACCTTGTTAAGGACTACCTTATAGACTATTCTTACTCGGCAACATTATTATTTAACGAGTTTCATCAGAAAGAAACTCCCTCCAATAAATTGTTGGCTTTTGCTCCGAGTTATAATAACAAAGAGCTGATTAAAAAGAATCCGTACATTGCTGCCCGGCAGGCTGATCATTTAGCCGATAATTTAATTCCGATTCCGGGAGTAGCTGAGGAAATAAAAAATATTGGTCAATTAATTAAAGGAGATATAATTGAAGGGAAAAACGCTACGGAGGCTATGTTTAAAAAATTAGCCCCGGATTATGACATTCTGCATCTTGCGATGCATACCATCATTGATGATGGCAATCAAATGTATTCCAAACTAGTTTTTACGCTCAATTCAGAAGACACTTTACATGACGGTTTTCTAAACACCTATGAAATATACAATCTTGACTTAAATGCACGCATGGCTGTTTTAAGTGCCTGTAATACTGGTGTTGGAATATTACAAAGAGGAGAAGGGGTGATGAGCCTCGCCCGGGGATTCATTTATGCTGGGGTTCCCGGAATAGTAATGACATTGTGGGCTGTTGAAGACAAATCAGGAGTTGATATTATGACATCCTTTTATTCATATATTAAAGAAGGTCTGCCAAAAGACCAGGCTTTGAGGCTTTCAAAACTTGATTACCTGGAAAGCGCTAATAATCTTAAATCCCATCCGTATTTCTGGTCAGCCTATGTTAACATTGGAGATAATAGCCCCATTCTTGATAAGAAGAACAATTCACCGTTCTTTATTATTGGAGGAGGGACCCTGCTTATTCTCATTCTTATGAGCTATTATTTTTTTGTTAGAAAAAGAGAAAGAATACAAGCTAATTCAGGCTCAGAATAAGGCTTCAGTCATTAAGGTTTTTGTTTTATCTGCTTTTTCTCTATCTGTTAGTTAAATTTGCGGGTTTTGACCAGGTAAAAGAGCCATAAGGAAATGGCATCGGGGTAAAAAATTTAGAAATAAAAAAAGGGAACATTTTGTTCCCTTTCACAGAAAAATATTTTCTATAACTATTTCTCAATATAGGACAGGATTTCTTTCGCTTTATTATTATAAAAGCTATCGCCATTAGCAATAGAACTGAACTGAGATATGGCTTTCTCCATATTTTCTGACTTCAGTGCACATAAAGCAAGGTACCATTCTGCCTGTTCTACAAACAAATTATCTTTATTGTTATGCTGAATAACAATTTGCAAAGCTTCGTTTGCCAAATCCAACTCATCTATTTCCATATACGATATCCCCAAATAGAACCTGGCTGTGTTATTATCTCCTGCTAATTTGAACAAGTCAACAGCATCAGCATACATTCCTTTATCGTAAATCTGCATCGCTTCAATAAGAACTTTGTCAGCATTGCTATCGCCTGAACGTTCAATTAGAACAGCATCATCAGGATTATAATACATGGAATAAAGCTTTTCGCCTGAGTAGGAATTGTCGATAATACCTGAAATAACATAACCCATTGCAAAAACAGTGATAATGACCGCAGCAGCCCAATATGTAATTCTTTTCCTATAGAATGGAACAATCACTTTTTCTTTCTTTTCTTCGTCTGCAACTTTCTTTGCATTCTGAAGCTGCTTTCTAAAGACAAGAATGTCCTTTTCAAGCAAAGCTTTGTCGATATCCTGATACAGTTTAAACTCTCTGGCAAAGTCAGGGTCAGAGTTCAGGCGATTCTTAAAATTCTCAAGATCGATTCCCAGAAGTTCACCGTCATTATACTTCTCAATTAGTTCAGTAGCACTCATCGTTTTCTTTATTATTTAAAATCTTTATAGTTCGTATCGTTTTTTATCATATTAACCAGCATTTCTTTACACTGGTATTTTCTTTTCTTTGCGTATTTCTCTGATCCGTATCCCATAATCTTTGCAATCTCTCTTAAAGAAACCTTATCTAAGAATAATTTCAACACCTTCTTACAATCATCTCCCAGTTTCTCAAAATAAACCTGATAGAGCTTGTAGCGTTCATTTTCATCCTGAACATCACTTATTCCTTCATTCACGTCAATGAAATCCTCGCTATCCGCAATAATACTCTCTTTTCTGTTCCTTCTCTTTTCTAATTCTTTTAACCAAAGATTTCTGCACACCGAATACAAATATGTTTTAAAAGAACAATTTACTAATTTCAGGTTTTTCTCTTTCAACTTCCTGTAGATAATGATCAGGGACTCCTGAAATATATCTTCTACATCCTCTTCTATCCCGCTATTCGATGTAATAAAAAAATTTATACTTGGATAGTATACTTTGTATACATAATTTATTACATCATTATCTCTCAGCAATATACCCTCTAAAATACCTTCATCTATATACTGCATTACCCTTCTTTAAATTAATTCATATTTGCACCAAAAGGTAACCCAAATATATGAATTTTACCCAAATTTTTCAGCTAATAATAACATTATAGATGAATCATATCTTAATTAACCATTATTTTTATAAAATGGCATGCACATCACCTTCATACATACGCACATACTTAAGCATATATTATACCAACTTACACATATTGCACCATGCATGCATAGCTATAATATCCACCTTTCAAACCACATTCAACTCTTAGCCAAAACCATACCATCAGAAAACCGTTTCAGCTGTAAGCATAAATTTCTACTCTCTACATTGGTTCCAACTATTTATCCCAAAAATGGAAAAACGTTACCCCAAAAAGACAAAAATTTATTGAAAAAATGCTGATACTTCTAAAACAAGGTATGACTCCTGGGTATTTATCTGAAGAATAATGTTTTCACTATGATAACCTGCTTCTCCAAAAGATTCAAAACTTATACGAATTTTGGCTGTATCCCCGGGCTCAACAGCTACTTTTGAATAATCAGCAATCGTACAACCGCAGGAAATTTGAATATCACGAATAATCAGGTCATTATCGCCAGTGTTCAAAATCTCAAATTCATGGACAACTTTAGCATTAAGCGGTAAAGTGCCAAAATCATGATGTGGTTGATCAATTATAACCTCGGTTAAATAAACTGTATCCTTATCGTGTGGCGAAGAACTTTCACTTGAATAATAAATTATTTGAATACGTCTCTCCATAGCGGCAGAACGACTATAAACTGAATTTTTTAAATCATTTGGATTATCGCTGACGAAATCGGGAACTTCTTTTTCTCCTATTGGGTCTTCATTTATTATTAAAAAAGCATCATTTTCTACTTGTGCATTCAGATATGGCATAAAAAAGCCATCATCATACTCCTTTAAAAAATTTATAAGGCTGGAAATGCGTCGTTTCGCCAATCGTTGATTGTATTCAGCAGTATTTAAAGGACTGGTGTATCCCTTTATTCGCATTTCAACCACTTTTCCAGCTGACAAGTCTTTTGCAAGTAAATCAGCAAACAATTGCAACTTACGAAATCCCTTCCCAACATAATCATCAAAAAACTCCTGAATATCCTGTATGGCCTGTTTCCTTTCATCTCCTTTAAGTCCTTTGCTGTATTCGGAAATATAGGTATCTCTCAAATCATAATATTCAACCAGTGTTTGCTTATAATTCATTTCAGTAAGCGTATCTTTTGAACCCGGATCAGGAATATCATTATGAAAATAAAGTGTTAAGGGCAAAAGATCCTGAATCTGTTCATCAATAGTATTAGCAGTATCCGTTATTTCTTCTTCAGGCTTTTCTTTGTCAGTTTTTTCCCAGTAAAAGATATCATTACAACAAGTCTCTCCTTTGATAAAAAAAGAGCCAGGCCGGTTTGAAGTCAGATAACCCTCGTAACCATATGAATTTCGGGAAAAGTAAATATCGTTACTGGTACTGTTAATTGGTACTCCCATATTTTCGGGTACTTTCCATTCGTTAAAGAAGCCCTCGGTTCGAAAAACATCATATCCCCCTAAACCAGTATGCCAATCAGAACTAAAATATAGAAAACCCTCTTTGTCAAAATAATACGGGGTAATCTCATTTCCTGGTGTGTTAATAATACTTCCAAGGTTAACCGGTTCCCCATATTTTTCTCCATCTATAGGAGAATACCAAATATCAAAACCACCCAATCCTCCAGGACGATCTGATACAAAGAACAAAACCTCCCTATCATCAAACTTTGCATAAGAAGGATGTGTTGAAGTATAGCGATTACTATTTAAAATATCCAGTGCTTTAGGATCAGTCCATTTACCATTCAAAAATTCAACACACATTAAGCGGCAATGAAGACTCGCATTGTCCTGGGCTGAACATACTGTAAAAAATATCTTCTTGAAATCATTACTAAGAGCAATATTAGCTGTGTTTTCTTTCTTACTGTTAAATATTTTTGATTCAATCATTTTGCCTCTTCCATAGCCTGCTACACTAATATTTGATTGATATAAATGAGATAAATAAACACTTGAAAGCAAGGTTTCATAAGGATCTTTAACAACTAACCTTAATGCTGAAAAGAAAAGGATACTGTCTTTTAATTGCACCCCTCCAAATTCTGAGTATGGCGTATTGATACGTTCATCCAAATGTTCTATTCTGAAAAACAAGGTATCATTCAGGATCCCTTTTAGAATATTTGCAGAACGTATTTCATGATGTGCTTTTCGTGTAAAATAATCTTCCTCATCTTTAAACCGATTGAAATATGCCCTGAAGTTTGACCAGGCATCTTCATAGTTTCCATTGCACTTGTTCATCTCAGCCAGCCAAAAAATCGCCCTGGGATACTTATTCCCTCTGTCTTTTTGAAGAACCTTCTCATACCATTTTTCTGCTATAGAATAATTGTTAAACAGGCGATTTGCCTGAGCGTACTTATAAGCCAGGTCAATGTCCATCGGCCTTTTTTCAACAACTTCCGACCAAAATACGGTGGCATTATAGTAATCCCCGGCATCATAGGCTTGTTGACCATAAGAAATGTTATCTTCAATCTCCTGCCCTGATAGAATGTCTGCGTTACATATCCAGAAAGATACCAATATCAGACCAATCACAAACTTACATCTCATTCTTAATCAATTTAGAATATCGGACATGGAACTTCTTTAATTTTTTCTTGTTTTGCCTGACTTAATAAATAAGTCAGGGCTATTTCATAAGCCCCAAAACCATTGGATGCAGCATTGAGTGAAGAAATATTTATATCATAGCTAAATCCCAGATAAAAACGGCGATGATCAAGGCCTACCAGAAGGATCAGCGCATCATTGTGCCGCAAATATAAACCGGCATGTACAGCAGAATAAAAATATGTATTATTGTCTCGAATGTATTTTAATTTACCTCCGTAAAGAAATTCAGAATATTTTCCTTGCCTACTATACATCAAAGATGGAATAATGTCTGTTTTGTCACTGAGTTGCCTGTGCCAAATAGCATATACAATAATCTTATCGTCAAGCCGGATGTCCTGATCATCCAGTAAACTTTGCCGCGGTGTATTTAGATGAAATGCGGAAATACCGGCATTCACACTACTTCTTTTCTCGTATTGATAATACCAGTGTACTCCGGTATTGATGTCAGAATACCAAAAACTCTCCTTATTAAAAGACTCACCATTGAAGGCATACGGATCATAAAGATCTCCATTATACTGTTCATCAAAAACAAGCTCAGAATAATTAATAGATCGCTGAGCAAAGCCCACCTGAATACCTGCACTTAAAAAATGATTATTGATTCTGTTTAATGCTTTTATATATGCTAGTGATATGTTAACCTGTGTTGTTCCAAAATCTGAATCACCAGCAATATCGCGATTTACAACAATACCCCCAGCAAAAATATCCTGGTAATACTTTCGCTTGAGAAGCTGCATATCAAAAGCAGCAGATAAAGTAGAATAAGGAACTGTAATTGAACTCCACTGGTTTCTGTGATTTAATGAAAATCTGTAATCAGCAGGATATAATCCGGTAAGTGCTGGATTTAAGTTAAGAGCGGAAGAATTATACTGAGAAAAGTGGGCATCCTGAGCCAAAACACTCTTAAATAAACCAATAAACAAGATACCAATAATAATTGTTTTTCTCATTTTCACTAAATACATTATCGTATCAAGGTTATATTACCCTTTGTTTGATACATCTGTTTATTGAAACAGGTAACATCCAGATAATAAACAAAAACACCCGGATCACAATCCCTTGCTTTAAACGTTCCATCCCAACCCACACTGATATCATCCGTTTCAAACATTAATTCCCCCCACCGATCATATATTGCAAAATAAATACCTTCAATGTAATTACTCCTAACATACACGACGTCATTCACTCCATCATTGTTTGGAGTAAATGCATTTGGAACAAAAATGTAAGGTTCATCACAAATTACTTCAAGAACAATAATTTTAACAGAGTCCTCATATGTACAACCATATTGGTCTTCAATAATCACATGGTATGTAGTAGTGGTTTGAGGACTTGCATTCGGATCGGAGGAGGTCGGATCACTTAATCCATTTGCCGGAGTCCAGGTATAAGTGCAGTTTGAATATTTTGTGGCATGTAATGCAGTTGTTTGTCCACTATATATGGTATCATCATCGGTCCATGCATCAGGATTCACAAATATGCTCTGAATATCAACATAAAAAGAATCAGTAAACTGACATTGGTTATTATCTGTCAGGGTAACGCTATAATTACCTTCACACAAATTGGTCTGAGGATTGGTATTGCTGCCATTGCTCCAGATGTACTGATAAGGTGGAGTTCCTCCGGATGGATTAATATCTATTTCTCCAATGCAAATTTCTTCGCAGGGCAAAGGAGTAAGCTGGGGAGTACCTGATAACAATGGAGGATTTATTAGCACAATGCTTTCTGAAGCCATACATCCTTTATTATCTGTAATAGTACAAGAATAAGTCCCGGCGCAAAGGTTAAATAATGTATCATTACTACTGCCCGTATTCCAGCTATAACTATAAGGCGGTGTGCCACTAACTGGTATTATTCCGGCTAATCCATTGCAATCATCATGGCATAAAGGATGACTTGCATATACATTGGCATCAACTTCATAATCCACATGAATACTATCAATTGCAAAGCAGTGGGCCTTCTGGATCTTTACAAAATAATGTTGAGGACTACTAATATAAACTTTAAGGATACTATCCTGGGGATAGCTATTCAGTGTATCGGTAAAGGAGGGATTTCCGGACCACAAATAGCTTACTCCGGCTGTATTAGATTGCGCCTCAAGAATAAGGGTATCATTACAGAAGGTTGTATCCGGACCGGCATCAACCTGAAGATCATAAACATTCACTCGCTGAATAATTGTATCCGTACAACTTCCATTGCTGATAATTAGTGAATATTCAGTTGAAGTAGTTGGAGAAGCTATCGGATTCGATATCGTAGTAGTGCTTAATCCGTTTGCAGGAAACCAGTTATAACTGTTTACGCCTGGATAAGGAGAAACACCAATCTGAACAGATTCACCCAAACATATATCCAGTGTATCGATATTGAAGCTGCTATTTGACAAAACAGCTATTGTTTGAGTGAGGGTATCACTGTAATTACAACTGCCTGTATCAACAATAATTAAAGTTACATCATACAATCCTGATTGATTGTACACATGATATGGATTGCAATTTGCAGATGTGGATCCGTCCCCAAAATCCCAGTTACATATAAAATTCTGGGAGGAAGCAGTAGATGTATTATTAAAGAAGATGGTGTCCGGTGCACAGATAATATTCGGAGGGCTGAATCCGGCAATGACCACTGGTATTTGAAAATCATACTTAAAGGCAGCATTATTACAATTTGTACTGCCATTATTTCCCGACCATGCTCCCGAAGTGGTTGGAAAATCATTGTATCCGCCACATCCGGCGCAAACCGATTGATATATTATTCCTTTTTTATCAAACCGACTTGTTCCGCCATCCACATGTTCATCACTGGCTCCGCCAATATAACTGCCATAAATAATATTGGAGGCATTCCCACTCATAACCATGAAATAATAATCGTTATTATCAGTTGTGTTCTGGAAAGCATTCGTAGTTATTGGCATTCCGCTTGTGCCGCCGAAACCATTCAGGTTCGGGCCGCCCCAACCTGATAAATAAATATTGTTACAAATATCAACAAGAAAAGCAGTTGGAGATATATCAGCTTCTCCGGATCCGGTGCCAAAAGTTGTTGACCAGATTACTGTATCAAGATCGGCTGAAAACTTTGTAATAAATTGTCCCCCATCAGGCATATTCCAGCTTGCATTCTGAATTAAAGCTGTACCAGATGTATCAATTTGCCCTAAACCATAAACATTTCCCTGCAAGTCAACTTCTACAAAATACACCTGATCATAATGTGTATGGCCCCAATAGGTTGAACTCATTATGGATTTTCCATGCTTATTAATCTTTGTTATGTAACCATCAACATTGCCACCGATATAATTGGGGCTCACACTATTACTGCTTGTCGGAAAATCTGTTGATTTTGTCCCTCCACAGACATAAACATTAGCTTTGCCATCCAGGTCAATGCTATATGTTGCATCTTTATCAGATCCTCCTATAAATGATGACCAAAAAACATTGCTCAGATCCTGACTCAACTTAATAACACAACCATCCTGCAAACCTCCGCCGTATACCGGCTGGAATGCTGCCGGAGTTGTTGGAAAATCAGTACTTTGTGTACTTCCTACTATATAACAATTGCTGTTTTTATCCAGCACAATTTCCCCTCTTACCTCGTCAGCATAATTATGTATCAGAGGGTTCCAGGCGTTTAACCCGTCATTTGATGTTCCACCGAAATATGTTCCATTTAACAGAGAGGTGCCGTCACTGCTTAACCTGGTAACAGCAAAATCAGTACCGTTTGGAAAACCTATAACAAAGGTTAATGTATAATTCGTTCCTCCATTAAAACTCGTATCCATGGCATTAACTGAAACAGGAAAATCATTTGAACCAGTTACTGCCATAATATATAATTCACCAATGTCATTTACAAACAAACTATTGGGTACTTCAGAACCACTTCCTCCTATATACGTTGAATAAATGGGAAAGGATCCTGAAGTATCATATTTCGTTATAGAAATATCGCAATTCCCGCCACCATACGTTGTTTGGTAGGATCCTGTAACCAAAGGATAACCCGTTCCAAAGGCAACACCACCAGCATACAAATATCCTTCATTATCGTATGTGGCTGTATATCCCCAATTATCAACAGTAGAACCGGAATAGGTTGAAAAAATCATTGGGTCAATGATGAGATCCTTATCGGGATCAAGAGCATCCTTTTCTACATCAAAATATACAGTGTTTTTCCGGACCTTAAATGAGCAATCAATAATGCGCTTTTTCCCGTCTATCAACTGATAAGCATATGGCCGCATTTCAACAAGGGTGTTCACACTGGTGATAATGTGCAGATTCCCTTGCCGCACTTTGATATTATCAACCCCTTCATACCTAAAAAAAATATCTTCCAAATTACCCCCGGGATGAACAATAATATCGTACTTCAATAATAAAGATTCCTCGTAAAAATGAATATCGATATTACGCCAAACATTTTTATATTCCACCATTTTATATTTATACACCCCGGAAGCCCATCCTGATGGGTTATTTCCGATAAAATAATT
The DNA here is from genome assembly GCA_964654725.1 of uncultured Lentimicrobiaceae bacterium. GTDB lineage: Bacteria > Bacteroidota > Bacteroidia > Bacteroidales > CAZZLL01 > CAZZLL01. The sequence goes on along the minus strand of CAZZLL010000045.1, from coordinate 8,010 downwards.
CAGGTAATCATTTGATTTCTGATATGGATATATGAATGTATGGGGATTAGCGTTTTCAAAAACCATTTGATATGAAGCACAATTAATTATTCTGGAAGGAGCCCTTTTTCCGTATTGCAACTTTTTGTTCTGCATTTTATAATGCAATAAGGCATTGATCGCTTCTAAATCCTGCAGGGCAAAAGTGAGCCTGTCCTTTTCCAAAAAAACAGCTCCCCCGTCAATGTTTGCTTTGAATTGAACATTAGAATTCCACTGACCCTTATTTTCAATAAACTCAATCTTTTCCGCCTGTATACTGTCTTTGTGTGCACAAACAGTTTGAGCTATCAATAGTAAAAGCAAGCTGGAAATAACAAAAAACTTCATTGATTATTAACTTAAATAACAAAGTTACAATAATTCATTTTGGATGTAAAGGCAACCTTATGTTTCTTTTTGTTTAGATTTAATAAAAATAACTATATATCAGGGACACAAGAAATGCCAATATAGTTGCCTAAAATGCAGAAGTCCCGCAAGCGGGACTTCTGCAATACACCAAACTAAAACCTAATTAGCTGTTTTATCGCATAAGCGTAACAGTACCCTTCAATATTCGTTCCCTTCCACCCGTAATTAGTAAATTTTGAGCTTTATAATAGATAAGGTAGCTATAAACACCAGTATTCAGGCGGGAACCATTCACTTTTCCATCCCACCCTCGGGTGATATCATTGGTTTCAAAAATTAATTTTCCCCAACGGTCGAATACTTGCATGTGGTATTCTTCAAGGGCAACACCTTCCGGTTTAAATACATCATTTAGTCCGTCACCGTCTGGTGTAAAGGCATTAGGAACCCATAATTCAGCATATTCTATAATTTGTATTGTATCTGAAGCGCTGCAGTTTCCATTTGAAGCAATCACATAGTATGTTCCCGGACCATAGGCATAATAATATGCATTTGTACTGCCATCCTGCCATTCATAAAACTCAGCATTACAATCTGCATCAAGGTAAACCGATTCATCTCCGCTTATATATACATCCCCGCCCAGATTAGGCGTTGGCGGTTGCCTGAATGTAATTTCAATAGTGTCCCTGTCAAAACATCCATTCTCATTTTTGACTTCAACCCAATAAAGCCCTGATTGGTCAACATCAATCATTGAGGAAGTTTCTCCGGTGCTCCACAAATATTGAAAATGATCTTTTCCTGCATTGATTAACGTCATTTCACCATAACAAAGGGATAAATCCTCCCCCAAACTAAGCTCTGGTTTAGGCAATACATTAACGTAGAATGAATCCCTTACAAAACAGCCATTGCTATCATTTTGATCAATCCAATACCAGCCCTGTGCTGAAATAACATATGGCAGATCCTTTAATCCACCGTCAGAAAATGTTGATTGCGATGGGGCATCCATATTCAGGATAATCGCATCACCCTCACAAATGGATGTATCACGCAAAAAATCAAGGCCAATCAATGGGAAAAAATCAATACTAATACTGTCTGTAGCAGAACAACCATACTGATCTGTAACTTCTACCCAGTAAATACCGGCCTGGTCAATGCTTTTATCCAGAACCTGCGAACCATCATTCCATTCTACCTGACTGAAACTTCCGGCAGAGATTAATATGTTCTCCCCCGGACATAAGATAGTATCCTCCCCCAGATCAACCTGCGGAGTGTTTCTGTATGAAATCACAACTGTATCGTGGGATGTACATCCAAGTGAATCGGTAACTTCTATCCATTTGCTTCCCGGACTGCTAAATATATTATAAGTATTCGATGATCCATCGTTCCAGGTGTATCCCGAAAATTGAGTTCCAGCATAAATCATAATGGATTCACCCTCACACATCATCGTGTCCGGACCGAGGTCAACCTGCAGTCCGCTGTGTGTTGTAATACATACTGTATCATAACTTTCACATCCGTATGTATTTGTAACCTTCACCCAATAGCATCCCGGATGCTGAACCATGATATTTGCCGCTATTGAGCCATTTGACCATTGGTAAGTAAGATTGTTTCCGGCATCTAGCACAATTTTGTTACCGGTGCAAATGGAGGTATCCTTTCCTAAATCAACCATTGGTGCCGGTGCAAAACTAACAGAAATTGTATCTACTGCGGTACAACCATTCTGATCAGTTACATGCAACCAGTATAAACCTTGTGAAATAATGTTTAATTGGGCAGCTGTGCTTCCTGTACTCCAAGTGTATGTTTGAAATGATTGAGGTGGAGCTAAAAACATTGAATTCCCTGAGCACATTGATGTATCAGGACCTAAGTTGAGCTGAGGATTAGGATAAACCTGAATGGTATCTGTAATGGTATCTGGGCTTCCATTATTATACGCATATAAATATACCGGGTATTGGCCGGGAGAAGTAAAGATATGAGTTGCCTGAAAAGAAGTGGAATAATTTGAACTTCCTGAGGCCGGATCATTGAAATTCCAGATCACTGAATCAACCAAACTTGAATCTGATAGCTGAAAGTTGGATTGAATACCAAAACAATTATTTTGCGTAAGGATTTCTATTTCTTGTCGTTCCGGATGATAAAAGTTCGGCAAGCCGTAGTAGCTGGTTTTCCCACCTAAAAAGAATCCGTTCGCACTAAAGCCGCATGCACTCCCGATATTGTTCGGATTATTAATAACCCCCAGGTAATTTCTTCCACCTGCAGCAACATATATTTTCCCATCCGCAGCCAACTGCATTGCACCGATTCCATATGCAGACGGAATAGAACCTATCGTTAGCTCCGAACTGCAAACTGCAGCAGTTGATCCTGCCTGAAGATCCCACTGGTAAATTGTTTTATAACATTCAGTGGATCCGTATAGTTTTGTTCCATCCGGAGAAAAGGCCACACCGTAAGCTGCATTATGGTATGGCAATGTAAGAGTATTTGAAACAATACCGGATGAACGGTTAAAATCAAAAATTTCAAATAGGCCCAACCCATGACAAGCAAGCGCAATCCTGTTTCCATTAGGCGAAGCTTTCATATACCCTATTGTATTGGTAACACTTCCATTATGTGATGTTCCTACACTAGAAACAACAGCAGTTGTATCCACTCCTCCTGAGCTTAACAAAAAAGCATAAAATGCATTGGAATTTTGTGCATGTACCAGTATCCATACATCCTGCAAATTAGCATGCGGAACAGCTGTAAGCTTTTCAGCACAGGACGCAAGCAGGGAAATATTTTTTGCATTAGATACTACATCCCCTAATCCATTGTTCAGGGACATATCAACCACACTGAAATGCAGGCCATTATTAGGCGGACTTACATATCCGCCTTCATCCACCGTAAAAATATAATACATACCTGAACTTCCGGGTTTTGGGACAATCAGAGCAGACTGAGCAGAAGAAGAATGTCCGTATAATCCTGTTCCGTTCGACATGGTGTTATGATTCTTGTTCCAGATATTCACACCATCAGTGTAAAACAAAAGATTTCCCGCATTATCTGATATACTTGCACTGCCCTCAATAGCATACATTGAACTACCTAATGCAGCTACAGAGGTATTGCCATTAAATTGCATTCCTGCATATACACCAAAATACCAATTTGATTGAGAGTTCTGGGCAATCAACAAAACAGGAAAAATAAAACAAAAGAAAATGGGTAAATATCTGAGCTTCATAATATTTTTTTTACCAGCTTTTATGCAATTCTATATAGCAGAATTAGCAGCGGCAAATAATTGTGATAAATGAAGCTAATATGTATCTGAAAATCTACCTTTCAGGGAGATAAAAATGAACAAAATGATGTTGAAAGGTGACTTTTAATCCTGGTTGAAAAATCCCTGCTTCTTCAATATTTCGAAAAAGCCTTTGGAAAAATGAAGGTTATCAGCCTTCTTGTAGCGCTTTTCAGTAAACACCTGTGCTAAATTTGCAACCTCATTCTCCTGTATTAATTGTTTTGTTAAAGTCAGGGCTTCCTTTTCTGAATACAATCTATTGATGCTGTCCTCTGTATAATTTACATATTTCTCTTTATGAACAACAGCTTCCAGTGGCAATCGATCTGTTAACCCCGGGTTCTCATCCGGGTATCCAATAACAATGGCTGCAACCGGAATAACGCCTTGAGGACAACTTAATATCTCTATAAATTTATCAGCCATATAAGTGATAGTTCCCAAATAACAAGCACCCAATCCGTTTGCTTCAGCAGCTATAACAACGTTCTGGGAAACTAATACTGCATCAATAGCGGCATTAATAAACCATAAAAAATTGTCGTAGGCTGGTTTAGCATTTCTCATTTCACACCATGTATGAAAACGGTTTATGTCGGCACAAAAAGTCAAATGCACCGGGGCTTCCAATACCATTGGCTGTTTAAAGTGATTCGCCCAAAGCTTTTCGCGCAATTCCTTTTCTTTACTAACAATAATGCTGTACAATTGCATATTACCGGTAGTAGAAGCCCTGGAACCGGCTTCCAGAATCCTCATCAATAACCCTTCACTAATTTCATCTGATTTATACTTTCGAATTGAGCGATGTGCCATCAGGTTTTCCATAGTTTCCATAATTATTTCCTTTTTGATACTGATTTCTTCTTTAATCGTTTTTGCAAATATTCACTTTTCAATTCACGGATCGCATCATTAGCCATCCACCATGCTGATTTGCTCTCTTATTTTTTAGAACCCCCGCAAATTCTTTTCAAGATAGCTTAGGATTTCATCGACAATCAACATAAATAAATTCTTTAGCAAAGCTAATAACATCCCAATGAATTTGTAAATTAGTCGATCACTTTCTTTCGATAAAAATGAAAAACACACACCTATTGATTCTTTCCCTTCTGATTGCCATGACCCTTTCCACCTGCATGAACAAGGAAAAAAAAGAGACACAGGAGAAGGTTTTAAAAGGAAAGGCAGGAATCGAGAACATTCAAATACATTCCGGCAATATCACCCGTGACTTTATCCTGCACCTGCCTGATCATTATGATAAGAATACACCTGTTCTTATTGCCTTTCATGGGATGGGAAGTTCTGCAAAATTCTGGATACGACACCTTAACAGACTTATACAACAAGAAGAGTTTATTGGAGTTTATCCCCAGGGCCTCGACCGCTCCTGGAATACCGGCAGTGGTTGGGAACCTTCAAAAGCCAATGACATTAAGTTTACTGAGGACATTATCAGGTGGTTATCTGAAAAAGAAATATTAAAAGACCAGGCCATATATGGTTTAGGGATGAGCAACGGTGCAGGTATGGTTTATCGCCTGGCAGAAAAAAGAGAATTCTTTGACGGAATAGCGGCAATTGCAGCAAACCTGAGAAAGGATCAGCAACTGTCTTCCATTAATAAAGGCCTGTCAGTCATTCATCTTCATGGAATGCAGGATTCAATAGTATTTTTTTCTGGAGGTCAAAGCAGAGACGTAATAATAAATTTTATTTCAGCACATGAGAGCATACGTAGTTGGGCAAAAGCTGCAGGATGTGACACTATTCCTCAGATAGATACCTTAAGTGATTGTGTATGTTTTTCCTATCCGCAATGTTTTGAAGATGCCAAAATAAAATTATTTACCTTCCCCAAATTCGGCCATAACATACCACCATATGCCCTGAATGGACTATATAATAAAATTTGGCAGGAATTATCTGCTAACGAATGAAAATTGTAAATTTACAGTTCATAAATATTCCGCAAAATGGACAAATATATCGCATTATTAAAGCAACAAATTGAAAAGCTGGATCAAAAAGATTTTGATCTGGAGGCATGGAAGAATTTTACTATTATCATTTTAGGCAGAATTTTTGGAGAGAACAACCAGAAAATTAAGCAAATTGAAAAGATTGACTATGATTTTAGTTCATGGGCACTTAGGGATACTTCCGGTGACAGTGACTACATGGATTCCTGTAAAAAAATGGGAAGGGGAATCCTGGAGGCATCCATTACAGAGCTTGAAACTTTTGGCCTTCCTGAAGGGCAAGAAAATAGTCAGGATGATATTTATCTGGCCATCCTTACTTCAATTGAAGATGAACTAACAGGTTCTCAGTTTAAAGAGGTAAAGAAACTGGCAACATCTCTGGATGGTGAAAATAATAAAAAGAAAGACCTTGGTTCTTTTTTTAAGGGCTTGAATAATGACAACCTAGCCCGGATCATTGCAGGCATATTATCCAATACCGCTGTAATAAAAAAACTCGATAAATAACTATGAAAAAAACCACCATATTTCTCTTGCTAAACTTTTTGCTCAGCACAATTGCTTATTGCCAGTATGACAAGGATACATGATTATATATTGGATTCAATCCCGATCCAAGATATGGTACAGGTGCAAGGATATTATTTTATAATGTAGAGAACTTATTTGATATATATGATGACAGCCTTACAAAAGACGAGGAATTCACCCCGGAAGGTGATAAATCCTGGAATCAATACAGGTACCTTGAAAAGCTCAATCACATCTACAAGACCTTAATTGCGGCAGGTGGATGGGAACCTCCTTCAATAATAGGTTTTGCCGAAGTAGAAAACAGGGCTGTTCTTGACCAGTTGATCGATCATACCCCCCTTAGTCAATACAAATATGAGGTTATACACACTGAATCCCCTGACTGGAGAGGAATAGATGTTGCCCTCATTTTTAGGCCTGTAAAGTTCAGTCCCATACATTATGAAAGCATTCCTATTTCATTTCCTTTTGACAAAGATTTAAAAACAAGGGACATTCTTTATACAAAGGGATTGCTTTTTGGCAAAGATACCCTGCATATTTTCATCAATCACTGGCCCAGCAGATATGGAGGCACTTTAAAGAGTAAACCAAAAAGAGATTACGTTGCCAATGTATTGAGGCATAAGATAGATTCCGTATTACACCACCATGTTAATCCCCGCATACTTATAATGGGTGATTTTAATGATGAACCTTCTGATGAAAGCCTTTCTATATTTCTTAAAGCAAAAACAACAATTGATAGTTTAAATAATCATGACCTTTTAAACCTGATGGCCTTGCTTCCTGAGGAAGAAGGGTCACACAAATATCATGAGAGGTGGAGTTACCTGGATCAAATTATTGTAAGTGGAAACATATACAATGGACAGGATAAGCTTCAAATTGACCAGCAAAGAGCGCATGTATTTAAAGCCCCTTTTCTTCTGGAAAAGGATGAAAGAAATCTTGGGTTAAAACCATTCAGAACTTACGGAGGACCAAATTACCTGGGAGGATTCAGCGATCATTTACCTGTTTTTATTGACATCATATATACGGATTCAAAAAATTACAATTATTAAGCCATGACCAAGTTAAGAAAATCTGATATTGAAGAATTCCTTCGTCCTAAAAGAATGGCTCTGGTGGGAGCTTCAACGAGTGAAAAAAAATTCAGTTCCACTATTATTAAAGAGTTAAGTCCAAAAGGATATGAATTCATTCCTGTAAACCCCAAGGCGGAGAAAATTATTGACCTTCCCTGTTATCCGAATATTGCATCTCTTCCTGATGATGTTGACAGGGCATTGATTTTAACACCTAAAAATGAAGCCCTGCATATTGTAAAGGAATTAAAAGATAAGGGAATAAAGCACATTTGGATCCAACAGGGAGCCGGAACTAATGAAGCTGTTGAATATGCAAATCAGAATGGTATGAAATGTATTTCAGGTGAATGCATCTTCATGTATGCTGAACCTGTTAGAGGGGCACATAAATTTCACAGGCTATTGTGGAAATTATTTGGGAAATATGCCAAGAACTAATCCTGTTTTCTTCCTATAACCCTTAATAACAAGCAGGCCTTACCACTCAATGTCTTTTCTTACCACCGGCATAGTCATGCACCTTGCACCACCTCCTCCTCTTGGTAATTCAGAACCAGGTATGGTAACGACACATTTATTATACTCATTGATATGCAATTCCTGACTTCGTCAATGGGACACCCAAGATTTTTCAGCAGTAATTTTTGTTAAT
>CAZZLL010000044.1:0-21684 GCA_964654725.1 uncultured Lentimicrobiaceae bacterium | reverse complement strand
TCTTGTCTAACGGGCTCTTTATCCTTCGTAAATGCCTGTTCGTTACGTGGGTGTATATCTCAGTGGTCTTCGATGACCGATGACCCAGTAATTCCTGAATGATCCGCAAATCTACACCGTCTTCAAGCAAATGAGTGGCAAACGAATGACGCAGGGTATGCAATGCCCCCTTTTTTACAACCCCTGCCCTTTTTACCGATGTGCTCAATACATTGCGAAAACTGCTGGCAGAGTATTTGCCGCCAAATTGACCCTGAAATAAGTATTCGCCAGGTGGATATTCCCTGATATATTCCCTCAATAACCTAAGGCTGGTTTGCGAAAGAACCGTATACCTGTCTTTCCTGCCTTTGCCTCCTTTTATTATAACCTGCATGCAGTCAGAAAGGATGTCTTCGGGACGTAAACCTAATAGCTCATTGATTCGTAACCCGGATGAATATGTTAAAGCTATCATGGCTTTATGCTTAATGTTTGGGGTAGCCTGAAGAATCTTTATTAATTCATCCCTCGAATAGTATTGAGGAAGTTTCCTGTCGCGCTTTGGCCGACTGATTTCTGAAGAATCTATCTCTTTTTTCAAAACCCTTCGGTAATAAAAACTAACCGCACTTATTGATTGATTAATCGATTTGGATGAATAGCGTTTGCTCTGTTTTAACCCTAAATGATATTCATTGAGTTGCTTCTCCCCGAATGAATTAATTTGTGACAAACTGTTTGATTTAAAGGTGTTTATGTATCTTAAAAGCATGTAGTGATAGGTTCTGATCGTACTCATGCTGTAATTTTCCTGATACAGTATTTCCATAAATTCCGCCGGACATCTTTTAAACCTGCCGTCTTTTAAATAATGTTGCTCAAAAAGCAATTGCTGGATATAGATATCATTTATCTGCAGTTTATGATGCAGGTGAATCCTTATGAAGGATATGTTATCCTTTAGAAACCTGATTAAAACACTTCGGGATGCAGGAAGATAAAATCCACCCAGGTCATTCCTCCAGCTAATATATGGTTTCTGTTTAAATGCTTTATTTATCTTATTATTAGACTTATAGCGCAACAAAAGGAATTTTTCGCCCTCCCGGATAACTGGAACAACCAAAACATTTCCTTCCTTTTCAATGGTTGGAAGAATGTTGTTGAACCTGATATTGCCGTTTAGTTCAATATCATCCGCTTTAATTTGTGCGGCAGCATTTAAATAATATCTATTGATGCTTGCTACTCCATTAAAAAGATCATACAATAAATTTATCTGTGTCGAGTCATTTTTTATACACCAGGATTTAAGTCCCGGGTTGTAAAATATCCAGTCATTATCCCTTATAATTTCAAATACTCTGTTATCAGGTTTAAACAATAACCTAACTAATCCACTTTCCTTTGTTTCTGCCCTGTTTAGGTAAATCACCGTGCTTTTCATTTTAGCCTTACATTTTCTCTTTTTAAAATATTCTTAATTGTAGAGGAGGAATTTTGAAGGATATTCAAAAATAGATGAGTTTTGATTTGATAAAAGTATTTTATACATTTATAAGTGTATATAAACGAATAAAAAATGGATAAAAGTAAATGTGTGTATTGCGGAGAAGTGCTGAAAGGACGTACAGATAAAAGGTTCTGCGATGCAAACTGCCGAAGTGCCTGGCACAATGCCAATACAAATCCTGGTGAAACTGAAATTAAAAAAATTAATAAAATATTGAGAAAAAATAGATCCCTGCTTCGCTTTTTTAGTCCGGAAGGAAAAACAACCATAAAAAAAGATTTGCTCGGAAAAAGTGGATTCAGATTTAAATACCTTACACAGGTATATACTACTAAAGCCGGAAATACATATCGTTTATGTTATGATTACGGTTACTTGATTTTAGAAGAAGACAAAGTACTGATCATCAAAAAACAGAAATATATGTAGCTTTATGCATCCGCCAGCTTTCAGTAAAGAATTATTATTCTTTAAATCATGAATCATACTTCTAAAATCCATTCCGGCACTCAGGCAATTACCGATTTCACTTCGTTCATCTGGACAGGCAGGCAATTGATTCCGGCACTCAGGCAATTTTTTTATCTTTGCACCCTAAACCACATTTGCCATGAAAAACCGGGAAAAGTATATCCTGCAAAATCACATTCGGGTGGTTACTGCCGCCTCTCTTTTCGATGGACACGATGCAGCCATCAACATTATGCGCCGAATCATACAGGCCACAGGAGCTGAAGTGATCCACCTCGGACATAACCGCTCCGTTGAAGAAGTTGTAAACTGTGCCCAGCAGGAAGATGCACAAGCTATTGCTGCTACTTGTTACCAGGGTGGTCACACAGAATACTTTAAGTATATGTATGATCTGCTCAAAGAACGGGGATGTGGACATATCAAGATATTTGGCGGTGGAGGAGGAGTGATCCTTCCGGAAGAAATTCAGGAATTGCACGATTACGGCATTACACGCATCTATTCCCCTGATGACGGTCGTGAACTTGGCCTCCAGGGGATGATAGATGATGTGCTGAGAAAATCAGATTTCCCTACCGGAAAGGATATCAATGTTTCAGCAGAACAGCTAAGGAAGCGCGATATAAATGCCATTTCAAGAGCCATATCCGCAGCAGAAAATTTCCCTGAAAGTATTATGGATGTGCTGGAGGATCTCAGGAAAGATGATAATTGTAAAAAAGCACCAGTATTAGGAATTACCGGTACAGGAGGTTCTGGAAAGTCTTCTATGGTAGATGAAATCGTCAGAAGATTCCTCCAGGATTTTCCGGATAAGCATATTGCCATTATCTCTGTAGATCCTTCCAAACGGCGGACCGGTGGTGCCTTGCTGGGCGACCGCATCCGCATGAATTCTATCAACCACCCCCGGGTGTACATGCGCTCCCTGGCTACACGCCAGTCGAATCTATCTGTTTCCAGGTACGTGAAGGATGCGGAATGCATTGTGCAGGCTGCCGGATTCGACCTCGTGATCCTTGAAACCTCCGGTATTGGTCAGTCAGATACGGAAATTGTCGACCACAGCGACCTCGCCATGTACATGATGACACCGGAATACGGAGCTGCCACACAACTGGAAAAAATTGATATGCTCGACTTTGCCGATATCATCGCCCTGAATAAATTTGACAAACGCGGCTCACTGGATGCACTCCGCGATGTAAAGAAACAATACCAGCGCAACCATCAGTTGTTCGACAGGGACTTCAATGAAATGCCCGTGTTTGGAACCATTGCTTCCCAGTTCAATGATCCGGGCGTAAACCAGTTCTACCTGGCGCTTATTAAAACCATCGAAGCAAAAACTGGCGTGGATTTTGTCTCCGGAATGCAGAATTCGGATGAGATGTCAGAGAAAATATTTATTATCCCGCCAAACCGTACCCGTTATCTGTCAGAAATATCAGACACGGTAAGGAATTATAATAAATGGGCAAAAGAGCAGGGTATACTGGCTGATCGCTTGTATGCCATCCGAAAATCCGTTGAAAGTTTTGAACTATCTGAAGGCGATCAAACCGCTACCATAAAGAAGCTGGAGGAACAATACGAAAAATTGTCATTGGATCTGGATCCCAACAGTAAAAAGATTCTGGAAGAATGGACGCAAAAGGTCAAAAAATATAACAATCCTGAGTTTGTTTATAAAGTTCGTGATAAAGAGATACGGGTTGAAACACATACAGAATCCCTCTCTCATTTAAAGGTGCCAAAAGTTTCACTCCCGAAATATAAAAGTTGGGGGGATATACTGGAGTGGAATCTCATGGAAAATGTTCCCGGAGAATTTCCCTATGCTGCTGGTGTATTCCCGTTCAAACGTACCGGTGAAGATCCCACCCGTATGTTTGCCGGTGAAGGCGGACCGGAACGTACCAATAAACGGTTTCACTACCTGTCATTTGGTATGCCGGCTAAACGCTTATCCACCGCTTTTGATTCGGTAACTTTGTATGGAGAAAATCCTGACCGCAGGCCCGATATTTACGGAAAAATTGGTAACAGCGGAGTTTCTGTTTCCTGCCTGGATGATGCCAAAAAGCTCTATTCCGGCTTCGACCTTGTTGATCCGAAAACCTCAGTTTCTATGACCATCAATGGTCCGGCACCTACCTTAACAGCCTGCTTTATGAATGTTGCCATTGATCAGCAGTGCGAGGTGTATATAAAAAATAATGGCATGGTAGAGGATGTGAATGCCAAAATTGATGAAATTTATAAGAAAAAAGGTACTAAACGTCCGGAATACCAGGGGAAGTTGCCGCAGGGAAATGATGAACTGGGATTGATGTTGTTGGGTGTTACAGGCGATCAGGTCTTGCCGAAAGAGGTCTATAATAAAATCAAAGAAGATACCATTTGTCGCGTTCGTGGTACCGTACAGGCAGACATCCTGAAGGAGGACCAGGCACAGAATACCTGTATCTTTTCCACCGATTTCTCCCTGAAGATGATGGGCGACATCCAACAGTATTTTATTGAGAACAACGTCAGGAATTTTTATTCGGTTTCTATTTCCGGATATCATATTGCTGAAGCAGGAGCTAACCCCATTTCTCAACTGGCCTTTACCCTGGCTAACGGGTTCACTTTCGTAGAGTATTACTTGTCGCGGGGAATGGATATCAACAAGTTTGCACCCAATTTATCCTTTTTCTTCTCCAACGGACTGGATCCGGAGTATTCTGTCCTGGGCAGGGTGGCACGCCTGATTTGGTCGAAAGCCATGAAAATCAAATATAAAGCCAATCCGCGCTCGCAGATGTTGAAATACCATATCCAGACTTCCGGGCGTTCATTACACGCCCAGGAGATAGATTTCAATGACATCCGTACTACCCTTCAGGCTTTGTATGCCATCTATGATAATTGCAACTCACTGCATACCAATGCTTACGATGAAGCCATCACGACACCGACCGAGGAATCTGTTCGCCGCGCCATGGCCATACAAATGATCATCAACCACGAACTGGGATTGGCGAAAAACCAGAATCCCCTGCAGGGTGCGTTTATTATTGAAGAAATGACCGACCTGGTGGAAGAAGCGGTACTCACCGAATTCGACCGCATTACCGACAGGGGTGGTGTGATGGGTGCCATGGAAACTATGTACCAGCGCAGCAAGATACAGGAAGAAAGCCTGTACTATGAACATATGAAACATACCGGCCAATTGCCAATCATGGGCGTGAATACTTTCCTCTCATCCAAAGGATCGCCTACAACCATTCCGGGAGAAGTGATACGTGCTACGAAAGAAGAGAAAGAATACCAGATCGCTATGCTGAATGAACTGCATAAGACCTGGAAAAATGAATCCGATGAAACCCTGAATTCCTTGAAAGAAATTGCACTCAACAATGGAAATATTTTCGAAGGACTGATGGAAGCGGCAAAATATTGCAGCCTGGGTCAGATCACCGGAGCATTGTTTGAGGTTGGGGGGCAGTACCGCAGGAATATGTAAGTCAATTGATTCATTCGTATGTCTTCACTTCCTCTTCCCCCTGCAATGCCAACTGGGCATTCATGTTCAGAGCTTCCATTTCGTCTTCGTCGGGATAAACGGCGATGGGGGCAAATTTGTCGATGCGTTGTGAGATATTGTCTACAAACTCTTTGTAGTGAAACAAATCTCCGGCAAGAATGATCACATCCACATCCCCTTCAAGCACGGCAAACATGCTTCCGATCTCTTTGGCTACCTGGTAGGCCATGGCGTACATAATGAAGCTGGCTTTTTCATCGCCGCTTTCAATGCGTTCCTGGATTTCATAAATATTTGTAGTGCCCAGGTAAGCATTCAGTCCGCCTTCTACTGTAACCATTTGTATCAATTCTTCTTCAGAATATTTTCCGTTATAACAGGTTCTGATAAGATCTCCTATGGGCAATGATCCGGTACGTTCGATGGAGAATGGGCCACCGCCATCAAAAGCCTGGTTCAGGTCAATAGCTTTGCCATCTTTATGGGCTGCTACAGAAATTCCACCACCACCAATTGTTACAATGATCATCTTAAGTTCATGGTATTTCTTGCTGATGGATTTGGCGTATTTCCTGGATACGACTTTATGGCTTAAAGCGTGATAAACGGATTTCCTTTCAAACAAAGGGTGGCCTGTAACACGGGCAATATTGCTCATTTCATCCACTACCACCGGATCGGCAATGTAGGCTTTTACCTTGATCAGTTTGGCAATATCCGATGCGATGATCCCTCCCAGGTTGCTGGCATGCTGGCCCATAATTCCTTTTTTCAGGTCTTCCTTCATGCGATCGTTCACTTCATAAATACCGGAGTCAACAGGTTTGATCAATCCACCCCTGGCAATCACGGCTTTTACCAGTTCCAGTTTTATCCCATTGTCTTTTAGTTCCTGTAGGACCACTTTTGTTCGGTAATCCTTCTGATCATAAACATTTTCAAAGGCTTCAAATTCTTCGTCCTTATGTTTAATGTTTTTCAGGAATACCAGTTTATTGTTTCTGTAAATGGCTACTTTTGTGGAAGTGTTTTTTGGGTTGATTACCAATACCTTGTTGGAACTCATAATGATAAAAGCATTTAATTTTCAGCCGTAAATATATCTATTTTATAGAAAAATACGAAGCAATATAAAACCTTTCTTTAGCTACCAGCAACCAGCCAGGCAATTGACTTATCTTCCCGTCAGCGTTTTCGGTATCCTGCCATTCTTAATTGTTTCAGAGCGCAGTCTCCTGCCAACAATCCGCTCCATCATTTGACCGATTTCCAGGACTTTATCAATATCCAGGTTTGTTTCTATACCCATTTCGTCCATCATCACCACCATGTCTTCTGTACTGACAAGGCCTACAATATTGGGATCAGCATAATAATAAGCTCCTGTTCCCGAAACAGGTGTTCTGTCAACGAAGTTTGCAGGTTGACCGCCAAGTCCGCCTATTGTTGATTCGTAATTAGTCATTCCCGTCTGCAATGCAGCCAGCACGTTTGCCAGTCCCCATCCGCGGGTACTGTGAAAATGCACGATGTGTTTTTCGGGATAAGGAATCGCATCCATTAACATAGAAAAATACTTATAAACCCTGTCGGGGGATGCAGAACCGTCATGGTCGGCATGTTCTACATCGTCGGCGCCAATATCCAGCCATCGTTGGGTGAACTCAATGGCTTTCTCTAATTTTGTGGGCCCCTCGATAGGGCACCCCCAGATGGTACTTACCGTGCCGTTTACTTTTATATTGGCATCATGCGCCATCTTGATATATTTTTCTGACATTTTCCAGTATTCATCAAGGCTCAGACCTGAATTTCTTTTGTGGTGTGACTCACTGGTAGAAACCATCAGCAAAATCCTGTCAGGGCCATATCCTTCTTTGCGGGCTTCAATGGCACGCTCAATGGCTCTTTCACGTATAGTGATGGCAGTTAATTGTACATCATCGATCAGGTGTTTGACTGTTGTGCTCTTACGGAGCAGCTTGTACAATTCATCGGCATCCTGAAATTGAGGCATCCCTTTGGGATTTCCGAAATTTGTTACCTCCAGATGTTTAAATCCGGCCAGAATCAATTGTTCCAGCGACCATAGTTTTGCCCTGGTGGGGATAAAAATTTCTTCATGCTGGAAGCCGTCTCTTACGGTAATGTCTCCAATGACAACTTTCTTTGGGTAATTCATAGATGTTATTATTTATGGGTTATCAGGTGCTAATTATAAATCAATTTAAAAACTTAAATGTTCATTTCAGGGATTTTTCCTTCAACAATGAGGTCAGCTCCGGTAGCATTGACAATCTCTTCAACACTTACACCGGGAGCTCTTTCGATGAGTTTAAATCCTTTATTTGTTAAATCAACTACAGCCATATTTGTAACAATTCTTTTTACGCAATTTACTCCGGTTAAGGGTAACTGGCATTTTTTCAATAGTTTGGGATTTCCATTTCTGTCGGTATGGGTCATGGCCACAATGATGTATTTAGCGCTGGCCACAAGGTCCATAGCACCTCCCATGCCTTTTACCATCTTAGCGGGAATTTTCCAGCTGGAAAGGTTTCCTTTCTCTGATACTTCAAAGGCCCCCAATACGGTCAGGTCAATATGGCCGCCCCGTATCATACCAAAGCTGGTTGCAGAATCAAAAAAGGAGGAGCCGGGCAGGGCGGTAACGGTTTGTTTTCCGGCGTTTATTAGGTCTGCTTCCACTTCATCTTTTTTAGGAAAGGGGCCGATGCCCAACAATCCGTTTTCAGAATGCAGGGTAACATCCATGCCTTCCGGTATATAATTTGCTACCAGGGTAGGGATTCCTATTCCCAGGTTTACATAATACCCGTCTTTTAATTCCTGTGCAATGCGTTTTGCTATTCCAGTTTTATCTAAAGCCATTTTTATCAGTTTTTAAGGATTAATAAATTAAGCATCGCGGGTTGTAATAAACTCAATGCGTTTTTCATAGCTTACTCCTTTGAAGATCCGCTGAACAAAGATACCCGGTGTATGAACCTGATTGGGATCCAGTTCGCCATAGGGCACGAGCTCTTCTACTTCGGCAATAGTGATCCTTCCAGCCATGGCGATCATATTGTTGAAGTTGTTGGCTGTGGCATTGTAGATCAGATTCCCTTTGGTGTCACCCACTTTTGCTTTTACAATGGAGAAATCGGCTTTAAGCCATTCTTCCATAAGGTACATTTTGCCATGAAATTCACGCACTTCTTTTCCTTCCTGCACTTCGGTGCCAAATCCGGTGGGGGTGAAAAAGGCTGGTATGCCGACTCCTCCGGCACGGATTCGTTCAGCCAGTGTTCCTTGCGGTATCAGGTCTACCTCCAGTTCACCGGAAAGCAGCTGGCGCTCAAACTCTGCATTTTCCCCTACATAGGAGGCGATCATTTTTCTGAGCTGGTGCTTTTTTAGCAATAGTCCCAGTCCAAAATCATCTACACCGGCATTGTTTGAAATACAGGTGAGCCCTGAAACACCTGTTTCCACCAGTGCATTGATACATTTCTCAGGAATACCGCATAATCCAAATCCTCCAAGCATAAGGGTCATATTGTTCTCTATCCCTTTGATCGCTTCTTTTTCGTCGTTAACTACTTTGTTCATATGTATAAGTTGTTGTTTGTTTTTTATCCCTACCTTAATCCTTCCCCTTCTACTCATGGAGAAGTTAAAATTAATCAGGCAATTGACTCAGCATCCAATATACCTGCTGATCACCAGCCTTTGTATCTCTGAGGTGCCTTCGCCTATCTGCAATAAACGCTGATCCCTGTAAAACCGTTCAATATCATAGTCTTTCATCAAACCATATCCACCGTGAATCTGTACTGCCTCATCTGCCACTTCACGGGCAATTTCAGAACAGTATAACTTCGCCATGGCAGATTCTTTCGCAAAAGGTTTGCCGGCATCTTTCAGCCAGCAGGCTTTATAAAGCAGGTTTCTGCCAAGCTCTATTTTAGTGGCCATATCAGCCAGTTTAAAAGCGTTTACCTGGAATTTAATGATGGGTTTGCCAAACTGCTTTCTTTCGGCCGCATATTCCATGGCCAACTCAAAAGCTCCCTGGGCGCAACCTAATCCCATAGCTGCAATTGATAATCTTCCGCTATCAAGGGTTGACAACATTATTTTTGAACCCTTTCCCATCTCCCCCAGGAGGTTCTCTTTGGGAACCCTGCAATCATCAAAATATAACTGTGCTGTATCAGAAGCTCTCCACATCATTTTGCCATGCATAGGAACAGCCTTAAATCCCGGCGTATCCTGCTCAACAATTATAGTGGAGTATTCTTTACGGCCATCTTCAAGAATTTTCGTAACCGCTTGCACGGTTGATCCAACTGTAATTGGAGAGGAAGCATTCGTAATAAAAATCTTAGAGCCATTTATGACCCATTCATCCCCCTGGATTTCTGCCCGGGTTTTGGTGCCGCGAGAATCGGATCCGGCGTCGGGCTCGGTTAATCCAAAACCCCACAAAGCTTCTCCGGTGCACAAAGGAGGAATATATTTCATTTTTTGCTCTTCGGTGCCGTAAGCATATAATGGCCCGATGCCAAGTGAATTATGGGCTGCCAGCGTAGCACCCTGAGATCCGTCAATACGCGAAATCTCTTCCACAGCTATTACATAAGATAAAGTATCCAGTCCCTGCCCGCCATATTCTTCTGGTAAATACATACCAAATAATCCCAGCTCGCCCATTTTTTTTGTCAAATCAACAGAAAAGCTGGCTTTTTCATCCAATTCTTTGGCCACAGGTTTTATCTCCCGTTCGGCAAAGTCACGTACGGTTTCCCGTATCATTTTTTGTTCCTGGCTTAGTTCAAAGTTCATATTGTTTTGTTTTCGCTAATAGTAATGATTTTTACAAAATCATACATTAGCTGGTTCTAATTCTTTTAGTAAAATCAAGGGAGTGTCTGTATCAACCATGTTGCCGGATTTAACATTCACCTTTTCAATTACCCCGTCTCTTGAGGCCACCACATTGTTCTCCATTTTCATAGCTTCTACAATGAGTAAAAGATCCCCTTTTTTGATGGTATCTCCATCATTCACTTCAATTTTTATGATCTTACCCGGCATAGGTGAAGTTACCTGGTTGCTGCTTTCGCCAGACTGGGCGCCGCCACCGGAAAAAACATCCTCTATTAATAATTTATCGCTGCGGTGCAGCTTAAAAGAATAATTATTTGTCTGCACATATGCATATCCTTTGCTGTCTTCCGTAATATAAACCTTATAATAATCTTCGTTGAGCTGGAAATACAAATAGTTCTCTTCGAGGTGTTTCAGAGAGGCACAAAATTTTTTATCTCCGGTAATAAATTCAAACTGCCCGTTCATATTGAATAAAAGCTGAAGTTCATGTTCGCTGTCATCCAGACTGACACGGAGCTGCATAACATCCCGCCAGTATCCAATTTGTTGCCAGATATTTTTTTGAGAAACATGATGGAGCAGCGCTGTATTCATATCATAAATCAGATAAGCAATAAGCGGGATATGCAAGGCAATATTTTCTTTTTCCTGTTGAATATTCTGTATGCAATTATGAAGGGAGAGGTCGCAGTAATTGGTGGATATTTGATTATGGATATAAGTTTCATCCGACAGCAAAGTTTTCAGGTAACTAATATTTGTTTTTATGCCTTGTATCACATAATGTTCCAATGCATCCAGCATTCGTATCCTTGCTTCTTCTCTGCTGCTGCCCCATACAATTAACTTACTGATCATGGGGTCAAAGAATCCCTGTATTTCCACTGGTTTATCAATGCCTGTATCTATGCGGATATTATTTCCTGCGGGTTCTTTATAGTGTAATATCAGGCCAGGAGAAGGAAGAAAATTATTCTCAGGATCCTCTGCATATATCCGGCATTCAATAGCATGTCCGTTTTGTTGCACATTTTCCTGTTTTATACTCATTTTGTTTCCGGCAGCAATGAGTATCTGTTCCCGCACGAGGTCGAATCCGGTAACCATTTCGGTAACGGGATGTTCCACTTGTATGCGGGTATTCATTTCAAGGAAATAGAAATTCAACTGCTGATCTAAAAGAAATTCAATGGTTCCTGCATTATTGTAATTGATTTCTTTTGCAATCATAACAGCAGCGCGGCCCATTTCTTCCCGGGTTTTATTGTCCAGGGTAATGGAAGGAGATTCTTCCACGATCTTCTGGTACCTTCGTTGAAGGCTGCATTCCCGTTCATACAGATGGATTACATTTCCATGATTATCCCCCAAAATCTGTATTTCGATGTGCCGGGGTTTTTCAATAAATTGTTCCACGTAAATGCTGCCATCTCCAAAATAGGACTTTGCTTCTCTGGATGTTGATTCCAGTACTTCAGGCAGTTCTGTTTCTTCCCTTACAATTCGCATTCCTTTTCCACCACCACCGGCGGCTGCTTTCACCAGGAGGGGGTATGGGATGTTTTTGCTGGCTGCCAATAATATATCAAGGTCACCGGTAACTCCTTTTGTCATGGGAATGCCAATTTCCTTCACCAGTTTACGTGCTTCAATTTTATTTCCCATAAGACGGATTGCTTCCGAATGGGGCCCGATGAATGTTATGCCTTCTTTTTCACAGGCTTTCACCAAAAGGGGATTTTCGGCCAGGAAACCATAGCCGGGGTGTATAGCATCACATTTGGCACGCAGGGCTGTTTGAATGATATTTCCAACATTCAGGTAAGTATCACTGAGTTCACTCTCTCCGATACACCAGGCTTCATCGGCCTGGCTTATATGGTATGACTCTTTATCAACCTCTGAATAGACTGCTGCTGTGCGAATACCAAGTTCCCTGGCAGACTTCATGATGCGTATAGCTATTTCCCCTCTGTTGGCAACCAGTATTTTATGAAAGAGTTTCATAGTTGTAATTTTTCAGTATATTATTTCACCCAATTTGGTTTTCTTTTTTCCAGAAATGCAGCCATGCCTTCCTGTCCTTCTTCAGAGGCTCTTATTTCAGCTATCATTCGGGCAGTATAATCCAACGCTTTTTCAAGGGTAAGCTTATTGGCAACTTCATAAATAAGGTTTTTGCAATGAGTCATGGCCATGGGCCCACTGGTGCGCAACAGTTCAATGACTTCATGAATATGCCTGTCCAGGGCTTGTTCGCTCAATGATTTATTTATCAGCTTATGTTTCTCAGCTTCTGCTCCCTTAAAGCGTTTTCCTGTAAGCATCAGATCTTTGGATGCATATTCGCCTACTCTTTTCATCACATAAGGGGAGATGCATGCCGGAACTACCCCAATTTTTACTTCACTTAATGAAAAAGTAGTGTTCTCTTCTGCATAGGCAAGGTCACAGGCGGCAAGTAATCCGTTTGCCCCGCCGATAGCAGCACCATGTACCCGGGCAATGGTGGGTTTGCTGCAAGTATATAGGGTATAAAAGCATTTTGAGAGGTTGAGGCTTTCCTTGTAATTTTCTTCATAGGAATACTTAGCTACATCCCGCATCCAGTTCAGGTCTGCACCGGCACAAAAGCTTTTTCCTTTGCCGCTTAATATGACAATACGGATATCATCCATCATATTAATGCCTTCAAAAGCCTCAATCAGTTCGGAAATCATGGTTTCATTGAAGGCATTCCTGATCTCAGGCCGGTTCAGCCACACAGTAATTACATCTTCTTTTCTTTCGAGAGCAATGGTTTTGAATATTTTCATGCTTGACTTTTTTACATTCTGAAAACACCGTATTTTGTGTCCGGGAATTTTCTGTTTAACGACATCGATATTCCCATGGCAATGATTTTGCGTGTGTCTACAGGATCAATAATCCCGTCGTCCCATAACCTGGCAGTGCTGTAATAGGCACTGCCTTCGTGCTCATATTTTTTAAGGATCTCGGCGCGTAGTTTTTCTATCTCTTCTTTTGGGAATTCTTGTCCTTTGGCTTTAAGTTGGTCCTGTTTTACGGTAATAAGCACATTCGCAGCTTGTTCCCCACCCATAACGGAAATTTTTGCATTGGGCCACATAAACAACAGTCGGGGTTCATAGGCCCTGCCAGCCATGGCATAATTTCCGGCACCAAACGAACCGCCAAATATTACGGTAAACTTAGGAACATCAGCGTTTGCAACAGCATGCACGAATTTGGCTCCGTCACGTGCAATGCCACCTCTTTCATATTCTTTTCCCACAATAAATCCGGTGATGTTCTGAAGGAACAAGATCGGTATGCTACGACTTGTGCAAAGCTCAATAAAGTGTGCCCCTTTCAGGCTGGTTTCAGAGAATAACACTCCGTTATTGGCCAGAATGCCGACAGGAAATCCCATGATGTGGGCAAAGCCGGTAACCAGGGTAGGAGCATAGCGTGTTTTAAATTCATGGAAATAGCTGCCATCCGCCATTCGTGCAATGATCTCACGGGCATCCAAGGGTTTTTTGAGGTCGAGGGGGGCAATGCCGTACAATTCCTGCGGATCGTAATAGGGCTCCAGGGGTGTCCGAATATCCAGCTTTTGGCGGTCGGGTAATTCCAGGTTTTCAAAAATATTTCGGCATATTTGCAGGGCATGTTGGTCATTCTCTGCATAGTGGTCGGCTACCCCGGAGATGGAGGTGTGTACATCTGCCCCGCCAAGCTCTTCAGCAGTGACTTCCTCTCCGGTTGCTGCCTTCACCAGAGGAGGGCCGCCTATAAAAATTGTTCCTTGTTTCTTTACGATGATTGTTTCATCGCTCATGGCAGGAACATAGGCTCCGCCTGCCGTGCATGACCCCATGACAATGGCAATTTGCGGAATCTTCATTGCAGATAAGCGGGCCTGGTTGAAAAAGAATCTCCCGAAGTCAAACTTGTCCGGAAATACTTTTGCCTGCTCCGGTAAAAAAACACCGCCGCTATCAACCATGTATACACAGGGCAGGTTGTTTTCCATGGCTACCTCCTGCGCCCTGACGTGTTTTTTAATGGTTTGTTCGATATAGGTGCCTCCTTTTACCGTAGCATCATTTGCAATAATGAGGGCTTCGCGGCCATGTATTACACCTATTCCGGTTACTATTCCGGCAGAAGGAAACTGGTTGTCAAAAACATCACAGGCTGCCAGAGATGAAAGCTCAAGGAATGGGGTGTTGGGATCAATCAACAAATCGATGCGTTCACGGGCCAGTAATTTGCCCCTTTCTTTATGCCGCTCAATGGCCTTAGGAGGGCCTCCCTTTTTGACTTCCGTAAGTCGTTTTTTGAATGTAGCCAGTACTTCGCGAAAAGCAGACTGGTTTTTCATAAATTCATCAGACCTGGGGCTGATATTGGATTCAATTCTATACAATGCGCTATGTTTTTAAGGGTGCTTTTATTCAGGAATTAAAAATATGTAATCCTGCTTATTTATCAAAACATACGCAGAAAAAAGCAATGGGTTGTGAGGGGTTATATATCGCAGTTTCTCCGGAAAAGATTAGAGAAAGTAAGCTTTTCGGAGGCAAAAAAATGATTCTAATTAGTTTTTTTTGCCTTCGATAAATTCATGGAGAGGGAAAATTTTGTCAACCCGGGCTCCCTTTGGTGTATCTTTTAAGGTGCAGCATTCATTGTAAAGGTCATGCTCGAAAAAGAGGATGTAATCTTTTTCCAGCGCCTCAGTATAAAAGCGCTTTTTATCTTCCAGCGTAATAAGGGGGCGGGTATCATAACTCATGATATAAGGCATTGGAATATGTGCCACAGATGGCAGCAAGTCCGACATAAACACTATAGTCTTGCCCTTATAACTAATATAAGGGATCATTTGCCCGTCGGTATGGCCATCAAAGAATTTAACACTGATGTTAGGAAGGAGTTCTCCTTCTTTCTCCACAAGCTTCATTTGACCGGATTCTTTAACAGGCAGAATATTTTCTTTCAGAAAGCTGGCTTTTTCCCTTTGGTTGGGGTTTGTAGCCCATTCCCACTGCCGGGTGCTTACCCAATAGGTGGCATTTTTAAAGGCCGGAATAAGCTGTGTTTTATCCTCATTGTATTTGATGCTGCCGCCACAATGGTCAAAGTGCAGGTGGGTTATGATATTATCCGTGATATCATCCGGGCTAAGATCAAGGGTAGCTAATGATTTTTCCAGCGTGTCATCCCCGTTCAGGTAATAATGCTGAAGAAACTTATGATCCTGTTTGTCGCCAATGCCATTGTTAATGAGTATCTTTCTGTCACCATCAATGATCAGCATCAGGCGCATGGCCCAGTTGCACAAATTATTTTCATCGGCAGGATAAAGTTTGTTCCAAATAACTTTAGGTACAACGCCAAACATAGCTCCGCCGTCTAATTTCAGGTTTTCAGTAGGTATGGTGTAAATTTCCATGGTATAATTTTAAAGTTAGAAACAATACATTCTAAAAAAAGTTGAGCGGGCAGGCAAAATGCTGCCCCATTATTTTCATATTCTTCTGTAAGGTTATTTATAGTCTTTCGCTTGTTCTTCTCCTGTGATAACTGCCAGTCCATTCATGGCAAGAGCCCTCATTTCATCTTCTCCGGGATAAACATGGACCGGTGCGATGCGGTATACCCGTTCAATAATCATGTTTACAAACCATTTGCTGTTGGCAACACCTCCTGTAATTAATATGGCATCGATGTTTCCTTTCAGGACAGGGCACATGGCACCGATTTCTTTGGAAACCTGGTATGCCATAGCTTCATAGATCAGTTTTGCATTAGCATCTCCTTTAGCAGCCTTTTGTTCTACTTCATAAGCACTATTAGTGCCCATATAAGCTACCATTCCACCTTCCCCTTTGATCATTTTTTTAATTTTATCCATGCTGTATTTTCCACTAAAGCACATCCGAACCAGATCGCCAACAGGCAGTGTTCCACTGCGCTCCGGAGAAAAGGGGCCTTCTCCGTCTAATCCCTGGTTTACGTCAATCACCCTTCCTTTATGATGCGCACCAACGGTGATGCCTCCTCCAAGATGGACAACAATCAGGTTTAATTCTTCGTATTTACGGAGTATTGATTTGGCATGGCTTTTTGCAACAGCTTTCTGATTGAGGGCATGAAAGATGGATTTACGCTCAAATTCAGGATGCCCGGTAATGCGGGCAATCTCATCAAGTTCATCCACCACAACCGGATCACAAATAAAGGCTTTGGCATTGGGAAGAGTTTCGGCAATATCATCAGCGATCAAACCACCCAGGTTGCTGGCATGTTCACCAAGCGGACTGTTAACCATGTCGGCCTTCATTTGCTCATTAACAGCATATACACCTGAAGGAATGGGTTTTACCAATCCACCACGTCCTACTATGGCCCTGATATATTTGAGGTCTATATCTGCTTCTTCTAATTGCCTGATGATGATTTCTTTTCTGAAAATGTATTGATCAGTAATTTTTTGAAAAGGTTTCAATTCTTCAAGACTGTGCTTGATGGTTTTAACAAATATGGCATTGGTATTTTGGTAGACAGCAATTTTTGTTGTGGTTGAACCCGGGTTTATTGCAAGTATTCGAATACTTTCCATAGTGTAAGATTGGTTTTATTCACTTGCTGCTGCAAGCATAATGCTGTTTTGTTTAGAGGCCTCACTGTCGGAGCGCGAGGTTAACACGATAGGTGCTTTTGCACCCAGGATCACAGAAGCTACTTCGGCTCCTGCAAAAAATGAGAAAGCTTTATACAATATATTTCCTGATTCAATATTAGGTACGAGAAGAAGGTCAGCATCTCCCGCTACTTCGCTTATAATTCCTTTGTATTTTGCACTTTCTTTGCTAATGGCATTATCAAAAGCCAGAGGGCCATCGATAAGGCAATTTTTAAACTGACCCCTTCGGCTCATCTGGCTTAAAACAGCAGCATCTATTGTGGCAGGCATAGCTTCATTCACCATCTCAACTGCAGCGAGAATTCCAACTTTAGGCATTTCATAGCCAATGTTGTGCATGAAAGCAATAGCATTGCTCAATATATCCGTTTTTTCCTGCCTGTCAGGAGCAATATTCATGGCTACATCTGTTAAAGCCAGTGGTTTATGATAAGCCGGAATATCAAATAAGGCGAAATGTGAGAGGAGGTTTCCGGTTCGTAATCCCCATTCTTTATTCAATATTGCTTTTAATAATGCGGAAGTTCCGGTTTTGCCTTTCATCAATATATCGGCTTCTCCATTGTGGACAAATTTAACAGCCCTTTCAACAGCAGTTATTGCATCCGGTTCATTTTCTATGCGGATGCCGTCTAAAGAGGTATTGATTTCACCAGCGATTTTTTCAATGCGCGATTTGTCGCCAACTAAAATACAATCAATAATATCTCCTTTTTGTGCATCAATAGCAGCACCCAAAGCATGGGGGTCCTGTGCAGGAGCAAGTACCAGGGTTTTTTTTGTTTTTGATTTAATAAGTTCCTGCAGATCAGCTAATTTGTTGATCATAATTGTAATAAAAAATATTTGTGAAAAGATTAACGAAACCAACTTCAAAAATAGGAAATCTGTAGAAATAGTGCCTATTCAGAGTAAAAAAATATCATTTTCTCAATGGCCCGGCAGCATACAGGGCAAAAGGCATTATAAATGGCTGATTTCATGGTGCAGTTTCTAACAGGGCGGTAAACATTTTTTTCAACATAACCGCCTCCTTCAAATACGCCTACAACATCATTGTACGCTTTTGTGTCTGGAGTGGGCACAGGGGTTTCCGGATCAAGCATATCCTGCCATTTTTTATCAAAACTAATCAGGGTGGTGATATTGGGCTCCCAGGGTTCTGCTTCAAGGCTGTAGAATTCTTCATACGAAGTTTCTGAAGAATAATATTCATCGGCTAAGCCTGCAAAAGAATGCCCAAATTCATGGATGACCAGAAAATCTGCTAACGCATGATTACTGGAGGTTACCGTAAAAAAATTATAAATCCCCCCACCCCCGTATTTTTCAGAATTAACAATGATAATTATTTGATCATAAGGTGCATTGGAAGCCACATTACGTATGGCCTTGTTATCAGAAGACGTGAGGTAACGCTCCGAATCAAAGGTGTAAAAATGAGTGCTTAAAAGCGTATTCTTCCATATGTCTTTGCCCGGTAAATCTGTTCCGCTTTCCTCCGAAGGAGCCAATACCCCGAAAATATTTATTTTGTCCTGTAATTCATTGAAGGGTTTAGATTGCAAAATAAATCCTTTGAAGCGTTCACAATCTTTGATGAACTTATCCATTTCATCTTTGGTATATCCATCCGGTAAAAAAACAATATCCAGCTTGTTGGCCGGATCGCCTGTGTAATGTATGTTCAGGGTATCAAATACGTATTTCCTGTCCTGGCGAATGAAATAATTCTCCGGATTAACGAAGTACTCAAATTGTTTTGTCCAAACATTGGTTTTATTGCGACTATAAAACTCAACTTTGACCTTTGTTTTGGGATATGGAAATACAACAGTTTCAGAAAAAGTTTTCCAGGTTTTCTTTGCCTCTTCTGTAGTTTGCCATTCAGCAAATAAGCTGCTGTATCCGCGCGAATAGATTAGTTTACCTGACATCAGTTCAATAACATGAAATTTATATTTTCCGTAATCAAACTGGTCGGTAAGCTTGGTTTTTGATCCTCCCCAAAAAGGCTCCTCTATTATTTCATCTATGCTGTAAATTTCATGTGTTGCATTGCCACTGTGATAAAAATCTATTCGCATGGTTTTATCCAGGAAGTAGTTGCTGAAATCAGCGAAAAGAAAAGCCGGAGCAAGAAGAAATAAAACCAGGGAAATATGTTTTTTCATGCCGTGTTAATTTTATATAAAAATAGGGGTTTTTGATGAAAAAACAAGCAATCCCTCTCCTGCTTCAAAACCTGTTTCGGAGAATATCTTTCCCAGTTTGAAAATTATTATGGATGAGAATTAATATAAAAATCGCACAATCAAGCATATAGAGTCATGGCATATTTGTTGGTATGCACTTATGGGGTAAATTTTCTTTCACAGATTTCTTATTTAATACCTGATTCTTTGGGATCAGGTATTTTTTTTGCATGATGGTACACATGATTGCATTGGTTTAACTGATAATTTCAAATCTTAGGTGTTAAAAAACTTTATATATAAAAAACATATTGTATTTTTGAGGATTTACTATCTCAAAAATCGAACTAATGAAATTGCCTTTCGCAGAATCGTACAAGATCAAAATGGTTGAGCCCATCAGGAAAAGCACGCTGCAGGAGAGAAAGCAGTGGATAATGGCAGCGAATTATAACCTGTTTAATATAAAGAGTGAACAGGTTTTTATCGATTGTTTAACAGATTCAGGGACTGGCGCGATGAGTGACAGGCAATGGTCTGAAATGATGATTGGTGATGAAAGTTACGCAGGGGCTTCTTCCTATTTCAAAATGAAAGCAGCCATAAAAGATATTCTGGATTTTGATTACTTTTTGCCAACACATCAGGGCAGGGCTGCTGAGAATGTATTGTTTTCTGTTATTGTTAAAGAAGGGGATTATGTTCCCGGGAATTCACATTTTGATACAACAAAGGGGCACATTGAATTCAGGAAGGCTTCAGCTATTGACTGTACCATTGATGAAGCCTTTGATACCAAGATAGAACATCCTTTCAAAGGGAATGTTGATATTGATAAATTGCAGCAGGCCATTGACAAATATGGGAAAGATAAAATCCCTTTTATCATAATTACGATAACGTGTAACTCTTCCGGGGGTCAACCGGTTTCATTGCGCAATATGAAAGAAGTGGCTGAAGTTGGCCGGAAATATAATATCCCGATTATTTATGATTCTGCCCGCTTTGCAGAAAATGCCTATTTTATCAAAGAACGGGAAGAACAATACAAGGATGCAACGATACGGGAAATTGTAAAGGAAATGTTCTCTTACGCTGATGCGATGACCATGAGCAGTAAGAAAGATGCCATAGTTAATATGGGAGGCTTTATTGCCATGCGTGACCAGGAATTGTTCCAGCGTGCGAGCGTTTTTAACATTATGTTTGAGGGATTTGTAACTTATGGGGGTATGTCTGGCAGGGATATGAATGCCCTGGCGCAAGGGCTTTATGAAGGCACTGAATACGACTATCTGCAAACCCGTATCGAACAGGTTGCCTATTTGGGGCAGCGTTTAAATGATTTTGGCATTCCTACCCAAAAACCATTTGGAGGCCATGCAATTTTTGTTGATGCCAGGCAATTTCTGACTGAAGTGCCAAAAGAAGAATATATTGCCCAGACTTTAGCGATCGCATTATACCTTGAAGGCGGTGTCAGAGGTGTGGAAATCGGCACCCTGCTTGCTGACCGTGATCCGGTTACCAGGAAGAACCGCTACCCGGAACTGGAAATGCTCAGGCTTACTATCCCCAGAAGGGTATATACAAATAACCATATGGATTATGTTGCTGTGGCCCTGGGAAATGTGTATGAAAGACGCAAACAAATCCGGCGCGGGCTTAAGATTGTGAAAGAGGCACCTATCCTGCGGCATTTTACGGTAAAACTTGAACCGGCTGAATCCACCGTCATGGCTTAAAGGAATTGGCTTTGGAAATTACTCTCCTCATATTGTTTGTTGCCGGTATCAGTTTGGGAAACTTTTCAGCCTCTTTCCTGGTGAATATTCTCAAATGTTTGTCCTTTAAAAAAATACTAAACATGGCCTTACTGATGGCCTTGTTTAATACATCTTTTTTGTATGCCGGATCATTGGTTGGCTGGTGGGTGTTTGATATGCTTGCGTTTTCTCCGGAACCTCTGGCATACTCGCTCTTTATTGTTGTCGGGATTAAGCGCATGTACAATGCACTCGTAAACAGGAAAAAACAATCTGCATTACGGTTTGAAAAGGAGGGGGCACTGTTGCTTATTTCTTTTGCTGTTGCGCTGGATGTTTTCCTGGTTTCCCTGGGAATCGCATA
Source organism: uncultured Lentimicrobiaceae bacterium (assembly GCA_964654725.1). Lineage (GTDB taxonomy): Bacteria > Bacteroidota > Bacteroidia > Bacteroidales > CAZZLL01 > CAZZLL01. Next base: position 238 of record CAZZLL010000044.1, on the reverse strand, counting down.
TATGTCGGTTGATTTATATTCCTTGCTGATTTTTGTTTATGTTTCTTCTTTTTTCTTGTCAATAGCTGGTTCCTACAGTGGTAAGAAAATTGTTTGCCCCAAATGCCCGCTTATTTTTAATGCAAAAAGCGGATTGCTTTTGCTCCTGTTGGGTGTGATTTTAATGATCCGGTTCCAAACACTAATCTAACCTACATTATTCACAAAATGGCATAATGTGCTCAAATAATGTTGGTTA
>CAZZLL010000043.1:0-22920 GCA_964654725.1 uncultured Lentimicrobiaceae bacterium | reverse complement strand
ATTTTACTACATAAATAAACAAAAAGATATAAACCAACAACAAATCAATTCTGTTCACAAGCATGGGTTTTTAGACAGTCTGACGGTCAAGTATAAGCGTAGTGCGGGATTTCGGAGCGATTAACTATCTGCCTACACTAAAGTTTTATAGATGCAAAATACTCAATTTTAGCACTTCAACCCGCATTACGCTTATACAATGTTGTAGTGCGTTTTTATTCATTTTCAGCACTTTATCGTCCATGTCGTACAGTTTAACAGTCCACCATAAAGTCCTATTTCATTGTAATTAATGGTCTCAATTTTCCTGTCTGGAAAAATCTCTTTGAACTTGTCATAAACTTCTTGGTCTTTGTTTTTCACGGTTTCAAATATTGGAAGCACAATCAAGTCTTGAACTTCCAAGTAATTTACATAGCAACCAATTGCATGGTTAGGGTGCTTCTTTTCCTTGTGGTCAAGAAACGGAATGTCGATATAGTCAAAGCCTTTTTCTTTTAGAATTTTGTTAATTACGTTCTTCCAATATTTATACTCTTGTTCTCGGTCATTTCCAAGCACCGTGTTTCTGTCAACAAATCGAACCATTCCGTCTGCATGCCCTGTCATGTCAGATTTTATTTGTGGAATGACGATTATCTCAACTTCAAGAAGTTTTTCAATTTCCGCAATCAGTTTGGTTCTACTTGAATATTCAGGATTTTCGTTAAAAACTCTGTCAGTAATAATGGCCTTGTCAGACCAATTTACAACATTGCCACCGTCAAGGTTTATTTTTGAAAATTGAGGTTTTATATTGTTCGCTTTACAAACTTTTTTTGGGTTTGATTGAAGTTCCAAGTCGTCTTTTAAATACGAAGGTTCATAGCGAAATTGAACAAACTTTCCCTTCTCAATCTGAATAGGCATGTAGTCTCTGCACCAAATGTCTTTTGTCGCTTCTAAGAAACCATATTTTATTGAATGCTTTTCAAGAAGTGCAGTCAAGGCGTTGCAGGTTTCTGTAAATCGCACGCCAGACCGTAGTTTTTCAGAAAAATAAACCGTCTTTGTTTCTTTACCTGTTACCATTTAAGAGAAAATTTGTCCAATCGGTTTGTTTGTCTTCTCTATAAAATCGAGCAGGAGTAGTCAAGGCTTGAAATTCAATTCCTTTGCTATCGCAATGCTTTTGAATTTCTGCAATACACGTTTTCATGTTCGGTATGTCAGAGAAGGTTTTTCTTGTAAAGCAAACCCTTTTTAAGTTTGGGAGATTGTCAATTAGTGCGATGATATTTTTCCATCGAGCTACTTTGTTGTCGATGTAACCATCATAGTAATTGACTTCTTGGCCTTCTTCAACTTGAATTTCTTCAATCAGGTCGGTAAAGTCAATTTTATGCTGCTTAATAAAATCCAATTTCGCCTGTTTAGAAGCACTCTTTAAGTCTGTCTGTCCAAAGGCTGTTGGAAGAAGTCTCCACAAATAGTTTCTACTTCTACCATAGAAAAATTCAGCGTCATTGTCTGCTGTTTCAGGATTAAATGTTCCAATTATCAGGGTTTCTGTCTTTGGATTTATTTCATGGTCTAAAAATCTATGTTTAACAGTAATCATGTCGTTTCTTTAAATGCACTACAACATGCACCTATCCCCCATTAATTGTATTTATTGGCCCTATTTGACGGATATATGCGGTTAAGTTTCTTTTCACTATCAGTGGTAAAAGTTCATTATCAATGATTAAGCCCGGAATAATGCCTTTAAACGTTTATTAAACGTTTAAAGGTAAACTCAAACGCTCAGCTTCCGGATTGGTCACCGTAATATATTTACCCTTGGTTTTTATGCTAAAATAAGAAATGTTTTGAAGTGCTGGAGTCAATTGCCGGATTTCCCGGGGCGAAAACTGGCCTTCATATCCAGGATCCGGCTCCAGCACATACTGGTATATTTCTCCCAATCCAGTGGTAACAGTCATCATTTCCGGGCTGCCAAGTCCTTCAGGAATATCCCCTTCAGCAATATTAATCTGCTGTTCAACCTCCTGCGGAGCCAGGGACGGACTGACCGTTACAACCTGAACCTGGTTGTTCGTAATATCTGGTACGGCATCTATGGGAAGCCTGGTGAAATTATCCGTGTAAATCTGTGGATAAATAAATTCATTAGAATAAAGAATAAGTTTTCAATTCCATATGTATTATGCAAATATTGAATTGAATAGAGGAATTGTATTTCTTAGAATTCAAAAAAAACCATTAAATTTGCCCTAAATCCCACAAATTGCTGATAATGGTCAGGAATTCTGAGAACCCACTATGTGAAACATGCAATGCCAGGCCTACATCCTATTTCAGTGATATTGAACGCTGCGATTTACTTGATTTAAGCCTGAATAAAACCTACAATGTCTACAAAAAAGGCCAGACTATTTTCTATGAAGGAAGGATGCCTTTGGGTGTATATTGCCTTCACCAGGGAAAAACAAAAATCGCAAAAAACGGTATCAGCGGAAAAGAACAGATCGTTCGCTTTGTTATGCCCGGCGACCTTATCGGCTTCCGCGCATTGATTGGCGGAAGGGAATATTCAGCATCTGCAACCACCCTTGAAGATTCCGTGATTTGTTTTATCAGCAAAAGAAACTTTTTAGACCTCCTGAAGAAATACCCGGATATCAACCATTGCCTAATGGTTTCCCTAAGTCGCATGCTCGAAGAAGCAGAAAACAGACTAACCTCTATAGCGCAAAAACCTGTGAGAGAGCGCCTGGCTGAATCCCTGCTCATACTGAACAATGTATTCAATATTCAGAACCAAAAAGCAGGCGAAAAAAACTATACCATCTGCCTTTCACGTGATGATCTTGCAAATATTGTCGGTACAGCCACAGAAACTGTCATCAGGTTATTATCTGAATTTAAGGAGGATAAATTGGTTTCCTCCAATGGCAGGTCTATTACACTGCTGGATATTCGGGGGTTGAAGAAAGTTGGCAATATCTTCGACTGATTATTTTTCCAGCCCTGTTAATTTTACGCCAAAATGATGCATTTTTTCTATTTTTGGAGGCGAAATAGTGTATTTGATACAAATTTATTAAGCGTATCCTTGCCAAGCAAGATATTATTTATCTGAGAAAACTCATGGAAACTTATTTTCAGAAATTCAGAAAAAACATTATCGGAAATGATCTTTTCTTTGAAACACCTTATGGAAAACAAAAAATGATCTATGCTGACTGGGTAGCCAGTGGCAGGTTATATAAACCTATAGAAGAGAGAATTGCCAATACCATCGGTCCATTTATCGGAAATACCCATACAGAAACTTCTGAGACAGGAACCCTGATGACCAAGTCCTATCATTATGCCCATAAGGTGATCAAACAGCATGTAAATGCCGATTCAAAAGATCTCATCATCACTGCCGGATTCGGAATGACTTCTGTGATCAATAAGATGCAGCGCATATTGGGAATGAAATATTGTGGGGATTTAATAAACACCAAATGCCTGAAAGAAACCGACCGGCCTGTGGTATTCATCACGCACATGGAACATCATTCCAATCATACCAACTGGTACGAGACAAATGCAGATGTTGTTCAGATCCAACCTAACAAAGATCTGCTCATTGATCTGAATGACCTGGAAGACAAACTGAAAAAATATAAAAACCGGAAGCTTAAAATAGGTTCATTCACAGCTTGTTCCAATGTTACTGGTATCATAACACCTTACCATAAGATGGCTGCCCTTATGCATAAACATGAGGGGTATTGTTTTATCGACTTTGCTGCATCTGCCCCGTATGTGCATATGAATATGCATCCTGAAAACAAAGATGAATGCCTGGATGCAGTCTTTTTCTCTCCCCATAAATTTCTGGGCGGGCCCGGAAGTTCGGGTGTAATGGTATTTAATTCCGATCTTTATCCTAATTTTTCTCCGGATAATCCGGGCGGAGGGACAGTAGACTGGACCAACCCCTGGGGTGAATACAAATATGTAGATGACATAGAAGCCAGGGAAGATGGAGGAACACCAGGATTCTTGCAGGCGATCCGTACAGCACTATGCTTGGAATTAAAAAACCTGATGGGGGTTGAAAACATCCGAAAAAGGGAAGAAGAATTAGTTCCCCTGGCTTTTAGGAAACTTGAAAAAATCGATAAAATAAAACTCCTGGCCAATAATATACGTAAGCGTTTAGGTATCATTAGTTTTTACCTGGAAGGAATTCATTATAACCTGGTTGTGCGCCTCCTTAATGACCGCTTTGGTATTCAGGTTAGAGGCGGTTGTGCCTGTGCCGGTACTTATGGGCATTATTTGTTGGATGTTACACATGAACATTCCCGTGAAATATCTGAAAAAATCAATCACGGAGATCTTAGCGAAAAACCCGGATGGATACGTCTTTCCCTCCACCCTACCATGACAGACAAAGAATTGAATTACATTGCTGATGCCATCGAACAAATTTCAGCAAACAGTAATAAATGGGCAAAAGATTATGTGTATAGCAATAAATCGAATGAATTTCGTCATAAGAACGCCATAAGCGATGAAGTTGAAAAAGTAGTTGAATGGTTTAAACTCTAAACAAAATTTTTCCGTCTTGCATAAGCAGTTTCCTGTCGGCCATATCTGCAAGTTCTTCATTGTGTGTTACGATTACAAATGTTTGCTGATATTTCTCCCTCAAATTAAAAAATAATGTGTGAAGCTCCCTCGAATTTTTAGAATCCAGGTTGCCTGATGGTTCATCGGCCAATACAACGGAAGGATTATTTACCAGGGCACGTGCAACTGCAACGCGCTGTTGCTCCCCTCCTGAAAGTTCTGAAGGTTTATGATGCTTCCTTTCATTCAGGTTTAAAAAATCAAGCAATTCATGGGCTTTATTCTCAGCCTTTGCCCTGGCAGTTTTATTAATAAAAGCAGGGATACACACATTCTCAAGAGATGTAAACTCAGGCAATAAATGATGAAACTGGAAAATAAATCCAATTTCACGGTTTCTGAAATGAGAAAGCTTTTTATCACCCAGGGTAGAAATATCCATTCCGTTTATTTCAATTGTACCCCTATCTGCCTGATCGAGTGTGCCCAGGATTTGGAGGAGTGTTGTTTTACCTGCACCTGAGGCTCCGACAATTGAAACAATCTCAGCTTTATTAATGCTGATATCAATTCCCTTTAATACCGGTAATGCTCCAAACGATTTGTATATTTCTCCGGCCCTGATAATTATATTTTCCATAAGAACAAAAATAGAATAAAGACGGTTTTGAGAAACATATTTTTTATATGAATATTTCTATATATAAAATTAATTCCTAATTTTGCGGTCAATTAACCAGAAAAAATTCTAGGATGAATCTTCATGAACATCAGGGAAAATCAATATTAAACCGGTATGGTGTATCAATTCCGGCCGGCATTGTTGCCGAAACTCCGGAAGAAGCAGTTGAGGCTGCAAAAAAAATTCAACATAAAACAGGCATGGACAAATGGGCCGTTAAAGCCCAGATACATGCCGGCGGACGCGGAAAAGGCGGTGGTGTAAAAATTGCTAAAACCCTGGATGAAGTAAAAAAATATGCCAGCGATATTATTGGCATGATGCTGGTAACTCCACAGACTTCCAAAGAAGGAAAAAAAGTAAAACGGGTATTGATCGAGCAAAATATATATTATCCCGGGGAAGCTGAACCTCAGGAGTTTTATGTCAGTGTGCTTTTAAACAGGCTCATTGGCCGCAATATGATCATGTATTCTCCGCGTGGAGGCATGGACATTGAGCAGGTTGCTGAAGAAACGCCCGAAGAGATCTTCAAAGAAGAAATAGACCCCAAAACAGGTTTGTTGCCATTCCAGGCACGCAGAATTGCAAATAACCTCGGTCTTAAAGGGGATGCCTATAAAAATATGTTGAAATTTATTACTGCTCTATATCAAGCTTATGAAGGAGCGGATGCTTCATTATTTGAGATTAATCCTGTTATAAAGACTTCTGATAATAAGATTTATGCTGCTGATTCAAAGGTGGTGGTCGACAACAATGCCTTGTTCCGGCATGCCGATATAAAAGAAATGCGTGATCTCGACGAAGAAGATCCCATGGAAGTTGAAGCCAGTGAGTTTGGATTAAACTACGTTAAGTTAAGTGGCAATGTGGGCTGCATGGTTAACGGAGCCGGCCTTGCCATGGCTACCATGGATATCATCAAGCTTTCCGGCGGTGATCCTGCGAATTTCCTGGATGTGGGTGGCTCAGCAAATGCCAAAACCGTTGAAGCAGGTTTCAGGATCATTATGAAAGACCCAAATGTGAAAGCTATTCTGCTCAATATTTTCGGTGGAATAGTGCGGTGCGACAGAGTAGCACAGGGAGTTGTTGATGCCTATAATAACATTGGTAAAATTGACATCCCTATCATCGTGAGGCTGCAGGGAACAAATGCTGAGGAGGGAAAAGAACTGATCGACAAATCCGGTTTAAAAGTACACTCAGCAATTCTGCTGCAGGAAGCTGCAGACCTTGTTAAAAAAGTCCTTGCTTAATTTATTCCTTTTCTTCCCTGTCCAGCTGCTCAAAAATAGAGTTCCTGCTCTTATATTCAGGAACAAGTGCTTTCATTTTCCGCACAATATCAAAATTACTCCCACGCCGGGATATCTTTTCCAGTTCATCTAACTCATTCTTCGCCTGCTGATAGTTGTATTCCATAACTTTGGCAATCATGATCAGCGGATGGTGTGTAGGCAATGTATTTTCTTTCGTATTCAGTAGTTCCTCATACAATTTTTCTCCGGGGCGCAATCCCTTATAAATAATCTGGATATCTTTTCCAAGCTCTAAACCGGAGAGCCTGATCATTTTTTTTGCCAGGTCAATGATCTTAACCGATTTGCCCATGTCAAATATAAATATCTCTCCTCCTTTCCCGAAGGCTCCTGCTTCCAAAACCAGTTGACAAGCTTCCGGAATGGTCATAAAGAAGCGGGTAACTTCCGGATGTGTTATGGTAACAGGTCCCCCATGCTGAATCTGCTTTCTGAATAAAGGAATAACCGAGCCGCTGGATCCTAAAACATTGCCAAACCGTGTTGTTATGAATTTAGTTGGATGATGGCTGTCCATCGACTGGGTGTATATTTCGGCTATCCGTTTGCTGGCTCCCATCACACTGGTAGGATTTACGGCTTTATCAGTGGAGATCATGACAAAGCGTTCTACATTATATTCAACGGATAAATCAGCTAATATTCTGGTTCCGCCAATATTCGTCTTCAGGGCTTCCTGCGGATGGTTTTCCATCATTGGTACATGCTTGTAAGCAGCTGCATGAAAAACAACCTGAGGCTTATACTGCCTGAAAATAAGCTCTAATTTCTCCCTGTCACGTATATCAGCAATGATCAATTCAAAATTAATGATGCCGGGCATATCAATCATTTCCATTTCCAGTTCGTGAGAGGGTGTTTCAGCAATATCGATCAGGACCAGGCGTTTGTGGGATAATTGTGCCAGTTGCCGCACCAATTCACTGCCAATAGAACCTGCAGCTCCGCTGATTAATATGGTTTTGTCTTCATAAGCTTCACTGTTCTTTTGCCTGTCAAGCTTTATAGGGTCTCTTTCCAGCAAATCCTCAATTTTTACTTCCTTGATCTGTTTGAAACTTAAAACACCGTTGATCCATTTAGTAACAGGAGGAACATTTAACACGCTGATGCCATGCTCCAAACATTTATCTACAATTTCCTGCTTTTTATCCGAAGGAATGTTTTGAATAGATATGATCAAATGCGCAATATCATTATTGTTTACGAGCGTATCCAACTTAGCAAATGTAAATATATTAACCCCCTCCAGTTTCTTGCCCTCCTTTTTGTCATCCTCATCAATAAATGCCAGCACACGCATTTTTGATCCTGCATCCCTGTCGATAGCCCGTTTCGTAATTACACCGGATTCTCCTGCACCAAAAATGACAACGTTGGATTTCAAACGGGTAGGATTTTGCAATTCAAGGTAGGCAATCTTTACAATAATCCGATAGGCAATAGCTGCCAAAATAGTCAGGATAAAATCGATGATGATGATGGAAAAAGGGATCAGAAAAACAGACGATGTTTGATACGTAATGAGGTTTACAAAAATGAAGGCAATGCTTCCGAACAACACCGTTAAAGTAAAACGCACAGCATCCCGTGTACTGGTGTAGCGGATAATACTGGCATATGTTTTACCAACATAAAAACTTACAGCCCGTATGCTAAGAATAATAGCATATATTTTAGGCAATGGTATCAATTCCCTATTCGGAATTTCAAAATCAAAACGGATCAGGTAGGCTAAAAACACAGACGTAACAACAATCGCCATATCTATAAGGAAGATGACCCATTCCGGAAAGTTTTTAGAATTGTATAACATAGATAATATATTCTGGCAGCAAAGATACGCTTTTCTTAACACTGATAGCCGGCGGCTGGAAGCTGGAGGTTATTATAAAACATTGCCACTTTATGCTGGAATATGTTTGCTGATATTTTTTTACATTTGCTGAATAATCTTTATTAATTACAATTCAATTATACCTAAATAATGAAACAAACAGCTTTTACAAAAATCCACGAAGAACTGGGTGCAAAGATGGTACCCTTTGCAGGATACAACATGCCTATTCAGTATGAAGGACTCAGCATTGAACACGAAACGGTAAGAAATGATGTTGGTGTTTTTGATGTTTCACATATGGGAGAAGTGTGGGTAAAAGGCCCCAAAGCCCTTGAATATGTGCAATGGATAACCTCAAATGATGTTGCTGCTTTACATGACGGCAAAGTACAGTATTCCTGCCTGCCTAATGATAAGGGTGGTATCGTGGATGACTTGCTGGTTTATCGCATTGATGAAGAAACCTATCTATTGGTTATCAATGCAGCTAATATCGATAAAGACTGGGAATGGCTTAACAAACAAAATAAAATGGGCGCTTCGCTTTACAATGCCTCAGATGAAATTGCACAGCTCGCCATACAAGGACCAAAAGCTATGGAGGTGGTTCAAAAAGTTACTAAAGAAACCATTACCGATATGGAATACTACACCTTCAGAAAAGTAAATGTCGCCGGCGTAAAAGATGTCATTTTATCCACTACCGGTTACACCGGATCAGGGGGGTGTGAGATATACATGGCCAATGATGATGGACAGCAGATATGGCATGCCATTATGGAAGCCGGCAAAGATGCCGGAATAAAACCTGTTGGTCTTGGTGCCAGGGATACGCTCCGACTGGAAATGGGATTCTGCCTCTATGGAAATGATATCAATGAAACAACTTCGCCTATTGAAGCCGGTTTAGGCTGGATTACTAAATTTGTGGATCACAAAGACTTTGTTAATAAAGAAAACCTGCTCAAACAAAAAGAAGAAGGTGTCAGCAAAAGGCTGAGGGGATTTGAGATGATTGAAAAAGGCATCCCCCGTCAACATTATGAAATTTTGGACAAAGAAGGTAATACGATCGGAGAAGTAACTTCAGGTACCATGGGCCCCGCAGTAAAAAAACCCATTGGAATGGGCTATATTGCTAAAGAACATGCTAAGTTTGGTTCGGAAATATTCATAAAGATCCGGAATAAAACCCTGAAAGCCCAGGTTGTTAAACTCCCTTTCTATAAACCTCAATAAGCACCTGCAAGGAATGGCCGCATCAGCACGGGAAAAACATCTCCCGGGGATAGAAGTATGTTTCTCCCCAAAACTATACCCCTTTATTTTAGCGGAAAAAAACTTTATTGTGGTAATGGTGGATATCTTAAGGGCTTCCACCTCCATTTGCGCTGCTATTGATTATGGCGTAAAATCCATCATTCCTGTTGCAGGAACAGAAAAAGCCAAAGAATATAAAGCCAAAGGATACCTTGTTGCTTCTGAAAGGGATGGTAATGTGCTGGATTTTGCAGACTTTGGTAATTCTGCCTTTAATTTTATGGTGGATGAAGTAAAGGGAAAAACAATTGCCTACAGTACAACCAATGGCACAAAAGCCATTGAAATGGCGAAAGAAAGCGAAGAATTGCTAATCGGCTCTTTTGTAAACCTCAAAGCACTAAGCAATTACCTCCTCAAAAAACAACAAAACGTAGTAATCCTTTGCGCCGGTTGGAAAGGAAAATTCAACCTCGAAGATTCCGTTTATGCAGGTGCACTCACCCGGGAATTGATGACCTCAGGAATGTTTGAAACAGAGTGTGATTCTGCCAAAGCATCCATGGATTTATGGAACATTGCCGAAAAAGATTTACTGACCTATATTGATAAAGCCTCTCACCGTCACCGCCTCAGAAAAATGGTACTGGACGATGTACTTGAATATACCTTCACATTAAATTCTTCAGAAGTTGTTCCCGGATTAAGGAATGGAGAGATCATAAACCTAACTTGATTCACATCTGATTATTCTTGATAAACAAAAAGCAGTCGTTTATCACATTTTTTTGTAAACACCTCCATGTTGATATATTATTGGTGATGATTAAATCAAAAAAAATTATCATTACTATTTTTAAAAAAAATATCCTCATGAAAAAAATCCTTTACGCAACAAGCATTATCCTGATTATTCTTGCAGGCTGCAAAAAAGATGTCAGCGATTACAGCACAAATACAGACCCAACAGTTAATTCCATTTTGGACCTGGAAGTGGAAGGTAATTTTGATTGGTCGAATAACACTAAAGTTTTTGTCAGGGCAGAAGCTCTGAGCAATAATGGTTCACCTTTAAGCGGGGTAAGATTTGAAGTTTATTTACAGGATCCCGGCGAAGGGGAAGATGCAGCGGATATGCGGGTCAGTACGGCCTCCGGAATGACCAATTCACAGGGAATTTTTGAAACCACCATCCATGTTCCTGCTTTTCAGGAAAGCATTTATATTAAGCCCCTCTACATAGGTCTGGAAGACAAACAGGAGGTCATTATCAGTAGTGGCAATGCCTTCTGTACATTTGGCGGGAACAGCCGCAAGGGATTCACACCCGGAAAAAGCGGGAGCAATAAAGTGGCCGGCAAAAGCTGGCTAACGATAGGAACCTGGAACAGCAATGGTGTGCCCAACTATCTTGAATCGAACGGGGATATAATCACACAGGATTTTTTAGACGATGTTAATGCTTCTTTACCCGAATACCAATCCCTTCCCGAATCACATCCCCAGTATCTTGCCAGCGGCAATGATGCCGACATCATCCTGCAGGATTCTGCCGAGATCTGGGTCACCTTTGTTCATGAAGGTGCCGGATATAAAAATGCCCTGGGTTATTTTACCTATCCTACAAATAGTCCGCCTTCCTCTGTAAGTGATGTAAGCGATTACACCATTATTTTCCCGAATGTTTCTGCTTCCGGCTCCGGAGGCGGATTATACTCTGGAGACAAAGTCTACCTTGGGAAATTTGCCCCGGGCACATCCGTAGGCTGGTTCCTGATAGCCAATGGATGGAGCTCATCATCGCAAAGCGTTACTAACGGTACACATATATTATATTCCCAGCCCGGATTCAATCCTGAAACAGACCCTGCAAAGCAACAACACAATGTATTGCTTCATGATGAGGAAAGGGATATTTTGTTGCTTGGGTTTGAAGACCTGGTCAGATCGGGGTGGTGCGATAATGATTTTAATGATGCCATTTTTTATGCTACCGTAACGCCCATTACGGCTGTACTTACATCGGGGCTGCCGCCGATGGATTCACCTGAAGACTGGGACGGAGATGGTACCACCAATGTTTTTGATGAATACCCCTGGGATTCCACCAAGGCATTCAATAGCTATTATCCTTCGGAAACGCAATTTGGGTCCATGGCATTTGAAGACCTTTGGCCTTATCGTGGCGACTATGATTTTAACGACCTGGTGATAGACTACCGCTTTAACCAGATTAGCAATTCCTCCAATAAAATTGTTGAAATAGAGGCCGAAATTGTTGTACGTGCCATTGGTGCCGGATACCACAATGGTTTTGGGTTTATGATGGACCTTCTTCCTTCCGACATTGAGAGCGTTTCAGGCTACTCTCTCCAGAACGGCATTGTTTCGCTGAGCTCAAATGGCACTGAATCCGGACAGTCTAATGCCACCATTGTTGTTTTTGATGATGCCTATGATATTCTGCCTTTCCAGGGTGGAAACTATGTGAACACCGTGGAAGGACAAACCTATGTGGAACCTGACACTATGAACATCGTCATAACACTAAGTTCACAAAAAACGATTGCAGAAATCGGCTATCCGCCTTATAATCCTTTCATTTTTATAAACCAAACCCGAAACCGGGAGCTTCACCTTCCTGGCTATCCGCCTACTGATCTGGTAGCTACTTCCTTCTTCGGAACAGGTGATGACGACACAAATCCGGCCAGCGGGAAATACTATAAGTCTAAAACCAACCTCCCCTGGGGAATGAATGTGCCAGAAAAATTCAGGTATCCCAAAGAAAAAAACCAGATCATTCATGCCCACCTCGTTTTTGGTACCTGGGCACAAAGCAGTGGGTTCTCTTTTATGGACTGGTACCAGGATAAACCGGGATACAGGGACAATACAAAGATCTTTAACAAAAATAACTAGCCATGATCAGAGCCCTGTTATTTGATTGGGGAGATACCCTGATGCGTGATTATCCTGAGAAACCCGGTGCAGCATGTTTCTGGGAAGAAATAGAGTGGATACCGGAAGCAGAATCTGCATTAAAGGTATTAACCGGAGACTATTCATGCTATGTAGCTTCAAATTCAGGCTGTTCAAACACAAGACTGATGATCAAAGCCCTTGACAGAATGGGGGCAACTAAATATTTTGATGGGTATTATACTTCTGTAGATATTGGTTTTGAGAAACCCGATATAAACTTCTTCCTTACAATTGCTAAATGGATTGATTGCAAACCTGAGGAGTGCGTTATGATCGGCAATAGTTTACAAAAAGACATAGAAGGTGCTCTGAATAGCGGCATGAAGGCCATATACCTGAATCAGAATAAGCATAACGGCAAGCTGCCTTATGGAGCAAAAATGATCCATAACATGGATCAATTAGCAGAAACCATTCATAGGATAGCTTCTTAATGGAATGACATTCCTCAGCTTAGTTTACACCTGCGTTTTAAGAGTTAATAAAATTGTATAATTATTTTCTTCCCCCTGACAGGAGCATTTGATAATACATATCTTTGTAAGATGGAAGAAAATATTCTCATTCTGGATTTTGGATCACAGTACACACAACTGATAGCCAGGAGAGTACGAGAATTAAATGTCTATTGTGAAATCCATCCGTATAATGATTTCCCACACCCTGATCAGCAAACAAAAGGCATTATTCTTTCCGGAAGCCCTTACTCAGTTCAGGATAATAGCGCCCCTGCACCTGACCTTTCCCAGCTTTTAGGTAAATTTCCGATTTTGTCGGTTTGCTATGGAGCACAATACATAGCTCATTCATCAGGAGGTGACGTTCTTCCATCTGAAATCAGGGAGTATGGCCGGGCAAACCTTACCTATATCAATCAGAACAGCAAGCTTCTGCATGGCATGACAGATGGCTGCCAGGTCTGGATGTCACATGGGGATACCATTCTCAATATCCCTGCGAATTTTGAGATCATCACCAGCACATCCGATGTGAAAGTTGGCGGTTTTAAAGTGAAAGGCCAGGAAACATATGGCATACAGTTTCATCCTGAAGTATATCATACAACGGAAGGCATGGTATTGCTCCGAAACTTCATCGCTGATATCTGCGGGTGCAAGCAAAAATGGACAGCTGCCTCTTTTGTGGAACAAACAATACACGAGATAAGAAAAAGGGTCGGATCCGATAAAGTAGTGCTCGGTATTTCAGGAGGTGTAGATTCTACTGTAGCTGCAACCCTTATAAACAAAGCTATCGGGGATCAACTGTTCGGTATTTTTGTAAACAACGGCCTCCTGAGAAAAAGGGAATTTAAGGATGTGTTAAAAACATACAATAACATTGGCTTAAATGTAACAGGCGTTGATGCTTCCGACCGCTTCCTCCAAGCACTTAAGGATGTTAGTGAACCTGAGAAAAAACGCAAAATAATTGGCAGGATGTTCATTGAAGTTTTTGATGAAGAAGCCCACAAAATCCGTGATGTTAAATGGTTGGCACAAGGCACCATATATCCTGATGTGATAGAATCCAAATCCGTTAAAGGACCATCTTCCACCATTAAATCACACCACAATGTGGGTGGTTTGCCTGAAAAAATGAATCTTAAAATCCTTGAACCGCTGAACAATCTTTTTAAAGATGAAGTAAGAAAAGTAGGACAAGAAATTGGTGTGCCGGAAAACCTGATTAATCGTCACCCTTTTCCGGGTCCCGGACTCGCAATCAGGATATTGGGAGATATTACCAAAGAAAAAGTCAGGATATTACAGGATGTTGATGATATTTATGTAAACGGACTAAAAGAATACAATTTGTACGATGATGTGTGGCAGGCAGCAGCTATATTGCTTCCTGTGCAGTCGGTCGGAGTTATGGGTGATGAGCGGACATACGAGAATGTTGTGGCACTGAGGGCTGTCGGGAGCACAGATGGTATGACTGCCGATTGGTCGCACCTGCCGTACGAATTCCTCGCAAAAATGTCGAATGATATCATAAACAAAGTAAGCGGGGTAAACAGGGTTGTTTATGACATCAGCTCTAAACCACCTGCAACAATTGAATGGGAATAGAAAACCTTAGAAATTTGTTCAAAATATTCACTATGAAGAAAATTGTCTTTTTTTTCAGTATTCTTTTCATCCTCTTTCAATCATTACACTGCAAAGCTCAACAAGGAGTTAAAATCGACATATCTGGCAAGACAGAAATAATTGACGGAGAAAAATTTTTTATCCATACGGTCAGAATGAAACAAACCCTTTACAGCATTGCAAAAGCATACCAATGCTCAAAAGAAGAAATTATACGCTTTAACCCGAATGCAGCCAATGGTTTACAAATAAACCAGGAATTGAAAATTCCTTTTAAAACAATTGAAAAAGACCTGGAAAAGACAGAACCAATCAAACAGCAAAACATCGACAGCGATACCAGCAAATTTGTCTGTCACATTGTTAAAAAAGGAGAAACACTGTATCGTATTCATAAAAAATATGATATTGCCATAGAAGATTTAAAAATACTAAACCCGGGGCTTACAGAAGATATATATGAAGGACAGATAATCCTCTTATACCCGAAAAAAACTGAGAATAAACAGGGACATCCTAAACACGCCTACTTCCCCCATACAGTTATAAAGGGAGAAACCCTATACAGTTTAGCCAGGAAATATGGTGTAAACCAGGCAGAGCTTGTAAAGATCAATCCCGATATTGAAGAAGGATTAAAAGCCGGGGAGATTATTAAAATTCCAATGCAGAAAAAACTTGGAGAAGCGCTGAAAGTTGACAGCACAGAAATGAACCTGATGATCACGCATTTTTTTGATACTGAAAAAGAATATGATTGTGACCTGCCCCTGACCGGTGATATTTACAACGTTGCCCTCCTGCTGCCCCTATACCTCGATGCAACTGACAGCATTGAGACAGATATCCCTATGTTGATGAAAAGACCGGAAGAATATCCTTCAATGCGTTTTATTCAGTTTTATGAAGGTTTTATGTTGGCAATGGATTCCATTAATAATACCGGTCTGAATGTCCGCTTGTTTGTGTATGATGTGGATGAAAGAACTGAAAGTGCAATGAACCTGCTCAAATCCGGGGCACTAAATGATATGAACCTTATTATTGGCCCCCTGTATACAAGTTCCTTTAACCTCGTAGCTGATTATTTTAATGACCAGGATGTTGTAATGGTAAATCCTTTTTCCAATAAAGATGAAATAGTAATTAAGCGGCCAAATGTGTTTAAACTAATTCCAAGCCTAAACCACCAGTTAAATAAAGTGGCTGATTATATCACCGATAGCATGGCAGATGCCAATATCATTATTGTGCATACCGGAACTGAAAAAGAATTCTACCTTTCAAACCTCCTCATGCAATCATTCTACAGAGACAGCATACATGAAATTATGCAAATCCGCGAATTAGTAGTCAATAGCGGTAAGCTTGAGGATATTAAATTAAACCTGGAAGAAGGCAAAGAAAATGTGCTGGTTTCCCTAACCTATGATGAACTCTTTGTTATTAATTATATCAGGATACTGAAAAATCTTACGAACAAATACAATATTACTGTTTTCGGAATGCCGAACTGGAGAAATAGTAGAGGAATTGAAACGGAATTCCTTATGAAGCTCAAATATCATTCATTCATCCCCTCTCATATCGATTATGAGTCATGCCATGTGCAAACCTTTATACGAAAATTCAGGAAAGCCTATAAAACAGAGCCTATACTTGAAAACTATGCTTTCCACGGATATGATATCGGATTTTATTTTCTACATGCATTGCTGAAATTCGGCAAGGAATTCGACCGGTGCATCGATCGACTTGATATGTCCTTACTCACTACAAGCTTTGATTTTGAAAGAATTTCTGAAGGTGGATTTGAAAATACCTTTGTAAATGTGCTCAGGTATAATAACTATAAAGTTGAGGATGTATGGAAAGATTATTCAGAAAAAACAGAGGAACCTAAAGAGAATTCCGAATCAGAAAAGAAAGAAAAAGATGGTGCCGAGGATGCAGCAGACAAAGGAAATTAACAACATCATCCTTCTTTCAGCATTTTTCTGCTGAATAAGCTTAACAAAAGTAAAGTCAGGAATCCGTTTACCAGCAATATCATAAAACCAAATTCAAATCCGGAGAACCAGATTTTAGAATTTATATCTATCAGCAGTGCCAACAAAATGGAAAACACTGTGATGTAAGGAACTACCTTATCATTAACGGTTCGTGAACTAATGATTCCGAAGGAAAACAATCCAAGCAAAGGGCCATACGTATATCCGGCTATCTTAAAAAGCATAAAAATGACGCTCTTATCATTGATGGCTTTAAAAACCAATATCACCAGGAGAATGAGTATGGCAAAACCAATATGCACCCTTTGCCTTATAGCAGTCTTTCTTTTGCTATCCAGATTTTCCCTCTTTTTTAAACTGAGAAAATCAATGCTAAATGAAGTGGTTAGCGCAGTAAGGGCACTATCAGCACTGGAATAGGCTGCAGAAATTAATCCGATGATAAATACGATCCCGGCAAGCGGGCTCAGGTGCCGCAATGCAATAGCAGGGAACAGATCATCAGTGTATTCGGGTGTTTGCAAACCCGAGCTGCTTGCATATATATATAATATACCTCCCAGGCTTAAGAATAAAAAATTCACCGGAACCAAAGAAATGCTCAACCAATAAATGTTTTTTTGTGCATCTTTCAGATTTTTGCAGCTAAGGTTCTTTTGCATCATGTCCTGATCCAGACCGGTCATAACAACAGCTATAAAAACACCGCTGAAAAATTGCTTCAGAAAATGCCGTTTATCATCAATTTCCGTAAAAATCATTTGTCCGTATTCACCCTGATAAACCTGATACAACAAGGCCTTCAGAGAAATCCCCATATCTTTTGTAATCATGAAAACCGTCAGTATAACAGCCACCAGCATAAAAGTTGTTTGAAGAGTGTCTGTCCACACAATGGTTTTTATGCCGCCCCGAAAAGTATATAATAAGATCAGCAACATAGTAATGGAAACTGTAATGATAAACGGAACATTCCAGGCATCAAAAACAAATACCTGCAACACATTAACCACCAGAAACATACGAAAACTGGCGCCGATAACCCGGGACAAAAGAAAATAGAAAGCACCTGATTTGTAAGACCAGAGCCCAAAGCGCTCTTCAAGAAATGTGTATATGGATGTCAGGTTCATTTTATAATAAATGGGAAGCAAAACCCTGGCAATGATAAAATATCCCAAAAGATACCCGAAAACAATAACCATATAAGAAAAGGAAGAATTGCCCACATCTCCGGGAATGGAAACAAACGTCACCCCCGACAGCGAAGCCCCTATCATGCCATATGCTACCACATACCAGGGAGATACCCGGTTGCCGATAAAAAAAGAATCATTATCCGCTTTCCTGGATGTCAACCAACTTATTACAAAAAGCAGGCATGTATAGGCCAAAAAGCTTATAAGTATGGATAGCGGTGTCAATTGACTGGAATTTATTAAAAATATATTCTTTTATGCAAGCTGAATTCAAAAATGTACATTCAACAAACTCTGCATATTAAGAATAAAATTACCATTTTTTTGCAAATACAAGATCAGGAGCTCATAATTCATACTTTTGCTTGTTATTTATTATTGGTTTTACATGTATGCTTTGCCTTGTATAAATGCAAAAAATTGCTTGTCGAAAGGATAATAATACTTATTTCCAATATCTTTGTTTCAATCACGATAAGCAATCTATGGAACAATCACCATCCCACTTACTTGAACAAGCTGTTGAAGAGCTTTCCCGCCTGCCTGGGATTGGGAAAAAAACTGCCATGCGCCTGGCTTTGCATCTTTTAAAACAGGAAAAAACCGATGTGGAACGCTTGGGCAATGCGCTTATTCAAATGAAAAGAGAAATAAAGTTTTGCACCATCTGTCATAATATTTCTGATACAGAAGTTTGTAACATTTGTTCCGGGCAGAAGAGAGAACAAAACATCATATGTGTTGTAGAAGATATCAGAGATGTGATTGCCATTGAAAACACCTCACAGTTTAATGGTTTATTTCATGTTTTGGGGGGAGTGATCTCTCCTATGGATGGTGTAGGTCCACGGGACTTGAATATACAAAGCCTGACAGAAAGGATTCAGCAAAACAAAGATGCTTATGAAGTGATCCTTGCACTAAGTTCTACAGTTGAAGGAGATACTACCAGTTTCTACATTTATAAACAACTGAAAGAGTTGCCAATAAAAATAACAACCATTGCAAGAGGAATAGCCGTTGGTGATGAACTGGAATATGCAGATGAAATTACCCTGGGCCGTTCCCTGGTTCAGCGAACGCTTTTTGAAAATACACTAAAACGAGATTAAGATGACAGCTACCCTCATTAATGCGGCGGCAGTTATTGTTGGCGGCCTATCTGGAAAAAAACATTGGTATTAATCATGTTTAGCGCGCTGGAATTGCCTCCCGAATCTTTATCCGTTCTAATTATTGTGTACTTTTGTGTAAATATTCATTTATCAGCATAACACTTTATGAAAAATTTATTACTCTTTTTATTCATCATCACCCTGGGCCTGCCATTAAATGCACAAAACATCCCGAACAACGGTTTTGAGAACTGGACAAATAGCAGTCCTGATGATTGGGATATCAGCAATGAAACTGTTTTAGGAATCACTTTTACCACAGTTACTCAGGATACCTCTAGTTTAAATGGCAACTGGTCCGTGAAAATCCGCACCATAACCAAAACTGTTTTCGGCACAGATATTTCAGTTCCCGGACTTATTACCCTTGGGGATTTTACCCTGGATATTATTAACCAAACCGGAGATGTTGACGGTGGTATTGCCTTTACCAGCCGCCCCGACAGTATTATCGGAAACTATGTTTCACGTCCTGCACAGGGCGACAGCGGGTTAATAGCTATTGGTTTTGGTAAATGGAATACTGCCACAAATTCAAGAGATACCATTGCAGAAAGCTATATGTTTTTTGGAGATTCTGTTAGCAACTGGCACCAATTTGCCATGCCTATTGACTGGATGACTTCAGATAACCCGGATTCAATGAACATCATCATTACTTCATCAGACCTGGTAAATTATACCATGGAAACAAACAGCTCTTTGTGGATAGACAACCTGGCGTTTGTATATAATAATACCGGTATTTTTGATTTCAATCCTGAAAGCAATGTAAACGTATTTCCTGATCAAAGAAACAGGCAGATCAGAATAAACTTCCAATATGAAGAGGTTTTACCTATTGACATACAAATCATTAGCATGGGAGGCCAACAAATTATCACAGATCATTTAACGGCCGGAAAAGAACAGGTATCCTATAACATGAATGCCTTCACCCCGGGAATGTATATTGTAAACATCATTCTTTCAGGGAAAAAAGCTGAAAGCCTAAAGTTTATCATGTATTAATGAAATTAAATTCAAAACTCCTCTCCGCCATTTTAATATTAAGCCTGGTAATACCGGGATCATTAACAATTAAGGAAATCAGGGTTCCCCTCCCTTCTTCAGAAACCATTATCGTTAATGAAAAGGCTGAAAACTATAAAAAACGCAGAGAATGGATAGAGGATATGCATTATGCTGCTCCTGGCTTTAACTGGCGCAAATCTGATCAGATCTATCGGAACAAACGCCAGTCGGTGCAGGCAAACAGGCAAAGCATCATTCCCGGAAGCTGGCGGGAAATTGGAAGTAAAAACCAGGCCGGACGTGTACATTTGGCTGAACATGATACCATTGATAATATTATTTATTGTGCTTCATCCGGCGGAAACATTTGGAAATCAGACCCTTCAGGAAGCAACTGGATGAGCCTGAATGATGGCTTTCGTATTCCGGACATCCGCATGATCAGATTGCTGAGGATCCAGGGACAAAAACGCCTGCTCATTGCTTCCGGCCAATATAATGTGAAGGGGTTTTATTATTCAGATAATGAAGGCCAGAACTGGAGTATTTCAGGAGGCCTGGATCATATTGAATACTGGGGCTATATAAAAAGGGCGTTTATGCTGAATGATGCCCAGCATTCCATTTATCTGCTGGCGAATGAATGGGATAATGCCAGCTGGACTTCACGTACTGCCGTTTATTATTCAAATAATCACGGGCAACATTTTGCCCGTATAGATAGCTTTTCGCAATCCCTTTACGGGAATGCCAGTCGTTTTGATATCTGGGCTTCCCGTTATGATACGGTTCAAAGACTGCTAATCATTGCCAACGACAGTATATTCGAATATGACAGCCTGCACAACAGGAATTTCATCTCCCACACAGGAATCACAAACAACAACAGCCTTTACCTGACAGCTAAACGAATGGATCAATACCTGCAGCTTTATATAGGAAATGCCTATTCCAGCCAAACAGATATTTATGCATCAGACAGCCTTGGAGGAAATTTCACTTTGAAAAATACCATTCCCCAAACCCCTTTTATGGTAAACAGTTTTCATTGTTCCGAAAAGAATCCGCAAAATATATATTTTGGCGGGGTTGAATGTTATCGCTCCTATGATAAAGGAAGCAACTGGGTTAAACTAAACAACTGGAGTGATTATTATGCTTCCCCGCATAACAGGCTGCATGCAGATATTTGCGGCATAAACAGTTTCCTGGATGCCCACGGAAATGAATATGTGTATATCAATACTGATGGGGGCATCTATTATTCTGATGATTCCCTCAAGCATGTAAACAACCTTTCACTAAGCGGACTTTTAATAAGTCAGTATTACTCAACTTACACCTGTCGGTTCGCACCGCAATATTCACATGCCGGAAGCCAGGATCAGGGCTATCAAATGAGCAGCACGATGCCGGGTGGAGGTCAGATTGATTTCGACCAGGTAATCAGCGGAGACTATGGACATATAGTTTCCGGAGATAACGGAAGCAGCATCTGGATGGTTTATCCCGGATTTGCAGCTTATTATCCTGATATTAACACCCATCAGAATTCGTTCTGGTGGACTTTCACAGGCAGCAACTTCCATTGGATGCCTCCCCTAATGCCGGATCCCTATTATCCGAATATTGTATACCTTGGTGGGGGCAATAACAGCCAGGGAGCCCGCCTTTTTATGCTAACCTATCAAAGCAGCAGCGTCACAGCTATCGAAGAAAATTTTGATTTCAGTGAGGGGGACTATTATACCAAAATATCTGCTATGGCCTATGACCCCTTAAACCCTGCCAACCGTTACGTGGCTAACAGCAAAGGAGGCCTCTTCACTTCTGCTGATGGTGGATTGAGCTGGAGCAAATCAGCAGGGTTCGGCGGACCGGAGCCAAATTACCTGTATGGTTCTGTTATAAAAGCATCTGCGAAAATCCCGGGTAGGATCTATGTCGCCGGAAGCGGCTATTCCAACCCTCCCATATATCGCTCTGATGATTATGGGCAGACTTTCACAGATATTAGCAACGGCCTGCCCAACACATTGATATATGATATTGCATTCACTGAAAATGAATCCCATATTTTTGCTGCTACTGAAGTTGGCCCATTTGTTTGTAGCACAGCTGACTTTTACTGGACAGATATGAGGGATAACCAGGCTCCCGATCAGGTATACTGGGCAGTGGATTTTATTCCGGCATTGCACACAGCCCGCTTTGCCACTTATGGCAGGGGCATATGGGATTTTGTCATAGATTCTGTATTCCTGGGAAATAATAATTCTCTGTCATCTCTTCACACTCCCGTACTTTTTCCAAATCCAGCCAGGGACTATTTCTATCTGGAACTGAAAGAGCATTCAAAAATGCCCATCAAAATATACCTCAGAAATACACAAGGCAGCCTATTTACTTTGAATATTTTAAATCCAGGATCAGGTCTGCATAAAATCAATTGCAAAGGCCTGCCCGCCGGAATGTATGTTGTTGAAATAAAACGCAATGGAGAAAAATTCTCTTGCAAACTTATGATACTTTAGAATGCCTTAAGAAATCATAAAATAAAAAAACTAAGGTATGTGGTGTATGGAATATTTTTTATGTAAAACCAGCAT
This sequence comes from uncultured Lentimicrobiaceae bacterium, assembly GCA_964654725.1. GTDB lineage: Bacteria > Bacteroidota > Bacteroidia > Bacteroidales > CAZZLL01 > CAZZLL01. The sequence continues at coordinate 109 of CAZZLL010000043.1, read as the reverse complement.
TGAACGAACATATCATACTGTTATTGTGTTTTAAAGAAAATTGAAATACATTTGCACCTGACTTCGTCAATGGGACACCCAAGATTTTTCAGCAGTAATTTTTGTTAAT
>CAZZLL010000042.1:0-23345 GCA_964654725.1 uncultured Lentimicrobiaceae bacterium | reverse complement strand
TGCAAGCTTATCTAAGTCGGGGTTAACCAACATTATTTGAGCACATTATGCCATTGTGTGAAAAATGCAGGTTAAATTCAGGCGCGCAAAAGTAATTATTTTTTTATTATCTCTGCTTAAAGTTGAAATTCTTTTTACCCGAATCAATAATTATTTTATTTTGTTGTTTATTAGGCCGATGACAGTCCCTTTGATCTGTATTCAGGAAAGCACAGTGAATTTAATAGCGAAACATATAATTCTCTTTTTTCTTATTCTCTATCCTGCAATGCTGTTTTCCCAGAATTATTCACTGACCCGCTATCGGGTCATCGATGTTGCTGATGATACGATTCAATTTGATACCCTGAGTGTCCAAGCTAATAGTTTTTATTTGACAGACAGCACAGGAAAGATAATATCTCCTGATGAGTACGATATGCTTTTTGCCGGAGCACGCCTGGTGTTAAGTGATCGCTTAACGGATTATTTTTCGGAGCTTTATGCGTATTACAGGGTATATCCGTATGATTTCAGTGAAACAATCAGCCATAAGGACATGGACAGACTGGAACCTGATGACAAAGGAATTTATAATCCTTTTATGTATCAGGCTGGTTCTGAAAAAGAAGATTATTTTTCTTTTGGTGGTTTGCAAAAAAGCGGAAGCATATCCCGTGGGGTTTCTTTTGGAAATAAGCAGGATGTTGTTGTTAATTCGAACCTGGACTTGCAATTATCCGGTGACCTGGGTAAGGATGTAAAGATTCTTGCTGCTGTAACTGATAATAATATTCCCATTCAGCCTGAAGGAAATACACAGCAAATACAGGATTTCGATAAAGTATATATAAAACTTGCATACAAAGATTTTGATATTCTTGCAGGGGATTTTGAATTACAAAGCCCGGATGGTCATTTTATGAAGTTTTATAAAAAAGCACAGGGAGGAGAAGTAAAAGGGGTATTTGTAACCCCTGACGAGAAAAAGATAAGATATAGCTCTCATGCCGCAGCAGCAGTATCTAAAGGTAAATTCTCCCGAAATCAAATTCAGGGAATTGAAGGTAACCAGGGACCCTATCGATTAAGAGGAAATGAAAATGAAACGTTTATCATTGTCCTGGCTGGATCTGAAAAAGTATACCTGGATGGTCAGTTGCTTATCCGCGGACAGGATCAGGATTATACCATTAATTATAATACTGCCGAAATTACTTTCATGCCTGCTGTGATGATAACCAAAGACAAACGTATTATTGTTGAATTTGAATATTCCGATAAACGATATGCCCGCTCCATTTTTTTTGCTTCCCAGCAGATGCAGACCGGGAAACTAAATATCCGGTTCAATGCTTATTCGGAGCAGGATATTAAAAGTCAGTCTATCCAGCCTGAACTTAATGATGAACAAAAGCTTCTATTGAGCCAGATTGGAGACAGCCTGAAGAATGCTGTTTCCTATAACATTGATAGCATTGGGTTCAGCAGTGATGAAGTTTTGTACAAAATGATCGATACCAGCGTGAATGCTGTATTTTATGATACTGTATTTGTATATTCGACGAATGAAGACAGCGCATATTATCGCTTGGGCTTTAGTAATGTAGGTGATGGTAACGGGCATTATATTCAGTTACAGTCTGCAGCTAACGGAAGGGTATTTCAGTGGATTGCACCTGATGAGAATGGTCAGTTGCAGGGTTCGTTTGAGCCACTTATGCTATTGATTACGCCAAAGCAAAAACAAATGCTCAGCATGATCAGTTCCATTGCTTTCAATCCTTATCATGAAATATCTCTGGAGCTGGCCTATAGCAATTACGACGAAAACCTCTTCTCAGATAAGGATAAAAAAGATGACCAGGGAACAGCATTTCATTTAAACTATAAAAACAAAATATTTTTGTCAGATAGTATGAAAAACAGAACATTGGGTGTTCAGTTAGATTATGAATATTTAAGCAGGAATTTCAATGCTATTGAGCCTTTCCGGGAAGTAGAGTTCAACCGCGACTGGAACCTGAGTGATACAGATGCTAGTAGCCTGCAACATCAGGGTAGGATGAATGTAATGTACGCTTCTTCAGATATTACGAATTTTTCGTACGGGTTTGATTTTCTTAATAGAGGAGAAAAGTATAATGCCTATAGAAACCGATTGAATTTCCAAATAAATATAAATTCTTTTTTGTTCAGTTTTGAAGGCAGTCTGATGAATTCTAATGATTATGTTTCTTCTGCTTCTTTTCTGAAACATACTTTTCATATACGGAAGAATATAAAATCCTTTTTGCTTGGTATAAAAGAATATGGTGAACTAAATCTTCAGAAGTTAAAAGAAAGTGATAGCCTTTTGTTTGGAAGTTTTTCTTCTCAGGAGTATACAGCATATGTTAAAATCAAATCTGAGGGGCCATTTGCCATGCAGCTTTCATACCGGAAACGTTTTGATGCATTGCCCGGTACGAATGAATTATCGTCTGCTAATGAAGCTGACCTGATGAGTTTGGACTTTTCATATAAACCAAACCTGAACAATAAACTGAAGATACAGGCAACATATCGTAATTTGTATATTAAAGATGAGCAATAGAGCGATGAGGAGCCCGACAGAACCTTGTTGGGAAGATTGGAATTTTATACGAGGAAAATACATGGTTTTATTGTTTCAAACACCTTTTATCAGCTTGGTTCTGGGTTGGAGGTAAAAAAGGAGTTTGCCTACTTGCAGGTTCCTGACGGAGAGGGTACTTATAGCTGGACAGATTATAACGGCGATGGCGTGGAACAGTTGAACGAATTTGAAGTAGCTGTTTTCCAGGACCAGGCAAATTATATTCGCGTATATACCCCAACGGATACCTATCAAAAAGTTTTTACAAACCAATTTAATGAAGCTGTTCAGATCAATCCTGCGGCATTATGGAAGGATAGTAAGGGGTTGAAAAAACTTATTAGCCGGTTTTCAAATCAATTTTCATTCAGATTGGAACACAAAAGTTCAATGGATGATTTAGCAAAAGCTGCAAATCCTTTTACTAATGATATCCAAGACAGCATGCTGATAACTCTCAATTCACTTTTACGCAACAGCTTGTATTTTAACAGGAACCATGCGGTGTTCAGTGCAGATTTTAATTATACGAACAATCAAAATAAAAGCCTGCTAACAAATGGTTTTGAAACCCGGTTTCGGAAAAGTTTTTCTCAGGGCATGCGGTGGAACATAAGCAAGATTTTTTCCATAAAAAATGAGGTAATGTGGGGATTGAAAACGAATACATCGGAATACTTTGACTCAAAGAATTATCAGATAAGGTACACAGCCATTAATCCGGAATGGATCTATCAATCCGGCACCAGGTTTAGGTTGAAGCTCCTTTATTCTTTTTCGGAGAAAGAAAACATTATTAGTGGTGGAGAAGAATACATGAGGCAACATAAAACAGGTTTGGAAGCTAATTACAGGGTTGTGAAAAAAGGTAATTTTGTGCTTGGAGTTCACTTTTTTAGCATTGACTTTTATGGGGAGGCAAATTCCAATTTAGGATTTGAGATGCTGGAAGGATATCAGAATGGAAATAACATGACATGGAATCTTTCATATCAAAGGACTATGGCCAATAACCTCCAATTAAATATTGTTTACAATGCACGTAAATCAGAAGAGGCAGTAATAGTCCATACGGCAAATATGCAGGTAAGGGCTTTTTTTTAAATCAGCTTGCATATGTATATTTTTATCTGCCTAATTCTCCCTTGCATTGAAGATTTTTTTTTAAAATTGAAAAAACAGTGAAACATTTAAAAAAATTTTTGGTATAATTGCAGAGCTTTGTAAAATAAGGCATTTAAATTGTCATTTTTTCATTGTATTTAGGAAGGATTTTAATTTATAAACATTGATTTGTTAATATTAATTTTTTTTTGTTACTTTATCGCCCTATTAAAAGAAAGCGGACAATATTTAACACCAAAATGAGAAAATTTTTAATCGGCTTCATCCTTGTTACGATAAGTAGTCTCTCATTATATGGGCAGCAAGAAGCTCAATTCAGTCAGAACATGTTTAATTTAATGGCATTAAATCCCGGATATGCCGGGGCGAATGATGCTATATGTGCCACTTCTTTATTCAGGCAGCAGTGGACGGGTTTTCAGGATCCGGATGGTTCCAGGACATCCCCGCAAACAATACTTTTATCGCTGGATGCTCCCATTCGGTTATTAGGAGGAGGACTGGGATTGACAATTTCGCAGGATGAAATTGGATTTGAGAAAAACCTTGGCGTAAAGTTGTCCTATGCCTATCATTTGCCTATTGGAATGGGAAGATTGCAGATTGGTGCACAGGCAAGCTTTCTTGATAAATCTATTGACTTTACTAAGTTTAAGCCTCTTCAAACAGGGGATCCATTGTTAATGGGACAAGGACAAAGCAATATTACTACAGATTTTGCTTTTGGTGCCTATTACCAGGTGCCGGGTCGTTATTACGCCGGTATTGCGTCCACACAGCTTTCTGAAGCTACCATTGAAGATCAGGTTAGCACATCTGCTTTTGCGCTCAAGAGGCATTATTTTATTATGGGGGGGTATTCTTTCATGCTTCCCTCTAATCCGTCTTTTGTCATTAAACCAAGTGTTTTAATTAAGACAGATTTTGCTGCAGCACAATATGATGTAAATGGATTGGTTGAATATAACAGCCGTTTTTGGGGCGGATTGAGTTATCGTGTTCAGGATGCAGTAGTGATCATTTTAGGGTTTGTGCCCGTGCCAAGAACCATTCCAGGATTAAAAATTGGATATTCCTATGATCTGACAACATCACCTCTGGGTGCTGAAGGCCGAAGTAGTGGAAGCCATGAAATAATGTTAAACTATTGTTTCAATATTATCATAAAGCATCCAACAACGGAATATCACAATTCAAGGTTGTTTGATGATAGGTAAAATATTGAAACCTTGCGAAAAGTGCATCGTTAAAGACATTCAAAAATGCGAATTATACTACAGATGAAAAAAACTCGTTATTCGAATATAAAATCAGGAGTTGATATGAAAAAATTGCTTTTCTCCCTGGCAGTTATTCTTATTCTCACTAACTGTTCTACTGATAATGGTGAATTGATTGGCGTTCAAAACAGGGAACGTTTTTACCAACCTGATCCTTATGGCATGCTTTTTATTCCTATGGGCAGCTATCAAATGGGAGCTGCTGATCAGGATGTGCCATATGCACAAGTTCATCAGCCACGAACGGTAACTATTCAGGCATTCTATATGGATGAAACAGAGATTACTAACAATGAATACCGGCAGTTTGTTTTTTGGGTAAGGGATTCAATTGCACATAAATTATTGGCAGATCTTTATCCTGAAGAACATTTAACAGAGGAAGATGAATATGGAGAATTAATTGATCCGCCATTGATTAACTGGAAAGGAAAAATTGAATGGGACGGATACGAAGAAAGAGAAGTACTTGATGAAATGTTCCTTCCTGAGCATGAGCGTTTCTACAGAAGGAAAGAAATTGATACCCGGAAATTAAACTATGAGTATTATTGGGTTGATCTTAGAGCTGCTGCCAGAAAAGAATTTCCCGGCAGGGAAGAAGACAAGGATGCCGGTGCTTTAGTAAACCGTCCACAAGGACTTCGCGACCGCTCAGTTTACATTCGTAAAGAAGTTATTAATGTCTATCCCGATACCTTATCCTGGATACATGATTTTACCTATTCACACAATGATCCGATGACAGAACATTATTTCTGGCACCCAGCCTATGATCATTATCCTGTTGTTGGTGTGAATTGGAAACAAGCCCGTGCATTCTGTATATGGCGTTCCCGCTTATTGGATGATTATGTTAAGAAACACGGCAGTAATTTTTATAATAAGTTTCGCCTTCCAACCGAAGCTGAATGGGAATGGGCAGCACGCGGTGGTTTAGGTTTAAGTCCTTACCCATGGGGAGGTCCCTATATTAGAAACAGCAATGGTTGTTTCCTGGGTAACTATAAACCACTCCGTGGTGATTATATCGATGATGGTGGCTTACATACATTAGTAGTGGCGCATTTTGCTCCTAATGATTTCGGACTTTATGATATGGCAGGAAATGTAGCCGAATGGTGTGCAGATGCTTTTGATGAGTCAGCATACAACTTTGCGCATGACCTTAATACATATTATCCCTATGAAGCAAAAGACAGTGATCCTGTTGTCCTGAAACGTAAAGTGGTTAGAGGAGGATCATGGAAAGATATCGGATATTATATGCAGGTTGCATCACGTACATACGAATACCAGGATACCGCTAAATGTTATATCGGTTTCAGGTGTGTTCAAACTTATTTGGGACGTCAAAAAGGAGATGACCCCAATACATCATCCAACGTATATAATTAATAATTTGAAATAGTTTATAAAAAGGGAAATTAACTTTATTTAAAATAATTAATATTTAAGTATTATGGGTTTATATAGTATAGTTAGATCAAGAGGATACAGGAATTTTATGGCCAAGTTATATGGCTGGGGAGCATCACTTGTTATTATGGGAGCACTGTTTAAAATCAATCACTATCAGGGAGCAAATTTAATGTTGATCATTGGTTTGACCACAGAGGCCATCATATTCTTTTTCTCTGCTTTTGAACCACCCCATGTAGAACCCGACTGGAGTGTGGTTTATCCTGAATTAGCAGGCATGTATCATTCAGATGAAGAGGTTTCAGAATTGAAGAAAGGAGATGTAGTTCAGCAGTTGGATGATATGCTTGAAGAAGCGAAAATTGGCCCGGAGCTGATTGAAAGCCTCGCCGAAGGATTTCGAAATCTTAGTGATAATACGGCAAAGATGTCGCAGATGTCTGATGCTGCAGCTGCATCCGAAGAATATGTAGGTCAGTTGTCTGGTGCTGCAGCTGCCGCAGGTGAACTAACTGAATCATACAGGAAAACATCGGAAGCCCTAAGTCAAGACCTTGGCGTATCTGAAGAATATCTGAATAATGTGAAAATGGCTTCCGAATCCATTTCTAATCTAACCGATGTTTATAATCAAACATCAGAGTCAATTAAAGTTGATTCTAATGTCTACAATGAGCAACTGCAAAAGGTATCTAATAATTTATCTGCCTTAAATGCAGTGTATGAACTACAACTGCAAAGCTCTAATGAGCAACTTGAATTCTCAAACAAGATGCAGGATGGTATCGGACAATTCCTCGGTAACCTGAATGAATCCATTGAGAATACGAATTTATATAAAGAACAACTGGACGCACTAACCAAAAATTTTGAGGCGCTTAACAGGGTATATGGAAACATGCTCAACGCCATGAATGTTAATATAGGTGGTGGTGCACAATAGTAGTTCAATAATTATTTGCTAAAAAAGTAAACAAATATTATGGCAGGATATAGAGAAACCCCGCGGCAGAAGATGATTGCGATGATGTATCTCGTGCTAACAGCACTGTTGGCACTGAATGTATCCAAGGATATCCTTGATGCTTTCATCATCGTGAATGATAGTATGAGAGAAACCAATGAAAAGTTTGAGTCCAAAATTGATGATTCGTACAGCAAGTTTGAGACTCAGTATAATATGAACCAGGAGAAGGTTGGATTTTGGTGGAATAAAGCGAAAGAAGCAAAAAATTATTCTGACGAAATGATTGATTATATTCTTCAGATTAGGGCAGAAGTAATCCAACAAAGTGAAGGAAAGAAAAAGATTTCATTGGAAGATGCCAGGACTATCCCATTGCAGCAAGTAAAAACCAAAGATAAATACGATGAAGCTACCAATTATTTCATCGGTGATTCACAGGATGGGTCGAAAGGAAAAGCGCGTGAACTTAAAAATAAAATAGAAGAATACAAGGATAAGCTTTTAAAGTTATTGCCGGCAGAACAGGCTAAAGAGCTGAGTCTAGGCCTTGTTACTGATGGAGAGTATAAAAATGCTTCCGGTGAACCGGAAGAGAATTGGGAAATACATAATTTTTATCATACCATTCTGGCTGCTGACGTTACTATTTTAAATAAGTTGATTGCTGAAGTACAAAATGCTGAATACGATATTGTTTCGAAATTATATAGCAACATTACCGCAGAAGACTTTACCTTTGACATGGTGCAGGCTGAGGTAATACCAAAAACCAATTACATTCTTACAGGACAAAATTATGAAGCTAAGATTTTTGTTGCTGCCCTGGATACAAAATCTGATGTTTGGGGTGAAATTAACGGACAACGAATTGAAGGTGATTCGGGTATGCTGAAATATAGTTTGAATGTGGGTAGCGCTACTGGTGTGAAAGACTTTGAAGGCTTTATTAATATTAAAGGGCCAAAGGAAGATAAAAGGTATATATTTAAATCATCCTATATTGTGGCTCAGCCTTCAGCTACTGTATCTGCTGATAAAATGAATGTGTTTTATATTGGCGTTGATAACCCGGTTACAATTTCTGTTCCTGGTGTTCCTGATGAACTGGCAAGGGCCAGTATTAATCCAAATGGTTCAATTACCTCGAAGGGGGGTGGTAAATACAATGTCAGGGTAACCACTTCTTCTGCAACCACTAAAGTGAATGTAATTGCTGAAATAGATGGTTCTTCCGTTTCCATGGGATCTACAGAATTCAGGGTAAAAAGAGTACCCGATCCTGTGGCAACGGTTGGGAATATGAACAGTGGAGTTATACCTAAAGGACAGCTGCTTGCTGCCGGCGGTGTTATTCCGAAAATGCCGGATGGATTTGATTTCGACCTGAATTTTTCCATTGTTTCCTTTGTGTTTTCAACAACCATCTCCGGTGGGGATATTGTTGATGAACCGGTACGGGGTGGTCATTTCAGTCCCAGAGTAAAAGACCTGATTAATCAGGCCAAAAGAGGACAAAAAGTATATTTCGAAAGTATTATAGCGAAAGGACCTGATGGGTCAAGCAGGAAGCTTTCTGCCGTTGTACTTAGAATACGATAAAATTAGGTATTATGAAAAAAACACTTCTTTCAACAATTTTATTTGCCTTTCTATTAGGCATGGGGCTCAACGCTGTTGCTCAGGTATTTGACAGTCCGCCAAGAGACGGTGTTTATGATAAGATCCATTCGAAGAATAGAAAACCTATTTCTTATACACACTTGAGGGAAGCGGATGCTGCCTGGGTAAAAAGAATATGGCGAGTGATAGATATGCGTGAGAAAATCAACCATCCGTTTTATTATCCGGAAGTACCCCATGAAGGCTGGCGGAATTTTGTAACCATACTGTTTGACGGACTTAAAGAAGGAACACTCACTGCTTATGAAATATCACATACCGATGAGTTCCTTGTTCCTATTCAATATCAGAATATAATGGATTTATTGTCGCGTTGCGATACCATTACCATGCAGCGGTTAACTCCTCCTTATGACTATTATGATACAGTGATATGCCAGGAATTCAATCCTTTGGATGTAAAACAAATTCGTCTTAAAGAGGATTGGTTTTTTGATAAGCAACGTTCGGTGATGGATGTGCGTATTATTGGCCTTTGCCCGGTTATGGATGATTATGACGAAGATGGCAACTACAAGGGACCAAAACCCCTGTTCTGGATTTATTTCCCGGAAGCAAGGCCATTATTTGCCAAAACCGAAGTGTTTAACAGATTCAATGATGCTGAAAGAAGAACGTATGAAGACATTTTCTGGAAAAGAATGTTTGGAAGCTATATTATTAAAGAGTCCAATGTGTATGACAGAAGGATCAGTCAATACCAAAAGGGACTGGATGCCCTTTTGGAAGCAGAAAAAATTAAACAGGAATTATTCGAATTCGAACACGAAATGTGGGAATTCTAACTTAACTTAAATTAACCGTCACTATTTGCAATTAAGCTGCCCGAAAAGGCAGCTTTTTTTTTGGAACATTTTACATCCGGTGGTATTAATTATTTATATAGTGCTTTTTGTCTTATAAAGCTTTGCGTAAAATCTATATATTTGTTTAAAGACCCTGAAATGTCATCCCATATCCTTGAAACTAGCATAGAATTTTTAAAAGGTGTTGGTCCTGGTCGTGCTGAAATATTGCGAAAGGAGTTAAATATTTATTGCTTTGGTGATCTTATTCTGTACTTTCCTTTTCGCTATGTAGACCGGAGCAGGTTTTACAGAACATGCGATGTAAGCCAGGATATGTCATATATTCAGTTAAAGGGAAAAATAGCGCATATGCAAATCCTCGGTCATGGACGTTCCGGAAGACTGGTTGCACAATTCCGGGATGAGGCAGGAAGTATTGAATTGGTGTGGTTTAAAGGGTTGAAGTGGATTAAGGATAAAGTCATTCCCGGAAAAGAATATGTTGTGTTTGGAAAGCCTGCCTATTTTAATGGCAGGTATAATATTCCTCATCCGGAAATTGAACGTATTGATGAATACAGCCTTGTACATGGTGAAACCCTCCAGGCTGTTTATTCCACCACAGAAAAGGCCAGGTCGAAAGGAATGGATAGCAGGGGGATTGGAAAGCTTGTGAAGGTACTTCTTCCACACCTGAAAGGCAGAATACCCGAGACCTTATCAATATCAATTTTAAAAAAACATGCTTTGATTAACAGAGAGGAGGCGCTGTTAAATATTCATTTGCCCCGGGATCCGCATATGCTGAAACAAGCCAATAGCCGTCTTAAGTTCGAAGAACTATTTTTTATGCAATTGAGATTGCTAAAATTCAGGCAATTCAGACTTGAAAAACTTGAAGGAATTCGTTTTAGCAAAATTGGAAAAGCATTTAATCATTTTTATCACCAATGCCTGGAATTTGAGTTAACCGATGCACAGAAAAAGGTAGTTCGTGAGATCCGCACTGACCTTGGCTCAGGAAGACAAATGAACAGGCTTTTACAAGGGGATGTTGGCAGCGGCAAAACAGTAGTGGCTCTCATGAGTATGCTCATAGCAATTGATAATGGTTATCAGACAGCAATTATGGCGCCAACGGAAATCCTGGCCATGCAACATTTTAATACCGTTACCGCTATGCTAAAGGGGAGTGGCTTAAATGTCAGGCTGCTAACAGGTTCAACAAAAGCAGCTGAACGCAAGGAAATACATGCACAATTATTGTCCGGTGAGCTTCACATTATTGTCGGAACCCATGCTTTAATTGAAGAAAGTGTAAAATTTAAATCCATTGGTTTAGTAGTTATTGATGAACAACACCGGTTTGGGGTTGCTCAACGGGCAAAATTCTGGAAGAAAAGTAAGGTGCCCCCTCATGTTTTGGTTATGACAGCAACTCCCATTCCACGCACTCTGGCCATGACGGTATATGGTGACCTGGATTATTCAGTAATAGATCAACTTCCTCCGGGAAGAAAGACTATAAAGACCTATCATTATCATGATAAAGACCGCCTGAAGGTTTTTGGTTTTCTTCGCAAAAAGATCGCTGAAGGCAGGCAGATTTACATTGTATATCCGTTAATTCAGGAATCTGAAAAAATGGATTTAAAGGATTTGATGGATGGGTATGAAAGTGTGATCAGGGAGTTTCCTCTGCCGAAATATGCAGTGAGTATTCTGCATGGCCGTATGAAACCAGAAGATAAGGAATATGAAATGCAACGTTTTGCTGTTGGTGAGACGCAAATAATGGTGTCAACAACAGTTATTGAAGTTGGTGTGGATGTTCCCAATGCGACTGTTATGATTATCGAGAATGCAGAACGCTACGGATTGTCGCAATTGCATCAGCTCAGAGGAAGAGTAGGACGGGGAGATGAACAATCTCATTGTATTTTAATGACCTCATATAAACTTAGCAATGACGGACGGAAACGCATTGAAACTATGGTAACAAGTACGGATGGATTTTATATTGCCAAAGTGGATCTGCACCTAAGAGGGCCTGGTGATATGGAAGGAACTCAGCAAAGTGGTCTTTTAGACCTCCGGATTGCTGATATTAGCAGGGATGGGAAATTATTGGCTCTTGCACGTGATAATGCATTGGAGTTGATTCAATCTGATGGAGAATTCGAAAGAACAGAAAACTTCCCTGTAAAGCGTCAATTTATTGCCCTTAACAAAAACAAGGCAAACTGGAGTCTTATCAGTTAGTTAACTGTCCTCTTACGCTATGCCATAATTTATTAATTTTGTCAGGATTTTAATACATATTTTCTATGAAGATTTCCTATAATTGGCTTAAGAATTACCTGCATGTAAACATTGCCCCGGGTAAGATGTCAGAACTGCTTACCAATTGCGGATTAGAAGTTGAAGGAATGGAAGAAATTCAATCTGTAAAGGGGGGGGGGGCGCATGTTGTGGTTGGCAAGGTAATAGAAGTAACCAAGCACCCGAATGCTGATCGACTTTTCCTGACGAAGGTGGATGTTGGTGAAAAAGAGCTTCTTTCAATTGTATGTGGTGCTCCAAATGTTGCCGGAGGGCAGAAAGTAGCTGTGGCCAGAATAGGAGCCAGGTTGTTTTTAGGAGAGCAGGAACTTGTTATTAAAAAATCCAAAATACGTGGAGAACTATCTGAGGGAATGATTTGTGCTGAAGATGAACTGGGATTGGGTGATGGGCATGACGGTATTTTAGTGCTGGACGAAAATGCTGAACCCGGAACTCCCGTTTCTGATTATTTTAATAGTAGCAGCGATTTTGTTTTTGAGATAGGACTAACGCCAAACCGCACAGATGCCATGTCGCATTATGGTGTGGCCAGGGATCTTTATGCTGTTTTTAGGAATTTCCGGGATGAAGAAATCAATCAATTAGACATAAAACTGAAGCTTCCGGAAATTGATGATTTTAAAGCGGATAACATTACGAATCCAATTAAAATTGAGATTCATGATACCGATGCCTGTTTTAGATATGCTGGAGTGAACATTAGAAATGTTAAGGTAGAGGAATCACCAAAATGGCTTAAAGAATACCTGATGGCAATAGGTATCAGGCCCATAAATAATCTGGTGGATATTTCCAATTTTGTTTTGATGGAGACTGGTCAGCCTTTGCATTTTTTCGATGCAGATGAAATATCAGGCAGTAAAATATTAGTGAAGAAATTACCTTCCGGCACAAGCTTTACAAGCCTGGATGAGGTGGACAGGACATTGCATGAAAATGATTTAATGATATGTAATGAAAAGGAAGCAATGTGTATAGCCGGTGTTTTTGGTGGAATTAAATCCGGGGTGTCATCTAAAACAACCAATGTCTTTATTGAGAGCGCCTGGTTTGATCCCGTTCATATACGTAAAACAGCTAAACGGCATGATTTGCATACAGATGCTTCTTTCCGCTTTGAAAGAGGTGTGGATCCTAATATGGTTATTTATGCCCTTAAAAGAGCGGCCTTGCTTATAAAAGAAATTGCAGGGGGAGCCATCGCTTCGGAAGTTACTGATGTGTACCCGGTGAAAGCACTTGCTAATGATGTAAAGATTAGCTATAACCAGATCGATAACCTGATCGGTAAGTCAATAACGGCTAAAACGCTTAAAGAAATCTTAAAGGATCTTGAATTTGAAATCCTGGAAGAAAGTTCCTCAGCATTAACGCTCAGGGTGCCTTCTTATCGAGTTGATGTTACACGTCCCGCTGATGTTGTTGAGGAAATAATACGGATCTACGGATACAATAGTATTCCTTTAACCAATAAATTATTATCATCTGTTAATTATTCTGACAAACCGGACAAGGAAAAGTTGCAGAAAAAAATTGCTGAGCTGCTAACGGATAATGGCTTTAGTGAAATCATGTGTAATTCTCTTACTAATGCAGATTATGCTGAAAACTTTCCCTTTTTGCAGGAAAGAAAGACTGTAAAAATAAGTAATCCGGTTAGCAAGGAGTTGGATGCCATGAGGCAGACATTGTTGCTTGGAGGATTGGAAACCATCAGCCGGAATATCAATCACAAAACATTTGACCTGAAACTGTTTGAATTCGGATTTGTATATGAATCAGCCGAAGAGGTTGTAGATGGAGAAGCACCTCTTTTTAATGAGCAGAAACACTGTGCCTTGTTTATTAGTGGTAAAAAAGAAATGGAAAACTGGAGAACAGCCGGAGAGGAAGTTGATTTCTTTTACCTGAAAAACCAGGTGTTAAATATTATCCTGAAGGCAGGACTGAACCCGGATAATTTTACTGAAACCTCTTTAATGGATGATCCTATGCTGGACATGACGCTGATATTTTCATATAAGAACATGGAAGTCATGAAAATGGGAAAGGTTAAGCAAAATATCCTGAAGTATTTTGATATCCCTCAGGAGGTATTCTATACGGATATCCAATGGAATATATTATTTGATGTGGTTGCTGATCATCAGTTTAACTATAAACGAATACCAAAATATCCTGAAGTTCGACGTGATCTTGCATTATTGCTGGATAAGAAAGTAGAGTTTTCATCAATTAAGACCCTGGCAATGAATTCAGGGATTAAACTCTTACAACGCATCAATTTGTTTGATGTTTATGAAGGCGACCGTATCGGTAAAGGTAAAAAGTCTTACGCTGTAAGTTTTTTCCTTAGAAGTGATGAGAAAACACTTACCGAAAAGGAAATTGACAAAAGCATGAATAAACTTGTCCAATTACTTAAGAAACAGTTGGGTGCAGATCTCAGGGATGGTTAATTCAAAGATTATTTCTCAAGGAATAAAATCTTTTGAGAACCAAGTTCTTCACTTTCCGCTCCTGTTAATTTGAAATAGTAAATACCAGGTTGAAAATCCGGGGTATATGTATGATTGTTACCCATGTCTTTCAAGGTTAAGCTATCGATTAATTTTCCTTCATTGTTATAAATGCATAATTTACCGGCTTTATTACCGGAGTAGCTGATATGAACCTCGCCAATTGCCGGATTCGGATACACGTTGAATGAAGGCAGGGTGCTATTATTATCACTCATCCCAGATTGACCGGGGTGGCTGATTCCCAGGGTGTATTCTCCTGCTTTCAGGTTTTGTGTGGTAAGCTCACCAAATAGGAATGTTCCGTCAAGCACAAAGTTTACAATTTTCCAATCATCTCCGGCACCACGCCGGTAAAGAAGCACGAGTGAATCAACTGAAGAAGCCAGGGGCAGGAATTCATGATCGAGGTAGCCGTTTGACAGGCTGGTTGTGCGGTTGTAAGTAAATATGCCTTTGGCTTCAAATCCTGTTGGAAAAATCCCCTCAACCGTCCAGTATCGATTATTTGATATTCGAAAAATATCCTGATTTTGGTTTTTGAGAGGATCCGGTTCAACCCAGTTGTGGGTAATTCTTACAAATGCCGAATCATTGAGTTGATCAACATCCAGTTCAAAAAAGGTGGTAGGAAAATCTGTCTTGCCGGTATTTTTGATAGTTTTATACAAATCAGTAGTGGCATCACTTAGTTTTTCTTTCATATCTATCATTACAATTTCCGGCGAAAACGCCGTCACGAAGCTTTTATGGGCAGTGGCCCCTGAGAATTTCATCGTATCCATGACCAGGTTCCACTGGTTGTCCATAAACCATACGTACAATAGGTTATCACTACTTAGGTTGGTTCTTCCTTTCATTTTTTGTTTCACATAAACCTTGGTGGTTGTTTCCGGCACCGGCGACTGGATAATATTTACGGAGTCAATGCTATAATGGGGGAATCCGGGTGAGAAGATCCAGTTGTCAAAAAATCCCTGCATGTCGATTCCGGAATAATTGGCAAGGAAGTTTTTTAGATCATCAGAAGATGCATAATCAAATGCAAAAAGAGTTAAATATTCTTTAGTGGCGTTGAAAAAGAGGGTGTCTCCAAAGTATCCGCGCAGTGTATGTACAACATCTGCTCCCTTATCATACACGGTAGTTCCATAGGTGTATTCATGAGGGATGCCATATACAGCCCTGTATCCATTATCTGCAATATGAGCAAATTGTAACACATATTGGTGGTTATCCCTTATGTATTCTTTATAGGCGTCTTTACCATAAATCCCTTCTTTCATGAGTGCCTCGCAAAAGACTGCCCAACCTTCGTTTAACCACATATCTTCAGCACTTTCACAGCATACCAGGTCTCCAAACCAATGATGGCTTAATTCATGCGCAATAAGGGTTTCGTATCCGAGGTTGCCGTTGATGTATACATTGCCCAGAGCAATATTGGTTGCATGCTCCATAGCTCCACCATAGAAAGGGACGCCAACATATCCGACCCTGTCCCAGCGATATGGCCCAAATGCAGATTCGTACACATTTAATATATTTTTCAGGTTTATAAATGAACCTAGGGCGTTTGCGGAATCAGAAGGCTTTACATAAAGGTCAATCGGAATGGTTGCGTTCATTCCATGAAAGGTATCTGTTACCAATGCATAGTTGCCTACCGCAACCGAAGCCAGGTAAGTGGGTATGTCCTGGTTCAGATCCCATTTCCAGGTAGTGGTGTTGTTGCCATTGGGTAAGGTCAGGTTTAGAATACCTCCGCAAACAGCCATATTGGTGCTTTTGGTCGTGATGCTGAAACGATAGGTGGCCCTGTCATGGAAATCATCGATGCATGGAAACCACACCTTTCCAAAATTATGAGGATTTGCATCAAAACCAACACCCAGGTTAAATGCATAGGCACTGTCGTTGCTGAAATAAAAACCTCCCCAGTAATTATCCTGAACAGGGTTGCCCTGATAAAAAACCTTTACTGATAAGGTATCCTGTGTTCCAAATAAATTGCTTAGAGTGATATTCAATAAAGAGTCATTGTATGAATATGTAAAAATTTGTTGATTATTAACAAAAACACTGTCGATATTCAGTTCGAGTAGCTCCAGGGGGATGCGATCCAATTGGTTGACAAGGGGTTTAATCTTTAGTTCTGTATACCCTTTTATTTGTTTCTCCGAGAGATAAATGATATCAAGGTTAATATCATAATGCAGCACATCAATGGTATCACTATATAAAGATTTTGTATGATGAACAGCATGATTGCATGAATGTCTTTGAGCCATTATAGAATGAGAGCCCATAAAACAAACCAGGAGGATAAAATATATTCTCTTCATTATACAGATATTTTAAAACAAATGTACTTAAAATAACAATTCTTGGTTTAATATATAAGTTCACAGAATACCTGGATTGAGTGGCTGCAAGTATTGACCCAAAGATTTATGGATCATTCCACAGGTCTTAATAAAGTTGAATTCTTTAGGTGAATAAAGGATATATAAGTACTTTTGATGTTTATTTATGAAAATATAGAATAATGAAATTACGACAATTGATTCTAACCATAACCATTATCAATTTCATTTCGTGTTCTGTTATCAGCCAGGAAAACTGGAGCCTGGAACGTTGCATAACCTATGCATATGACAATAATATTTATTTAAAACAGCAAGAGCTAAGTGTGGAAATTGCCGAGGTGGACTTAAGCCAGAGCAAAGCGGCCATGTATCCAAATTTAAATGTCAGTGCTTCGCATGCATATAATTATGGGCAAACAATTGATTTGTATACCAATACTTTTGCCACAGAGCGGGTTCAGTCCAATAATTTTTACATAAGTAGTTCGATTACTGTTTTTAACGGATTCCAGTTGTTGAACCAGGTACGTCAAAACCAGCTAAGTTTAAAGGCGAGCCGGTATGACCTGGATAAGTTAAAGGATGATATTGCCCTTCAGATTGCAACGGCTTACCTGAATATCTTATACAACAGGGAGTACCTTGAAGTAGCACGGGGGCAGCAGGAAATTACTAAACAGCAGGTGAACAGGACCTCCAGAATGGTGGAGGCAGGAACCCTGGCAAAAGGTAATTTATTAACCCTTGAAGCTCAATTGGCCAATGAAGAACTACAGCTTGTAAATGCCCATAATCAATTGGATCTGGCTAAGCTTACATTAGCCCAAATGCTTGACCTCCCAGATGCCGGGAAATTTGATATAGAAGATCCCAATGTCAGCATTCGTGAAGGTGAAGGCTTGCTAAACACTCCGCAACAGGTATATGCCCTCGCTGTGCAGAATTTGCCAGAAATAAAAAGTGCTGAACTATCCGTAGATATTTCCGAAAAAACTCTGGCCATTGCCAGAGGGGCATCTGCTCCTTCTTTATCTTTGAATGGTTCTTACGGAACGGGCTATTCAGGTGCCAGCCAGGAATTGACAGGTTTTTCGCTTAATGGGGAGGTAGACACGATTGGTTATACTCTGGACGGAAGCAATGCCTGGGTAGGTACACCGGGATATGAGCTGGAATATGATGTAATACCATTCTGGGAACAGATAGATGATAACCTGAACCAATCTGTTGGATTATACCTGAACATACCCATTTTTAATGGTATGGCGACCCGCGCCACTATTAATAAGGCAAAACTTAATATGAAAAATGCAGCCTATAACCTGGAGCTTGCTAAGAATGATTTATACAAAACCATTCAGCAGGCACATGCAGATGCAAATGCTGCCTTGAATGAATATTCTGCTACACAAAAATCATTGGAAGCTCAAAAGGAATCCTTCAAATATGCTGAACAAAAGTTTAATGTGGGCCTGATTAGTACAACAGAATATAATGAGGCAAAAAATATGCTGATTACCGCTGAATCTGAATTGCTTCAGGCAAAGTATAATTATATCTTTAAAAAGACTGTATTAGATTTTTATATGGGCAAGCCCCTTAAATTGAATTAAACGCTACTAAAATGAGCAGAAAAAAATTAATTCGCCTATTTGTTATTCTGGCCATACTAATATTGGTTGTGTTAGCTATTGCAAAGAAAAAAGGATGGTTGGGAAATGATGAAGGAATCAGGGTTTCAACTGAATATGCAATGCGCAGGGATATTGTCGAAACAGTTTCTGCAAATGGTCGCATTCAGCCGGAATCAGAGGTGAAAGTGAGTCCTGATATCTCCGGTGAGATCATAGAATTGTTTGTTAAAGAGGGAGATGAATTGGAGGCAGGAGAAATCCTCGCCAAAGTAGATCCGGAATTATATAAATCAGATTATGATCAAATGCTGGCCACCCTGAATTCTCAGAAAGCAAACCTTAGCAATGCCAGGGCCCGGCTGGCACAGGTAAGAGCTCAATATATTAATGCGGAGAATGCCTATAAAAGAAATGAGAAATTATACACTGAAAAAGTAATTTCTGCTTCTGATTTTGATGCGGCTAAAGCTTCATACGAGGTTGCAAAAGCAGAAGTGGATGCAGCAAAAGAGAGTGTGAACGGGGCACAATATGCTGTTGTGAATGCTGAGGCTGCCCTGAAAAAAGCCAAAGAAAACCTTACCAAAACAACCATCTATGCACCTACCTCAGGAACTATTTATAATCTAAGCGTTGAAAAAGGAGAAAGAGTTGTTGGGGCTTCTCAGTTTTCCAGTGGAACAGAGATCATGAGGATTGCAAATCTCAATAATATGGAAGCGAATGTTGAGGTTAATGAAAATGATATTGTTAGGGTAGATATCGGAGATACTGCATTGATAGAAGTTGATGCTTATCTTGATAGAAAATTTAAAGGCGTTGTTACTGAGATTGCTAATTCTGCAAATATTACCGGCTTAAGTGCTGATCAGGTAACAAATTTTGATGTGAAAATCAGAATACTGCAATCTTCCTATGAAGATTTGCTGGATAAAAAAGAAAAAAACCTCTCTCCTTTTCGGCCGGGTATGTCAACAACCGTTGAAATCCAAACCGCCCGTGTTATGGATATCCTGGCATTACCAATACAGGCTGTTACAACCCGTGATGATTCAACAGGAAGAAATAAGACTCGTTATGAACAGATGAAGGAATCAAAAGAAGAGGATAAAAAGGAGGAAGAAGAACTTCAGGAAGAAGTGAAAGAATATGTATTTCTCTTTAAAGAGGGTAAAGCTGTTATGCAAGAGGTAGAAACTGGGATTCAGGATAAGAAATTCATTGAGATTACAACAGGTTTGAAAGATTCCGTTGAAGTGATTACCGATCCCTACAGTGCTGTTTCAAAAGAATTGAAAAACAATGACGAAGTTAAGAAGGTGGATAAAAAGACCCTTTTTAAAGTAGAGTAATTTTCGTATGGCCCTGATATTACTGATTGATACTTCTACCCGCATTTGTTCGGCCGCTTTGGGAAGTGATGGCAACGTTCTTGCTATCAGGGAAACCAATGAACATAATGCGCATTCATCAAGCCTGGGTCTGTTTATTGAAGAACTTATCCGTGCTGAACAAATAAGTATGAATGACCTTCAGACTGTTGCAGTGAGCAGGGGCCCCGGATCGTATACAGGTTTGCGAATAGGCGTATCCACTGCTAAGGCTCTCTGCTATGCCATGGATATTCCACTGATTGCTATTGATACATTGAAAATATTGGCATATGGAATGAGAGAAAACCATAAAGGGGTTGAAAATGTGCTTTTTTGTCCAATGATAGATGCACGACGGATGGAAGTCTATGACGCTTTATATGATAAAAAGTTAAACCTTGTTAGGGAAATTCGGGCTGAAATTATTACTCAGAAATCCTTTTCTGACCTGTTAAATTCAAAAAGAATTGTTTTTGGCGGTGATGGATCCGAAAAATGCAAGAAACTCTTTGCAGATCAAAAGAATGCCTTATTCCCTTCTGATATTACATTATCATCCTCCTATATGGCATTCCTTGCCGAAGAGAAGTATAGAAAAAAGGATTTTGAGGATGTGGCTTACTTTGAACCCTATTATCTAAAAGATTTTGTTGCCGGAAAGCCACGGGTAAAAGGTTTGTAGAAAAAGATGCGAATGGATATTCAAAATCTGAGCAATCTTATGGAGCCATCGGAGCTGCATTCTTTACCGGAATAAATTACTTTGTGAGTCCTAATCTTTCATTTTCTACAGAGCTGGCATTTATTGTTGAGTCGCTTGATGGCTTGCAAAAAAGTGAAAGCAGTGTTTCATCCAAAATAACGGAAGAAGACATAAAAGAAAGCCAAATGGGATTTGGTCCATTTGGCTTGATCACGGTATTCATAACTTTCATTTACAAGAGTTAACAAATGTAATGCTTTAAATGTTGATCTTTAATCCGGTATATATTTTTCTTCCCATAATGGGTCCCCAGGCCTGCGAGGCATCAAAATGCTTGCTGAATGGCTGATCAGCAGCAATGATTGGATCATCCTGCACAAAATCAGTAAGGTTTTCTACTCCTAAGTATATATTCCATTTCCTGAAGAATTTTGTAATTTGAGCATTTATAATAATGTATTCAGGAGAATTGTCCGGACGCTGGTATTCAACCGGATTCTGCTTCGTATCAGGCAACCTCTGGTCTCCGTTAAATTGAGCAGTTACATCAAATTGCCATTTCTTCAGATTGGTGTAATAGGATAAGGTAAGTAATCCTTTGTATCGGTTTACCAGCGGTTTCCTCTGAAGTTCACCATTCAGGGTGGTCTTGACATCTGTATATCTGTATGCAGCAAGGATTTCCATTTTTTTAAATGGGTCGTAACGTACTTCTACCTGGTATGAATTTGAATAGGATACACCATCCAGGTTATAAATATAAATGGAAGAAATATTCTGGTCCATATCTACAACTAACTGATTGATAAAATCGGTGCGGTAATATTCCGCATTTACGGATATTTCCCTTTTGCCCAGCTTGAAATGACGATTTACGTTTATTCCGTAATTCCAGGCTTTTTCCATCTGCATGTCTTCCAAAATGTGAAATGTTCGTGAGCTGGAAAGCAGGTAGCTGTTTTCTGCGAATAAACTGGCTGTACGATATCCTTTTCCGGCAGATGCTCTTATAATAGTATGTTCATCGATATGGTATTTCAGATGAAGCCTTGGTGTATAGAACGTACCATAAATAGAATGAAAATCCGCCCTGATACCTACCAATAAAGTGGCCCGGTTTTCATTTGAATAGGTGTATTGCAGAAAAGTTCCTGGAACAACTTCTGTTCTGCTGAAAGTGCTATCGTTAAATGATTCCTGATAGTCATCATAGTTAAAGCTGAATCCGGCACTGTACTTATGATTTGTATTCCCCAGTATTGACTGCCAAATCAAATTACTATGGTAGCTGTATTGTTTGCCATTGTATATGTTCAGGCCAAAATAGGAATCCTGTTGATGCCGAGTGAACTGGTTGATGAATCCGATACTGCTTCCTGCTAATCCGGGGAAAACATAGCCGCTTTTCCAGAAAATTTCGTGGCGCTCCAGGTCAATATTTATTCCATAATGGTTTGTTGTCCCCTGATCTTTATCTTCTGAGAAATCCAACTGTCCGGCAGTCCTTTCTTCTTGTACATATTTAACCCCGAATTGTGTCATAAAATGTTCATCCAAAAATTTCCAGCGATTGAACAAATTGATCTGGTTTGAAACAGGGATGTCCAGGAAACTGTCGTTGTTATGATCGATTTTCTGATCGAGGCGGTTATAATGGGCAAAAACCATTGTTGACCATTTGTCATTGATCTTTAAAGCGCTGTTTAAGTTGGCTTCGAGTTTACCAATATGGTTTGCATAGAGGTTTAAGAAAAGATTTTCGCTATCATCCGGTTTTTTATATTCAACATTAATCTGACCAGTAATAGATTCATAACCGTTTATCACCGATGCTGATCCTTTGGAAATCTGAATAGACTCCATCCAGGGGCCGGGAATAAAGGTTAACCCATAGGTTGAAGCAAGGCCTTTTAGGTTAGGAATATTTTCTGTCATCATTTGAATATATATTCCTGCAAGGCCCAGAAGGTGTATTTGTTTGGCACCAGAAACAGCGTCGTTATAGCTTACATCTACTGATGCATTTGTCTCAAAACTTTCAGAGAGATTACAGCAAGCAGCTTTTGTTAATTCATTGTCAGTGATATTTGTTGTTTTAATGGGATTGATCCGATCTATATAATTCCCCTTTTGCCGATCGGTTATTTCAATACCTTCCAGTTCTTTAACTGCCCTGAGGACAATTTCCAGTTCAGGTTCAGCCCCTTTGATGATCAGGGTGTCATTGATGTAACCAATGAAACTGATTACAAGTCTGGCAGGAACATTTTCAGCATGCAGGTGAAAATGGCCATTAACATCGCTGACTGTGCCTTCCATGGTTTCAGCCCAATAAACATTAACTCCTGTAAGGGGTTCTTTTTCATTATTTTCATTTATTTCATATACATGCCCCTCGATATCTTGTGCATATGTTACCGGAGCGTATAACATTATTATAGCTAATAAAATATTATTTATTGTTTTCATGATTCTTCCTGTATTAGTGTTAGCCTACATTATTCACAAAATGGCATAATGTGCTCAAATAATGTTGGTTAACC
>CAZZLL010000041.1:0-23688 GCA_964654725.1 uncultured Lentimicrobiaceae bacterium | reverse complement strand
TAACCAACATTATTTGAGCACATTATGCCATTTTGTGAATAATGTAGGCTAATAAACATGCAAAATCTGTAATTTCGTTGTCAATAATGCTGAGAAAAAAGGATTCAGCCAGATGCGATTATTTCATGATATTTACCTATATTTATGCTTAATTAACACCTAAACCTTTTGCTATGAAATCCATCACAACATTCACTTCAAAACTGATCATATTCGTCATTCTTGCATCAGGAGTTACAACAAATGCTTACAGTCAGCTTGATATTTCAAAATTTGTAAATGAAAGCACGCAGGAAGCCAATATGGTTGTTGAAGAATATGCAGCTCCTTTTTTTGCAGCAATTGGAAATAATTTCACAAATGGTTGGTATTCTACCGCAGAACCATTAAAGTTATTGCGTTTTGAAGTCAAAATCCCTATTACAGCTTCTTTTGTTCCACAAGACGACAGAACATTCGACCTGACTGCCCTAAACCTGAATCATATTCGACCAAGCACAGGAGCTCCGAATGAATTTCCTACCATTTTAGGTAAAGAAGATGAATCTGCCTTATTCGAAGTCTATGTGTCGGATCCTAATTTACCCGGTGCATTTGTGCTTACAGATGAGCTACTCCTTCCAACCACAGGCACACCGATATTTCCGGGCATCAGCCCACAAGTTAGCATCGGACTCATTAAGAAAACCGAACTCATGATACGTTTTCTGCCTGAAATGAAGCTTCCCAATGCAAGTGGCGATGATTTCAAAACGAAATATTTTGGGTTGGGAATTAAACATGATGTGAAGCAATGGATACCTATAGTTAATAAATTACCAATAGATATTTCAGCCATATTCGGATTTACAAATGCAACCCTTTCCTATACTGGAGAAATTCTTGTACCAAGCGACCTGAGCGGATTATTCTCCGACAATACCGGGGTGAATTATGCTGAACAAAACATGACCTTTGATGTAAAGTCCTGGATGGCTGCACTGATTGTTTCAAAAAAACTTCCGGTTTTTACGTTCTTCGGTGGATTTAAATATGCCAGTGCAACAACCGATCTTGGATTAAACGGCCAGTACCCTTTTATTAATATTAACCCTACTACCCTGAATGAATATGTAGACCACGTGGAAAACCCTATTAATATTGAATCCAAGCACAATCAGTTTGGAATCAATGGTGGCCTCCGGGTGAAAATGGGTGTTTTTAACATCTCCCTCAGCGGCATCTATAGTCCGGGAGGATATTCTTCAGCCACCCTGGGTCTTGGTATCGGTTATTTTAATTAACACTAATCAGAAATTGAAAATGAGAAAATTGAAATATTTCAGTGTATTAGTATGCTCTTTGTTACTTAGTTTTTATGTCACAGCACAAAATCCGGGCAAAGCTAAAGTTATCCGATTCGGACTGAATGCATCCCCTAATTTTGGCTGGATATCACCTAATACCGATCAATATGCTTCCAACGGTAGCAAACTGGGATTTAACTATGGCATCTTGGGAGAGTTCTCTTTTATCAATAACTACTCCATTGCAACCGGTTTTTATATAAAATCCAGCGGAGGCAAATTAAAATATCCTTACCAGATCAGCTATAACAACACACTCACTGAAGGAAAGTTGAAGCGAGAATATAATCTCAGGTATGTGGAAATCCCCGTAGCTATTAAAATGAACACACGACCCATTGGATACTTCAGTTATTTCGGAATTTTTGGCCTTGGAACTGCTTTCCTCATGAATGCCAAGGCTGATGATGAATTTGAAACCAACGGGGGCCTTACCATTAATAAATCCGAAAACAATGATATTCAAAGCGATGTTCTCTTCATTCGGGAATCCCTGATCATTGGATTGGGAACGGAATATTCACTGGGAGGCACTACGTCATTGGTTTTCAGCATTATCTTTAATAACGGCTTTACTGATATACTGTCGGGTGAAAATAACTACCCGGAACCACTGAAAGAAAATGCCACATCAAGTCAGTTAGAGTTTAATATAGGTGTGCTTTTTTAGCAGGTATATCTGGTGACTACCTGAAAACCTTTCACTATGAAAATTGCCCTGGCTCAAATCAATTATCACATAGGTAATTTTGAAAACAATACGCAAAAGATATTACAGCACATTAAGAAAGCAAAAGAACACCATGCTGATCTGATTGTCTTTGCTGAGCTGGCCATCAGCGGATATCCACCACGGGATTTCCTGGAATTTTCTGATTTTATTGATACCTGTTACCAATCAATTAAACAGATTGCAAAATCATGCACGGATATCGCTGCAATCATTGGCGGACCTTCACCTAAGCCCGACATAAAAGGGAAAGACCTGTTCAATACAGCCTTCTTTCTTTACCAGGGGAAAATTCAGCATGAAATTGGAAAAGCCCTTCTGCCAAACTATGATATCTTCGATGAATACAGATATTTTGAACCGAACCGAAGTTTCCGGTGCATCCCTTTTAAAAACCGGAAGATTGCATTAACGATATGCGAAGATATTTGGGATATCGGGGAAGATCCTTTATACACCCTGAACCCCATGGATGAACTGATAAAGGAAAATCCGGATGTTATGATTAACATTGCTGCTTCACCCTTTAACTACCGACAGGCAAAAACAAGAAAAGAAGTGTTGCGGCACAATGTGCTGAAATACAATAAACCATTGATATATGTAAATCATGTAGGAGCGCAAACGGAATTATTGTTTGACGGTGGATCACTCTACATGGACAAACAGGGTAAAATTCTCCATGAACTCAATTATTTCGCAGAAGATTTCCAGGTGATAGATCTGTCAAAGCCCGCAAAGCGTGAAATAAGTCATTCAAGCCTGCCGCAGGATAAAATAGCCTTAATCCATGATGCCCTTATCATGGGTATAAGAAACTATTTCGGCAAACTGAGATTTCAGAAAGCCATTCTGGGTTTATCAGGAGGGATTGATTCAGCGGTAACCCTTGCTCTGGCCGCAAAAGCATTGAGCAATGAAAATGTATTGGCCGTGTTATTACCTTCTGCGTTTTCATCCGAACATTCAGTAAGTGATTCCGTTAAACTTTGCCGCAACATAGGCTGCCCCTATGAAAAGATAAGCATTAATGCATGCTATGAAGCCTTTGAAAATAGTCTGCAACCACATTTCAAAGGGCTTGATTTTGATGTTACAGAGGAAAATATACAGGCCAGAATCAGGGCTGTGCTTTTAATGGCATTATCAAATAAATTCAATTATATTTTGCTGAATACCAGCAACAAAAGTGAGGCAGCAGTTGGATACGGCACCTTATACGGTGATATGTGCGGGGGATTGTCAGTATTGGGCGATGTTTACAAATCAGATGTTTACCGTCTTGCGGAATATATGAACAAAATGAAAATTACCATTCCAACCAATATAATTACAAAACCTCCTTCTGCCGAGCTGCGTCCGGATCAGAAAGATTCCGACTCCCTTCCCGATTATGATATTCTGGATAAAATCCTTTACCAATACATTGAACTAAGAAAAGGGCCCAGGGAAATTATTCAGCAAGGTTATGAAGAATCACTGGTGCGAAAAATCCTGAAACTTGTAAACACCAATGAATACAAACGACACCAAACCCCTCCTATCCTGAGGATATCCTCAAAAGCATTTGGTATGGGAAGAAGAATGCCTATTGTTGGAAGGTATCTTGCTTAACTAAGGTTCAATTTCTTCAACAGCAGCAATCTCCGGAATGGCCTTTTTTACAGCCGTCTCAACACCGTTTTTGAGTGTCATTTTACTGTAAGGACAGGAACCACAAGCTCCCTGTAATTCTACATTAACAATCATATCCGGTGTAAGTTCTACAAAACGAATATCTCCTCCATCAGCTTGTAAAAACGGGCGGATCTGATCGATAACTTTTTCTACCTTAACACTTAAGTCCTTGATTTTCTCATCCATACTATTACTGTTTTTTTATTTCTACAACTTTTGTTGGATCTAACATAGCATTTCTGATCGCTATTTGCTGGGCAATATTTTCGGCAAGTTCACTGAAGGATTTCGATACGGGGGACTTTTCATCCATTACTATAGGCTTTCCTGCATCGCCTGACTCAGCAACTCCCTGCACAAGAGGTATTTGGCCAAGCAACGGAACCTTAAGGGATGCTGCAAATTTTTTGCCACCGTCTTTCCCAAAAATATAATATTTATTGTCGGGCAATTCTTGAGGAGTAAACCAGGCCATATTCTCAATGACCCCCAGCAAAGGCACCTTAATCGCATCCTGTTTAAACATATCTGCCACTTTTCGCACATCAGAAATGGCTACCTGTTGCGGCGTTGTAACAACTACTGCACCGGTCACCGGAACAGATTGCACCAATGTTAGATGAATATCCCCCGTTCCGGGAGGCAGGTCCACGATCATATAATCCAGTTCTCCCCAATCCGCATCGCTAAATAATTGCTTCATTGCATTAGAGGCCATAGGCCCTCTCCATATCAATGCCTGCTGGGGATCAACAAAAAAACCAATGGATAACAATTTAATGCCGTATTTCTCCGGCGGAACAACAATGGTTTTTCCCTTTTCTTCTTTTACATAAGGACGGGTTCCAACCAGGTCAAACATAACCGGAATTGAGGGCCCGTAAATATCTGCATCAATCAATCCGACACGAGCTCCGGATTTTGCCAATCCTACTGCCAGATTTGCTGCCACTGTAGATTTGCCCACACCTCCTTTGCCGGATGAAATAGCAATAATGTTTTTTACTCCGGGCAACATATCTTCGCCGCCCTGCCTGCGGGAAGTAACATTGGATGTCATCTCAACTTTCACATCAATATCATCCCCGAATTCCTTTTTCAAAACATCAATACAACCATTCTTCATCAAATCTTTCATCGGACAGGCTGGTGTTGTTAGCACGATTTTAAAACGTATTTCTTTGCCTTCAATCTCAAGATCATCTATCATATTCAAACTGACAAGGTCTTTTTTAAGATCCGGGTCATGCACGGTACTTAATGCTTTCAGTGCTCTCTCACGCGTAATATTCATAGTCTTTATTCCCTTTATTTAGATTCGGTAAAGATAGAAATAATTTCAATGCCACCCAATTATACAACGGGAATGAAAATGAATCAATGTATTAGACAGATTCAATGTATATTTGCCGGAGAAGCTACTCCCGGTAATGTATCGGTTTACTTTTCGCTTTTATAACATGCTTGAGGTTTTTGCTACACATATCATCCCGGAGGATCAGTTTGTTCAAAAAAAACATGACTGGCTAAAACATATTGGTACATTGGGCAGACAAAAAGTGTCGTTGTTACGAAACCTGAAAGACCAACAACGAACATTACTTGCAGAGATCCAGCTTCGTGCCATACTGAAAAGGCATTACCATTATAATAACAGGGATATCATTCTTTTCGCAAACAGCAAAAACAAACCTTACCTTATAAATATTCCGCTATTCTTTAACATCTCCCATTCAGGCAACTGGGTTTGCTGTGCTATATCCGACAGAATTGTTGGAACAGACATTGAAAGGATCAGAAAAATTAAAACGGACATTGCCGGGCGTTTTTTTTCTCACCATGAAAACAACAAGCTTAATCAGTTGAAGGGAGACGAAAAATTACATTATTTCTTTGATCTTTGGACCATTAAGGAAAGCTACCTCAAACTGATCGGTAAAGGATTATCACACCCTCTGAACAGTTTCAGCGTGGAGCTTCAACCGGATGGAAAACATAGCATTAAAAACGCTACCGGCATTAATCTTGACCTTGAAGTACTGACGTTTAATGGAATTGACGGTTATAAGCTTGCTGTTATAGGCAGGACAAAGGAAATAAACAGGGAAATCCGCATTCACCCGGCAGCATACTATTATGAAAGCTTAAGGGACTGACTCAGATTCTTTCCTGAGATTTCTTTAGGATGTTATAAAGAAACTCCCTGGCCCGAAATAGCTGTGCTTTAACTGTACCTAAGGGCAATTCAAGTTCTGCAGCAATTTCTTCATACGTATATTCCTGGAAATACCGCAGTTTTATTAATTTTCGGTAGTGTGGTTTCAATTTTTCCACCACTTCACGCATCAGGTTAGCTTTTTGTTTCTTAATGAAATTCTCCTCCGGATCCAGTGTATTGGAAGGCAAGTTATTTGCCAGTTCATTTCCTTCTTCTTGCACAAAACCCTGGTTCATTGAGAAGGTATTCTTCTTTTTCTTACGGAGGTAGTCTATGCAATTGTTAGAGGCAATCTTGAACAACCATGTAGAGAAAGCATAATCCGGTGTATACTGTTGAAGGTTCTTAAATGCTTTGCCAAAGGCTTCAAGGGTCAGGTCATCGGCATCATTCGGATCGTTAGTCATTTTAAGCAGCATGAAATAAAGAGAATCTTTATAGTGCTTCATTAATTCAGCATAGGCTTTCTGATCGCCATGATCTACTGCCTGCCGAACCAATTTAAAATCTCTTTGAGCTTTATCAGTTAATTGCATGCTTACTCCCATGTATGCTGCTTAAATATAATGTTTGAGAGGGTCAGAATCGGGTTAATGATTAATATGAGTACCTCAGCTATTGGCGAAAATAGTAATAATTCCTTTTCGCCTAATTTTTTCATGCTTAATTTAAATAATACCAATTGGCTAAGAACCTTAGATATCAATAACGGCAAAAGCATTTCAATATTTTGATAAAAGATCAAAAGTGCCGCAAAACCAAGGTAGAAAAACATCAGGCTAAACTGATACAATGACAATAACAATTTGTAACGGAACCGATAATGCCCGGCTGTTGACAAATGCCGCTTCTTCTGACGAAACCATGATCTGAAAGTTTTTTTCGGATCAGAAACCGTTTGGCTGTCAGGTTCCATCACTACGGAGGTATTTTTTCGTCTTGCCACCTGGTTGATAAAAAGGTCATCATCACCGGAATGAATAGCGTAATGTGAAATAAACCCTTTCTGCTGATAAAAGAGTGATTTTTTATACGATAAATTTCGACCAACTCCCATGTAAGGTATCCCTGCTTTTGCAAAGCTCAGATATTGCAAAGCAATATGCAACGTATCGAAGCGGATCAGCATATTCAACAGGGTTCGTTTTAGTTTGTAAGGGCTATAGCCAATCACTACCTCCGTTTGGTGATCATAAGCCTGGGCAATGCTTCTGATCCATTGATTGCTGCGCGGCTGGCAATCAGCATCAGTTAACAGCAGAATTTCATTTTTTGCTGATTTGATGCCAATAGAAAGGGGAAACTTTTTCCCCTTGAAAAAATTCAGGTCTTTTTCAATATGCACTACCTGAAGTTTCTTATGTGCCATAGCATATTCAGTTAATAATTCATGGCTGTTATCATCCGATGCATCATTTACCACAACCACTTCATATTCCGGATAGTCCTGATCCAATACAGCAGGCAGGTATTTCTTCAACTTCTCGTATTCATTCTTTGCACAAATAACAATGCTTACCGCCGGCAAAGCCGTATTTCTTCTTTTGGGTTTATAAAATGCCACATTGCTGAAAAACCCCCAGTAAAACACCATCAAAACCAATGTCAATACAATAAAGGCACTATACAAAATAATAAAAACCGAATCTGTCAGATAAATGGGCAGCGTCATTATTCCTTGCTTGAGCAAACAAAAATATCCATTCTTCCTGAATTAAAACTATCTTTGAGAAATTTTTTGGATGCAATGGCTTTTAAGGTATTACATGCTGATAAGGGATCAAAAGCCAGGGTCGGGGAACTCGTTACGGAACATGCCAATTTAAAAACACCTTTTTTTATGCCGGTGGGAACGATTGGCAATGTGAAAGGAATCCACGGTAAAGACCTTCACCAAGACCTGGAAACAAACATCATTCTGGCTAACACCTATCACCTTTACCTAAGGCCCGGCACGGATATCCTGCAACAAGCAGGAGGATTGCACCAGTTTATGAACTGGAATAAAGCATTACTTACTGACAGCGGCGGATACCAGGTATATTCACTTACCGATATTCGAAAGATCAGCGAGGAAGGGGTGAAATTTCAATCCCATATCGATGGCTCCTATCACCTGTTTACACCCGAAAATGTCGTAGAGATACAACGCAGCATTGGAGCAGATATCATGATGGCTTTTGATGAATGTCCTCCTTTTCCCTGCGATTACACCTATGCCAAAAAAAGCCTGCAACTTACCCATAGATGGCTGTTAAGGGGGAAAGAGCAATTCAACAAAACAAAAGAAGTATACGATCATCATCAATTGTTTTTCCCCATCGTTCAGGGAAGCATATTTCCCGACCTGAGAAGAATATCAGCAGAATTTATTGCTGAACAGAATATGCCGGGAAATGCAATAGGAGGCCTGTCAGTTGGAGAGCCGCATAATGTGATGTATGAAATGACAGAATTGGTCTGCGATATCCTCCCTGCTGACAAACCACGATATTTAATGGGCGTTGGAACTCCTGCCAATTTGCTGGAATGCATACACCTGGGGGTAGATATGTTTGATTGTGTTATCCCTACACGAAATGGACGCAACGGCATGCTTTTTACTTCAGAAGGCATTATCAATATAAAAAACGAAAAATGGAAAAATGACTTTTCTCCCATCGATGAAAACGGAAAAAGTTTTGTTGACACCTTGTATTCAAAAGCCTATCTTAGGCACCTGTTTGTTGCGAAAGAAATGTTGGGTGGCATCATCGCTTCACTGCACAATCTGAATTTTTACATCTGCCTGATGAAAGAGGCAAGAATGAAAATAGCCGAAGGTCGGTTTGCTGAATGGAAAGAATACATGGTAAAAAAACTTTCGGCAAGAAAATAAAAATCCAAAGGAGAAGTTCAGAAATAGCATGAAAATCATTGATTGGTATATTATAAAAAAGTTTCTGGGCACATTCTTTTATGCTATATCTCTGATCATCCTCATCGTGATCGTTTTCGATATTTCTGAAAAAATTGACGAATTCATTGCTAAAGAAGCTCCCCTGAACGAAATCATCTTCACTTACTACTTAAACTTCATCCCCTATTTCGTCAATCTTTTTAGTCCGCTTTTTACCTTTATTGCCGTTATTTTTTTCACCTCCCGTTTGGCAGCAAACACTGAAATTGTAGCCATGCTTGGCGGAGGCATCAGCTTTTACCGTTTATTAAGGCCATTTCTGCTTTCAGCCATATTTTTAGCATTGTTTTCTTTTTATCTTGCAAATTTTGTCATTCCTCATGCCAATAAAGTTCGACGAGCCTTTCATGATGTATATGTGGATTCGTATAAAAAAAGCAAAGACAGAAACATTCATATTCAATATGCTGATAATAAGTATGCCTATATTGAAACCTATAACAGGAATACAGATG
The DNA here is from genome assembly GCA_964654725.1 of uncultured Lentimicrobiaceae bacterium. Classification (GTDB taxonomy): domain Bacteria; phylum Bacteroidota; class Bacteroidia; order Bacteroidales; family CAZZLL01; genus CAZZLL01. The sequence goes on along the minus strand of CAZZLL010000041.1, from coordinate 14,303 downwards.
TTGGAGTGCGGTTTTCCCTCGAATATTTCAATGACGCTAACCAGTTGGTATATAAATTAAGTGCACAGTACTTAAAATGGGACTCGGTTGCAAAGAATTGGATAGCCGAGGAATATTTTATCCGCCACATTGATGGATTGAAAGAAAATATTGAACGAGGAAAAAGCCTCACGCTAAGTTTTGATCTCACACCCTCAGATTTTATCATATTCAGAGAGAACTGGGAGACGATGCGTTTCTGGGAACTGCGGGATTTTATTAATGAACTAAAATTAAAAGGCGCCAAGGAGGTGCGGTTTTATGTGGTAGAAAAACACCGCAGGATATCTTTTCCCTTTGCCACCATTATTTTAACCCTTATCGGCCTTTCCCTGTCCAGCAGAAAATTGAGGGGTGGAACCGGCATGCATATTGGAATGGGATTATTACTGAGCTTTACATATATTTTGTTTATGCAGGTTGCCACTGTGTTTTCAACATCCGGCAACCTGGATCCCTTCATAGCTGTATGGATACCTAATATAATTTTTGGGGCACTTGCTGCATATCTGCTCAGAATTGCCCCGAAATAAATGTATGCGGATATTGAAAACTTATTTCTGATAAATCCTCAGGGATTTTCCTGAAAAGGCTGAAAAGGGTTGACCCACTTCCGCTCATACTGGCATAAACCGCCCCTGCATCATATAGATGTTGTTTTATAATGGCCAGTTCAGGGTATGTGTTAAAAATAACATCCTCAAAATCATTGTGTAAATGATCTTTCCACTTTTCTACAGGCAGTAGCAGAATCTCTTTCAGGCTTTTTCTGTTTGACCAATTTCTCACCAATGCATAGGCTTCTGCTGTAACGATATGGATATCAGGAAAAACAAGAGCAATGGTATAAGTGCTAAGATCAATTTCTGTTTCTTCTACCTGATTCCCTTTTCCGCTGACCAATGAGGGACTATTGGAGAGAAAAAACGGACAATCGCTTCCCAATTCAACAGCATACTTCATTAGTCTTTCCGGTGGAATGCTAAGATCAAATACGTTATTCAGCAACTGAAGCATAGAAACTCCGTTAGAAGAGCCCCCACCCAATCCCGCTCCGACCGGTATCTGCTTATGTAAATGAATGTTCACGGTTTTCATCGGGTAATCTTCGGCGACAAGTTCATATGCTTTCAGACACAGGTTCTCCTTCGGATCTCCCGGAATAGTTATCCCGCTGCTTTCAAAAAGTGTCTCCCCCCTGTCATTTACTATAACCTCAAGAATATCCCTTAGTCCGACAGGATACAAACAACTCTCAATATCATGAAAACCGTCATCCCGTTTTCTTAACACATGTAAACCTAAGTTAATTTTAGCATGAGGAAATGTGATCATGGGAAGCTCGCTATTTATTCACAAATTTATTTATATTTTGTTTGCGTTGATATTAAACTGAAGGTTTAATTTAAATGTTATAATTTAGAGGATTATTTGTTTGCAAGTATGGCTATAATTAATTCCCTTGTTTCCTGGTTTATTCAAAAGCGGATCCACCAGATAGAGCTTTTTAAGAAATACCCCCATGAAGTTCAACAGGAATGGTTCAGAAAACTTATTCAGAGTGCTAAGAACACCGAATGGGGAATAAAGTATGATTATGCAGGTATTAAAACCCAGGAAGATTTCAGAAAGCGTGTTCCTGTAAATGATTATGACAGCTTAAAACCATATATAGACCGTTTACGAAGCGGAGAGCAGAACCTCCTGTGGCATTCAGACATAAAATGGTTTGCAAAATCATCCGGAACAACCAGTGATAAAAGCAAGTTTATTCCTGTATCACAGGAAGCGTTGGAAGTATGCCATTTCAACGGAGGTAAAGACATGCTTTCTATTTTCTTTGAGAATGCTCCGGATACATTAATTTTTGACGGCCGGGGATTGACCATGGGAGGAAGCCATACTATTAATGAGTTCAACAATGAATCATATTACGGCGACCTATCTGCAATTTTGATACAAAATCTGCCCTTCTGGGCTGAATTTATCAGGGTACCAAACCGCAGCATAGCACTTTTAGATGATTGGGAAGAGAAGATCGAACAAATGGCAAAGGCAACAATTGAAAGAAATGTAACCAATATCAGCGGTGTACCTTCCTGGACACTTTTATTGCTGCACCGTATCCTGAAAATTACCGGCAAACAAAATCTCCACGAAGTCTGGCCCAACCTTGAAGTTTTCTTTCACGGAGGTGTTAACTTTGAGCCCTATCGTAAACAGTACGATAACATCATTGATCCAAATAACATGTACTACATGGAAACCTACAATGCGTCCGAAGGGTTCTTTGGTATTGAAGATGTTAAAGACAGCAAGGAATTGCTGCTTATGCTTGATTATGGCATTTATTATGAATTCATTCCCGTTGAAGAACTGGAAAACGATGATCCCAAAACCCTAACACTGGAGGAAACAGATACCGATAAAAACTATGCACTTATTATTTCTACAAATGCCGGTTTATGGCGATACATGATTGGGGACACCATCCGCTTTACCAACAAAAATCCTTATCGGATAAAGATTACAGGAAGAACCAAAAACTTCATAAATGCAGTTGGGGAAGAAATAATAATTGACAATGCACAAAAAGCACTCGCTGTGGCCTGTAAGAAAACAAATGCCAGCATACGTGAATTTACTGCTGCCCCGGTATATTTTAATAACAAGGAAAATGCATCCCATGAGTGGTTGATAGAATTTGCCGAAGCACCCAATGATATCTCATTTTTTACCGAAACCTTTGATAATGCACTTAAATCTGTAAACTCTGATTATGAAGCAAAAAGGTATCATAACCTGGTCTTGCGGGAACCTGTCGTTAAAGTTGTGCCCAAAAATACTTTTTTTAACTGGATGAAAAGAAGAGGAAAACTTGGCGGCCAGAATAAAGTTCCCAGGCTTTCTAACAACAGAAAATATGTGGAGGAAATATTAGCTATTCTGAATGAACATTAAATACGTATATATTCAATTTATTTTTTATTCTGTTTTTCAGATTGCCGTTGTTTTTTCAAGTCTTTCTGCATTTTCACAGGATCTTGTTAAGTTGAATGAGTTTGAAATTACGGCAGAAACCTTTTACTGCGACCCGATTGGGAATATTTATAGTGTATTCGAACAAACTATCAGCAAATACACCCCTGAAGGGAAACTGATTGCAAGTTTTAATTATGCTAACTATGGTAAAATTGCTTCCCTGGATGTTTCAAATCCGTTTAAGGCCCTGATATATTTTAGTGATTTTAATCGCATAATCATTCTTAATAAAGAACTTAGCCCTGAGTCTGATCCGCTGGATCTCAATTTCACCCCCCTGGAACATGCCGAACATATTTGCTGGTCATACCAAAACGGCATGTGGGCCTATATCCCGAACAATGACCAATTGCTGCGTCTAAATCAACAATTAAAAATAAGTTCTTCTGTTACCAATCTCAACTCCAACCTGGGCCATAACCTGATAGTACAGCAGATGAAAGAATACAACAATAAATTGTACATCAACCATAACAATAGTCAGTTATTAATTTTTGATCTTTTCGGCACCTATCTGAAATCCGTTCCGTTTCAAAACCTGAGCAATTTCCGGATTATTGGCAACAGCATTTTTTATCTGAACCAAAATGATCTTATTCTATACGATTTGAAATACCACACTGCAAAATCAATAAATCTCTCCTCCTATAAACCTAAAAATATTGCTGTATACCATGACACACAGAATTTGATCCTCTACCTGCTGGAAGAGAAATCATTAATAAAATTTTCGATGCAGAGAACAGAAGAATAATAGATGTTTTTTCTTCATTGTTAAAAACTACTTAAGAAAATCAAAAGAAAATATTTGTACTTTAGAACGAAATAAAAAAAATCATTATGCACATTGCTGTTGCCGGTAATATTGGATCAGGAAAAACAACGCTTACAGGTCTTCTCGCCAAACATTTCAAATGGATTCCTTATTATGAAGACGTGGACAACAATCCTTACCTGCATAATTTTTATGAAGACATGCAGCGCTGGTCTTTCAACCTGCAAATTTTCTTTTTGAACAGCCGTCTGCGACAGGTCATTGAGATCAGAGATAGTGGCAAAGACATTATTCAGGATAGAACCATCTACGAAGATGCATATATTTTTGCCCCCAACCTCCATTCCATGGGTTTAATGACTACCCGTGATTTTGAAAATTACAGTTCCTTATTTGATCTGATAAATGCCCTGATCAACCCCCCGGACCTTATGATATACCTGAGAGCTTCTGTTCCAACCCTGGTGAGGCAAATTCAAAAACGCGGAAGAGGATACGAAGAATCTATACGATTAGACTATCTTAAAAGCCTGAATGAAAGATACGAGGCCTGGATATCTACCTATGATAGTGGTAAGCTGCTCATCATCAATGTGGATGACAATAATTTTACAGAAAATCCTGAAGACCTTGGTAGGATCATTGAAAAAGCCAGTGCCGAGGTGCATGGATTATTTTAAGGTTAATTATCTATGATTAAGATTGCCGGCATCATTCCAGCCCGCTACCAGTCAACCCGCTTCCCCGGAAAACCCCTTGCCGATATAAATGGTAAATCTATGATCCGGCGGGTATATGAACAATGCATTGCTTCAAAATCATTAGACATAGTTTGTGTTGCTACTGATGACCAGCGCATTTATGATCATGTTACATCTTTTGACGGAAAAGTTATGATGACTTCGGAGAAGCATCAAAGCGGAACGGAAAGGTGTTATGAGGCTGCTGTAGAATTGCAAAAACAAGGACTGCAGTCTGAGATTATTATCAATATTCAAGGGGATGAACCTTTTATCGAACCGGCGCAAATTGACCTTCTCTGCACTGCTTTTTTAAACCCGGATGTAAAAATTGCAACCCTTATCAAAAACATTGAAAACAAAGAGGACCTGTTCAATGAAAATGTAGTGAAAGTTGTTAGGGCATATTCAGGGAAAGCCCTTTATTTCTCGCGCCACAGCATCCCTTTTTTACGAGATAAACATGATAAAAAACAGACAGATTCATGTGTTTTCTTTAAACATATCGGAATCTACGGATATAAAACAAATATATTAAAGCAACTTCAACACCTGGCTCCTTCTATACTGGAAAAAGCTGAAGCTCTGGAACAATTAAAATGGTTGGAAAATGGATATGCTATTCATACTCTCATCACAAATCTCGAAAATATCGGTATAGACACACCTGATGACCTAAAAAAACTGATTTAGATTAAGTTCTTAAGAAAAATGTTTTGTAACTTGCATGCTGTTAGCTTTAATAATTATCAGGATTTTAGCAAATAAAGATCAATCATTCCTATGAAAATTGCAAAATACATTAGTGAATTATTATTTGAACACGAAAAAGTAATCATTCCAGGTCTTGGCGCTTTTTTTAGTGAAGCTTCTTCCGCTCAGATAAATCAAAAAGATAAAAGCATCAGTCCGCCGCAAAAAAAAATAAGATTTAATCCGGCCCTGCGGATTGATGACAATCTGCTTACCAATCACATTTCCTCTGTCGAAAACATCCCTCTGAAAGAAGCTAAAACCGCTATTGAAGATTTCGTTAAAACCTGCATTGACGAAACAAACCAGGGAAAGAAAATAAAACTTATTGATATAGGTGTTCTTTATAAAGACAGCAATGAAAAAATGGCTTTTATTCCAGAGTCAAATAAAAACTATGATCTCAACACCTTTGGCATGAGTGATGTAAACACCCCTCCTTCGAAAAAAACGAACGAAGACCAGGAAAAAACCCCTCCTCCGCCTCCATTAAAACCCGCAGATCGTAATAAAGATAAACCTTCTCCGACTGTTAAAGTAAAAAATGAAAAAGAGACGAAAAACAAGAAGAAAAAGAAAAGAATTCCGGTGCTCCTTTGGATACTCCTGATCATACTTCCTTTTATTATTTTCCTGATTACACTAAAAGTATTAAACCCTGTATATTTTGACAGCCAGTACAATAAATACAGCCAAAAAGCCATCGCATTAAAAAATAAAGTTTTTCCTCCAGATACATTGAGTTCAAATCAGCCACAAATAGAGCAATCCGATACTTCAGCCATATCTGGCACTAATCCGGACAAGCAAGTCCTGCCTGATCAGAATAAACGGGAAGAGGAATCTGATATGTATACCGATTCAGAAAGCCCTGACAAAACGAATGCTTACCAGGATAACACCCAGTATAGTCAACAGCAAAACGAAACTAAAACACCACAAAAATCCAGGAGCACTACTCAAACAAACTATAATGCCGGTGATAATTATTACCTGATTGCCGGTAGCTTCAGGGAAAAATCCAATGCCAGCAACCTGGTTCACAAACTACAGGGAAAAGGCTTTCCTTCTATAATTGTTGGTCAAACAAACAGTGGGTTATATATGGTATCATACAGAGGATATGACAATCTGGATGAGGCAAAAAAGGAATTCTATAAAATCAAACTGGAAGAAAACATAGACTCCTGGATCTATTTCAACAGGTAGCACATGCTATAAAATGTTTCTGTTGTGGGTAAACGTAAACTACAGAAATTCGAAGAGAACAAAACATTTCCGCATCTTTTCCAACCATCTTACGAGGAAATTATTTCCGGCTTTCCCCTCAGAGCAAGTTGGAAAAGTGAATTCTTTCAGAACTCTCATTCGCTTATTCTGGAACTGGGATGTGGAAAAGGCGAATACACCCTTGGGCTGGCTGAAAAAAACCCTGCTTTGAATTTTGTTGGTATCGATATTAAAGGAGCAAGATTATGGCAAGGCTGTAAATTAAGCCTTGAAAAAGAATTGCAAAATGTGGCTTTCCTGCGAACCCACATTGAACTGATCAACCATTGTTTTGGAAAAGACGAAGTGGATGAGATATGGCTGAGCTTCCCAGATCCCCAGCCAACTGATAGAAGGGAAAAAAAAAGACTGAGTGGCCCGGGATTTTTGGAAAAATATAGAAAAATATTAAAGCCTAAAGGAGTCATTCACCTTAAGACAGATAATGTCATGCTGTTTGAATTTACCCTCGAAATTATTGAAAAATACCATCATAATATCCTGTTTTCAACGTATGATTTATATAACTCCTCTTTTAATGGAGAAGCAACAGAGATACAAACCTTTTATGAAATGGCTTTCCTTGAGCAGGGGCTGAATATTTGCTATTTGCAGTTTGAACTGAAATGACAATGCATTTGCTCAAAATATAACAAGCCTTTTATACCATCAGTAAATTTTCGTAATTTTGAATTCTAATAAAATCTGGAATATATGGGTTTAAGAATAACGGGTTTACTTATAATTTTTACGTTTGCTATTGGATTGCAGGCACAGAATGTAAAAAAAGGTTTTAAAAAAATTGAAAAACAAGATTATCTGGTTGCAGAAGAAATCTTTTATGAATGCCTGGTGGCAACACCTGATGATCCGATGGCACAATTCGGACTGGCATTAATTTATGCGGATACGAATAATCCGAAATATGATTATTTCTCAGCTAACCGCTTTACAAAGTGGGCTACTGAAAATTTCAGTAAAACTGATCCCAATGAATACAGTAAACTCGAAGAATATATCAATCCCCAAAAATTAGCTGACCACGCTATTTTTATTGATGAAATGATTTACTATCAAATTAATATTAACAGAGATTACGAAAAAGTTTTACTTTACCTGAATGATTTTGTCGGAGCACCCCATTACAATGATGTGATCATCATCCGCAACCATATGGAGTTTGAAAAAACTAAGGCTCAGCATACTATATCAACATATGAAGAATTCATAAAAAAATATCCTGAAGCTAAAGAAGTAGAAAATGCCAAAGACCTGCGCAATCAAATTGCATTTGAGATGGCAAAAAGTGAAAATACCCTTAAAGCCATTGATGAATTCATCAGTAAATACCCCGAATCAAAAGAAATCAATGAAGCCCGGGCAATCAAACATAAACTGGAATTCGATAAAGCAATTGCTGTTAACAGCCTAAAGGCACTTCAGGAATATATCGACAAATTCCCACAATCCAAACTCATTCCAGACGCAAAAAAGCTCAGGAATACAAAAGCGTACGAATTGGCTGAAAGGTATAATTCCATTAGTGCCTATAAAGAATTTGTTAGCAAATATCCTGATGCAGAGCAAGTTGAAGATGCTAAGTTTCGTATTAAAGAGTTGGAACCATATACATGTTTGCCAGGAATAAAAGTCGGTGATATCGTTTATAATACAATAGAAGAAGACCTGATCGCCAAATATGGTTCGGATGCCCTTCAACCCGACTCCCTTATTATTGGAAATCATTCTGCCTATTTTGGCACCTGGCTTTTCCCGGAAGATGAAGACAAAAAAATGTTTATTGTCTGGAAAGAACCCATTGGAAACAAAAATCCACATAAGATCTTTCTTTTCGGAAAAAAGTGGACAACGCACAAAGGAATACGGGTAGGATTATCGCTGGAAAGACTTATTCATTTGAATGGAAAGGATTTTAGTATTAATGGGTTCAGCCAGAAAGGAGAAGGCTATGTTTTAAACTGGGATAACGGAGATCTTGGCATCCTGCATGAAATTGACGAGAAATTCGAGCTGAAACTGACTTATAACAAGAACAATTTCTTTTTAATCCCTGAGAAAGGTTTGCTGGAATTAACCCAAAGCAACACGCTTACCACAAGCAATGAGCACTTAGCCAATATTGACCTGAAAGTAGAATTTATGGTCGTATTATTCAAATAGAGAATGGCCACTTCCTCTGACTCTTTTTTTGAAAAAGTCTATGGTGTTGTGGCTCAAATTCCAAAAGGCCGGGTTACAAGCTACGGGGCCATTGCAGCTTTTCTGGGAACAAAATCCTCTTCACGCATGGTTGGATGGGCCATGAATAAATCGCACACACACTTTATAAACATACCTGCTCACAGGGTAGTTAACAGAAACGGCATACTAACAGGGAAACATCATTTTGGCCGGCATAACCTAATGCAAAAATTACTTGAGGACGAAGGAATAGAGGTCATGAATGATCAGGTACTTCATTTTCAAGACGTTTTCTGGGACCCGAACCGGGAGCTTTCCTGACTGCCTGCAATTTCAGGAATTCTTACAGGAGTTCAGGAATAATCTGTAATTTTACATTTTTAGTAAAAATCATTATTAAAATGGATTTGAAATCATTCCGGGAATCAATCAAGGAAGGCATCCCATTAAAGCTGCCTCCAAAAAAAGAATTTGACAACACGATCAGCCATGCACCCAGGCGCAAAGATATACTGAGAGAACAGGATAAGAGACTGGCTATTAAAAATGCATTAAGGTATTTTCCAAAAGAGCAACATGAAATCCTCGCTAAAGAATTTGCAGATGAACTGAGAGAATATGGTCGTATATACATGTATCGTTACAAGCCGGATTATCAAATCAAAGCCCGGCGGTACGAAGATTTTCCTCATCAATCAATCCAGGCTGCCTGTATCATGCTGATGTTATCTAATAACCTCGACCATGCCATTGCTCAGCATCCTGATGAGCTCATTACCTATGGGGGCAATGGAGCAGTTTTCCAAAACTGGGCACAGTATCGCCTGTGCATGAAGTATTTATCAGAAATGACCGATGAACAAACACTTGTTTTATATTCCGGCCACCCCCTGGGACTTTTTCCTTCACATCCTGATGCTCCGCGTGTGGTTGTGACAAACGGTATGGTTATCCCGAACTATTCCGCTCAGGATCATTATGAAAAATTCAATGCCCTTGGTGTTTCTCAATATGGGCAGATGACAGCAGGTTCTTTTATGTATATCGGACCCCAGGGTATTGTTCATGGAACTGCCATTACCATATTAAATGCAGGCAGGATAATTGACACCAATAGCAATGGCCTTGAAGGAAAAATATTTGTAAGCTCGGGTTTAGGAGGAATGTCAGGGGCTCAGGCTAAAGCAGCTGTTATCGCTGGAGCAGTAGGCGTTGTAGCTGAAATAAATCCTATGGCTGTTCAAAAGAGACATGAGCAGGGTTGGGTTGATGAAAAATACGAAGACCTTGAAACCATTGGCAAAAGAATACTTCAGGCCCAAGAAAGAAAAGAAGCTGTTTCTCTGGCTTACCAGGGAAACATTGTTGACTTGTGGGAATATTTTGCAGAAAAAAATATTTATATTCATCTGGGATCCGATCAAACCTCTTTGCATAATCCCTGGGCAGGTGGTTATTATCCTGCAGGACTGAGTTTTGAAGAATCCAGCGAACTCATGGCTTCCAATCCTGAAAAATTTAAAAAAGCAGTACAAGATTCACTGATTCGGCAGGTCAATGCTATCAGAAAACTAAGCGATAAGGGTATGTATTTCTGGGATTATGGAAATGCTTTTCTTCTTGAAGCCAGCCGCGCCGGAGCAGAGGTTCTTAACGATGACGGAAGCTTTATTTACCCCTCATATGTCCAGGATATTATGGGCCCTATGTGCTTCGACTATGGGTTTGGACCCTTCAGATGGGTATGCGCCTCTTCAAACCCGGAAGACCTGGATACGACCGACCAAATTGCTGGGGAAATACTGGAAAAAATTTATCGTTCAGCCCCCGGAGAAATTAAACTTCAACTTAGCGACAATATACGCTGGATAAAGGCAGCCAAGCAAAATAAACTGGTTGTTGGTTCGCAGGCCCGGATATTATATGCCGATTGTGAGGGACGGACTAAAATTGCCGAAGCTTTTAATAATGCCATTCGTAACGGGCGGATAAGCGGTCCGGTAATCCTTGGCAGAGACCATCACGATGTTTCGGGCACCGATTCCCCGTACAGGGAAACATCCAATATTTATGACGGCTCACAATTTACGGCTGATATGGCAATACACAATGTTATCGGGGATGCCTTCAGAGGTGCTACCTGGGTTTCCATTCATAATGGCGGTGGTGTTGGCTGGGGTGAAGTAATAAATGGTGGCTTTGGAATGGTTTTAGACGGATCAGAACAAGCAGACAAAAGGCTAAAAATGATGCTCCATTGGGATGTAAACAACGGAATTGCAAGAAGAAACTGGGCCAGAAACGAAGAAGCCATATTCGCTGTTAAAAGAGCCATGGAAGAAAATCCATTGCTGAAAGTGACTATACCGGAAATAGCTGATGAATCGCTATTAAAAAATTTATTTTGATCTTTTCTGTTCCAAATTAATTGTATATTTAGTTTTTAAAAACAAAACTACTTTACAATGAAGCGATTCTTTACCATTTTTATGCTGATGGTCATTCCTTTCATCAGTATCAATGCCCAGTATTACTATAATACACCGGCAGTTACGCCTGGCGGTAACCCGGGCAATCTTAACACCACCTATGAAAAACCTTATGGCTACGGGCTGGCATCCTCCTGGGTGAATATCCAGCCTGCATTCGATACGCTTTGGACGGATGTACAGGCTATTCCGTTTAATTTTCAGCTTAACGGCCAGGCTGTAACCCATTACAAAGTTTCTACAACAGGTGTGGTAACTTTTGATACCAATGCTGCCGTATATCCAAGTATGACAAATGCTACGTTACCAAACAGTGGCATCCCTGATAAATCCATTTGCCTTTGGGGATTAAGATATTCAGGTAGCTGGTCGAATGACAAGATTGTTACCAATACTTTCGGAACTTCAAACAACAGGCAACACTGGATATTCTTTGCATCCTATAACTCAAATGCTTCCGGAAATGATTGCTGGACTTACTGGAGCATTGTCCTGGAAGAAACCACCAACAAAATTTATATGGTAGACCAGCGTAATTCAACAAAAAACAACTGTGACCCAAATTTATGTATTGGTATTCAGGTTAATAGTTCTACAGCTTATATGGTTTCGGGTTCCCCTAATATTGGTTCACAGGCCGGAAAGAATGAAGAAGCCTATGACAATGTGTATTATGAATTTATCCCAGGAACCAGGCCAAATTATGATGCCTCCGTTTCATATATTCAAACAAACAGTTTTCTGGGTATTAACAGCTCACCTTTTGAGATCCGGGGTATTTTTAAAAACTACGGAGCACAAACCATTACTTCCTATAACATCAATTACAATATCGATGGAGGGCCTGTAAAATCCGAACACGTTACCGGTTCAAGCATTGCTATCTATGGAGAAGAATGGTATTTCCATGATACCATGTGGGCACCCCCGGATACAGGTGCATATGAACTGGCAGTGTGGGTAGACAATATCAATGGTAATTCTGATGACAATACAGCCAATGATACTATGTATAAAGATATGGATGTGAAGCCTATTTTTACGCCCAAGTTTCCATTGTATGAAGTGTTTACCAGCAGTTCTAATCCTGATTGTCAACAGGGCAATGCGAACATGAAGTACATACTGGATAACCACCCAAATGAATTTGCCATGATTAAATACCAGATGGATTATCCGGGTAACGGTGATCCATATCATACGCAGGAATGCACAGATATGGCAAATTACTATGGCATCGACTCCTTGCCCGACATGGTAGTAAACGGCATAGAATACCTCAGCCCTGCATATATGTCTGAACTGCTGTTTGCTGAACATGAAGCGTATCCTGCATACGAAATGTACCTGAGTGCCACCCACCACAGAACAAACCAAACATTTGATGTAACTACTAATATCGTCCCTTTTGTAAATTATTCTGATGTATCCTGTAAAGTAGTTATCGTGGAAAAAGTTACCCACAACAATGCTACTACAAATGGTGAAACAGAATTCTATTATGTTATGAAGAAAATGCTGCCCAATGCTAACGGCCAACAAATAAGCCAACTTTACCAGCAGGTACCCAAGCCGGTATACAAATCATACACATTTGATGCAGGCCATACCGTGGAGAATTTTAGTAACCTGGCGATAGTTGCTTTTGTTCAGGACAATAACACCAAGGAGATTTTACAGGCTACCTGGTCATTGGATGTTAGCGGCATTGAAGATGGAGACGGACTCGGTAACGGATTGATAAGCCTTTTCCCCAATCCATCAAGTGAGCATGTTTTTGTTAAATACCTCCTTATAGATAAATTAAATGTTCAAATGGATATCTACAGCACAACAGGAGAACATGTGTATGGTCATCATGCCGGCCAGCAACCAGCTGCTATGTATACATGGAAAATGCCAACAGAAAAACTTGGGAAAGGGCTTTTTTTCCTGAAACTTTCAATTGGTGAACGTATTTATGGCAGAAAGTTCATGTTAAAATAACAAATATTTGTTTTATTAAATGCATTTAATTGGTTAGAAAAACAATTGTGGTATTTTTTTTGTTTTATATTTAGTTAAAAGCTAATCGTATGAAAAGAACTTTACTTGTTTTAACACTCATAGCAATCAATGTTTATGTAATTGCGCAAAATCTGAGCCTTTCAAACTGGGCTGGGTCTATATCAAACGGTACCTCTATTGACGTTGTCGGCGACAGTGGCTCAACACTTGAAGCCCATGTGTATATTACGAACAATAGCTCATCCGGCATCCACGTAAAAGTAAGAAAGGTAGAAGAAAGTATTATTCCTTTTTCTGAAAATTATTTTTGCTGGGGAACTTGTTACAGCCCTGTTGTTTTTACTTCTCCCGACTCTATTCTAATTGATGGGGGTGCAACCAACACCACTGATTTTATCGGCGAATATTATCCTGCTGGTCAAGTGGGTATTTCGGTGATTCGATATGTATTTTTTGATGCCCAGAACCCTGATGATACCGTATCCGTTACCGTTAACTACAATGCTACACCCGTTGGAATAAACGAAACAGATTTACAGAAAACAGTTTTTTCGAATGCTTATCCAAACCCTGCAACAACTTCAACCAGCATAGCTTACGTGCTGCCACAGAAGCTTACTAATGCCCAGATCATTGTCAGGGATTTACTTGGAAACACCTTAATTGAAAAACAATTATTGATCAAAGAAGGAAAAGTTACCCTGAATATTTCTGATCTGCCAGATGGTATATATTTTTACAGCCTCCTGATGAATAATCAAATATATAAATCAAGGAAATTGATTATCCGGAATTAAACAGAATTCCGGAAATATTATGTAACAATAAGAGGAAATAAAAAAGAAGAGGCTGTCTAAAAAAAGGACAGCCTCTTCTTTTTTTGCATGTTGGCATTTCAGCCCGCATTACGCTTATACAATGTTGTGGGTAGTATTTCATTCGGGTCAACCGCTTCAATTTTCCCGTTCCTAACCACAATCATCGGAC
>CAZZLL010000040.1:0-23882 GCA_964654725.1 uncultured Lentimicrobiaceae bacterium | reverse complement strand
ATTAACAAAAATTACTGCTGAAAAATCTTGGGTGTCCCATTGACGAAGTCAGGAGTTTAAAATCCATCTGTTTTTTATTGATGTCCACTTTTTTTACAACAATTTTCACTTCGTCCCCGAGCTTATACTCCTTGCCATAGTTGTGTCCAGCAACGCGGTAATTATCTTCATCGAGGTAGTAAAAATCATCATCGAGGTTTTTTAGTGATATCATGCCTTCACATTTTGTTTCTTTTAGCTCTACAAAAATGCCCCATTTGCTTACACCAGAGATTAAACCATCAAATTCCTGTCCGATTTTGTCCATCATGAATTCGGCCTGCTTATACTTGATGGAAGCTCTTTCGGCTTCTAAAGCTCTTTTTTCCATATCGGATGAATGCTTACATTTATTTTCAAATTCATGGGCATTCAATGATTCTCCCCCGTTCAGGTAGTGATCCAGCATGCGGTGAACCATTAAATCCGGATAACGCCTGATGGGGCTGGTGAAATGAGTATAATACCTGAAGGCCAATCCATAATGACCGATATTTTCTGTAGAATAAACTGCTTTCGACATTGTTCTGATAGCAATGGTCTCGATGAGATTTTCTTCCCCTTTTCCTTCTACCTCCCGGAACAAATTATTCATGGAGTTTATTGTAGCTTTGCGTGTGGAAATATTTATATTATAGCCCAATTTCTTAACGAATTCGGCAAATACTTCCAGTTTATCCGGATTAGGATTATCATGAATGCGGTAAATAAAGGTTTTGGGTGTTTGTCTTCCCTTCGTTTTTCCGATAAATGCGGCTACACTTCTGTTGGCCAGCAGCATAAAATCTTCCACTAACATATTGGATTCTTTTTGCTCTCGGATATAAATATCAACAGGTTTGCTTTGTTCGTCGAGCATAAAGCGTACTTCTTTTGATTTAAAGGAAATGGAGCCCTTTTTGTACCTGTCTTCCCTAAGCAGAAGTGCCAGTTTGTTCAGTATCAGTATTTCACTTGAATAATCTCCTTTTCCTTTTTCAATAATTTCCTGGACTTCGTCATAATTGAATCTCCTGTCGGAGTGAATAATGCTTTTTCCAAACCATTGATTTTCTATTTCAGCGTTTTCATTCATTGTAAATACAACTGAATAGCAAAGCTTGTCTTCATTAGGCTTTAGAGAACAAACATTATTGGAAAGTTTTTCCGGTAACATAGGAATAACCCTGTCTGCCAGGTATATGGATGTTCCCCGCTCATAGGCTTCTCTGTCCATAGCGGTATTTTCCTTTACATAATGGGAAACATCTGCAATGTGAATGCCTACTTCCCAATTTCCATTAGGCAGCTTTTTCAGGGATAGGGCGTCATCGAAATCTTTAGCATCCTGCGGATCAATTGTACAGGTGAATATCTTTCTGAAATCTCTTCGTTTCTGTATTTCCAGTGTGCCTATTTTGTCACTTATTTTACTGGCTTCCTGTAAAACTTTGTCTGGGAAGCGCAGAGGAAATTCAACCTCGGCAAGGATGGCGTTCATTTCCACATTATTGTTACCGGGCTTACCAAGCACCGTGGTAATTTCACCGAACGGATTGTTGGCGTGTTTGGGCCAGTCAGTGATCTTTGCTATTACTTTTTGTCCGCTTTTACCATTTTTACGTTTTTCCGTAGGGATAAAAATATCAACAGGAATGGAAGTATTATCCGGTACCACAAAACCATAATCTTTTACAATTTCAAGTGTGCCAACAAACTGGGTTTTTTTTCTTTTTATTATTTCTGTGATGCGTCCTTCGGTTTTTCTTCCCTTTCTTTTCGGAAAAAGCTGCACTTTTACCAAATCTCCGTTTAAAGACCGATTTGTGTTGTTGGCTGCAATAAAAATATCTTCATCTAATTCATCAGAAATGATATATGCTTTGCCGGTTTGTTTCATATCTACCGTACCGGTGATAAGGTTTTTGTGTGCCTGTTCTTTAATGTATTCCGGGTGCAGTGTATATTTTCCTGGCTTTCCTTCAACCAGAATATTGCTTTTCAGCAGGTCGTTAATCAGGTTTTTTACAAGCTGCCTGCTTGCATTATCCGAAATCCCCAAGGCATGCGATATTTGTTTATAGTTGTAGGATGTAAATGGTGCGGCAAGGAATATGTTCAATACAGCATCAACAAAGTGATTGTTGTTTTTTATTTTTCTTTGCGTTCTTTTCTTTTTTATGGCCATATAAACTTCATTTATTAGTATAAAGGTAATACTTGCTATTAGATATGTGGATGGAATGAGAAATAATGTAAGATTTTTTTTTAGACTTAAACTTTTTATTACTTCATTTGTCTAAACTCATGTTATTAAAAATCAATAAATATATTAAAAATGAAATCAAACCTGGTAACGATAGTGGCTTTATTAATAGCTACTATGATTTTTGGCATTAGCAATACTGCCATTGCGCAGAAAGGACAAAAGCCGCAAAAAGATGCTTATTTTGGAATCACTGATCTTACAGACAAACAAAAAGCAGATATTGATCAGATCCGCTCGCAAAACCAAAAAGAAGTATTGCCCTTGCGTGAGAAAATGGAAGAAAAACAAACCCAACTGGACAACCTGATTGTTGAGGAAAAAGTGAATATGGATCTTATTAATAAAGTAATTCAGGAATTGGGCGATCTTAATGTAAAAATGATGAAGGTAAGTGTTAAGTACAAAATGGATATTCGTAAAGTACTTACAAAAGAACAAAAGGCTGTTTTCGATGAAAATATGACCAAAGGGCCAAAAGGAAAGAAGAATAAAGAAGACAGACCTCCAAGAAAATAAAGTAAAACAAGTATTAAAAAAAGAGGCTGCCCATAAAAGGCAGCCTCTTTTTTGTAGCCCCGGCAGGAATCGAACCTGCATCTAAAGTTTAGGAAACTTCCATTCTATCCATTGAACTACGGGGCCAGCTTGGCTTTGGCGGCTGCAAAAATAGGAAAACTTACCTATATATACAAAAACCTGCTTGTTTTTCTTTTCCTCAAAGTCATGCCGAATCAGATCATTAGAAAACAAAAACACTGCTGGTTTTAAAGGCATGGTTTTTGGAATTATGTTAAGTGAAAATAAAATTTTACTTTTAATTTAAATTTAAAAAAATGCGGTACTTATTTGTTCTGATTATTCTGATCTTCTTTTCAGTTAAAACCATTGATGCACAAGTTATTGTGAAGGCTAAGCCGGCCAAACCTAAAGTTGTTCTCAAAGCCAAAGATGTGAAAAAGCCCGGCCCTAAATATAGTTGGATTGACGGCCATTGGAAGTGGGATCGTAAACTTAAGAAATATGTATGGGTCAAAGGGCAGTGGGTAAAACAAAAACACGGTAAAATGTGGGTTCCCGGTCATTGGGAGAACACACCTAAAGGGTATAAGTACGTACCCGGTCACTGGAAAAAAAGAAAATAATAAACATTTCTGTTATGAAAAAATTTCTCTTTTATTTGTCAATAGGCTTTATTATTGCAGCAATAAATTTTTCTTGTGTAACACGAGGTCCTGTTGTTAACACACAGCCACCTCCCCCAAAACAGGTTAAGCCTGTTGGTAACAAGCCGGGGCCTAATTATGAGTGGCACCAGGGGCATTGGAAGTGGGACCCTAAGCATAAAAAGTATGTGTGGATTAAAGGGTATTGGACAAAAAACAAAAAAGGAAAAAATTGGGTTCCGGGGCGTTATAAGAAAACAAAAAAAGGATACCGATGGGTTCCGGGGCACTGGAAATAACCTATTTCACCTGGCTGCCGTTTTCAAGGTCTTTAGTGGGAGAAACAAAACACAGCTTGCCTTCCGGGTTTTCAGCCATCAGGATCATTCCTTTTGAAAGGATTCCCCGAATTTTCCTTGGTTCCAGGTTCACCAATATGCTGATTTTTTGTCCGATGATATCCTTTGGATCATAGTATTCGGCAATGCCTGAAACAATTGTTCTTTTATCAATGCCCGTGTCAACAACTAATTTTAGCAGTTTTCGGGTTTTGGGAACCTTTTCGGCTTCTAAAATGCTTGCTGTACGGATATCGGTTTTCATAAAGTCATCATATGTAATCTCTTCCTTTTCTGTTTCCAGCTTTAGCTCCGTAGTTTCGTTTTGTTTTTTTATTTCCGTGAGGCGGTTGATTTCAGATTCAATGACAGCATCCTCTATTTTTTCGAATAGAAAACGTGCTTTGTTTAACATATGCCCGTCAGATAAAATGTTTGCTTTTCCTGTTTCTTCCCATTTTCCTGGCTTAATATTCAGCATATGGCTGAGTTTTTTCGCTGTATCTGGCAGGAAAGGCCCGCAAAGAATCGACAGTTTATAACAGATTTGTAGGGAAAGGTTCATAATGGTTTTTACTCTTGCCTCATCTGTTTTGATTTTTTTCCAGGGTTCCTGGTCTGTAAGATATTTATTGCCCAGCCGGGCCAAATTCATCAGCTCGCTGAGGGCTTCCCTGAAACGGTATTGTTCGATACTGCCGGCAATCTTTTCCGGAAAGGCTGCCATCATTTTTATCATCTCCTGATCTTCTTTTAGCAATGTACTTTTTTCAGGAATTTTTCCATCAAAATACTTATGGGTTAAAACCAGTGTTCTGTTTACGAAATTTCCGAATATGGCCAGTAATTCGTTATTATTTCTCGCCTGGAAATCCTTCCATGTAAAATCATTGTCTTTGGTTTCCGGTGCATTGGCTGTTAAAACATACCGGAGCACATCCTGTTTTCCGGGAAAGCGTTCGATGTACTCATGCAACCATACTGCCCAGTTTCTGGAAGTAGAGATTTTATCATTTTTTAGATTCAGAAACTCATTGGCGGGAACATTGTCTGGCAATATATAGGTACCATCAGCATGCAACATGGAAGGAAATACAATACAGTGAAAAACAATATTATCTTTTCCTATAAAATGAACCAATTTGGTTTTTTCATCTTTCCAGTATTTTTCCCAATCCGGTGTGAGTTCTTTTGTGGCTGAAATATACCCAATGGGTGCATCAAACCACACATACAAAACTTTGCCTTCTGCTTCTTTAACAGGGACCTTTACCCCCCAGTCCAGGTCTCTTGTTACAGCGCGTGGCTGAAGCCCCTGGTCAATGATCCAGGATTTACATTGTCCATAAACATTAGATTTCCAATCCTCTTTGTGGTTCTTTAAAATCCATTCTTTCAGCCAGGGCGTATATTCATCGAGAGGCAAGAACCAATGTTTGGTTTCCTTTAATATCGGTTCATTTCCACTCAATACGGATTTGGGCCTGATGAGGTCTGTTGGATTTAGCGAGGTTCCGCAGTTTTCACATTGATCGCCATAAGCGTTTTCATAACTGCAATGCGGGCACGTACCGCTTATGTAGCGGTCGGCCAGAAATTGGTTTTGCTCCCTGTCAAAATATTGTGATGTAGTTTTTTCAATAAATTTACCTTTATCGTATAAAATCCTAAAGAAATCAGAAGCTGTTTCATGATGAACTTTATTGCTCGTCCTTGAATATATGTCAAATGAAATTCCAAAATCTTCAAAGGCTTTTTTATTAAGCTTATGATATCTGTCAACGATTTCCTGCGGGCTTACCTTTTCCTTTCTGGCCTTTATGGTTATAGGAACACCATGTTCATCGCTGCCTCCTATAAATATTACATCTCTGTTTCGCGATCGCAGATACCGTGCATAAATATCGGCAGGAACATAAACCCCGGCCATGTGGCCAATGTGCAAAGGGCCATTGGCATAAGGAAGGGCTGATGTAATAGTATATCGTTCGTATTGTTTGTTTTCCATTGATTATTTGTTGATTGCGGCAAAGTTATAAATTTGTTGACGATAAACCCATAAAACTTAACCCATGATTACCCCTCCTTACTTAAATACAGGGGATGCTGTAGGCATTACGGCACCGTCACGATGCATTCCAGAAGACACGGTTTTACAAGCAGCACGATTAATCGAATCTTTTGGCTACAGAGTAAAATTCTCTGAACATCTGTTTGGCTCCTTTCATCAGTTTTCAGGGACAGATGATGAGCGCCTTGAGGATATGCAACGTATGTTGGATGATCCTGAAATTAAAGCCATTTTTTGTGCACGTGGCGGATATGGTATGGTGAGGATTATCGATAAACTGGATTTTAAACTATTTAAAAAGTATCCCAAATGGGTATTGGGGTTTAGTGATATTACAGTTTTTCTGGCCCATTTATACACAAACCTAAATACTGAAAGCCTTCATGCTCAAATGCCGGTGAAGTTTGCAGATTATATGCCTGAACATCCTGTTATTAAGGGAATTTTTGATACACTTGCAGGTAATCAACTAAAATATGAAATTCCTGAGCATCCTTTCAATCGCCGTGGTACAGCAGAAGGAGACCTGGTAGGGGGAAACCTGTCCATTTTATATAATTTAAACAATACTCCATCTGACTACAATACTACAGGAAAGATTTTGTTTATTGAAGACGTGGATGAGTACCTTTACCATATCGACCGTATGATGTGGAATCTTGATCGCTCAGGAAAACTTTCCGGACTGGCAGGATTGATTGTCGGAGGTATGAGTGATATGAATGATAATAATATTGCCTTTGGGATCGACGCATACGAGATCATTTATACTTTTGCAGAAAAATACAACTTTCCGTTAATTTTTAATTTTCCTGCCGGGCACGAATATGAAAATCGGGTATTAATAATAGGAAGAAAAGCGAAAATGGATGTTGGTGGAAGCTCCTGCATTGCTTTTAGAAGCTGAGAAAAATGGCAGAATTTCATGAATTAGGAGAAGAAGGGGAAAATCTTGCAAAAACTTACCTGGAGAAAAAAGGCTTTGTGATGCTTGAAGAAAAATGGTCATTCGGGAAGAATGAAATAGACCTTATAGCCCGGCATAATAATAAACTGATTATAATTGAAGTTAAAACACGATCAAGCTCCAGGTATGGACAGCCTTATATAGCTGTTAATAAAGCCAAGCAAAAAATTTTGATCAAAGGTGCAAATCGATATATTGAAATGCATAATATTGACAAAGAAACACGCTTCGATGTTGTATCTATTGTATTGACCCCTCAAAATGCAATTTTAGAACATATTGAAGATGCTTTTTATCCGACATTATAAATGATGTATGTATGGAAAAACACAGGAATAATAAAAAAAATCCTTATTCTAAACGCAGAAGTTCCGGCAACAGAGAACAAGTGATAAGAAACGAAGAAGGTGAAGGGATACGTTTAAATAAATACATTGCCAATGCAGGCATATGTTCCCGAAGGGAAGCAGATACCCTGATAGAAAGCGGAGTGATTAAAATCAATGGTAAAACAGTCACTCAACTGGGAACAAAGGTAATGCCCGGAGATGTTGTGAAATATGCCGGAGGGGTTTTGAAAGGAGAAAAAAATGTATATCTCTTATTGAATAAACCTAAGGCATATATTACTACCATGGACGATCCGGAAAATCGCCGAACGGTGATGATGCTGGTAGAAAAAGCATGTCCGGAACGGATATACCCGGTGGGCCGCCTGGATAGAAATACATCAGGCGTATTGCTTTTTACCAACGATGGAGAAATGGCCAAACGACTTACACATCCGAAACATGTTGTCCATAAAGTTTATCACGTACAACTGGAACAACCCCTGAGCAAAACTGATATGTTGAAAATTGCATCCGGAATTAAACTGGAAGATGGTGTGATAAAACCGGATAAGATTGAATGGGTTGGTGATGGCAAAGACAGAAAACAAGTGGGCATTGAACTTCATTCAGGAAGAAACCGTATTGTCAGAAGAATATTTGAAGCCCTGGAATATAAGATTGTGAAGCTTGATCGCGTTGTATTTGCAGGTCTTACAAAAAAGAACCTGCCAAGAGGCCGGTGGCGCTTTCTGGAAAAAGATGAAATAAATTTGTTGAAACGTATTTGAGGCTTTTTGAATGATATTCAAAAATGGTTGGAAAAGAATAAAAAAAGCACTTCTGATCGCTCTGATTGCCTGTAGCCTTGTAGTCCTGTCAGCAGGCATTATTTTGCGTTATTTCAAAGAAGATGTAAAAAATGTATTCATTAATGAACTTAACAGTAATTTGAATACAAAGGTGAAATTTGAAGAATTTCACCTAAGCCTGTTACATAACTTTCCCCACGCTTCAGTTGGCTTTACAAGAGTGTATATCCATGAAGCTGTTGCGAATCAGAACAAAGAGAACTTATTATATGCTAACAGTATCTATTTCGCATTCAATATTTGGGATGTTTTTCGAAACAATTACAATATACGGAAAATTGAGGTGCAGGAGGCTGTTCTTAATGTGAAAGTATTTGCTGATGGTACGGATAACTACCATTTCTGGAAAACGTCAGAACATAAAGATAAAAAACACCTGAATTTTGAATTAAAAAAGCTAATGATTGCTAATACCCGCATTTCATATCGGGACGATCGCTATAATAATTCTGTTCGGGTATATGTGTCAAATCTGGTATCCAAAGGAAGCTTTGTCCAGGATAATATACATGCTTCCACCAGGATAAGCTGTCGGTTTTTGGAGCTATATGACATGCCTGAATTAGGATTCCTTATGAATATATCCCTGAAGGTTAAATCAGATTGGAATTTGAATCTGAATAATAATCAACTGGCTTTGAGTAATACATATCTGCAATTTGAGTCTTTTTTGTTTGAAATGGAAGGATCTTACATATATGAACCGGGGAATAAGCAGGTAAATATGAAGATCGATGCCGAACAAATGAAAGTTGATGCCCTGAACCACTATATATTTTCTTCATTTCATAGTGGTGTTTTTGAGTTTATAAAAGGAGGAAAAGCAACATTAAACGCCACCCTTAAAGGAAATATCGGAAAGGGTATAAGCCCGGATATAAAGGTTATGGCTTTTTTAAACCATGTGAATATTGCTGTTGAAAATAAGATTGTATTGGAAAACATTTCCTTAACGGCACAGTTTCTAAACAATGCTTCGGTTGGACCTGAAAATTGGTCCGTATATATTGATAAAGGCAAGGGCAGCCTTAAAAACGGAAAGATTCAACTTTCGGGAAGCATAAAAGATTTTCAACGTCCTTATCTGGATATAAAAACCACTGCAAACGTGGATCTTTCCGAAATCCAGGAGGCAATGTCATTTGATACCCTGCAGCTTTTAAATGGTGATTTGAACCTTCAATGTCATTTTAAAGGAAGAATCAATAATATTAAACGGTTATCACCCGGGTATTTTATCAAAAGTAAAACAACAGGAACTATATCCATTCGAAATACCCGTTTTCAATTTGTTAATGACCCCCATGTGTATAAAAATGTAAATGCAGATCTTGCTTTCGATAACAACGATATAAAAATTATTCGGTTAGAACTTGAATATGTAAATTCTGATATTTCGGTAACGGGCTACCTGCGCAATTTCCTTTCATTTTTATTTATTCCGGACCAGCAATTAAATCTGGATATCCTGTTTAAATCTGATAAGCTGTATATGGATGAAATGCTGAATACAGCCGAAACATATTCTGACAGGAAATACAATCTGACTTTACCGGCTAATATTCAATGTGTATTTGATCTGGAAATAGGTCATTTTCGGTTTCATAAATTTGAAGCGCGAAATATTACCGGGAGCCTTGAATATCAAAATAAAGAAGTTGTGCTGAATAATATACTTTTACATTCAATGGATGGATTAATTGCCGCCAGTGGAATACTAAGAGAAAAATCACGGGATGAATTTATTATCAGTTGTTCGTCGAATATGCAGGAAGTTGATATTAATAAAATGTTTACAGCTTTTGATGATTTTGGGCAGCAAAGCATGAAGGCTGAAAACATCAGGGGAAAACTCAATGCAAACAATCTGGTTTTTGCTTCTGCAATTTCAAAAGAACTTGTAATTGACCCTTCAAGCGTTTTTGCCTATGCTGATGTTTTAATAGAGGAAGGGCAGCTGATCAATTACACTCCCCTAGAGGGATTATCCCGTTTTATTAATTTAGAGGATTTGTCGAATATCAGGTTTTCTACCTTGAAAAACAGCC
The DNA here is from genome assembly GCA_964654725.1 of uncultured Lentimicrobiaceae bacterium. Lineage (GTDB taxonomy): Bacteria > Bacteroidota > Bacteroidia > Bacteroidales > CAZZLL01 > CAZZLL01. Next base: position 13,807 of record CAZZLL010000040.1, on the reverse strand, counting down.
TGGAGATACGAAATGAGACAATATACATTCCTGAAATGGCGATATCCTCTAATGCTATTGACATCAATATATCCGGACAACATGCTTTTGATAATACCATACACTATCAGGTAAAGATGCTCTTATCGGAATTAATGGCCAATAAAGCACGTAAGGCAAAAAAAGAAAACAATGATTTTGGGGAGGTTGTTGATGACGGCCTTGGAAGGACAGCCCTGTATGTATTAATAACAGGAACAGCTGAAAACCCTGAGTTTAAATATGACAGAAAAGGCGCGGGTGAAAAAATCATACAGGATTTCAGAGATGAAAAGCACAATCTGAAAAAAATTCTATACGATGAATTCGGTCTATATAAAAAAGATTCTGCAATACTGAAAACGAAAAAGCCGCAAAAGAAAGAAAACACCCTGATTTTTGAGTGGAATGATGATTTTTAACAAAGTGAGATTCTGTAAATAATGTATTTTTACCTTTAAATAGCTAATATTGAATATATACACACAAAAGAAACGTTGGAAATGGGTGCTGTTTATAGTAGCTGCTGTAATTATTATTGCCAGTCTCTGGTATAGCAATATCCTGGTAAGTAAAATTGCTCATAATGACCGTCAGCGTGTGCAAATATGGGCTGATGCTATTCAACGACGCGCAAAATTAGTTAACTATGCTGATGAGTTTTTTGAATCTGTCAGGCAGGAGGAACATAAACGGGTAATCATATGGGCTGAAGCATACCGACGTTTGACCAGCGAAGAAGATGCCAGCGCCTTGACTTTTTATCTCAGTATTATTAGCGGAAATACTACTATTCCGGTTATTCTTACCGATGAAGAAGGCAATATCAAAAAAACCAAAAATGTTGAATTTTCTCTTGATATTGTTGAAACACTTGAAGGGGAGCTGTTGGAGGAGTTCTCTAAATATCCACCCATCGCGGTGAAGTATTTCGGGATTACAGATTATTTGTATTACAAAGATTCACGCCTTTTTTCCGATTTGAAAAACGTCCTGGACGACCTGATCGAATCCTTTTTTGAAGAAGTCGTTGTGAATACCGCTACTGTTCCGGTAATTGTTACTGACAGCAGTCGGACAAATATCCTGTACTTTGGCGGGGGCTTGGATAGCAACCGGATCCGGTCAGATGAAGAGTATGCCAGAAATTCCATTAAAGAAATGGCAGCTGAGAATAAACCAATAAAAATTATTCTTCCGGATGTGGGTGTCAGTTATATATTTTATGAGAGTTCTTTCTTGCTGAAACAGCTTACTTATTATCCTTATATTCAATTCTTTATTATTGGATTATTTTTACTGGTTTCCTATATTCTTTTTAGTTTTGCCCGAAAATCTGAGCAAAACCAGGTTTGGGTTGGTTTGGCAAAAGAAACTGCGCATCAGTTGGGAACACCGCTGTCTTCTATGCTGGCCTGGATGGAAATGCTGAAATTGAAAGGAATTGATGAAGAAACCCTGACGGATATAAATAAGGACATTACCCGATTAGAAACTGTTGCTCAGAGGTTTTCAAAAATCGGGTCACCTCCCAAACTCGAGAAAACAGATATTGTACAGGTACTAAACAGCAGCATTGAATACATCAAGATACGTTCTTCGTCCAATATTAAATTTCATATTAATTATTTTATTAATGAGGCATTGATCGTTCCTGTTAATCCACCTTTGTTTGAATGGGTGCTGGAAAATATATATCGAAATGCCATTGACGCAGTTGAAGGGGTGGGCACAATCACGGTAGATGTGATGGAAGATAATGACATGATTTTTATTGATGTGACCGATCATGGAAAAGGAATTCCTAAATCGAAACTTAAAACAGTGTTTAATCCCGGATATACCAGCAAAAAAAGAGGCTGGGGCCTTGGTCTTTCCCTGAGTAAGCGGATTATTGAAAATTATCATAAAGGAAAGATTTATGTAAAATCTTCTTCCCTCAATAGAGGCACAACTATTCGCATTATGCTTAAAAAGTAATCCGTTGGCGGGCATATATATCCATATCCCTTTTTGTAAGCGACGCTGCTACTATTGTAATTTTTATTCTGTAGCTATTGGTATGAAAGAAAGAAATATCCATATGGCTGAATTAACAGCATCCATGGTTAGAGAATTGAAGATGCAAAAGGATTATCTGTGCGGGGAAAGGATCAATACGATCTATTTTGGCGGAGGGACACCTTCTCTCCTGCCTGCCCAGTTTATGGAAAAATTGATGCAAACTATATATAAGCATTTTAATGTGCATGTCTCCTGCGAAATAACCCTTGAAGCAAACCCGGATGATATTTCAAAAATGTATACAGGATTTTTGGAAACAGTCGGAATTAACAGGATAAGCCTTGGAGTACAGTCTTTTCAGGATGATGAACTTAGGTTCTTAAATCGAATACACAATGCGAAATCAGCACATAAAGCCATACAGCTTTTGCATGAGAAGGATATCTCCAATATCAGCGTAGATTTCATTTATGGTATCCCGGGGCAGACTAAAACCAGCATCCGGAGTACGGTTGAAAAATTTCTGGAATACCGTATACCTCACATATCGGCCTATGCATTAACTGTTGAAGAAAATACTACCTTATACAAACTTATTCAAATGAATAAAGTGCCTGATGTTGAGGAATCGCATCAAAGAGAGCATTTTGAACTGGTTCGACAACTACTGTTGGATCATGAATATCAGCATTACGAAATATCGAATTATTCACTGGAAGGGAAAATATCCCGGCATAACAGCAATTATTGGCGGCAGCTGCCCTATCTTGGAATTGGTCCCTCTGCCCATTCCTATGATTTGAAAAGCCGCCAGTGGAATATCAGCGACATCCGCAGATATATGCTTGCTATAAATGCTAAAAAAGAATGGTATGAGAAAGAGGTCCTTAATGAAAAACAGATATTTAATGAATACCTCCTAACGCGCCTCAGAACCTGTTGGGGTGTCGATTTAAATGAAATTTCTCAACGTTTTCCGGAACATTTCCTAAAACATTTAAAAAAGACAATGAAAGGCGGCTTAGATAGAAAGATGCTTATTCTGAAAAATGATGTCCTTTCCCTCAGCGAACAGGGTATGCATTATGCTGATGGAATCAGCTCTGATCTTTTTTATTTGTAAGTCCCGATTATTTATTGCACAATAAAACTCAGGAAGACTGGATGGTGGTCAGTATACCTGAAGGCCTGGTCGATGGTTTTCATTTCAATAACCTTAACATTTGGTGTGATCAGAAAAAAATCTATCATATCTGTTTCAGTAGTAGATTTATTAAAGGTTTCATATAGGCTCCTGTTGGTTGGCAGGTATTTATCGAATACAAAATGCCAGTCAGGCGGAAAGAGCGATCTGTCAATCGGAGTTCTGCCTTGTTTTAATTTGTAATCATTCGAAAAATTTTGGCCTTTAAATGCAGGAGGGTTTTGATTCCAATCTCCGCCTGCAATTACATAGTTTCCCTTTTTGTATTCCCGGAGCATGAAATCCCTGATTTCTTTCAATTCCTGTTTTTTGATCTCACCATCATCATCAAAGGCTGAATTATGAATATTTAGCAAAATCAACTTCTTATTGTTGTCAAGGTTTATTGTCTGACTTAAAAAGCAGCGATCCAACAGGTATGTTCTTTTCGGCCAGGAATAATTAGCATCCAAAGCATGCCGGTTGGCAGATTCAAATCTGAAGGAAGATAAGCTCAGCAATCCTGCATTTACATGTCCGTAGGGTTTTAACAGTGGCATGGGAATAAACCCGACATCGTAGTTTTTGGCGAAAGCATAACAATGATTTTTAAGCATGGCTGATAGCACCTTGGCCTGATTGATGTTGTAAGAACGTTTTGAGCGGATATCCACTTCCTGGAAGAAATAAAACTCTGCCTGATATTCCTGTATGAATTGTTTTATTTTAGAAATGTTATAGTTTGTTTGTTTTTTTGAACACCTGACCTGTTTACCGTTTTCATAGAAGAAATCCATGTCGGCTCCCAAGCCGGCGTAACCGATATTCCAACTGATCAGGCGCAGAGTATCATTTTTGTCAACAGGCTTGCTGCATTTTCCCTTGGCGTCAAGCAGAATATTTTTTGGCGGCTGATAATCCGTGATGCTCAGATAGACCAGTAATATCAGAAAATATAGAATAAGAGTGCTGATTATAGAAGTGGCAATTTTTATAATTGTTTTTATCATGGGAGGTTTAATTTTTCGCAAATATACACGTCAGGGTTTTGTAGATATGCAAATTCGCTAAAAAAAGTCTTATTTTTGTGACTTAAACGTCACAGCAATGCCCATTCTTGGCTCCATAATAAAAACAGCAATTGAATTGCGCGGAAAGAACCTGGAAGAAAGACGCAAATTCAATCCGTATCAAATGCAACTGAGGGTTTTAAAACGATTACTCAGAAAAGCTCAGTTTACTGCTTTTGGTGAGCATTTCGGGTTCAATGAGCTGTTGAGAAATCCTGACCAGGTGCAGGCATATAGAGAAAAAGTGCCAACGTATGATTATAATTCCATTTATAAAGATTGGTGGTATCGCATGCTGAATGGAGAACCTTATGTTACCTGGCCGGGCCGGGTAAAATATTTTGCTTTGAGTTCGGGAACTTCTGAGTCATCCAGCAAGCACATTCCGGTTACGCCTGAAATGATCAAAGCTATGCGTAAAGTGAGTGTTCGACAGCTGGTGTCGCTTTCAAATTTTAATTTTAGCAATGAGTTTTTTCAGAAGGGCATTTTAATGTTGGGTGGTAGTACGCATCTTCAATACAATGGCACCTATTATGAAGGGGATTTAAGCGGCATTAATACAGCTAAAATTCCTTTCTGGTTTCAGCATCATTATAAACCCGGGCGAAGGATTTCTAAAGAAAGGGATTGGAATACAAAACTGGAGGAAATAATAAAGAATGCTCATGAATGGGATATTGGAGCTATCGTTGGAGTTCCGGCCTGGTACCAGATATTGCTGGAGCGGATCATAGATCGTTATAAGCTGGATACTATTCATGATTTGTGGCCAAACCTTCAGGTGTTTTGTCATGGGGGGGTTGCATTTGGTCCATATAGAAATAGTTTTCAACGCCTTATAGGAAAACCTATAACATACATAGAAACCTATTTAGCTTCTGAAGGCTTTATAGCTTTCCAGGGAAAACCAGAAACAAATTCCATGCAAATGATGGTGGACAGTGGAATCTTCTTTGAGTTTGTTCCGTTTAATGCAACTAATTTTGACAACGAGGGAAACATGAAGAAAAATCCGGAAACCCTCATTATTAATGAAGTTGAAGAAGGGAAAGAATATGCCTTGTTATTATCATCAGTTGCCGGGGCGTGGAGGTATTTAATCGGGGATACGATAAAGTTTACCTCCAAAGAAAAATGTGAGATCATTATTACAGGTCGTACCAAACATTTCCTGAATATTTGCGGGGAGCATTTATCACAGGAAAATATGAACAGAGCGGTGGAAATGCTTGAAGATGATATGAATGTTGATATACGGGAATTCACTGTTGCCGGAACCCGCTCAGGCACGATGTTTGCTCACAAATGGTACCTTGGTACCAATGATGTTTTGGATCCGCAACAGGCTGCCATGAAGCTTGATGTAAACCTGAAAAAGCTGAATGATGATTACCGGGTGGAACGGATTGCAGCTATCAGGGATGTTAAAGCAGTGGTGTTACCCCTGGATACTTTTTATGATTTTTTACGCATGAAAGGAAAAGAAGGAGCACAAAATAAATTCCCCAGAGTATTAATAAAGGAACAGCATAAAGAGTGGTTGAATTTTTTGGAGCAACGTAATCTGACGGAGAAATGATTTTAGGACCAATCTTCGAAGGAATCGTTTTGGGATTAGCCCTGGCTATTATGCTGGGTCCTGCCTTGTTTGCCCTTCTTCAGACAAGTATTCACAGGGGGTTTAAATCGGGTGTTTTGCTTGCTTCCGGAATATTTCTCAGCGATGTTGTCGTGGTAGTCCTGATCTTTTACGGTATATCACAGCTTATTTATGACAGCAAAAACCATTTTATCTTTGGTATCATTGGAGGGGTTATACTGATAGGGATGGGATTGTATACATTTACGCGTAAAGGCTATAAAGAAAGTGAAGTAAAAGAACTCAAAATAAGAACTCCTGCTCCTATTACGCAGATATTGAAAGGTTTTTTTCTTAACATTACTAATCCTGGTGTATGGTTTTTATGGATGTTATGGATGGCTACAGTGAGTTCTGAATATAACAAGAATCGCATGGCTATAATTTCATTTTTCCTGGCAACGCTTTCCACAGTTTTGTTTACGGATATATTTAAATGCTTTATTGCTAACCGCATCAAGCAATACATGCAGGTCAAAACCATGACCATTATCAATCATGTTGTTGGTGTTTTACTGATAATTTTCGGGATTGTTATCATTGTAAGGGTAAGTACTATGCTGTAAATGATTAATCGAATTTGATGTCTTTAACATTCAATTGCAGGGATATTTTACCATTCCATTCATTTTCTTCCAGGTGGTAAGCTGCTTTATAGGAGATGCCTTTTTGAATGGCTTCAAAATGCTGGCTCTGCTGGAAGGCAATCCCATAGTAAGGTAAACTTGAAATGTTCGGATGAATCATGTGAAGTTTTATATGATTGTTTCCTACCAGTCTGGAGAAACCAGTATCAACAACGTTATCCGTCATAAAAGTTGGTGCCATATTGCCCGGGCCAAATGGAGCAAATTGTTTGAGTATTTTATAAAATTTTGGATTTATATGATTTAGGTTCACAACAGCATCGATTTCAATTTCGGGAATAAGCATTTCTTCTGTTATCCTGGTTGAAACCGTTTCTTCGAATTTATTAATAAAAGCTTCAAGGTTTTCTTCTTTAATAGACAGGCCTGCAGCATATTTATGACCGCCAAAATGCTCCAGGTATTCACTGCATTCGTCTATGGCGTCATAAATGTCAAAATTCTTAATGGACCTGGCTGAACCGGTAATAACGCCATTAGACGATGTAAGCACAATGGTTGGCTTATAGAAATTTTCAATAATGCGGGATGCCACTATTCCAATGACTCCTTTATGCCAGTCGGATTTATATACAACGTTGGATTTTTTATAGGCTGAAAGTTTATCTGTGCGGATCATCTCAAGGGCTTCCTGTGTGGCTATGGCATCGAGGTTGCGCCTTTCCATATTGTAGTTATTGATTTGTTCAGCAATATCTATGGATGTTTTCAAATCATCTGCAACCAATAGTTTTACAGAATTTTTTCCGCTTTCTATCCGCCCGGCTGCATTAATGCGGGGGCCCACCAGGAAAACAAGGTCGTTGATCGTTAGTTCTTTTGAAAAAATGCTTGTTCTGTCAGGAAAGGGTTTTCTCTCTATATTGCTACATTTCAGGATAGCTTCAAGTCCGGGTCGTGGACTTGTATTCATAAGTTTAAGTCCGTAAAAAGCTAAAATTCTGTTTTCTCCTGTAATGGGAACAATATCAGCCGCAATGCTGACCACGACCAGATCAAGGTATTTCATCAGGTTATCAAAAGGAATATCATAACGGATAGCATAGGCCTGAATCAATTTAAACCCTAAGCCACAACCGGATAATTCTTTGTAGGGATATGGGCAATCCGGTATTTTAGGATCCAATATGGCTAATGCGTCCGGTAGTTCATGCCCGGGACGATGATGATCGCAAATTATGAAATCAATGTTCTTTTTCTGGGCATATGCTACCTGTTCATTTGCCTTTATTCCGCAATCCAGGGCAATTACAAGATTTACATCTTTGGAAGCAGCATAGTCTATTCCCATAGGTGATACACCATAACCTTCATTATACCTGTCGGGTATGTAAAAGTCCAGCTTGTCAGTAAATTGTTTAAAGAAGGTGTATATGAGGGATACAGCTGTGGTTCCGTCTACATCATAATCACCATAAACAAGAATTCTCTGATTGTTTTTAATGGCCTCTTGTATCCTGGTGATGGCCTTGTCCATGTCTTTCATCAGGAAGGGATCATGAAGCATAGTAAGCTCAGGACGGAAAAATTGCTTTGCTTCGTCAAAACTGGCAATGCCCCGCTGAACAAGCAGGTTTGACAGATGCTCATTGATGTTTAACTCAGCTGATAACTTGCTGATCAACGCCTGGTCTCCCTTTTCTTTTATCACCCATCGCTTTTGCATCTGTATTCCTGTTTAGAACGTAAATTTAATAAATCCTCATCATTTTTTACCCCGGGACGATACCTATTTTATTTATTTATCCTTAAATTACTGGTTTCGTTCCCAATCGATGTTTATAATATTTGAATGTTCACATTTTATTTTTTTCAATGTGAAACAAATAAAGGCGTATGCAGGAAGAAATTTATCAGGTCGGATTAAGCAGTTGTCCGTATAGCATCCACAGGGTTTAAACGGGAAGCTACCCAGGCAGGGATGATACCTGCCAGGAAACCAATGATAAAGGAGACGGTTAATCCTAAAATAATATTGCCTTCTGTAAGAATCAGTTCCATATCAAAGCTTGCCGAAATAAGCTGCACACCGATGAAAACAAAAAGCAATCCAACTACACCGCCTATCAGGGAGAGGAAAATAGCTTCAAATACAAATTGTAAAAGAATAAAATAGTTTTTTGCCCCTACAGATTTTTGGATTCCAATCATATGCGTTCTTTCCCTGACAGAAACAAACATAATGTTGGCTATTCCAAAAAGGCCGACAAGCAGGGAGAAACCACCAATTACCCAACCGGCAGCAGCAAAGGCACCGAAGAGATTATCCAGAAATCCTACCAATGCACTTTTTTCATTGATGGCAAAATTATCTTCTTCTGAAGGCCTTAGGCTTCTCACTGAACGCAGGATTCCGGTTAATTCATCCCTTAGTTCTTCGTTGCTCACATTTTCCTTGCCTTTAACAATGATGTGGGTATATACCATGCGTGATCTAATATCAACGATATTCCTTATGAAATTCACAGGAACAAAAACACGTTTGTCTGAACTTTCACCAAACATGTCTTCCCCTTCTTTCTCAAGAATACCGATGATCTCAAGCTTGCGCCCGTAAACTTTAATTTGTTTTCCAATGGCGGTGCTGTTTCCAAACAGACTGGTGGCAATATCACTGCCAATAACAGCTACAGGACTGCCACTATTAAACTCAATAGGAGAAATAAACCTGCCCTCGCGTATTTCTACTAATAATACTCGTGCGTAATCTTCTGACACTCCCAGAATCTCTCCTCCGTCAATGCTGGTATTCCGGTATTTGATGGTTTTGCTGTTGTATACCATAAATGCATTGGCATCCGCAGCTGTGCTTCTGTTTTCAATTTCCTTTGATTCACTCAGCCTGGGATTAGGTCGTTTGATGTAATCCCACCAGGGAGAATCCTGCCCCTGTATCCAGGGGGTTTTTGTAATGAATAATACATTGTCGCCCAGTGATTCAATGTTGCTTTTCACATAATGCTCCATGGAATCAAAAAGAGTAAATACAGAGATAATCGCAAATATACCTATTGTTATCCCGAGAAGAGAAAGTATGGTACGAAGCTTATTGACTATAAGGGCATGAATAGCAAATAAATAGCTTTCCCTTATAAGTTTTAATAGCAACATTTGGCGATGGGTATTATCACAATTCAACTGGCATTGTAAAAGTAATACAATCTAATGAAATCAAGGATATAATATTGTATCTTGTCATTTTTTGGGTGGAATGCTTTTGATGCTTGGTCTTTCAACTATAATACGTAACTTAGGGCCTGGTACAGATAAATTTTTTGCGTTATGAAACAAATTAAGAATGCACTTATTTCTGTTTATCATAAAGAAGGCCTGGAGGATATTATCCGATTGCTCAAGGAATTAAATATAACTATTTATTCTACAGGTGGCACTTTTTCCTATATTGAGGAGTTGGGAGTTGCTGCCACAAAAGTTGAAGACCTGACTTCTTATCCGGGGATTCTTGGGGGACGGGTCAAAACATTGCATCCAAAGGTTTTTGGCGGAATCCTTGCACGTAGGATGGTGGAAGATGATCAAAAGCAATTAACAGAATATGCTATTCCTGAGATTGACCTTGTTATTGTGGATCTTTATCCTTTTGAGGAAACTGTAAAGCATAGCAAAAAGGAACAGGAAATTATTGAAAAAATTGATATTGGCGGAATAAGCCTTATTCGCGCTGCTGCAAAGAATTTTACTGATGTATTAATTGTATCGCATGTTGACCAATATGAGGAGGTATTTGAATTGTTAAAGAATAATAAAGGCTTTTCTGATAGTAATGATCGCCGAAAATTTGCTGCAGCAGCCTTTGATATTTCTTCGCATTACGATAGCCATATTTTTAATTTTTTTAATCGGAAGGCAGGAATACCATCCCTTAAGGTTTCCGGCAGGCAGGGTTTAGGCTTACGTTATGGTGAAAATCCTCATCAAAAGGGAATGTTTTTTGGAGATCTGGAAGAGTGTTTTACTCAATTGCATGGCAAAGCGATATCGTATAATAATCTGGTAGATATACACGGAGCTGTGGCACTTATCAATGAATTTGATGAACCCACTTTTTCTGTTATAAAGCATACAAATGCCTGTGGTGTAGCTTCGCGCGAAAACCTTAGCGATGCCTGGAAAGATGCCCTGGCCGGAGATCCTGTATCGGCTTTTGGCGGCATTCTTATTACTAACAGGCAGATTGATGATAAAACAGCTGAAGAAATCAATACCATTTTTTTTGAGGTGATTTTAGCTCCTGAGTATAAAAAAAATGCACTGGAAATACTTAAATCTAAGAAAAATAGGATAATTTTGCGCCTGATTAATACAAGGTCAGGGTTCTTTGAGTTTAAGAATGCTTTGAATGGCATGTTATGGCAGGAGACGGACAGGATAGCAGAGACTAAAGAGGATTTGAAAGGTGTTACAAAAACACCGGCTTCTGAGGAACAGATTGAAGACCTTCTTTTTGCGAATCGCATTGTGAAGCATACAAAATCCAATGCCATAGTTCTTGTGAAGAATAAGCAATTGATTGGGAGCGGGATGGGCCAGACTTCCCGGGTTGATGCCCTGAAACAGGCCATTGCTAAGGCAAAAAGTTTTAATCTGGATTTGAAAGGAGCTGTTATGGCATCGGATGCGTTTTTCCCTTTTGCAGATTCTGTTGAAATTGCACATAAAGAAGGGATCAGAGCGGTCATTCAACCTGGCGGAAGTATAAGGGATCAGGATTCTGTTGATTTTTGTAATGATAATGGTATGGCAATGGTCCTTACCGGAAAGCGACATTTTAAACATTAAAGATTTTTTACTTATGGGATTGTTCTCCTTTTTGACAAAAGAGATTGCAATTGATCTGGGAACAGCAAATACCCTCATCATTCATAACGATAAAGTGGTCGTTGACGAGCCTTCAATTGTGGCTGTTGACAGGGTGACGAATAAAGTTATTGCAGTTGGTAAGAAAGCCATGATGATGCATGGCAAAACTCATGATAATATTAAAACGATCAGACCGCTTAAAGATGGCGTTATTGCTGATTTTCAATCTGCTGAATATATGATACGCGAGCTTATCAAAATGATTGGCTCCCGGAATTCCTTATTTCCACCAGCATTGAAAATGGTAATCTGTATCCCGAGCGGTATTACAGAAGTTGAAGAGCGGGCAGTACGTGACTCGGCTGAACAGGCTGGTGCCAAAGAGGTACGATTGATTCATGAACCCATGGCAGCAGCTATTGGTATTGGAATTGATGTTCTTGAGCCAATAGGTAACCTTGTAATTGATGTGGGTGGCGGAACTAGTGAGATTGCCGTTATTGCACTCGGAGGTATTGTTAGCAACAAAAGCATACGTATTGCAGGAGATGATTTTAATACGGACATTATGGAATATATGCGTAAACAGCATAATATTAATATCGGGGAACGTACAGCAGAATTGATTAAAATTGAAGTAGGAGCTGCTATTTCTCAACTTGATAATCCTCCCCCTGATTATGCCGTGCACGGTAGAGATATGCTTACCGGTATTCCAAAAGAAATAAAAGTAAATTATGCTGAAATCGCACATGCCCTTGATAAATCTATTTCGAAAATAGAAGCAGCTGTATTATCTACGCTGGAGAATACTCCGCCGGAATTATCAGCAGATATCTATAAAACGGGTATTTATCTGGCAGGTGGTGGTTCCCTCCTTCGCGGATTGGATAAGCGATTAAAGATGAAAACGAAACTTCCGGTGCACATGGCTGAAGATCCTTTGCGCGCTGTTGCCCGCGGAACCGGAATAGCACTGAAAAACTTTAATAAGTTTACATTCCTGATTAAATAGAATTTAATATCTCTGTATGCAGAATCTTTTCCGGTTTATTTCAAAGCATTATTATTTGTTTTTGTTTATCTTACTGGAGGGAATAGCTATTGGCTTATACATCAATAATTCATTTTATCAGCGGACCATTTTTGTAAATGCAACTAACAATATTACCGGTGGCATCAATCAATCCATTAGCAATATACAGGATTATTTATACCTGAAGAATGCTAACAAAATTCTGGTTCAGGAGAATGCCGATTTTCGTAACAGGTCGGAAAACTCTTTTATTCGAATTGATCAAATGAATTTTGAGATCAATGACAGTGTGTATAAACAGTACTTTGAATATACCGGGGCAAAGGTGATCAGCAACTCAGTAAATAAAAGAAATAATTTTATCATGTTGAATAAAGGACGGATCGATGGCATCGAAAAAGACATGGCTGTTATTTCCCCGAAGGGAGTTGTTGGGATCGTGAAAGAAGTTTCTATAAATTTTAGTGCGTTGATTTCTGTATTGCATAAAGATTTTATGTTGAGTGTAAAGATTAAGAAAAATAATTATGTGGGTACTCTTAGCTGGGATGGTAAGCATTACCAGTATGGTATTTTGAAAGATATTCCTTTCCATGTCTCCATCTCAAAAGGGGATACCATTGTTACCAGCGGATACTCCCTGCTGTTTCCTGAGAATATTATGGTTGGCACGATTCAGCATTTCAATATTAATGAAGGCGATAATTTTTATAGCATTAAAGTTAATTTCTCTGAAGATTATAATAAACTGGCTTATGTGTATGTTGTAAAAAATCTGCGGAAAACAGAACAAGATGAACTTCTAAAGCAAACGTTGCATGAATAATGATATTCTGAGAAATGGCGTTAGATTTATTTTGCTGATCGCATTACAGGTGTTTTTGCTGAATAAGATTCAGCTGGGAGGATATCTGAATCCGTTGGTATACATTGTTTTTATACTGTTGTTGCCATTTGAAACGCCATATTGGTTATTGCTGATTTCATCTTTTGCCCTTGGATTTTTTGTGGATATATTTAGCATAACATATGGATTGCATGCCAGTGCCTGTGTCTTTATTGCTTTTATCAGGCCGTTGTTAATCCGTGTAATATCCGGTGATGATGTTCTGGAAGGGGGTATTCGTCCTATTATCCGGGATATGGGCTTTACCTGGTTTTTGATTTACAGTTTACCCCTTACCTTTTTCCATCATCTGATTATATATTCTCTGGAGATATTTCGCTTTAATGAAATCATAGACTTAGGTGGTAGAATATTTGTCAATACCGGATTAACTGTGGTTATGATTATTCTGGGAATGTATATTTTTGCCGGGAAGAAATAATACCTCTTAGAGGTCTCGAGCGGATTCGAACCGCTGTACAAGGTTTTGCAGACCTCTG
>CAZZLL010000039.1:0-23978 GCA_964654725.1 uncultured Lentimicrobiaceae bacterium | reverse complement strand
GGGGAGCATATTAATCAAAATGTGTATGATATTGAACGGAAGGGTATGGAAGAAGCAGATAAGGTAATAGCAGTATCTAACCTGACGCGCAATATTGTGATTGAACGTTACGGCATCCCTGAAGATAAAGTGGTAACAGTACATAATGCAGTAGAACCTGTTAATTACCAGGCTATTTATAAAGAAAAATCTGTATTAAAAGAAAAAATTGTTTCGTTTCTGGGAAGAGTTACATTTCAAAAGGGACCGGATTACTTTGTGGAAGCTGCTAAGCTGGTGCTGGAAAAAGACAGGAATGTCCGTTTTGTTATGGCCGGAGAAGGAGATATGTTAACAAGGATGATTAAGCGGGTTGCCGAATTGCGCATGGGCGAACGCTTTCATTTTACCGGCTTCTTAAAGGGCAATGAAGTAGATCGCTTATATGCACTAAGCGATGTGTATGTTATGCCTTCTGTTTCAGAGCCTTTTGGTATCTCTCCCCTCGAAGCAATGAGGTCGAATGTTCCGGTAGTTATTTCAAAACAATCCGGTGTTTCAGAAATTCTGAACCATGCCCTGAAAGTTGATTTTTGGGATATTGATGGCCTGGCTGATGCCATTTATGGCTTGATTCACTATGATGCCCTGTCGAAGATCTTTGCTAAGTATGGTAAATCAGAAGTGGATAACCTGAAATGGGATAATGCGGCATTTAAAGTATTACAGGTTTATAACAGCCTTATTAATGTAAATTAATGTAACAATCATATTTGATATATAATGAGATCAATTTGTTTTTATTTTCAGGTTCATCAACCTTTTCGTCTGAGAAATTATCGGTTTTTTGATATAGGAAACAACCATAATTATTATGATGATTATCAAAATCATTACATTGCCAGAAGGGTAGCTGATAAATGCTACCTGCCGATGAACAAACTTTTACTGGATCTGATTGAGGAGTACGGTAGTGCTTTTAAAGTCAGCTTCTCAATTTCAGGTACTGCCCTGGATCAATTTGAAAGATATACCCCGGAGGTATTAAAGAGTTTCAGAAAACTTGCTGATTCAAATAATGTGGAGTTTTTATCTGAGACATATTCTCACTCCCTGGCTGCTTTGAAAAGTAAAGATGAATTTCATGATCAGATCAAAGCACATGACAACAGAATAGAGCAGGTATTTTCAGTAAAACCTAAAACCTTTAGAAATACGGAACTCATATATTCAGATGAAATTGGGCAGATGGTCTATGAAATGGGATATGATACTATGCTTACTGAAGGGGCCAAGCATATTCTGGGATGGAAAAGCCCGAATTTTATGTATTGCAATGCTGTAAATCCAAAACTGAAAGTCCTTCTTAAGAACTTTCAGCTAAGTGACGACATTGCTTTTCGGTTTTCTCAGCAAAGTTGGGAAGAATGGCCGCTGACCACAGAAAAATTTGTTGACTGGTTAAATGCAATTGACCCGGATCAGGAAGTGATAAATTTATTTATGGATTACGAAACCTTTGGAGAACATCAGTGGAAGGAAACCGGAATATTTGAGTTTATGCGTGCAATGCCACGAAGGGTATTTGAACGTTCAAATTTTACTTTCAATACCCCATCAGAACTTTCTCAGCAATTACAACCAGTTGGCGCAGTGCATGTTCCATATCCTGTTTCCTGGGCTGATGAGGAAAGAGACCTGACCGCCTGGCTGGGAAATGATCTGCAGGATGATGCCTTTAGCCGCTTATACGAAATGGAACCCAGTCTCAGAAATTGCGATGACCCTCAGATTATACAGGATTGGCGCTACCTTCAAACAAGCGATCATTTCTATTATATGTGTACAAAATGGTTTTCCGATGGCGATGTCCATAAGTATTTTAATCCCTACGGAACACCCTATGAAGCATATATTAACTATATGAATGCTCTGTCGGATTTTATTATCCGTGTCAATGAATCTTGTGGACCAGTAAAAAAGGCAAAAGAAGGCGTTGAACAGAAACCTGATGTAAAAGCAAAGCAAATAATTCCAAATAAAAGCACAAAGAAAGCCAGAAGAAGAAAAAAGAAAGCTACGACAAGCTTTGAAAATATAAATGATCTTCCTGTTTCCAGGCTTAAAAACCTTTTGAAGCTTTTTGATGCCCGAACAATATGGTTTGCATTATACGGGATGGAGGATGAATTTAAAGATAAGATCCTGTCTAATCTTGGGAAACGGATTTTAAAACAATACGAACTTATCGATATTGAGAAAGATAAAATACGGGAAAGTGAAATTACCCGCAGCAGAAGTGCTATCCTCAAAGAGAGCAAAAAGCTTTGAGCTTTGCTTTTTGAACACAGTTTATTCGTGTGATTTTTGTCTGATCATTGGCATTATTATATACTTTTGCCAGCACAAATATACACTTATGCACTTTTCTAAATATATCTAATTTACGTGCTGTACATGAAGAAAAAAAATATCCTTGCCCCTGATTATCTATTTGAAGTAAGCTGGGAAGTATGTAATAAAGTAGGGGGGATTCATACTGTCATCTCTACTAAATACTTATCCTTACAGGCAAACATGGGTGATCAGCTGATTATGATTGGCCCGGACGTCTGGAAAGAAACCGAGAGCCATCCTGAATTTATACCCGATCAGGGAATTTATGAAAGCTGGAGAATTAAGGCGGAAAAAGAAGGCTACAAGATCAGGATAGGACGATGGAATATTCCTGGCAATCCCGTTGCAATCTTAATCGACTTTACTCCTTTCTTTGCAAAGAAGGATGAGATTTTTACCCTTTTCTGGGAAAAATATGAGTTGGACTCCCTAACAGGAAGTTGGGATTACATAGAACCAGCCATATTTGGCTATACCGCTGCACGGGTGATTGAAAGTTTTTATGAGTTTTATATTACGTCTGAAGACCTTATTGTGGCACAGTTTCATGAATGGATGACCGGAACAGGTGTGCTTTATCTGAAAGAATATGTTCCCCAGGTCGGAACACTTTTTACTACACATGCTACAGTCCTGGGACGTACGATTGCAGGAAATAATTTGCCTTTATATGCAGAAATGGAAAATTATCATCCTGACTCTGTTGCGAACCGTTTTAATATCAGATCTAAGTATTCACTTGAAAAGACTTCTGCCAGGGAAAGCGATTGCTTTACCACCGTTAGTAAGATCACATCCAGAGAATGCGCACATTTCCTGAAAAGAGAGGTGGATGTTATTACTACCAACGGATTTGAAGATTCTTTTGTGCCGTCTGATCAGGATTACCTGAAAAAAAGGAAAAATGCACGAAAGAAACTCAGGGATCTGGCCGCGAAAATGACCGGAAAAAAATGCAATGAAAATACCCTCTTTGTATTAACCAGCGGACGCTACGAATACAGGAATAAAGGCATTGATCATTTTATTGATGCACTCGGAAAACTCAATAAGATGAATCCTACTAAAAATATTATTGCTTTTATTGCAGTTCCTGCACACCAAAAGGGTGTTGTACCTGAGCTGAAATCTGCTATGATGGATAAGGGCGAAGGAAGTATGTTTGCTTCCTCTGTTACGCATATATTGCATAATGCAGAAATAGATCCCGTCTTGCATTCTATGCAGGAGAATGACCTGAATCAGAAGGCAAAAGATCAGGTCAAACTTATTTTCATTCCTTCCTATCTTGATGGGAATGATGGCATAATTAATCTGCATTATTATGATTTCCTGATAGGATTTGATGTTACCGTATTCCCTTCCTATTATGAGCCATGGGGGTATACACCAATGGAAAGCATGGCTTTTTCCATTCCAACGATAACGACTACTTATGCCGGCTTTGGCCAATGGATTAAGGATCGTTATTCGGATGCCGGTTTTTCAGCGTGTGTGCTGGACGGAAGCGATAGTGATAAAGACAGTTTTAGTGAAAAAATTGCCGATACTCTTTATAATCTGGCCGGGAAGACCAATGAGCAGATGGAAGATATCAGAAACAAAGCGAAACATATTGCAGAGGGGGCTTTGTGGAAGCATATGATCGCTAATTATCATGAGGCTTTTGATGTGGCACTTCAAAAAGCCCTGGAACGAAAACATTTGTACAGGAATAAAGTAGAGCAGGATAAACAGGTATTTACTTCCGGAAAAGCGATATCCCTTCCATACTGGCGTAAATTGTTGATAAAACCCAGTATTCCTGAAAACCTGATCATGTTGCGGAATCTTTCAAAGAACCTTTGGTGGGCATGGAATGAGGAAGCAATAGAATTGTTCGAAAGCATAGACCCGGAAGGGTGGGCGAAATGGGATAAAAATCCGGTGGCCTTGCTGGAAAATACATCTTATTATACCCTGAAGAACTTGGAAGCGAATCCGGATTTTAAAGCAAAATATGATCATGTAGTTGAAAAATTTCAACGATACATGAACACGAAGTATGATCCCTGTAATACTGATGTAGCCTATTTCAGTATGGAATATGGTTTACATGATACTATTAAAATTTATTCGGGTGGGTTGGGAATGCTTGCCGGAGATTTTTTAAAGGAAGCCAGTGATTCCAATATTAATATGATTGGTATTGGGTTGTTATACCGTTATGGATATTTCAGGCAGGAAATCAATCACCAGGGGGATCAGGTGTCAGTGATGCAAGCCCAGAAGTTTACACACCTGCCGGTAGTTCCGGTAAGGGATAAACATGATAATTTAATTACGATTAAACTTGCACTGCCGGGAAGAACAGCTTATGCAAAAATTTGGCGCGTTGATGTCGGTCGCATCCCTTTGTTTTTGATGGATACGGATATTGAGGAGAATACATCCGAAGATCGAAGCATAACGCATCAATTATATGGAGGTAGCTGGGAAAATCGTTTCCTGCAGGAATTATTACTGGGGGTTGGAGGTATCCGTGTTATCCGGGCTATGGGAATAGATGCCAAAATCTATCATCTGAATGAAGGACATGCTGCTTTTACAGGGATGGAAAGGCTCAGAGAATATGTGCAGCTTGAAAAACTCAGTCTGCGTCAGGCTGTTGAAATGGTAAAATCAACTACCTTATTTACCACACATACGCCGGTGCCTGCCGGACATGATGCTTTTGAAGAGGATACCTTGCGCATGTATATTCCGCATTATGCGGATCGACTGAATATGAGCTGGGAAGCTTTTATGGAATTTGGACGTATAAATAATGATCAGAATGAAAAGTTTTCAATGAGTATTCTGGCTGCGAAACTTGCACAGGAGATGAATGGTGTGAGCCGGATACATGGGCATGTAAGCAGGAACATGTTTAAGCATCTTTACCCGGGGTTCTTTGAAGAAGAAAGTCATATTGATTATGTTACTAACGGGGTGCATTACCACACCTGGACAGCACCCGGCTGGAAACAACTGCACAGGGAAATCTTTGAAAATACGGATGAATACCATTTCTTGCCAGACTCTTTTGCACGGATAAAAGATGTAGATGATGAAAGAATTTGGAATATTAGGAATCAATTGAAGTTGAAATTAACAGAATACCTGAAGACACGCCTTACAGGTGATTTGATGAGAAGGGGAGATCATCCGCATTTTATTGTCCATATGCGTAAAGTACTTGCAGAGAATGCACTTACTATTGGTTTTGCAAGGCGTTTTGCAACGTATAAAAGAGCCCACTTATTGTTCCGAAACCCCGATCGACTGGCTGAAATAGTTAATAATAAGGAGAAACCTGTACGTTTCATTTTTGCCGGGAAGGCACATCCCAATGATAAAGCCGGACAGGATTTGATAAAGAGAATCATTGAATATACCTATGACGAAAGGTTTGTCGGAAAGATCATCTATGTGGAAAACTACGATATGGAACTGGGGAAAATGCTGTTGCAGGGGTGCGACATCTGGCTGAATACACCCACACGCCCCCTGGAAGCTTCTGGTACCAGCGGACAAAAAGCAGCGCTAAACGGAGTGTTAAACTTTAGTGTGCTTGATGGTTGGTGGGCAGAAGGGTATAAAGCGGGTGCAGGATGGGCACTGGAAGAACACAGAACCTATTCCGATCAAAATCTCCAGGATGAACTCGATGCTGAAAATATCTATTATGTGCTCGAACAATCCATTATCCCACTCTATTTCAAAAGAAATGATCAACAAATTCCCGATAAGTGGATTGCTTTCATTAAAAATGATATTGCCGATATTGCCCCTGCTTTTACAATGAAAAGAATGCTGGATGAATACCAGTCAAAATTCTATCATAAGCTTCTGCTACGAAAATATGTATTGCAGGAAAATCATTATGAAAAACTGAGAAGTTTTGTCGCCTGGAAAAGAAAAGTAATCAATGCATGGAATTATATCGAAGTTGTTGAGGTGAGCCTGCCTGATTTCTCAACCCGCCCGATGAGCTTGAACGATCACTTTGAAGCTGAATTGAAAATTGATCTTAAAGGCCTTACAAACCGGGATATTGCTGTTCAGATTATTTTCGGACATAAGCAAAATGATGAAGTCCAGGAAATTGTTTATAAAGAAAATATGCATGCATCTAAGATGAAGAACGGACTTTATAAATTCAAATGTACCATAAATCTGAGCAAGGCCGGAGTGTATGATTATGGTTTCAGACTGATACCAAAGAATGATTTATTGGTCTATTCACAAGACCTCGGACTGGTAAAGTGGATATGATGAAATCAATTCTATGAATATTTTTTTTAGACCTTTTGAGATTTAATTAATAATGTGTATATTTTTACATTAAATTATACGCAATTGAATTACATCAGAAATGTAAAACGAGTCCTGCTGCTTCTCTTTGGTATTTTTCTTGCCACAAAAATATTTCCCCAAATATCATATGAGGTTGAGAATAATTTAGTTGAGGATGGCTTGTCCCAGGGAAGGGTTCAGGTTATTATTCAGGACAGTTCAGGCATGACCTGGATTGGTACTAAAGATGGACTGAACCGTTATGATGGTTATGAATTTAAAGTGTTCAAGCACAACGGAGATTTAACCGGGTCTGTATCCGGAAATAATATTCAGGACCTTGTCCTGGATAAACAAGGCAGGATTTGGATTGCAATACTGGGTGGTGGTTTAAATTGTTTAGATCCCTTAAGTCTTGAATTTAAGCACTATATGGCTGATTCTTCATTATGCAGTAACAATATTATTTCCCTCTTTTATGATGAAGACAATAATTTTTTGTGGTTGGGAAGCTGGGATGCCGGTTTGCAGCAATTGGACCTGGAAACGGGGAAGTTTAAAAGGTTTCCTTCCCTGATGAAGGATAATCTTTATAAGCGAATTACAGCTATATACAGGGATAGCAGGGATAATCTCTGGATAGGTTATGGGGATGGATATTTTCAGGTATTTTCTTTTGATGAGAACAATAACATTAAATCTATACAGGATTTTGATGATGTTATGGGTATTGAGATACATACTACTATTAGCGACATTTTAGAATTTAAAGGAAAGGTTTTACTGGGTACATTTGGAAACGGTATTATTGAATGCACGCCTTATGGCAATGGATATACTATCCAAAAGATGCAGCTAACGTCAGACAGTATGTTCCATGTGCATATGATAACTGCCTTAATGAAAGATCATAGTAAAATCTGGATGGGTGATGCAAATGGTTTGTTTTACCTGGATACGGAGAATGAGAAAATAACTGAGGTAATTAATCCCTACAATAATGAGGTAATTCATAGTGGAGTACTTTGTCTTTATAAAGACAACAGCGGTATTATTTGGGCCGGCTCGAATGGAAAGGGGATAAGTAAAGTATATCCGAAGTTGAAATCTTTTACAGAAATTTCTGTAAAAGAAACCGCTGACATACCCTTAATGATTAAATCTGTTCGTACTATCTATGAGGATGAAAATAAGATGTTGTATGTAGGGGGGTATTTTGGTTTTAACAAGATCAACCTGGAAACAGGCGCGTTAAAAAAATATAATTATCATTATGGTATACACGAAGGAATAGAATATCCCCAGTTAAGCAATATCAATATTTATAATATACATCCGGATCCGGTGGCACCGAACAAATATTTGTGGTTAGGGACAGAGGGGGGCGGACTTATCCGTTTTGATAAACGGACAGAATTATTTACATACTATCGCCGGCGACCAAGCCTCAATGGGGATGATACCCTGGATATTGGGGGTGAAATACTATGTGTCGTATCGGATGACGATGATTATTTGTGGTTTGGTTCTGAAGTGGGGGTTACCAAAATGGATCCTGTTAGCCTGAAAGCAGAAGTGTATTCCTACAATCCCCAAAAACCTGGTTTTATGCTGAAAGGAAAGATAAGGTCAATGTTTTATGCCGGGAATGATCTGCTTTACATAGGCTCAGATATTGATGGCATGGCCATTGTAAATACCAAAACGGGAAGGACGAAAAAATATATACATTATCACCATGATCCTAAATCAATCAGTGATAATTGTGTTAATGTGATCTTTAAGGACAGCAAGGGAAGATTTTGGATTGGGACATCCAGTGGGTTAAATGTATTTGATCCGGGAAAAGAACTTTTTCATATTCCGGGGATGCTGAAGGATATTAAAAACAACTATATTAACGGAATATTAGAGGATGATAGCGGATTATTGTGGTTTAGTACAAACCGTGGCATTTACAGGTATGATGAGAAAAATAGTTTTTTGAAACACTTTGAACAGGAAGATGGCTTGCCGGGCACCGAATTCAATCAAAATGCATACTTTAAGAATAAAAATGGCCAACTATTTTTTGGAGGTGTTTTTGGTCTCTGCTCATTCAATCCGAAGCAAATAAAACAAAATAATTTCATCCCCCCCATTGTAATTACATCCATGAGGATTTTTGGAGAGGAAGTGTTTTTTTATCGTCTGTTAAATGATAAAAAGCAACTTAGATTGTCGCATAAGCAAAACCTCATTAGCCTGAACTTTTCTGCACTTAACTACAGGAACACTAAAAAAAATCAATATAAATATAAACTGGAGGGTTTTTCTGATAAATGGATTGGATTGGGAAATAAACGGGAGATTAACTTTATCAACCTTGATCCGGGAGAATATACCCTGTGGATAAAAGGATCTAATGATGATGGCATCTGGAATGAAGACGGGCTGAAGTTCGATATTGTTATTATACCCCCTTTGATAGGAAGGACATGGTTTCAGGGATTTTTGTTAATGGTGTTCGTATTCCTGGTTCTATTCCTGAACAGATGGCGGATTAGAAATGTTGAAAATCAAAACAAGCGCCTGGAGAAAGAAGTGCAGAGACAAACCTTGGATTTGAAAGAAAGTGAACTGAAATTTCGTAATTTTTCTGAAATGCTCCCTGAAACAGTTCTTGAATTTGATAAAGATCTTTCAATTGAATTTATCAATCATTTTGCTGCTAAGAAATTTCTGTACAATAGCGAGCTTGAAATTAAATCGCTGAAACAAATTATACATCCTGATTTTCATCAGAAATTAATATCATTCCTAAAAGATTTTGGAACAGAACCCGAATTCAGAAGCATGGAAATAAACGCTATACGAAAAGACAAAACCGTTTTTCCTGCAATCCTGTATGCAAATCCTTATTTCGATAAGAACAAATTGCTTGGTTTCAGATCAATATTATTAGATATTTCTGTGTTAAAGCAAACACAGAAAAATCTGAGGCTGGCAAAAGAAGACACTGAACGTGCGAACCGCTTTAAAAGTATTTTCCTGGCTAATATGAGCCATGAAATCCGGACACCTTTAAATGCTGTGCTGGGTTTTACGGATCTGCTTAATTCTATATTTGAAAAGGAACCCCAGAAAACTTATCTTGACAATATTGCAAAAAGCGGAAGAATCCTTCTGGATCTGATTAATGATATACTTGATCTATCAAAAATTGAATCCGGACGTCTTACCCTCAAAAATGAACCCTCTAATCTTGTGGTGATCTGTGATGAAGTCAGGGATATATTCTCTTTACGGGTAAAAGAAAAAGGGATTGCCATGAATACCGAGTATTCTGGTTTTGTGAATCATACTGTGCTTATCGATGAGATAAGGATAAAGCAGATTATTATTAACCTCGTAAATAATGCCATAAAATTTACTGATGAAGGATATGTGAATATACGGGTAGATGCCCTTCAAAAGAAGGATAAAAATTTCCTGGATGTATTTATTAGCATTGAAGACAGTGGATCAGGAATTTCAGAGGAAATGCAGGAGAAAGTATTTGACCTTTTTATCCAGGCAGAAAACGTACAACGTATGAAATTATACTCCGGTTCAGGCCTTGGTTTAACCATTACAAAAGCTTTGGTAGAACTAATGGGTGGGAAAGTATCGGTTGAAAGCAGATTGCAGGTTGGAAGCACCTTTAAAGTATTCATTCCAGACCTGGAGATAGTTAAAATTAAAACGGACACAGCAAAACAGAAAACCTTAAATCCGAAAGAAATTAATTTTGAAAAATCAAATGTTTTGCTTGCGGATGATGTGGGCTTCAACAGAAAACTAATCCGTGCTTTTCTGGATAAAAGCAATGTTAATGTAATTGAAGCAGAAGATGGACAGATTGCCCTTGAAATGGCCAGGAAGCATAAACCTGATGTTATTCTAATGGATATTCGGATGCCTGTAATGGATGGAATTGAAGCAACCAGGCTCATCAAAAAGGACCGGGAGCTAAGTAAAATACCGGTTATTGCCATTACAGCTCATGCGTTGAAAAATGACGGATTAAATTATGAAGATACAGGTTTTGACGGTTATTTATATAAACCTGTGAATATGACTCTCTTGTTCGAAGAATTGATGAAATACCTGAAATATACCAGAAAATAAGAATGAGTTTTTTCACTGTGGCACACGATTTCTTCCTGCCGGCATTTTGGTTAAACACAAATAAAAAGCGTATTTTAGCAGATAAATAAACAGAACTACAGGTTTTTTATGAAAAAGAGAGTCTTCATAGTTGATGATATTGAAACCAATATTCAAATACTGCATTCCATATTGCTAAAATCAGGATATGATATAGATTATGCAAGGAATGGGAAAGATGCCCTGGAAAAAGCTGTTACATTTAAACCTGATTTAATTTTATTGGACGTTATGATGCCGGTAATGGATGGTTATGAAGTTTGTAAAAAACTTAAAAATACCCCTGAATGTGCAGATATACCGGTTATTTTCCTGACTGCCAGAAATGAAACCGAGAGCATTGTAAAAGGATTTAAAGCCGGTGCTGTCGATTATCTCACAAAACCTTTCAATGCCACTGAATTGATCATTCGGGTTGAAAACCATATTAAATTCAGGGATTCAAAAAAGGAGCTGATAAACCTTAATGAAAGTAAAGACAGGTTTTTTAGAATAATTGCCCATGATATTCGCTCGCCCTTAGTAGGATGCCAGAACCTTATAAAATTATTGAATGAAGATTATGATAAGCTGAATGATGATGACAGAAAAAGCAATCTGCATCTTATTCAACAATCTTCCAATCATTTGTCAGGCTTGCTTGACAACCTGATTTTATGGTCCAGGGGGCAAAGTGGCAATTATGAATTTAATCCTGAAAGGTTTAATATCATGGATGTTGTGCATAACAGCCTGGATCTGTTACAGTTTAACGCTAGTTACAAAAAGATCAGCCTTGAATCGGATATTCCAAAAGAATTAGTGGTAAGGGCAGATAAAAATATGCTGTACACCATTATCCGCAACCTTCTTTCGAATGCCATCAAATTTACACAGGAAGGAGGAAAAGTTACGCTAAAAACCTTGGATGAGAGAGGTTTCTTTTCAATAAGTGTGGAAGATAACGGCATTGGTATGTCGGAGGATACTATAAAAAGCTTGTTTAGCCAGGGAGAGCAGCACAGACGAAGTGGAACGAATGATGAACCAGGTTCCGGGCTCGGACTTAGATTATGTAAAACACTTGTTGAAAAACATAAAGGAGAAATACGTGTTGAAAGCGAAAAAGATAAAGGAAGCAGGTTTATTGTGATTCTTCCGAGTGAATCATAAAAAATTAATAACAAAATCTCAAGAATATGAAACTACTTGAAGGTAAAGTTGCCCTTATAACTGGTGCAGCCCGTGGTATTGGCAAAGCAATTGCAATAGTTTATGCAAAGAACGGAGCAGATGTTGCGTTCTCTGACCTACAAATTGATGAACATGCTATTGCTCTTGAGAAAGCACTGAGAGCATACGGCATAAATGCCAAAGCATATGCTTCAGATGCAAGTTCTTTTAAGGCATCTGATGAGTTAGTTGCAAATGTATTAAAGGATTTTGGTAAGGTTGATATTTTGGTAAACAATGCCGGTATTACCAGGGATAATCTTCTTATGCGTATGAATGAAACTGATTGGGATATGGTCATGAAAGTCAATTTGAACTCCGTGTTCAATCTTACTAAAGCCATCATGAAAAGTATGATTAAACAACGTTCAGGTTCTATTATTAATATGAGCTCAGTTGTGGGAGTTGAAGGAAACGGAGGCCAATCGAATTATGCGGCATCCAAAGCGGGTATTATTGGGTTTACAAAGTCTATTGCTAAAGAATTAGGCTCACGGAATGTCAGGTCGAATGCTATTGCCCCCGGTTTTATTGAAACAGAAATGACATCAAAACTTCCTGAGGAAGCCAAAAAGGCATGGATGGATGATATTCCCTTGAAAAGACCAGGTAAACCTGAAGATGTGGCTAATAGTGCCCTTTTCCTGGCTTCTGATTTATCCGAATACATGACTGGGCAGGTAATCAGCGTTTGTGGTGGAATGCATACCTAAATCATACAAATCTCTAAATACATTTGCTTTTGAATTTTAATATAGTTACAGAATACCCTTTCTGGTTTGTCTTTCTGTGCATTTTGACAGGCCTGATATATGCCTCCATCCTTTATTACAGGGAAAAGAAAAATGAATTTTCCCGGGTACTGAAAAATACCCTGTTTGTTGTCCGGTTTATTCTTGTGTTTATTCTCTGCTTTTTATTGCTGTCTCCGATGACAAAAAGACTTCAGAAAGAAGTAGAGGAGCCACTAATCCTTTTTGCAATAGACAACTCAGAGTCGATTATCCTTAATTCCGATTCATCTGAAATCATGCAGAAAACATTGCCTTCAATTTATAATCTCATGCAGGATCTGAATAGCAACTATGAGGTGAGGGCATATACATTTGGTGAACAAACAGAAAATGTTGATTTTATTGACCAGAAAGATACGGCAGTGGACTTTCAGCATAAGCAAACCGATATGCAGGATTTGCTTGAGGAGATTAAAACCCGCTATTATGACAGAAATGTAGGGGCATTGGTCGTTATGAGTGATGGTATTTATACAAAAGGCAGAAATCCTGTATATGGCTTCAACGACCTGAATTATCCGGTGTATGCATTAGCTATGGGAGATACCCACATATACCGGGATTTGTCTGTCCCGAAATTAAATTATAATAGGATTTCCTATCTCGGTAATAAATTTCCTCTCAGGGTAATAGTAGACGCAAAAAAAGCAAAGAATACAGCTTCTATGGTAGAAGTTTTACGAAACGGTAAAAAAATCGCTTCCCAAAATATCCGGATTGCTGCTAATAAAGAGGTCATATATGTGGATTTCAGCATTGAAGCAAAAACAACAGGTATACAGAAATATGAAGTTCGGGTGCTTCCGGTTGATGGCGAAAAAAATCTGTTGAACAATGCTGCCGAAATGTATATTGATATACTGGACAACAGACAGAAGATATTGCTTATATCGTATGCTCCCCATCCTGATATTAGTGCAATAAAACAATGCCTGCAATCTGTTTCGTCTTTTGAGGTGGAGGAGATTTTATGGAGGGATTATGATGGCAATCCCGAAGAGTACAATATGATAGTTTTGCATCAGTTGCCGGCCAATGGGGTTTCTGTAAAGAATTGGGTGAAAAATGCCAGGGAATCTGATGTTGCAATGCTGTATATTCTTGGTGGTAAGTCAGATATTCTGGCTTTAAACAACCTTCGGACAGGATTTACTATCAATTATAAAAAGTTGAGGTTTGAGGAAAGCCAGGCTGTGATGAATGATAATTTTACCTTGTTTACAATTAGCGAGGATACCAGGGAACTCATTAAGCGCTTTCCGCCCCTTAATGTTCCTTTTGGAAATTATAGCATGAATGCATCCGCACAGGTTTTGTTCCGTCAAAAAATAGGGTATGTGGAAACCCAATTACCCCTGATAAGCTTTTTTAAACACGCTGACTATAAAAGTGCAGTTGTCTGTGGTGATGGCCTATGGAAATGGCGTATCAGAAATTATCAGGAAAATGCCAATTTTGATGCTTTTGATGAGATCATCCTGAAAAGCATGCAATACCTTAGCCTGAAAACAGATAAAAGCCTGTTCAGGGTATATTCTAAAAATTCTTTTTCAGAGAATCAGGCTATGGAGTTTGAAGCTGAAGTTTACAATGATTCTTATGAATTGGTTACGGATGCCGAAGTAAAAATGAATCTTACTAACCAAACAGGAAAAGAATACCGTTACGCATTTGTTGCATCTGAAGATAGGTACTTTCTGAATGCAGGAGTATTTCCTCCCGGTGAATATAACTATGAAGCAACTACAGTGCATGCCGGAAAGAATTATACGGAAAAAGGCGAAATCAGTGTAACATCCATACAGGATGAATCCATAAATACCATTGCAGATCATGATCTTATGTACCGCATTTCTGCAGCAAACAACGGAAAACTGTTTTATCCGGATCAGTTAAATGATCTTAAGGAAGAACTGTTAAATCGTCAAGATATAAGCTCGGTTGCTTATTACCATAAAAAATACAGCGATTGGATAAATATATTACCCCTTATGTTTATGCTGCTAGTATTACTATCTTTTGAATGGTTTGCGCGTAAAAGGGCAGGGGCTTACTAATTATTAGGTATGTTTTTTTATCTTGCTCAAATAGTATCTTTTTTGTTCAATCCGATGGTCTGGGTGGTTGGATTGCTCTTGCTGGCTTATTTTAAAAAGAAAAAAAGGAAGGTTTTTCTCCTCATCTCACTATTGACTTTTTTCTTTTTTTCCAATCGGTTTCTTTCGGATGAAGCCATCAGGATATTGGAATACAAGCCGGTTCATGCGTCAGAACTTAGGCCTCATTATGATGCTGTGATCGTACTTGGAGGTTATATGGTTGAATATGATAATCATTTTAAGCGGTATATTTTCAGGAAGAATACAGATCGTTTGTTGCAGGCAATGTTAATGTATGAGGAAGGCAGGACAGATAAGATAATAATTTCCAGTGGTTCGGGAAACATATACAGAAGGGATATGAGAGAATCAGTATTATTGCGTGATTTCCTGTACAGGTTGAATTACACTCCCGGGGATATCATCATTGATTCTTTATCTGATAATACTTACCAGAATGCAAAGTATACAGCAGAGATTATTCAGAATAATAAGGAGCAATACCAGTCCCTCTTATTGATTACATCCTCTTACCATATGAAAAGGGCACAGGCCTGTTTCAGAAAACAGGGGATTGCCTGCGATATTTTCCCTGTGGATTATATCACCGGTAAAAGGAAGTTTGAAATTAACCACCTGATAATACCTCATCCGAACGCTTTCAGGAACTGGAATATATTTATTCATGAAACAGCAGGGTATGTAATGTACCGTTTGGTTGGATATATTTAATAGTAATACTATGGAAGTACACATTTATAAGGCACTCCTGATCATCCTTACAGGATCTTTTCTGCTCGAACGTCTTCTGGACTATTTAAATACAAAGTACTGGAGCGATGAAATACCGGCTGAATTGGAAGGAATATACAGCAAAGAGAGATACGAGAAATCTCAGAAATATGAAAAGGAAAAGCATGCCTTTGGGATAATTACCGACAGCGCATCGTTTGTTGTTATTTTACTGATGATAGTGTATGGTGGGTTTGCTCTGCTTGATCAATATACTCGAAGCTTCAGCCAGCATCCTGTTGTGCTGGCTCTTTTGTTTTTCGGTGTGCTTGGCTTTCTTGCTGACTTGCTGGGTACCCCTTTTAGTCTTTATAACACCTTTGTAATAGAGGAAAAATTCGGGTTTAACAAAACAACATTGAAAATCTTTGTGCTTGATAAAATGAAATCATGGGGACTGGGCATTATTATTGGTGGCGGATTGATATCATTGATCGTATATATTTATGAAATAGCAGGAAATTCCTTCTGGATATATGCTTTTTTGCTAATTGCTGTTTTTATGATCTTTATGACTTTCTTTTATTCAACACTGATCGTTCCGGTTTTTAATAAACAAAAGCCTTTGGAGGAAGGAGAGTTGAAAACAGCTATTGAGGAACTGGGCGAAAAGCTGGGTTTTCGTATCAATAAAATATTTGTAATGGACGGTTCTAAACGGTCCAGCAAGGCAAATGCCTATTTTAGCGGATTTGGCCGGAAGAAACGCATAGTGCTGTTTGATACACTTATTGAAAAGCATTCGAAAGAAGAATTGCTTGCCATCCTTGCTCATGAGATTGGCCATTATAAGAAGAAACATATTATCAGTGGTATGTTATTATCCCTGCTTCAAACAGCCTTGATGTTATTTATTCTATCATTATTCATAGAAAAGGGATCTGACCTTTCTTCATCTATGGCAGCAGCAATCGGTAGTGAACATCCTTCTTTTCACCTTGGTGTTATAGCATTTGGTATTTTGTATAGTCCGTTATCACTTATTATTGGCTTGCTGATGAATACTATATCACGAAAAAATGAATATCAGGCTGATCGATATGCCGGAGAGAAATATGCCGCTGAACCATTGATGGACGCCCTGAAGAAATTATCTGTGGATCATTTATCCAACTTACGTCCACATCCATTATATGTATTTTTTTATTATTCACATCCTACGCTGATGCAAAGGCTAAGAGCATTGAAAAAAACTAAAAGCCAAAGCTAAAGATCTCTTCGTTTGCTGATGAAGTAAGTCAGCAGTGTGAATATGGCAAGATATAACAGGCAGATCAAAACATCCTCCCAGGCAATATGTTTTTGGAATCTCTGTCCGAATATAGCCATAAGTTTGGTGTGTGGTATCCTGACAATATGGTTCATTGCCTGAACAGGCAGAAAGGCATCAATACTATCCGGCACCCTATATTTTATGAATTCTTCCATAGGTGTGTAAAGCACAAGCAGGCCAATGGCCAGCCCTGCCTTTTTTACTGCAAAGCCAATCAGAAATGAAAACATTAAAAAAGTCATTACTTCAATAAAGTAGGCTCCGAGAAAATTTATTTTTTCAAATATTTCACTGATTTCAAGTGAGTTGCTGTGCCTGATGCCAAGCAATAAACCTGTGAAGAATAAGATCAGTGTGCTTATCAAACTGAGAAGTATGATTATAAGGATTTTGGCGGTTACAAAATCTGTCCTGCTTAGGCCACTGATAATGTTTTGCCGTATCGTTTTATAGCTCAACTCATTAGTTATGAGGATAATAACAATAACTCCAAGGATCACTTTAATAAAATACCTTCCACCGGCAATAAAGGCCAGGTTGTGCCAGATGTAAGGAAAGCTGTATACCGGCAACTTGGGAATAGGTATATTGGCATTTTTCGATGCATTAAGTGTAATATCATCAATAAAGCTTTGCACGGCCAGGAGCGAAATGATCAACGAAAGACTGTATAATCCAACCAACACCCAGAATACCGGGTAGGAGCGTACTTTTATCCATTCTGTTTTTATTAGTTTGATCATTTTTCTGCCAATAATTCCAGAAATTGTTTTTCAAGTGATTTCTTTTGCATATTCAGGTAGGAGAGAACCACATTTTGCTTAATAAGAAACTGATTTATTTCTGCTGTCGTTGTTCCCTTTTCAACCTGGGCTATAATTTTATCTGCTTCCTTTCGAATCCTGATTACCTTGGGATGTTTTTGAAGGATTTCCTGCAGTTGAGCATGGTTTTCTGATGCAAGCTCTATAATAGTTTCTGATTCATGCACTTCATCAACTTTACCCAAAAATAAAGATCGTCCGTTTCTGAGAACGACAACATGAGAGCATATTTTCTGAACTTCATCCAGGAGGTGACTGGCCATGATGATCGTAATTCCATCGGAAGCAATTTCTTTTATTAAATTCCTTATCTCTGCAATTCCTTGAGGATCAAGTCCATTGGTGGGTTCGTCCAGGATTAGCACTTCAGGTTGTCCCAGCAGTGCAGCAGCAATGGCCAGCCGTTGCTTCATTCCCAATGAATACGTTTTAAACCTGTCTTTTCTCCTGTTAAAAAGATCGACAATTTTCAGCACCCTATTAATATCCCTGTGTGGGATGCCTTTTATTTCCGCAATTAGTTTAAGGTTATTTAAACCGGAAAGGTATGGATAGAACAGAGGCTCCTCAATGATTGCACCGATTTTTTTTCTGGACTCTTTTGCCGGAGGCTGTCCAAACCATTGGTAAGTACCTGATTTTGGGCGAATAATATCTGTGATTATTCCCAATGTTGTTGTTTTTCCACTGCCATTTGGGGCGAGTATACCAAAGACACTTCCTCTGTCAACAGTAAAGTTTAGCTCATCAACTGCCCGGATCCGGCCGTATTGCTTGCTTAAATTGTGTATGTTTAATACAGTATCTTTCACGCGTATGCAATATTACAAAATATTTAGAATTATTTGTACAAGAGAAATACTGTAGGTTTCTTATGCAGGTTCACAGAGGTTTCTTCCCAGGCAGATATTGGTTGACTGATGATCAGCTGATCATTCTGCAATAAGTTTGATGCGATACATAAATTCATATTTTTCGGGCAACTGCTAAGGATGCTTTCCAGTAGCTTCATATTTCTATAAGGGGCTTCTATAAATATTTGTGTTTGATCATTTTTTTTAACATCGGCACTGATAGCCTTCAACTTGGTATGCAAGGTATCTTTTTTTATAGGCAGGTATCCGTGAAAGCAAAATGATTGGCCATTAAAACCTGATGCCATCAGGGCCAGAAAAACAGATGAGGGGCCAACAAGGGGTATTACCGGAAAGCCCATTTCATGTGCTTTTCTGACAATATCTGCTCCGGGATCAGCAATACAGGGCAATCCGGCCTCTGATATCAGGCCCATCGGATGTCCTTCTTTCAGGGGAGATAGCAAATATGTGGGGTCTGTATTTTTATGTTTATCAATTTCATAAAAGACAAGCTGGTCGATATCACTATTCTTATCCAGTTTTTTCAGGAAACGCCGGGTAGTTCGGATATTCTCAACAATAAAATGATGCAATTCTGCTGTAAGCCCGGCAACGGATTCCGGAATGGAAAGCATGGTATTTTCCTGACCTATCAGATTAGGGATTACGTATAAACATGCTTTGGTTTCCATAGATGATCTTATTTGATCCAGGGTAAGGTGGAAAGGTTCAGGTTGCCACCAGACAAAATAATCCCCAGGCGTTTATTTTCAAAAAAATCTTTATTCTCCAAAATTATTGCCAGGCCAACAGCTGCAGAAGGTTCTACAATAATCTTCATTCTTTCCCAGATAAACCGCATCGCAGCAATTATGGCTTTTTCGCTACAGGTAAAGATATCATTTACGTGCTTCAGGATTATGGGAAAGGTATAGCTGCCAAGGGAAGTAAGCAAACCATCTGCAATAGTATCGGGGTAAACAGAAGGGATCAGTTTTTTTGCATAGAAAGATCGGCGGGCATCGTCAGCCATAGCGGGCTCCGCACCTATCACACAGACATTCTTATACATTTGAAAGCAGGTGGATGCCGTTCCGCTTAATAAGCCACCTCCGCCAACGGGTGCAATAATGATTTCTAAATCAGGGTAATCCTGCAGGAATTCCATTGCTGCCGTTGCCTGCCCCTGAATGATTTCTTTTTTATTATATGGGTGGATTTCAACAGCTTGGTATTTGGTGATAACTTTCCTGAGAGATTCTTCTCTTGCCTGCAGGTTTGGCTCGCAAAAAAAGATTTTGCCGCCATAATTTTTTACTGCATTAATTTTTACTTTCGGCGCGGTTTCGGGCATTACAATATATGCCGGAACATTTTTCAGGGAGGCAGCTCTTGCTAATGCCTGAGCATGATTTCCCGATGAATGGGTGGCAACTCCATTCCTTAATGCTTCATTTGAAAGAGAAAAGACTGCATTAACAGCACCTCTTGATTTAAATGCTCCTGCTTTTTGAAAATTTTCACATTTAAAATATACGTGTGCATTTACCAGTTTGTTAACGGCCAATGAAGAAAGGACAGGTGTTCGGTGAATATAGTTTTTAATGCGTGAATAGGAGGAACGAATGTCCTCAGAAGAAGGGATATAATAATCGGACTGATTCAAGAGAACCTTATTTTTTTTCTTTTAAATCCCTGACAATTAGCTCACAAGCCTCTTCAAGAAGGTCATGGGCTTCCTCGAAATCTTCATATTTCCCATAGTAAGGATCCGGGACATTTTTATTCTGTTTGTCTTTTAAAACAGACAAAACTTTTCTCACTTTCTTTTTATCATCTTCATTTCTGGCCATAAAAAGGACATCGCGTAAATTGGCCTGATCCATTACAAATATTTGGTCGTAACTATCGAAGTCAGATTTTGAAAAAAGACGCATTACGTGATCACTGATTTCCAGGCCATGTTCTTCGGCTACCTTCAGGGTTCTTTCGTCCGGTTTTTGGCCAATATGATAAGGTTCAAGTCCGGCTGAATCTACTATAGCATCAATATTATTGTCTTTCATTTTTTTCTTCAGTATGCCTTCTGCTAATGGAGACCGACATATATTTCCCAAACAAACGAATAAAATTTTCATAAACAGCACAATATAAAGTTTTCTATAATCCGTTAAAAAGCAAACCCATTACTGGAGGATAAAAATGGCTTGCGGGTTTACGGGATGAATTTACAGCATTTAGCTTAACTGTAATTGCATCAGCTAAAGATATGGAATTTTTATGAAATTACAAAATGATTTTTTTATTTTCAGATTATCATTTTCTTGTCAAGTTCTTCAACATATAATCTGAATTGTTTATCAGTATCTATCAGGTTGTTTACTGTACGGCAAGCATGCAGCACTGTGGCATGGTCTTTATTGCCACAGTGGAGGCCAATGGTAGCGAGCGATGACTTGGTCAGTTTTTTTGAAAAATACATAGCAAGCTGCCTGGCTTGGACGATTTCTCTTTTACGTGTCTTGGAGTTGATGGCCTCCAGAGGTAGGCTAAAGTAATCGCACACTACTTTTTGAATGTAATCGATAGATATTTCCCTTGATGTATTTTTAACGAATTTATCAATCATTTGCTTTGCAAGGTCAAGCGTGATTGATTTTTTATTAAGGGATGACTGGGCCAAAATGGATATCAGGGCACCTTCCAATTCCCTGATATTTGTGGTAATACTATAAGCAAGGTATTCCACAACCTCCTGAGGCATTTCAATACCATCCTTGTAGAGGCGTTTTTGCAGGATTGCAATTCGGGTTTCAAGATTGGGTACCTGCAGATCAGCTGCCAGTCCCCATTTAAATCTTGACAAAAGCCTTGGTTCCATTCCCTGCATTTCAACAGGCGCTTTATCGGAAGTGATGACTATTTGTTTGCCTTTCTGGTGCAAATGATTGAAGATGTGGAAAAATACATCCTGGGTTTTTTCTTTACCGGCCAAAAACTGCATATCATCAATAATCAACAGGTCAATCATCTGGTAAAAATGAATAAAATCATTCTGGTTATTATTCCTGACAGCATCAATAAATTGATGTATAAACTGTTCAGTTGATACATACAGTACTGTTTTGTCAGGATAATTGTTTTTTGCCCATAATCCAATGGCATGGGCAAGGTGTGTTTTCCCTAAGCCAACATTACTATAAATAAATAGCGGATTGAATGCTGTTTTGCCCGGGTTTTGTGAAACAGCATACCCGGCAGAACGTGCGAGGCGATTGCAATCCCCTTCAACAAAATTATCAAAGGAATAAGAATCAACAAGTTGTGATTGAACCTTTATCTTTTTTAACCCTGGTATGATAAACGGATTTGGGATGTCTTTGGAAGTGCTTTTATTCAGATCAATTGGCATGGAGACGGAAGGATTTTTTGTGGCCTTCTTATGAGATGTTGGTAAATTGATGGTGTACGGGTTCTCACTCCCTATTCCGTTTTCCATGATAATGCTGTATTCCAGTCTGCCACTGGTTCCTAATTCCTTCTTTATCGTCTTCTTTAACAAGCTTATGTAATGCTCTTCCAACCATTCATAGAAAAACTGACTGGGCACCTGAATAGTGAGTACGCTGTTCTCTAACTTAATGGGTTTAATAGGCTCGAACCAGGTCTTATAGCTTTGATAATTAATATTGTCCTGGATAATCCGAAGACAATTATTCCAAACTCCCTGATAATTACTTTTCATTTCCTAGCTCTCTGTATTTTTAATTAATTAGTAATTAATTAAGTCCCTATATTATATTAAGATGTTTCTTGCGAATTATTCTTCTCTGCAACGGCGGTAGCTTATTTTCAAAGATGCAATGAAAAAAGTTTAAAAAAAAATATTATTCCTGTTGTTTTTTGATGAAAAATATTGTATATGCTATGCAGGCTTAAATAAATCCTTTTTTACCTAAGGTATTGTTTTACTTGTAGGTTTATTTTTTTAAGCAATCAACTTATAACAAAAAAAATGACAAAGACAAATAAAAAAAATCAAAAAATTTTAACAACGTGCCAAAAAATAGTAAAAATAACTGGACAAAGATAGGTTTTTAGTTTGATATTATTTTTTATTAATATAAATAAATCTTGTGTTAATCTATTGATTTCATTTTTTATGTTTTTTGATGATAAATTGTTATTAAATATTTAGATTGTTCGATATATTATTACATTGTATGTAATAGCTTTGCTGTATGATAGTTATATGCAAACTGTTTTGAGTGTGTCATTAACAAACAGGCCATGATTGTTACAAAAACCAAAATCCGGGTACGATATGCAGAAACCGACAGGGCTGGATATGTTTATTACGGTAATTATGCCCAGTATTATGAGGTTGGCAGAACAGAAATGCTCCGTCAATATGACTTTTCATATAAGGGCATGGAGGATAGAGGCATTATTATGCCGGTGTTGAACATGCATACAAAATATATAAAACCGGCTAAATATGATGATTTGCTGACTATTACAACCCGTCTTGAAAACTTACCCGAGACACGAATGGAGTTTTTTTATGAAATACATAATCAATATAATGAATTGGTAAATATTGGCAGCACTACGCTTGCCTTTATTTCTGCCAGGTCATACAAACCTTGCAGGGCTCCGGAATGGTTTCTGGATATATTGAGAAAGCATATGTAGTAAATTATGTAAGGCACTTGAATGATAAAGGCAGTTGTTTTAGTTGTGCTTCAAACGATTCCTGCTTGGATATCCTGATCCTCACCTGGTGTTCGCAAGTGTCTGTAAAGGCCTGATTTATAAACCCCACCCCAAAGTCTTCCAGCGTTTTCATTATAATACCCGTATCTGAATAATCAAATGTGATCCGGTAAATAGCACCCAAGGTGCAGGTGATAATGGTATTGTTCTCCAGTGCTTCTTTACTGGCTTTTTTATATGCATTTATTAATCCGCCAACGCCCAGTTTGGTTCCACCAAAGTATCTGGCCACTACCAGAAGCACATTTGTAAGTTCAAAGGAACGAATTTGTCCGTATATGGGTTTACCTGCGCTGCCTGAAGGTTCCCCATCATCATTGATACGGTATGTATAATCCGGATGCCCCAAGCGATAAGCATAACAATGATGCCTGGCATCATAATACTTTTTTCGAATTTCATCCAGCCTTTCTTTTATTTCTTGTTGAACTAAACCTCCCTTCCGGTCGGTAGCCTCACCAAATATAAGC
>CAZZLL010000038.1:0-26113 GCA_964654725.1 uncultured Lentimicrobiaceae bacterium | reverse complement strand
GTTGTTCACCATCAACATTCTTTTCGGTAACTCCCTCCCCCGGGTAGTACACTTCTATCTGTTCTTTATAATGATCACGTCCAAAATGACCATAGGCTGCTGTTTTTCTGTATATTGGATTCTTCAAACCAAAACGTTTGCTAATGGCATACGGGCGCATATCAAAGATATTCTTAAGTTTTTCCGCAATCTGGCTATCGGTCATAATGCTGCCGTCTTCATTTTTAACTTTAGCTGTATTTTGCGTATTCACAAACAAGCCCACAGGTTCAGCCACTCCAATGGCATAGGCAACCTGTACCAATGCTTCTTCTGCCACACCAGCGGCTACAAGATTCTTAGCAATATGGCGGGTAGCATATGCGGCAGACCTGTCAACCTTTGACGGGTCTTTTCCTGAGAATGCTCCGCCACCATGCGCTCCGCGTCCACCATAGGTGTCAACAATAATCTTTCTTCCTGTTAATCCGGTATCTCCATGGGGACCACCAATAACAAATTTACCAGTCGGATTAACCAGCAAACGGTAATCTTCCTTAAAAAACTTTTTTACCCTATCAGGCAAACC
Source organism: uncultured Lentimicrobiaceae bacterium (assembly GCA_964654725.1). Taxonomy (GTDB): domain Bacteria; phylum Bacteroidota; class Bacteroidia; order Bacteroidales; family CAZZLL01; genus CAZZLL01. Next base: position 25,545 of record CAZZLL010000038.1, on the reverse strand, counting down.
TTTTTTAACGCGTGGGATCAGAATATTACGAATATCGTTTTCTATTTCCTGATGCATTTTATCATCAGCTGCTTTAACAGCAGCATCAGATTTATTTTCCGGAAGCACAAATTCATCATGCTGAGTAGAAACCACAATAGTATCTATCCTTTCAGGATAACCTTCATCATTATATTCTATCGTAACCTGTGATTTTGAATCCGGGCGAAGATAGGTCATTTCTTTCCCTTCCTTGCGTATGGCCGCAAGTTCCTGCACCAGCATATGGGCCAGCTCAATCGGAAGGGGCATATAATTATCCATCTCTGAAGAAGCATATCCGAACATCATTCCCTGGTCACCGGCTCCCTGTTCTTCTTCTTCCTGGCGTTCGACACCCTGGCGGATCTCGCTGGATTGTTCATGCACTGTTAGCACAACACCGCAGGAGTTTGAATCAAACCGATACTCAGCTTTGTTGTAGCCGATTTCATTTACCGTTTTTCTGACAACTGTTTCGATGTCCAGATAAGTATCTGTTCTGACCTCCCCGCCACATACAACTAATCCAGTAGTTACAAAAGTCTCACAAGCCACCTTGGCATTAGGGTCTTTCCGCATAAATTCATCCAGCAAAGCATCTGATATCTGATCGGCAACTTTATCCGGGTGCCCTTCTGAAACAGATTCAGAAGTAAATAAATAACTCATATGTATATTTTTTAGTTGATAAAAATGTTAGACATGATAATAAACAGAGACAAAAATAAGAATATGTATTGCAAAAGCTCAGATAATGTTATTATTTTCTTGTAAGTGTTTGAAAAATTTCCTCCAGGCCTTTTTCTTCCCGTTTCATTTGCAAAACTTCAAGATTATTACTGACTGCATATTGAAAAATTGCTGACCGGATGTCTTTTGAGCCACAGGCGATAATTTGCCATGTTGTAGGTGAAACCTGTGTGACTTCTGACAAACCGTTAATCTCTTTTAAGGCTGATTCTTTTACCTCTTTGTTAAATTCGACGAGGATTACTGCACTGCCACTTACCATGGAGGCAATTGTATCAGTTGACCCATCTGCTATAATATAACCTTTATCAATAATGATAATCCGGTTGCAAACTGCTTCAACTTCCTGCATAATATGGGTTGAAAGCATTACTGTTTTTTCTCTTCCTATTTTCTGGATAAGGGAACGTATTTCAAGCAACTGGTTTGGATCCAATCCGGATGTAGGCTCATCAAGTATCAATACATCCGGATCATGGAGCAAAGCCTGTGCAAGTCCGATACGCTGACGATAGCCTTTTGACAGAGCCCTGATTTTCTTATGCTTCTCAGGGCCAAGGCCTGTAATTCCAATCATTTCCTTAATCCTGGATGATTTGTTGGAAATGCCAAAAACCCCGGCACTGAACTCCAGGTGCTCAGCAACATACATATCGGTGTACAGGGGATTGTTCTCAGGTAAATAACCAACCCGCTTTCTTACTTCATAAGATTCTTCTGTTACATCATAATCACAAACCCATGCATCCCCGGAGGAAGCAGGCAAAAAACAACTTAATATTTTCATCATGGTAGATTTCCCTGCACCATTAGGGCCAAGAAAACCAACAATTTCACCCTTTGGAATGTCGAAACTTACATCATTTAATGCCCGCTGTTTTCCGTAAATTTTAGTGATATTTGACACCCGTATTGACATAACAGTTAATTTTTTTCTGTATTAAAGGCGAAAATAATAAATTGTCTTTAGCAAATTTGTTAAATAGAAAATTTTAATCTACTTTTGCACTCCTTTTAGGTCAAGTAGAAAATGATAAGAATTTTACGATGGATACATTAAGTTATAAAACAATTTCTGCAAATAAAGATACGGTCACAAAAAAATGGGTCCTGGTCGATGCAGAGAACGAAATCCTGGGCCGCCTGGCATCGAAAGTGGCCAATATGTTGAGAGGCAAGTACAAACCTAATTTTACTCCCCATGTTGATTGTGGTGATAATGTTGTCATCATAAATGCCGAAAAGATAAAACTTACAGGAAATAAATTATCCGACAAGCAGTATGTAAGGCATAGCGGATATCCTGGCGGACAAAGGATCTCATCACCAAAAGAATTGCTGCAAAAGAAACCCATAGCAATTATTGAAAAAGCAGTAAAAGGCATGTTACCCAAAAACAAACTGGGAGCAGAATTATTCAGAAACTTATATGTATATGCAGGAGCAGAGCACGCACATGAAGCTCAAAAACCTGCTGAAATTAAATTAAATACTATTAAGTAAGATTAGCATGGAAATTATCAATACCATCGGCAGAAGGAAAAATGCAGTTGCAAGGATTTACCTAAAGGAAGGATCCGGAGAGATTATAGTAAACAAAAAGAAAATAGAAGACTATTTCGCTACAGACGTGCAGGCATACGTTGTCAGACAGGCATTGCAATTAACGGATACCCTTACAAGTTTCGATATTAAAGCCAGTCTTAATGGTGGTGGCCTCAAAGGACAAGCGGAAGCACTCAGGCTGGCCATTTCCAGGGCGTTGTGTAAAGTGAACGAAGAACACAGGGGTGTCCTGAAATCAAACGGACTTTTACGCCGAGACCCCAGAATGGTAGAGCGTAAAAAACCTGGCCAGAAAAAGGCAAGAAAGAAATTCCAATTCAGTAAACGTTAATGGAAGCCGAAGTTTAGTATCTAAATTGACAGGACTATATTGTGAATATACTACCTGTTGATTGCTAAATCAGAAAGTAAACTTAAAAACATAATAATGGCAAGAACAAATTTTGATGAACTGCTTGATGCAGGTGTTCATTTCGGACATTTAAAAAGGAAGTGGAATCCTAATATGGCTCCTTATATATTTATGGAGCGCAATGGCATTCATATTATTGATTTACACAAAACAATTGCTAAAGTTGAAGAAGCGGCTTCAGCCCTTAAACAAATAGCCAAATCAGGAAAGAAAATTCTTTTTGTTGCTACAAAAAAGCAGGCAAAAGAAATCGTTGCTGAAAATATCAAGAAAATCAATATGCCTTATGTAACGGAAAGATGGCCGGGAGGAATGTTAACCAATTTCGCCACCATTCGGAAAGCCGTTAGAAAAATGGCCTCTATTGATAAAATGATGACCACAAATGATTTTAATATTCTTTCAAAACGTGAGCGCTTGCAGATTACACGTGAAAGAGCAAAACTCGAAAAAACACTGGGAAGTATTGCTGATCTGAGCCGCTTACCTGCTGCTTTATTTGTGGTAGACATCAATAAAGAACATATTGCAATTGCAGAAGCAAAAAAACTGAATATTCCAACCATAGCTATGGTGGATACAAACTCAAACCCTAACTCCGTTGACTTTCCGATTCCTGCGAATGATGATGCCTCAAAATCCATCGACCTCATTGTGAAACTAATGGCCATTGCTATTGATGAAGGCCTGCAGGAGCGTAAAATGGAAAGGGAGAAAAAAGGAGCAGATTATAAGGACGGGCATGATAACAAGGATGAAGTTTTAGATTCCGATTCCCAAAAAGTAATTGATGATAAAGATGAGGATGAAGGAGAAAATTTCATAAAAGGTAAAAAGAACACAAGTGGACCAACGAAATCTAAAGGTGGAGAAGGAGAAAAAAGTGAAGGACAGAAACGTCCGCGAAAAAACCTGGCAAAGCCTGTTAACAAGAGCGGAAGGAAATACTAATTATTTCATAAACCTGTAAATAAAAAAATATGGCAACTATAACTGCAGCTGATGTAAACAAACTAAGAAAAATGACCGGTGCCGGAATGATGGACTGTAAAAAGGCTCTGCAGGAAAACGATGGTGATTTCGATAAAGCCATTGATTTTCTCAGAAAAAAAGGCCAGAAACTTGCAAGCAAAAGAGCTGATAAATCGGCAAATGAAGGCTTTGTGTTAGCCCAGACTAATAGGGATAACACCTTTGCCAGCATCATTATGATAAATTGCGAAACTGATTTTGTAGCAAAAAATCAGGACTTCATTGATTTTGTAAAGAGCATTTCTACACTGACTATTGATAAAAAACCAAAATCCCTGAAGGAATTAAACGAACTGGAAATTAAGGGCGTAAAAGTAAGCGATGAGCTCTCCGCCCAGATAGGTAAAATTGGGGAAAAAATCGAACTATCGAAATATGATTTTATTGAGGCAGCAAAAGTGTTTGCATACAATCACCAGGGAAACCGATTGGCTACCATAATGGGCATCAATAAAGCTGATTTGGAAAATATTGATCAGGTTGGCCACGAAATTGCCATGCAAATTGCTGCCATGAATCCTATTGCTATTGACAAAGAGGATGTACCCCAGGAAGTGATTGACAGAGAAATTGAAATTGGGAAAGAACAAGCCCGCCAGGAAGGCAAGCCCGAAGCTATGCTTGACAAAATTGCCGCCGGAAAACTGAATAAATTCTTCAAGGAAAATACCCTGCTTAACCAGGAATTTGTGAGGGATACAAAGAAAACAGTAAAGAAATACCTGGAAGAATTTGACAAACAACTTACAGTTAAGGATTTCAAGCGGTTCATGCTGGGAGAACAATCATAAATAACCTGATAAATATAAAAGGAGGCTGAATCACAGTCTCCTTTTTTTTATTTTTACAGGGTAAAACAAAAATTCGCTCATAATTTATAGCACATGAAATACAAAAGAGTTTTACTAAAACTAAGTGGTGAGTCACTTATGGGAAAAAAGGACCATGGTATTGACCCGGAGAGACTTAATGATTATTGCAGCGAAATAGCTGCAATACATAAAATGGGTGTTCAGGTTGCCATTGTGATCGGTGGCGGAAATATCTTTCGGGGGCTGCAAGGTGCCAGCGAAGGTTACGACAGAGTGAAAGGAGATTATATGGGTATGATGGCAACAGTTATTAACAGTATGGCCTTAGAATCTGCACTTACTGCAGAAGGAGTAAAAGTAATGCATCTTTCAGGCTTTGAGATCAAACCACTGTGTGAACGCATGTCAAGAGCAAATGCCTCACAAGCTCTTGAAAATAAATATATTGTAATAATAAGCGGAGGCACCGGAAATCCCTTCTTTACAACAGATACAGCATCGGCTTTACGAGCCGTTGAAATCCAGGCTGATGTGATGCTAAAAGGGACACGCGTTGATGGCGTTTATTCAGATGATCCCGAAAAAAATAATGAAGCAGAAAAATATGATAGGATCAGCTTTAAAGAAGCCTATGAAAAGAAGCTCCATATTATGGACATGACAGCCTTTACCCTCTGTCATGAAAATAATCTACCCGTGCTTGTTTTTGATATAAATAAAAAAGGAAATTTGACCAGGCTCATAAAAGGTGAAAATATCGGAACCCTGGTGCAAAATTGATAATAAATGTATTTCTTTTATGAGAAATATTAAATTTGTATACATTAAACAGAAAATTGATACGTATGAACGAGGAATTACAATTTACTTTAGAGGAAGCCCGGGAAGGGATGAACAATGCCCTTGAGCATCTGAATCGTGAATTTCAAAAGATAAGAGCCGGAAAAGCCAGTCCTTCTATGCTTGATGGAATAAAAATAGATTACTATGGTGCCATAACCCCCCTGAATCAGGCTGCAAACATCAACACCCCCGACCCTAGGCAAATCATTGTTCAACCATGGGATAAAAGCATTATTAGTGAAATCGAAAAAGCTATACAAGCTGCCAATCTCGGATTTAATCCGAAAAATGAAGGTGAAGTGCTGCGCATCAGTGTTCCCCAGCCTACAGAAGAACGCAGAAAAGAATTGGTAAAAAAAGCGAAAAGTGAATCAGAAAATTCCAAAGTATCTATTAGAAATATCCGTCGTAGTGCTAATGAAACAGCAAAACAACTAAAAAATGAGGGAACGCCGGAAGACGAAATAAAGAAACTGGAAGAGGAAATTCAAAAGCTTACCGATAAGTTCATCGAAGAAATTGACAAAATCATGGACGCGAAGGAAAAAGACATCATGACGGTATAAACCGCTTTAAGTCTTTAATCCCTCCGTACAGTTGCTGCAAATATCTATTCCTTTACGGTTTATCAGCACAGATGCTCTGAATTCCCTGTAAATATCGCTTCTCCAAATATCCTTAAACGATGTATTGCTAAGATCGCCCATTATATGTGCTGCATCTTTATCAAAACAACAGGGAACAACCCTACCATCCCAGGTAATCACGCAGCTATGCCACATGCGATAGCACTTATTCGGCAAATCAGATTTAATAATATATTTCACTTCTCCCTCAGCATCTACTGTTTGTTCATAACGTGCATATTCCAGATTCTTCGGGATCAGGTCTTTTTTATCTTCAAATGTATATATCTGTGCTGATTTTAGCTCCAGTTTATCCACTCCGAGCTCTTTACAAAGCTTTTTGATCTCTGGTATCTGGTGTTCATTGGTTCTAAAAACAATAAACTGGACTGTCAGGAAGGGTGTCCTCGACTTTAAATCACGCTTCCACCGCTGAATATTTTTGATTCCTTCCGTAACCTTATTCAGTTTTCCACCAATTCGATATTTTTCATACGTTTCCTGATCTGTCCCATCCATAGACACAATCAGTTTATCAAGACCTGATTCCACTGTTTTTCGGGCAATCCGGTCGTTTAGAAAATGTGCATTCGTGGAAGTTGCCGTATAGACTTTTTTCTTTCTGGCATACTTTACCATATCAAAAAAAGCAGGATTTAAATATGGCTCACCCTGAAAATACAGCATTAAATAAAATAAATTGGGATAAAGCTGATCGATAAATTTCTTGTATTGATCCAGGCAGATATGACCGCTTGGGCGGGTAAAGCTTCTGAGACCGGAAGGGCATTCCGGACATTGCAAATTACAGGATGTTGTTGGTTCAATGGATACACTGTAAGGCCACCCACAATGAAATGGCTTTCTGAACAACAGTGAAAGATAATAAGACATTTCTATCAGTAAAATATTAAATATCCTTCTGAGTGTAATATTTCGAAGTATCGGATAGAGTTCTTTCAGCACAGCATTATTCTGTTAATTGATTAATAAGCGGGCCGGAAACAGACCATTTAAGGGACACATTATCCCGGGATCTTGGAAAAGCTACCGGGCCATAACGGTAAAATGCTCCAAATCCAAGTGAATATAACCCCAAATCCAGGATATTGTTAATAAAAAATCCGCTTTCAAAATACCCTTTTTTAAAACCATTTATCTCAATTCCTTTGTGCCGATGAGCATCCTGCATTGTGCCCCAGGCCATCGAACTTAGCAAAACAACTTCCGGTTTAAATTTTGCCGTTTTAAAAAGAAGTTTCCCGAAACTATGCTGGTAATAAATGCTCAGGTATTCATCTGCCATATATTCACAAATCCTCATGGTATTATACGATCTGGGGACATATAATCCACCTGCATTCCATCCGGCAGGAATAGCATACAAACGACTTATCGGAACATCCCCTTTGACTTTTCCCGCAAAAATAAAAAATTCACTTTCTCCGACATGCCTGATGTGAAATGATTTCTGCAAAGCAAGATCAATGCGTTCATATGCATATTGCCCCTGTAGAAAGTCGTCCAGTCCTTTACTGTATTGAAAATACAATACAGGGTATTGGGTACCGGTCGGGAACAATGAATAAGGTGTCCTGATCAATTTCTCTTTATATGCATAACGGAATCCCAATGATGCTTCAGTAAAATAAAATTCGCGGAAACCAAGCAGAATATTTTCTAAGCTCACACTGTATGCATAATCATACACCGGTTGCTGGTATGCATTGCCCAGGGAAGCATACACTTTCATATACCTTAATGTTCGAAAGCTAATTCCGGCAGCCCATTCTTCGATTCGATCCCACTGGTCCATGAATACCTTGGCAACCAACTGATCATTTCCTCTGAATTTCAAAAAACTCAGGTAGTGATTCCCGGGTTGAACCAGGTCATTCATATAGTTTACATATAGCTTAATCTCATTGTTCCTGCTCACCAAAAAGTTGGCATCTGCTCCATATTTCAGCTTTTTGTCTTTAAATCCATAGCCAAAATACCCCCCTATTTTAAAATAGGGCGATAGGTAATTAGCGGTATGTAAACCCAAACCTAATCGCAATCCTTCATAATTGTTGAAAGCCAGCATACGGTTAATATTCAGTTCCAGAACACCTAATGGCAGGTTGCCATTCGTTATCGATTCGAGATTGTATGGAATTTGGTCGAAATTATAGATACGTCCAATACTGTCCATGAAAGCGTATGTTCTGATATCCTTATTTGTCAAACTATCAACCCTATAGGCATTCCAGACAGAATCCGACTGCCGGTTCGCAGCCCCGTCCATTTCCAGCACAATATTAGAAAATGCTTTATTGCTAAGATTTGTATCCAGATAAACATTGCTCAGATAACCCCTTACATTTCCAACCATATCCATCTTTCCTTCAAACAATCCGGGAATAATGATATCTGTATTCAACTGGACCGGAAACCACTGCTTATCCTCAATTAATTCATACTTTTGTTCTACCTTAATTCTCAAAGAAATATCTTCCTCATAAGGTTCAGCTATGATATTCTGCACTGCCCATTTATTAGTATGGATATAAAGCAGCCCCTTCAGACCGTCAAAATTCTTACCCTTTCGGGGGAAATAAGACAGAATAAACACACTGTCCTGATCAGGGAATAAGGTGTCCTGAATTATAAATACATATTTTTCCTTACTTCCTTTTGATACAGGATTTAGAAAGCGGTTTTCTCCCACATTAAAATAATCTTCATAACAGGAAAAGGATTGAAGCTGGCTGGCAAATATAGTGAATACAGGGTTCTGAAAGCCTGACACACGGCTTGCAATAACCTTCTCGTAATTTTTATCCGGCTGCATAAATCGACGTTTTGTCACACTCTCCATAATGAAGAAATGTTTGTCAGCAACGAATACTTTTAGTCTTTCGAAAAGGCTATCGGTAGGGATATTCATATTAAAATAATCCGGATCAATTGTAAAAACAATTTTATTATACGAGTCATAAGTAAAGGATTGCTGCTTTAACGGATTATTTAAATCCCGGTTTTTCATCACAGAATCCATGATACGATAGGCCGGATTTTCACCCGGATAGATGGTAACAGGTTCCAGGGCAATTTCCTTCTGCTGCATCGCTATTAAAAGTGCGCCACCCAGATAATTTGAAAGTACTACCTCTTTATATCCCACATACCTGAATGCCAATTTATTTATTTCAGCACCTGATTTAATATAAAATTTCCCATCAATATCGGTTGTACCCCCGTGATTACCATTATTCAGAATAATGTTCACAAATGGTAAAGGCTTGCTGCCTTTTACATCAACAACTTTTCCCTCAACAATAAACTCCTGTGAAAGCAGCGATAAGTGAATGACAGAAAAAAACAGGAATATCAGAAATCTGTAATAAGGCATGTTTTATGTTAAGCGATTCGGTCACAAAAATACACTCTCCACACCAGAAAACATAATTACAGGCATAGCCAGGCTATCCTTAAAAAACACCTCCAGCAATTCATATTCATCATCCTAAATAAATATTTAGGGGATTTACACAGCAAAATACGCTTCCAGTTCCTTCAGGGTATTATCGCTTGTTTTCAGGTCGTGAACAATTTTACCCTTATCAAGAATAACAATGCGTTCGCATACTTCGGTAACATGATTCAGATCATGGCTGGAAATCAAAATGGTTGTTTTCGTGTCCTTCTTTATTTCATGAATCATGTTTTTAAGGCGAATCTGTGTTGAAGGATCCAGGCTGTTAAACGGTTCATCCAATATGATCACTTCCGGTTCTGTCATAAAAGCTGCAGCTATCCCTACTTTATTCTGATTTCCCCTGGATAACTCCCGGATATATTTCTTTTTTTCCAGAATTTCTTCATTAAAGAATTCATTGAATCGCTCATAAAAGTCTTTAAGGTCGCCATCGGATAATCCGTTGATCCTGGCTACAAATTCAAAGTACTCATCGGGTGTCAGAAAATCAATCAGAAAATTTTCATCGAGGTATGATCCTGTATAATGCTTCCAATCATTATTCTCACATACATTCTTGTCCTTGCTCAACACATTACCGCTTTCCGGTTTGATTAAATCCAACAAAGACCGAAAAAAAGTTGTTTTTCCTGCCCCGTTGTTGCCAACTAAACCAAAGCTCTCACCGGCCTCAATTTGAAGTTTAGGAACGTCAAGTACTTTAACGCCATTATATATTTTTGATAATTCAGTTATCTTGAACATAATTTGATAGTTTATTTTGAACGAAAACCTTCGGCCATGAAATGCTTTCGTTTGTAAAAATTCTTATTAATTTTTTCTATCCAGAACCTGTAAAATACAAGGCTTATTAAGCCCAATACACCAATAGCAGCAATTCCTGTAATATTATTAAAAAAATACCTGAAAGGTAAATATATAAAAATCGGCAACAGGAACGCCGGAACCATTGCCAGCCAGTTTGAAGCTCCGATACCCTGGTAGTTGAATGCAGCTCCCTTGCTCAGGTCTATCCGTTTTTTATTATACGTAGCCATAAACAATAACAGAAATGACAGCAGGCCAATATTATAGAGGTAAGTGACAAAGTTTATAAAAAATATTACCCTGTCGAAAAAAACATACGGAATTGTAATGATAAAACAAAAGGTACAAATCAATAAAACCAGGCGCAGTTTTACGGCCACATATTTTTTTATATCAATAGGACTGGATAAAATATTATCAAAATAATTGCTCTCCCATCCAAATACATAATTAGCGTAATTGATCATCATTCCTCCACTCATAAATACACCGACGAAAATCAGCAGAGGTGTCATTTGACGATACTCCTCAAACGGATATAAAAACAACCCGTAAAGAACAAAGAGGGGCAACATTTTTACTACTGACCGGGTTCTTTTATTTCGCCAGAGCAACTTCAACTCCAGTGATAACAAGTCACCGGTAATACCGAGAGACTTCAAATACCTGAATTCCGAGATATGATCATGCTGGTTTTTCTTCTTTCTGATGATCTCCTCCGGGTACAACCTGGACTTGAGATAATAATAATTAAGCGAATAGGAAGCGATCAGGAGTAAAAGAGGCACTACAATCAGCCAGGGATATACAAAAATATAGTTAAATATTTTGGCAGAAAAAGCAGAAACGGAGATTATACCAAAGCGGTTCAGTACAATAAGCATAATAAGCCCCAGACCGGTAAATCCAACAATCTTTGAATTACCAGTCATTTGCCGTTTGATGTAAGTTGCCAAAAAGTTATTGTTCAGTATTAGAAACAAAATAGCAATCATCCACACCCAGGATATTCCGGTGCTATAATATTCATTGATTACATTGGTGCAAAAAGGAACAAAAACAAAGAGGGGCAAATAATTTAATATGTTTATCAGAGACTTGGAAACCACAAAATGAATAATGCTGGAACGTTTGACAGGCAGGTGAAGATATGCTTCGATGGAGAGGGTAGGCAATGCCTGCATCATATATCGAAAAAACAAATCAAATAGGAAAAAGTAGATAAGCGCACTATGAAATATATCTATGGGATCAGAGTCGGGAAAAATTTTTACAAGTAAATCATCAATAAATAATCCTAAAAGCAACAGATAGAGCATCATCAACAGGACCATAATTCCCAGAAAGATATTCACTACCACATTTTTTTGCCATATCGAAGAACGGAGCATTTCTTTCCACTGGTGCCTAATAAACCATTTAAATACCATACGTTTCAAAATTGTGTTTTGCAAATAGGTAATTAGCTTTCAAAAATAATGCAATTTATCGAAACAAACTTACAACAAACAAATGCAATTATATACAGGGCTTCATCTTTGAAACACACATATGTGTAAGCTCACTAAAATACTTCACTCCGGTGGAATTTATCCACTCATCTACTTTATGTTGGGCCTCATCGATGGTCATACTATTTACTCTTTATCTTTGGAATCAATTAATATCGTTACAGGGCCTGCATTAACAAGGGAAACGTCCATCATAGCACCAAATTCCCCTGTCAATACTTCCAGGTCTGATTCTATCTCAAGCTGTTTCAGAAAAATTTCGTACAGGGGAACAGCAACATCCGCTTTTGCAGCTTTAATATAGGAGGGGCGGTTTCCTTTTTTTGTGCTTGCATGTAGGGTAAACTGGCTTATTACAAGCAATTGTCCCTGCACTTCTTTCACTGACAGGTTCATTATCCCATGGGTATCATCGAAAATTCTCAGGCGGGAAATCTTACCGCATAACCAGTCGATATCCTCCCTGCTGTCATCATTCCCAATCCCAAGCAGGATCAATAAACCCTTATTTATGGCTGATTTCACTTTGCCATTGATTTTTACTTCAGCATTGGCCACACGTTGTATTACAGCTCGCATAATGCTTTATTTATAGTCTTTCTGCCAATCATCCTGTCCGATGATTGACAAATAATTTTTATACCTTGATTTGCTAATGCGGCCCTTTTCCAGCGCTTTCTTAACGGCACATTTCGGTTCATGTGTATGGGTGCAATTATGGTACTGGCAATCATACATCAAGGCCCGCATTTCAGGAAAGCGTTCACAAACCTCGCTTTTTTCAAAATCAAACAGGCCAAACTCCTTTATTCCCGGTGTATCAATAATATAACCTCCTCCCGGTATGGCATGCATTTCAGCATAAGTGGTAGTATGACGCCCCTTTTCATGGTATGTGGAGATTTCGTTTACTTTCAGTTCAATTCCGGGTATTATTTTGTTAATTAAAGCAGACTTTCCAACTCCTGAATGCCCGGAAAAAAGATTTGTTTTATTCATCAGCTCATGGTTCAACGCTTGCAATCCTTCACCCGTTTCAGCTGACACTGCAAAACAATAATACCCTATTCCCTTGTATAGTGCCATAAGCTCATGAAGCTGTTCCTGTTTATCATTGGTGTAAATATCCAGTTTATTGAAAATAACCCCGGCAGGAATATGGTATGCTTCCGCTGTAACCAGGTAACGATCAATAAAGCCTGTGGATGTTCGTGGATGAACCAGCGTTGCAATAAGATAAGCCCTGTCAATATTAGCGGCAATAATATGTGAACGCTTGGACAATTTGGTTGCCTTGCGTATGAGGTAATTATTCCTCTTTTTAATAGTGTTGATAATGCCAGGCCCATCCTGTTGAAGCTTAAAGCTAACTACATCGCCTACTGCAACCGGATTGGTCGATTTGATTCCCTGTATCCTGAACTTTCCTTTAATTTTACAATCAACGATTTGCCCCTTATCGCATTTTACAGTATACCAACTACCTGTGGTTTTAACTACAATTCCTTCCACAATAACTATCAGCTAAATTTATAGTGTTTTCTTACGTCGGCTTTAATGTCCCAAATGCATGTAAGGCCTTTCGGAAAGATCACATAGTCGCCCTTTTTAATGGACACTTTCTCGTCATCTGTTTCAACTATGATATTGCCCTCCAGGATATAGCAATGCTCTTCCATATCATAAATCCAGTCAAACCGGGAAACTTCCTTTTCCCAGATCGGCCAGTCCCTGATGCCTGCATCAGATATTTCATCCGGAGTAAGTTTCTGAATAGTAATTGTTCCCATAAAGTGTTATTTATTGCTACATTAATTCTCTTGTAAGAAATTCTGAAAATTGTAAATTTACAACAATTTCTATTGTTTAATTAATTCCAAATCAATGGCCATTCTAAATATTTTCTTAGCCATTCTTCCAGTAATTCTTATCATTCTATATATTTATCATAAAGATAAATACGACAAAGAACCTCTTCGTTTAATAATCATTTGCTTTATCTTAGGGATTATCAGTGTAATCCCTGCCATTATCCTGGAAACTTTTGCCATGAAGCTGGGTTTAGGAATTTCCGATAATGTTTTGAACACGGCTCTTTTTGCCATTTTCGGGGTTGGATTAAGCGAAGAATTCAGCAAATATATTTTTGTCAGGTATTATGCCTATAAGAAAAAAGATTTTAATGAACCCTTCGATGGGATCATTTATGCTGTGGTCGTATCTATGGGTTTTGCAGCTGCAGAAAACATTAAGTATGTTATGGATGGGGGCACGAACGTGGCTTTATTGCGTATGTTTACTGCAGTACCTGCACATGCTGCTTTTGCGGTAGTTATGGGGTATTACATTGGTTTAGCAAAATTCAGTGATAAACCCTTTCCCCTGATGGTGAAGGGCCTTGCTCTGGCAACATTGTTCCATGGATTATATGACCTTTTCCTCTTCCTGAATGAAGCTTGGGGATTGGCCATATTGTCATTTGTGGTTCTATATTTTGGCATTCGCTTTTCGTTTCGAACGATCACAAAATCCCAATCGATATCCCCGTTTAGGAGATGGACATTTAAGAAGCACAATGAATGATCACAGGTTTGGCTTCCAGGGCAAAGAGATGGGTAAACGCCTCGAAATGCGAACAGGCATTCCCCAATCATACGCATGCATTCATTGCACTAAGCGGTATACTTTCCCCGGGAAGCTCCTCACAATATCCATAAACTCCAGACGCAGCAATTCCGAAGTTACCAGGGGTATTTTCAGTTTTGTATTCCGGCATATCTGATCAATATCTGCTTCTTTATATTCTACCAGGAAATCATAAATTATCTGTTGTTTCTCATCCAGGTCTGCAAATAGTTTTTGCTGTCTTCCATGCTGTTTTTCATCCCAGTTCATGTAATACCGGATATCATCCGCATTACGCACTAAGGCAGCTTTATTGGACTTGATAAGTTCATTGCATCCCCTGGAAGCTAAATCTCCCACTCTCCCCGGAACTGCAAAAACCTCCCTGCTGTAAGAGTTAGCAATATCAGCAGTAATCAATGCCCCACCTTTCACTCCTGACTCAATGACCAATACAGCATCAGACAAACCAGCGATAATGCGGTTGCGTTTGGGAAAATTTTCCCGGTCCGGATTTGAGCCAGACACAAACTCTGTAATCAACCCTCCGTTGTTAACAATCTTATCGGCCATTTTTTTATGCAAAAAGGGGTATACCCTGTCAAGTCCATGCGCCAAAACTGCGATATTTGGCATAGACAGGTTGATAGCACTTTGATGTGCAATGGAATCTATACCATATGCAAGCCCGCTAACTATCAGCACATCATCGTTAGTTAAATCCCCGATAATCGTTTCGCAGACCTCCTTGCCATAAAAAGTTGCATTTCTGGTTCCCACAACACTCAACACCCTGCCGGCATTAAGGTCTGCATTGCCTTTGTAATAAAGCACTATAGGACTATCTTCACAATGTTTCAACCGCTCAGGATAGGTTTTATCCAGATAATAACAAACCCCGATATTATTCTCTTCAATAAAAGTTAGTTCTTGCTCGGCCTGTTTTATAGCTTTTCTATTGTTTATATTTTCAATAAGGGTTCGGCCTATCCTGGGAATTCGGATCAAAGTACTTTTTTTCTCCCTGAAAACCTGCTCTGCATTTCCGCAATAAGCAATCAGCTTCTTAGCCGTTAAACTGCCAATTCCCGGAATTAAACTCAATGCAATCTGGTACAGCAACAATGTGAAAAAATTTAATGGATAATTAATTCTTGAATTTCAATACTGTTCCTATGATTCTTTTTGAGGCTATCTAAATATACCTTACATTTAATCTCAGAAAGGAGGGTTTCGTGCCCTAATGTTAATTAATCTTTTTCTGTGACAAAAAAGAAAAATATATTGATCTGCCCGTTAGACTGGGGTATAGGACATGCAACACGATGTGTTCCGCTAATACGAAAAATAACAGAAGAAGGGCACACTGTTTATCTTGCCGCAGAAAAAAGATCTTTAGATTTCCTGAAACAGGAATTTCCGAAACTCCCTGTCATCTATTTTAGGGGATATGAAATACGCTATCAAAAAAAAGGCATGCTTGGTCTGAAAATCCTTACTCAAATACCATCCATAATCTATCGGATTGTCAAAGAACATAAGGCCCTAAAAAAAATCATCCATCAATATGCCATCAATGTGGTAATTTCTGATAACCGCTTTGGACTATGGAATAAAAGTGTTCATAGTATCTATATGACGCATCAGGTCATGATAAAAACCCCGGCTAACTTTAAATTCCTGAATTACTTTCTCCATAAATTTCATTTATTCTTCATTAATAAGTATGACAGATGCTGGATACCAGACTATGAGGGCAATGTTAATTTATCCGGTGATCTTGCCCATAAATTCAGCAAACCATCTAATGCATGCTTTATTGGTCCCCTTTCCCGTTTTCATGATACATCAAAATCACTGAAATCAGAAAATAAGGAGATGCAAATCACATATGATCTGATGGTTATTTTAAGTGGCCCCGAACCTCAGCGAAGCATATTGCATGACCTACTGCTATCACAGATAAGGAATACAGCATATCGTACTGTCATGTTAGGAGGTCAAACTGAACACTTCTGCCATTATGCTCCCGCCCCTAATATTGATTTCTTTAGTCATCTTGATACCCCCACGTTTAAAAAGTACCTGTCAGTAGCAGAAATCGTGATTTGCCGTCCAGGCTATTCAAGCATTATGGACTTATCCGCACTGGGTAAAAAAGCCATCTTCATCCCTACACCCGGCCAAACCGAACAGGAATACCTGGCAAAATACCATGAAAGCAGGAAACACTATTATAGCTGCTCTCAGAAAAATTTTAAGCTGAAGAAGGCCATCTCCCACAGTCAATATTATAAGGGATTCTTTCCTGAATACCGTCCGCATATGCTTGATGAAGAAATAAAGAAATTATCTGCATTGTTGTAATTTTCCTATTAAGTTTTAATTTTGCTCATCAGCAATTTATACACTATGCTTTTACAGTTACTGAGCAGGGGATTGGCAGTAAAATTCGTTAAGTTTTGCATCGTAGGGTTGAGCGGTCTTCTGGTAGATTTCGGAATAACCTACCTTTGCAAAGAACACATAAAAATCCAAAAATATGTTTCCAACGCAATTGGTTTTACAATTGCTTCCAGCACAAATTATTTTCTAAACCGTATCTGGACATTTCAAAGTCAGAATTCTGCGATAGCATGGGAGTACTCCAAATTTATTATCGTTTCACTAATAGGCCTCGGAATAAATACCCTTATACTTTGGATACTGGTTAGTATGTTTAGAAAACAATTTTACTGGTCTAAATTAGGTGCCATCATTATTGTAACAATATGGAATTTTATTGCCAACTACCTGTTTACTTTTACTCAATAATGCATTAATGGGTCTTTGTCATATTTGCCGGAATACAAATAATATAATCAGCCAGCCCGAGTTTCTTTTCATCTGGTTCTTCAATGTTAAGTTCGTTAACAGTTGCAATAGTAATAATTTTTAAATCAGGATTATCCTGTTTCAGATACCAATAAATCCCTTCATATTTTTCTGAGTGAAACGTTCCGTTAAGGTGAAGGAAAATATCTCCTGGGCTCCAGACTTCCAGTATAGAATATGCCATGGTTGCATCCTTTATGGCTTGTGCTTTAGGTAGATTATTGCCTGCATGTGTGCTTTTGCCGCCCATAGTTCCCATCATGCTCATCATTTCCTTGTAAGATGACAAATTCGGATCATACCTTATGGGCAAAGGGGCAATATAGTGATAGGCTTGCTCATCCAGACTATCAAGTCCTTCTAATCCTTTTGTATAAACTACTGAGGCATATCTCCTGGGAATATTGGAGGCTATAACAGGAATGGATTTTTCTTTAGCAAATTGAACCACAGGTTTGTAATCTGTTCTATAATTGGGCCAGATTTTAGCTTCTTTCTCAAAACTACTTTCTGATATGCAGGCCTTTAGATATTCATTCATAAGCAATTGATCATCTCTTTCAAACATTTCCATCCCAATGAACAATTTATCCATTTTCTCTTCATAAAGAGCTTTAGCTGTTTCTAATTGCAACCAGTGGCAAATGGCCTCATTATGCAATTCGCCAAACAGGATCACATCAGCCTCTTTTAATTCTTTCATCATTTTAGCAAATGATGTTTTCTTACCGCCCTTTTTGTAAATAAGATATGCGGGAATATCCGTTTTAAATGATACAGACAGGAATGATACTATTACAAACAGACATACAATTTTTTTCATAATACGTTTTCGCTTACTAAATTTTTAACTGGTCTTCATGAAACACAAATGGCAATAAACTTGAAATTCCTTCAAACACCATTACTTTCCCAATACTGTTCTTAAGAACAATCATTATGGGCAGTTGTTGTTTCCTCTCGGATTCATATATTGCCTGTCGGCATTTTCCGCAAGGTGTGAGAAATTCTTTAACAGAAAATCTGTCAGATTTTGCACTTAAAGCTATGGCGAGGATCTTATTCTCCGGATACTGCATATATGCACAATTGAGAGCAACAATTTCAGCACATGTGCCAACAGGAAATGAAGCATTCTCCTGATTTGCACCAGTAATGAATTTATCGTTTTCCATCAATAAAGCAACCCCAACATAAAAACCGGAATAGGGAGCATAGGCATAATCTCTTGCCTGATCGGCTCTCTCCAATAAACTTAGATATTTTGGCGGCAATTCCGAAATGTCATCATAAACGGCATATTCAATTTTTAGAGATTCCCTTTTCATAATCTGGGCAAATAAATAGATTCTTATCGCAAAATATAAAAAAAGATGAAATGAAAGCAACTTTCAACTATTCAGGATTGCAATCCTTTCAGATTTCCATAATCAGAGGGTGGCCTCATTATCATCTTGGTTTTCAAAAGATGTGTTTAAATGAGACAACAGGAATGTATTAAAAAAAGCCACAAAAGTCACACCGGCTTGTGTTTCCAGGGTATCTTCAGCAAGCATTGATAATACGGCAATCATAAAAAATACAGTGTACAAAAAGTTTCTGAACTTTTTGGCCTTGAGGGGAGGATATATCAGCATAAACAAAAACCACAAGAGACCAATGATGCCAAAAGTTGCGGTCATTCTCAGGTATTGATTATGCGAGTGATGCCTCCACTGGGGTAACAATTTACTCTGCATTTTTTCATATTCGACGTTAAAAGCGTCTTTTAGGTCACCATTGCCTACTCCTGTCAACCAATTCGATTTAATGATGGACCAGGAAGTTTTCCAGTACTCATATCGTTGCATCATGGAATTCCCGTTAGGGTCGCGATTTGCCCTGTAATTATTTATGCCCCACAATATCTCATGAATACGGATTTTAAAATTGTACTTTTTGTAATGCGAAATATTCGTGAGGCCGCTTTCAATATAGCGGATTTCATCCTCCGTTAAACTGTATATTCCGTCTGCATCTTTCCGCAAACCTTTAGAATTAAGGAAACGTATGATGGTATAGCGAATAAACTGGTCTCTGTCATCTTTACCTTCAAAATCATAGGAGCTTCTTTTATTCCAGTTTTCCCTTAATTCGTTCCACGATATATATAAACCCGGATAAGTACCATTTTCAACAGGAAAAGCTACCGTATCATGGATGTATTTATGGCCGTAAGGAGTTTGACTATCCAGGTTTGTTAAATCAACAGTTTCCACAGCATTATACGCTTTTACGATTCCGGAAATATAAAGATAAAAAGCAACAGAAATACTCATGAATACCAGCAACAAGCCCAGCTTAAAAATCAATTTCCTTGATTTGAAAAACTGAACAAGCATCTGGAAAACGACTATGGCGATAAAAATTATAATGCCATTCAGGGATCTTAATAAAAAAAGAAAAACAATCAACCACAAACCTAACAAAATAAGGCCTCCTTTACCCATGTTCACGGGAACGCCTTTAAAATGACCATTCTTAAACAAGAGGTAGACTACTGAAAATATAGCCAGGCAAACATTCAGGCTTACCCTGATATGGGAAATTCTGGTAATCTCACGTAGATTTTCTACTTCCCCGAATACAAGCTTAAATGTACTAAACAGGGAAACAATAAAAACAGTAAGGATATAAATCAACAGGAGATATGGAAAATCTTTTTTCTTTAAATATGAAGATGTAAGAATAACCAATGGCAATACAAACAGAGGTGCTTTTATCCGCAGGTCTGTGAAATACTCCTGGTAATTTGATGAATATAAAATTCCCAATGCATGCAGAATATAAACAGAGACCAAAGTTAGGGCTACTTTATTTCTGAATAGCATGCCAAACTTTAATACGAATGTTTTTCCGGCATTCTCAAAAATATATAAGAATACTTTAAAAAATTTGGCCAACGAAGGCTTTCCTCTGATTCTTCTACTTAATTCAACAATATCAAAATGATCCCATAAAAACAGAGCTGAAAGCAAAAACTGCGACAGGGACATCATATATCTGGACCAGGGTAATCCAGCCAATAACAAACTAATAGCCAGAAAATATGATATGCGAAAAAACTCTTTTGTGCTATCTGCCATGAATATCCCTAATAAATTGCCCTGTTAGAAAATAAACGGAGGCTTTTAAAATCTTAGTATTCTATTGCAAAACTTTTTCTTTATTCCTCATGTTGCGTGATCATTCCAGTATCTTATTGTACTGTTCATTATCTGTAAGTACGTCTATTGCCTTTTGCACATTTGCATCTTCTGATAAATTTACCTTTACCCTTCCTGAAGCAAAATAATAGCGGGACGCAACTTCAGCTTTTAAAAGTATTAAAATCTCCTCCCTGAATTCCTGCAGGTCTTCTTCCTTATCATGCTTAAGCTTTATTTCCATGGCCTTAAATTCATTTTCGATGGCTTCAAAATACCCCTCTTCATTGGCATGATCCCTTAGTTTTCCCAGGGCCTTTTCGCTGGAACTAATATATTCATAGTCTTTATCTGCAAGAAATATCCTGAAATCTTCAAACAACACCTTATCATCTATTTCCATAGAAAATAAATCATGCCTGGTTTTATATTCTGATGCATAATTAAAAATCAGGAATTCCGACAACAGGGTTTTCGAAATCTCACTCAATTTAGGGGGATCAAGGTATATATCCGGTTCTACTCCTCCCCCATCACGGACCGTCCTTCCGTTCTCCGTATAAAAAGTATTCATTAACGAATCGGGGATCTTACTAAAATTACCGTCTTCATCTTTATGCGAATAATCGATGGCCTGTATACACCTTCCGCTGGGAATGTAATACTTGGCTACGGTAACTTTTAATTGAGCATTATAACTTAAAGGCACCACATTTTGTACCAATCCTTTGCCAAATGTTCGCTGGCCAATGATCACTGCTCTGTCCATATCCTGCAATGCTCCACATACTATTTCCGATGCAGAAGCACTTCTTTTATCCACAAGAACAACCAGAGGTATATCCAAATCAACAGGAGCATTTCTTGTTCGGTAATTGATATTCCTGCTTTCAATTTTCCCACGGGTACTTACAACAAGTTTATTTTTCGGAACAAAAAAATTCGTAATATTTACAGCCTCCATGAGTAAGCCCCCGCCATTACCGCGTAAATCAAGGACCAATCCCTTCACCTCATTTTTTTCTTTGAGTTTCAGAAAAGCTTCTTTTACTTCTTTTCCTGCGTTTTGTGTGAAATTGCTCAATTTTATATACGCAATTCCTTTCCCCACCATTCCAAAATAAGGGATATTATCAATTTTAATATTCTCCCGAACAAGCCTAACTTCAAATTCACTGTTATCAACAGCTCGCTTAATCTTCAGTTTTACTTCTGTTCCCTGCTGACCTTTAAGGAGTGTACTTACTTCATCCAGGGTTTTACCAAACGTATTCTCACCGGCAGCTTCAACAATAATATCTCCGGCAATTAATCCGGCTTTTTGGGCCGGAAAGTTCACATACGGTTCAGAAATTACCGGGAGTTTCTCCTGGATATGTATCAAGGCACCTATCCCCCCGTATTGTCCTGTGGTAGCAATCCTGTAATCTTCAACTTTAGATTCCGGTATATATACCGTGTATGGATCAAGGGTTTCCAACATAGCATCAATTCCGGTTTTCATCACACTCCCCGGTTTAACTTCATCCACATAGTTTGCATTGATCTCCCTGTATAATGTGGCAAAAATGTCCAGGTTTTTTGCTATTTCAAAATTATTATCAGCAATCTTAAATGCTAATGTTGTGAGGAGCAGAATACCTGCCAGTAAGAAAATCTTGTATCTTTTAACTCTAAACATAGGATATATTTTCTTCATTTGTATACGAAAAGAATTTGTTTATCAGGGAACAGGATCATAACCACTTC
This sequence comes from uncultured Lentimicrobiaceae bacterium, assembly GCA_964654725.1. Lineage (GTDB taxonomy): Bacteria > Bacteroidota > Bacteroidia > Bacteroidales > CAZZLL01 > CAZZLL01. The sequence goes on along the minus strand of CAZZLL010000038.1, from coordinate 3,248 downwards.
CACCCCAGGGATTGCAGGAAATAAATCTTTTCAGGGATAGCCATCCGCCTTTAAACGGACCATGTTTCTTAATGGCTTCCACCCCATAAACGGAACAGGATGGTGTATACCTGCATGATGGCATCAAATATGGCGATATAGCGTATTGATAAATGCGTATCAATAATATGAAAAACTTAGATAGCAGACTTTTCATATGCTTCTGTTAAACCCTGCAAAACATGAATTATTTTTTTCTCAATGTCATGGTAGTCAGCAACTTCCTTTCCTACATAAGAAATCATAAATATACAGCTTTTATTGTTTTTCCTGAGGTAATCATAAAGAATATATTTGTTTCTTCGGTAAGCCTCTCGCATTAAGCGCTTTAATCTATTCCTGTCAGTTGCTCTCTTAAAATATTTCTTTGAAACAGTAATGAGCACTTTTGCAGGATGGGAGGGAAATGCATTAACAGGTAGCCATACTATTTTAAATGAGCTGAAATATAAGGATTCTCCCCGGGCAAACAAATCATTCATTTGTTTCTTACGGCATAGCCTTTCTTCCTTATTAAATGTAAATTTCATCAGATAAAAAAACAAGCTTTCTTTTGCTTATTTCTTCTTTGCAGCTTTTTGAATATATTCTTCTATAGCCATTGTCATGGATGGAGCTGTTTTCGTTGGAGCTTTGATATTGATCTTGAGCCCGGCATCATCAATAGCTTTGGTTGTTGTAGGGCCAAATCCGGCAATCAACGTGCTGTTCTGCTTAAAATCAGGGAAATTCATAAACAATGAATTCACACCGGCAGGACTAAAGAATATCAACATATCATACTTCATAATATCAACCTTAGACAAATCACTTGCTACCGTCTTATAGATGATTGCTTTATTGAACTCAATATCATGCTCTATTAATAAACTCGGAATATCCTGCTTATGAATATCAGAACAAGGAAGCAGGAATTTCTCATCTTTATTTTTAAGGATAACATCCATCAGATCCCTGAAATGCTGCTTCCCATGAAATATTTTCCTTTTCCTGTACTGAACATACTTTTGAAGATAAAATGCGATAGTCTCCGTAACGCAAAAATATTTCATTGAATCGGGTACTTCCAGCCGCATTTCTTTACATATCCTGAAAAAATGATCCACTGCATTTTTACTTGTAAAAATTATTGCTGTATGCTCGAGAATATTAATCCTGGTTTTCCTGAACTCCTTGCCTGGAATACCCTCAATTCTGATAAATTTGTGAAAATCAACATCCAGGTTAAACTTCTTAGCCAAACCACAATAAGGTGATTTTTCAATATCAGCCGGCTTTGGTTGAGATACTAATACGTTCTTTATTTTCAAACTTCAAATTTTTTGTTATCAAAAAATTTTCCTACTTACCTCAATATTTACCTTTAAATCACATCAATAAAACTAATAATAAGCAATTTTGCTATAACAATCAATGGTAAAATTTCGAGGGTGCAAAGATATAAAAATAAATAGAATTTAGAAAATCTGCTTGGGGCAGAACCAATCACAACACCTCTTATAAGTCTTAAAAGAACTAATAGTATGAATAATCCGACAGCTATTTTCAGGATTATCAGCGACTCCAGATAAAAAGCAAAAAACAGGGCAGGAAGCAAAAATATTCCCGAGAACAGGTCTGTTGCGAAAATATTAAGCAGGTAAAAATACGATATACCGGTATTTTGAAAAATTCTTCCTGATATATCAACAACAACAGTTCTTGATATATAAAGAAAAAGAATAATACCGACTATTTTCAGGTACATAAAAATACCATTATTAAAGCCCGTATCAAGTTCATAATAAAAGAGCAATACGATAAACACAAACAGGGACAACAAGCTAAGAAACAGAATAAACAGAAATAAAGATATCCGCTCAAAAAAAAGATTTCCCTCCCTTGCCATTAGGTTCATATTGCGAATACTCAACATCGCATTCCCAATTTGGCGCAGCCTTCGCCTGTAGTTAGCCATAACAATTGCCAACAGAAACATGCTAAATAAAAAGAGCCCAAAAACCCAATCGAAATTTGTTTTTTGTATTTCGTATGGCCTGATGCTCTCTACAGAATGTTTAATCCCAAGAATAGATGGCCTCGTCAATTCATAATTAAGGTTTTTTACTTCCTTCACAGGAAATGTATACCATGCAGCCTTTTTTGCCACAACCTTATTAAAAGAAGCTGTATCCTCAGAATAATCCGGACAGGTATTGCCGAAAAATTTGTTAGCAGTCACGAATAAACTATCCGTAATCCCAAAACCGGTTATACTATGCTTGTTTGTGTCCATCGTATGATCCACAAAAATAAAATAATTGCGCGCATCTGTGTAAAGTCCGAAAAAAAAGGACTGTCCTCAGGAAACAACGAACAATCCTTTTACGAAAATATCTATAAGTAAAATCAGAAGGCTACACCGAGTGACATACCAATGCGAACGCCAAATCCGTCAAAAACGCCTGTTTCAAATACATCTTCTTCAACACTGTCGGTATCCACATTAATTGATCCGGCACTGTAATTTGGGCCGATAAAGCTTTCCAGTGTAATTATATCATTGAAAACCCACTGACGTCCTATAAGCAAACCTCCGCCAAAAGAACTAAATGTGCCCTCAGCATCAACCTCATTCCCATTTGCGTCAACTGTCGGAACAGAAAGCGTCATGCTTTGATAACGAATATAAGGAGCCAGGAAAAAACCGGCAGGAGCTTCCTCATTTGGATAATACCTGAATTCAGGAGTGATACCAAAACCTCTCCATTTTGTTTCTCCAACTTTAAACCCGGTATAATAAAAACCCATTTGTACAGATGTTGCATCATTGAATGCATGCTCATAGAATCCGGAGAAGGTACTCACTAAAAAACTAAAAAGGTTCACTTTAACGGCGTGCCGGGGGCCATAGCTTCGCATTTCACTATATTCCGTTTTCTCGGCCTCAATACCAACATTTTCATAACTAAGCTGTGAAAAAAGCGGTAAGCTCATTCCCAGGATTAATACAATTGTAAGGATTTTCTTCATGTCAAAAATTTTAATTATGTAAATAAATTTGTCAAAGATAAATATTTACCAAACATGGCAGGCACTATTTGCTGTTTTTCTATTATCCCGGCAACTATTCATCAAATCACGCCATAATTCATGCAAATTGAAAACAATATCTTTTTAGCCTACATTATTCACAAAATGGCATAATGTGCTCAAATAATGTTGGTTAA
>CAZZLL010000037.1:0-27001 GCA_964654725.1 uncultured Lentimicrobiaceae bacterium | reverse complement strand
TTTTAAAGTCAATGATTTATCCCCTCCTTTTAAAATTTCTATTGCATAAAATGGGTTAAACAATCATAGCTTTAAAGAAATAGCAAAAATTATGAATTTGAAAAACGAGATTCAAGCCCGTAAAAAGAAATTTAAATGCAAGATGAATTTAATAAAACTTATACAAAGCGATCCTATATTTAAAGAATTATATAAATATGAAACGAAAAAAAATTCATAGTTTAATTGATAAATATTATAATCAAGATCTTACTAATAAAGAAGAACATTCTCTTTTTGAGATAATTGATTCGAAATACGTTGCAGAATTATTTCAATTCCACTATTTTATTGAGAAAAACATGATGATTAGTAATAAACTAGATTATATATATAAGGTTCATGAAATATGTAATTCATATGAAAAACAGAGAAGGACATATCTAGTTTATAGAATTTTAACATTAGCAGCAATATTTTTTTTATTGTTCATTTTTACTTTTATTTGGATTAATATTAATAGTAAAATATCAAATAACAATTTGCATAAGTTGTATTCATTTAGGAATTCACACATTGATAGTAACCAGTTCTTAATAAAAAAAGCAAATAACAATATAAAGAAAATAAATAATAATAATTCAATAGATAATGATTTGAAAGAAGATATTACAATAAGTGATACTAATTTTAAAGTTCCACAAGAGATAACTGCAATAATAAATGAAGACTTAAGATCATGTGACTTCAAACTTATTAAACCAAATAAAATAAATACTTACTATTACGGAGATACAATAAGTTTTATATGGGAATTTGCTGGTAATGATAGTCTGTTTTTAGAAATTCATAACAATAAACTTAATAAAATTGCTCAATTTAAAATAACAAATCGAGGGAGAAATCAACAAAAATATATAATAATAGATTGCCCAGGTGTATATATTTATATTTTTAAAACCTTTAAAAATCCTGTTAGATATGGATTATATTATGTTCAATAAATTAATAAAAAGATATTTAGCGATATTTATTTTATATTTTATTTATTTGAACATGTGTTTTTCACAGTATATAAATAGTCATTCTCCGAAAAGCAAATCAATAAAAAGCGAAAAAGGAATTTTGCTAACAAATAATTTTATTGTGCATGTATTAAATGGCTCTTATTTGGCATTTAATGCCGATATGACCAAATATCAAAACAAAAATATTAACTCGGATGCGTATTTACAATACATGTATTATTTTTTTGAGAATACTAATTCAAATGAATTAAGGTTTCGAATAATACAGATACTTAGTATGTATAAAGCAAATATTCTTGAGAATGAAATAAATGCTGGTGTTAATTATGATAATTATGGTTTGGGGTCAAAAAATTTAATGGTTAGGAAACCAATATATAAAACTATAAATGAAGGCTTTACTAATAGTTTAATTAATTATTCAGATGTAAGGATTATTCCTCAAAACACTATCATTCTTGACTATTATATGACAAAGAAATACGCATATGTAATAATTATAGCGGATGAAATGAGCAATATTAGAAAAATGGATATTCCTGACAATTTTAATGCATTAATTCAAGAATACTTATCAAGTCTTATTTTTTTTCACAGTGATATTGCCTCTAAAAGAAAAATATTATATGATATTCTTCTTAAGCCTATTTGTCAGTATTTGCATGATAAAAATGAAATTATAATTATACCAGATGGTGTGCTCTGGAGTATACCGTTTGAAACATTATTACCAAATTACTTTTTTAATAGCTTGATCGAAGATAAGAATATATCAATTAAATATCACTTTTCAAGTAAACTTTCTTTAAGAAAAAGTGATGAAATTTTTACAAATTTTAGCTATTTAGGTATCGCTCCTGTTATATTTCATATTAACTATCGAAAATTTAAAAAGAATAACAGTATCATTAGTACGAAGTTGCAAAATACATTGTATGAAATTGATAGTGTTTATAATATGTTTAAGATATTGAACTCAAAGGCAATAAAGCTTACATATAATGGAGCATCCAAAAAAAATGTAATTAGCTTACTACCCAATTACAATATTATTCATTTTGCAACTCATTCAATTGTAAATGATGTTGTTGGAGAAACAGGCCTTGTACTTTACAGAGATTCAATGAATGCTTTTTTAAATTTAGACACTGATTCATTTAATACTATTGGTAATTGTTTAGAGATTAATGAAATACTAAACATGGATATTGATGCATTTTTAGTAGTATTAAATTCATGTGAAACGGCAACAGGTCTCTCTGTTAATGGAGAGGGATCAATATCAATAGCACAATCATTTATTAATTCGGGAGCTAAAAATTGTGTTGCAACTTTGTGGAATATACCTGACAATTTTAGTATGAAATTTATTATAAAGTTTTTTGATTATTTGATAAGTGGATATAGTGTTTCAGAGTCTCTTTCTTTAACAAAAATTCATTTTAGAAATATTTCTGAATATTCACATCCTTATTATTGGGGAGCATGGATTCATATAGGAAAAAATTAACTTTCACACCCCTTCACCTTATCTTGTATATTAATTTTCCCCAGTTCAATGGCTTTCAGCCAGTCAGTGCAGGCTTTGTCTTTTATCCCTTCGTAAAACCAGGCAGAGCCGCGGTTGTACCAGGCCTCGGGAAAAGCACTGTCGTATCGGATGGCTTTGCTGTATGCAAGGATGGCGGTGCGGTATTCGCTGCGGTTTACGTATATGTTGCCTGTATAATACCAGGCTTCAGCATAGGTACTGTCGGCCTCCAGAGCCTCTTCAAATGATTGCAGAGCTGCCTTTTCCCTGTGATCAAGCAAAAATGCCCTGCCCTCTTCCGTTAATGCCGCCGCCTTCTCCTCCGGACTCTGGCAACCGAATGCCATGAAAAGAAATACGATGATGTATGTTATTTTCATTGTCATAGCAAAGATAACATAATTAATTGAAAAATTTACCCGCCTTTCCAAAACGGAAATTTTTACCTTTGTTTAAAAATGGCTATGACAGGTGTAATAATTGAAAATGTCCGCATTGCCTTTGGCTCCATCCGTTCCCACCTGCTTCGGACCGTACTTACGGTGCTGATCATAGCCTTTGGCATCATGGCCCTGGTAGGCATACTTACAGCTACAGATTCGCTTAAGTATTATCTTAAAGCAAACTTCATGGAAATGGGGGCCAATACCTTTGCCATAAAAAACCGCTCCCTGCGCATCCACTTCGGAGAAGGGGCCAAAACCAAATACTACCGCCCCATCAACCTGGATGAAGCCCTGGCGTTTAAAGAGCGCTTTGAATTTCCGGCCTATACATCTGTTTTTACCTATGCAAGCTGGATATCCACGGCAAAGTACAAGGAGAATAAAACCAATCCCAATGTGCCGGTTCTCGGGGGAGATGAGAATTACCTCATCACTTCAGGGAACAGGATCAGCATGGGACGAAATTTCAGTGCCACCGAGGTGCATTCCGGCGACCATGTGGCCATTATCGGACCGGAGATCAGGAAAACCCTCTTCGGGGAAAACGAAGACCCGATCGGAAAGATCATCTCCATAGGGTCCGGAAAATATAAAGTGATAGGTGTCCTGAAAGAAAAGGGGAGTGCTATGGGATTCAGCGGCGACAGGAACTGCTTATTGCCCCTAAACAACGTTCGGCAGTATTTCCCCAACTCTACCACCGCTTTTACCCTGAATGTGATGGTTAACGACCAGACTTATCTGGATCCGGCCATCAGTGAGGCAACAGGATTGTTTCGCATCATCCGCGGACTGAAAGTCCAGGAGGAAAATAATTTTGATATCGCGAAGAGCGATAATATCGCTGAGATGCTGATCGATAACCTGAGCTACATCAGCCTGGCGGCTACTATTATCGGTATCATAACATTGATCGGGGCTGCTGTGGGCCTGATGAATATTATGATGGTGACAGTGACAGAACGTACACGGGAAATCGGCATCCGAAAAGCTATCGGTGCCAACCGCAAGATCATTCGCAACCAGTTTCTTATCGAGGCAGTCGTTATAGGCCAGATTGGAGGCCTTGTGGGCATTGTGTTGGGTATTCTGGCAGGGAATGTAGTTTCATTACAGATAGGCGGAGAGTTTTTTATTCCCTGGCCCTGGATCATTAGCGGAATCCTTTTATGCTTAGCCGTTGCCTTATTATCTGGTTTTTACCCGGCATCTAAAGCCTCCAAAGTAGATCCTATAGAATCTTTGCGTTACGAATGATCAGGGAGCAAACACTTTGTTGTCATACCTGTAGCCAGATTTGTTCTGGTACCAGTCGGGGGTATAAGCTTAATTATTAAAAGAATTTGTTTTTTGCAAGCCGATCAGTTGATCGTAGAGGGAACCGGGTTCCCGGTAGTAGACGAAAATGCTGTATTCATTTTCGGTTTCATAGTGGTTTCCTTCGATAAAGCCAACATCAGCCTGGTCTTTTCCGTCTTCCAGGAAGGCATAGAGGTAATTGTAATAGCCTTGTTTGAGCAGCAGCTGAAGTTCATATTTCCGGGCAGCATAGTTATATTTCAGCATATTTTCCTTATTGAACTGCCAGTTGGTGAAAGCACTCAGGATATATATATTTCCGTTGGCCAGGGGGAGTTTATAGGGGAGGCTGAAATGGACCAGGAAATAATCCGATTCTGTATCCCAGTCTTCGCCGTCTTCCGTTGCCACCAGGTATCTGCCATTGATATCTTCTTCTGACTGGTACACCTGGAAAGGCCTGCGTTTATCATCCCGCAGGTAAACATGATAGAGTGAATCGAAGGTGATGCGCCTGACGTGTTCAGAAGAATATTTCCGGCTGCGTATATTGAAGGGGCGGAACTCATTGCCGCCCTTGAAGACATTTTCCAGATCATAGTTGTAATCCAGCACATCGTTTTTGATCAGCAGGGGTTTAAGGCCTTTGATGGCATTGTCCTGGCGGTCATTCTGCTGAATGATCACCCTGAGCGATTTGTAAGGTTCGGCGATATCAGTTCCGGAAGTAGAGACCTGAAAGTCTACTTCATGGGCATAATTTCTGTCAGTAATAGATGTGGGTCTTTTAACACGCATTTCTATACTTACTTTCTGGTCAAGCACCATAAAACGACGACTAAAAAGCGGATTGTCGGGCTGACCGGGAGGATAAACTTTTAGTACATAGTTTCCTGATTTGAGAATGCTCATTTGATCTGATGGTATGCGGGCGGTATAATGGATGTATGGCACCACCGTATTGAGTGAATACCGGTAATCAGTAACATAGCCTTCTTCGAAACCCTGTAAATATTCATAAGGGATAAGCTCTGAAGGATACCAGTCTGCATCACAATGGATAAGGGTATACCGGAACTCATCGACTTTCTGGTCCAGCACATCAAATGCCAGGATAAGGTTCTCCTCCGAATTCAGCCCAATTACGGGCATGGCCATGGACCAACCTTCTCTGTATAATTGCACGCTTTTTACATTCTCGTGGTATTTATAATCCGCGTAGCGAAAATAATCTTCCTTATAGTACGCTAATTCTTCTTTTACGGTGGTGTCTTTTTGTTCAGGTTGTTGCTGTAATGTATCCTGTGTATGGCTTACCCGGCTTGGTATCTCAGTTAAGGGCCGGCTACAGGAAAACAGCAGTACAAGAAAGAGGAAAAGGATTATGCGCATAATAAAAAAATTCATACGCAAAGATAGTAAAAGAGAACAAGCGGGACGAACGGAAAAATCTTTCAGCTGTTTAACAAGCGGGCAGCAATCATACAGATGTATTGCTTTTTAGAGGATCAGGTAATAATAGTGCCGGGAAGCTAAGAGCATAGGCCCCCCTTGTTTTGCCTGGATGCCCTGTCTTTAAAAAGTGACTTAAATCATATGTTAATTAAAAAAAAACATGCTTCTTTGTTTTATATTAATTTTTATACCTTTAATTTTGAAAATTAGACATTTAATTTTTTATATATTTACTCCTTTTTAAAATAAACCAATAGCATTAGCAGATTATGACTAAAGTCATCAGGATTAAGAAAGGCCTTGACATTAAGCTCGAAGGAGAGGCTGAAAAAACCATTACAGAGATCCGTTCAGAGCGTTATGCTGTTAAACCGACTGACTTTATAGGCGTTTTCCCAAAATTACTCATTAAAGAGGGAGACCCTGTAAAAGCCGGCTCTCCATTGTTTTATGATAAATACCGGGAAAGCATACGGTTCACCGCCCCTGTAAGCGGGAAGATCACGGAAATAAAGCGGGGCCATAAGCGGGTGCTGGAAGAGATCAGGATAGAATCTGACGGTAATTTTGAGTCCCTGGATTTCGGGGCGGGAACTCCCGACAGTATGAGCCGGGAGGAAATCACTGAGAAGATGCTGAACAGCGGTGTCTGGCCACTGATTCGTCAGCGGCCCTACTCTGTTATTGCTGAACCTACCGATAAACCCAGGGATATTTTTATCACAGCCTTCGACAGTGCCCCCCTGGCACCGGATTATGATTTTATTGTGCATAACAAAGGCGATATCTTCCAGCGGGGACTGGATGTCCTGAACAATCTCACTGATGGCAAGGTTTACCTGAGTATTCACCAAAAATTTACTACCTCCAACGTATTTCTCAATTCCAAAAATGTTGAGATCAACACCTTCAGCGGGCCCCATCCTTCCGGGAACGTTGGCGTACAAATAAATAAGATTGATCCCATCAATAAAGGGGATATCGTATGGTATTGTAATCCGCAGGCAGTATTGACCATAGGCCGCCTGTTTACTGACGGGAAATATGATACCACCAGGGTTATTGCGCTGGCCGGAAGTGAAGTGCAGCGTCCAAGGTATTTCAAGATCTATGGCGGCAGTTCCATTGATGTGTTTGTAAAAGACAAGCTAAAAAGCGATAATGTGCGGTATATTTCCGGTAATGTTTTAACCGGCAGCAAGATTCAGGCCGACGGATACCTGGGATATTATGATTCTATGATCACGGTGATTCCCGAAGGAAATGAGTTTGAGTTTTTTGGCTGGGCAGCTCCCGGATTTAAGAAGTTCAGCGTTTCCAGGACATTCTTTTCCTGGCTCAGCCCCGGTAAAAAATATAAGCTCAATACGAACCTGTGCGGAGGAGAGCGTGCCTTCGTGGTTACAGGCGAATTGGAAAAAGTGTTTCCCTTCGATATTTATCCCATGCAGCTTATTAAAGCCATCATGATAGAAGATATTGACCTTATGGAAAATCTTGGAATATATGAGGTCGACGAGGAGGATTTTGCACTCTGCGAATTTGTGAATACCTCCAAGATCAATATCCAGGATATTGTGAGAAAGGGATTGAATACCATGAAGAAAGAAATGAGTTAAAAACGCTATTCAGATTTATACATACATGAAAGCATTAAGAAAGTATATCAACAAGATCAAGCCACATTTTGAAAAAGGCGGAAAATTAGAGAAGCTTCACGCTACCTTTGAAGCCTTTGAGACTTTCCTATATGTGCCCGACAAGGTTACAATAAAGGGCAGTCACATTCGGGATGCCATTGATATGAAACGAACTATGGCTTTGGTGGTCATAGCAATGGTTCCTGCCCTACTTTTCGGGATATGGAACATCGGCTACCAGCACTTTTTATCCCAGGGCCAGGACGCAGATTTCATGCAACGATTCCTTTTTGGCTTAGGAAAAGCCCTGCCCATCATAATCGTTTCCTATTTAACGGGCCTGGGCATAGAGTTTATTTTTGCCCAAAGCAGAGGCCATGAGGTAAACGAAGGCTTTCTGGTTTCAGGTATGTTGATACCTTTGGTTGTTCCACCGGATACACCCCTCTGGATGATTGCTATAGCAACAGCTTTTGCAGTGATTATCGGCAAGGAAGTTTTTGGTGGTACAGGTATGAATATCCTGAACCCGGCCTTAACTGCCCGGGCATTCCTTTTCTTTGCCTATCCGCAGGATCTTTCCGGCGACAAGGTTTGGATAGCTGAGAAAGCGGATGCCTATTCCGGTGCCACCCCCCTGGGCCATTCCCTGGTGGGCGATATCGACAAAATTCCGAGTGCCTGGGATATGTTTATGGGATTTATTCCGGGGTCTATCGGTGAAACCTCAACGCTCATGATTTTAATAGGGGCTGCAGTTTTATTATTTACAGGAGTGGGCAGCTGGAGGATCATGCTTTCTACAGTTATTGGCGGCCTGGTGATGGGCATCATCCTGAACCTCTTTGTCAATGTGAACCCCTTTGGTATGCTGGATATTGATGCCGTTAGCGGAGACAATGCCAAGCTGGCCATACCTGCCTGGTACCACCTCATTATGGGCGGATTTGCCTTTGGCGCTGTGTTTATGGCTACCGACCCGGTAACTGCCAGTCAAACTACCAAAGGAAAGTATATTTATGGATTCCTGATTGGCCTGCTGGCTATACTGATCAGGGTGCTTAACCCGGCGTATCCCGAAGGAATGATGCTCGCCATATTGTTTATGAATGTGTTTGCCCCGCTGATCGATCATTTTGTCGTGGAAGCAAACATTAAGAAAAGACTGAAAAGAGCAAAAACAGCAACAGCGAATAATTTAAATTAAAAATATTAATCGATGTATAGCAACAGATATATCTTCGTATATGCAACAATAATGGTCATTGTAGTGGCAGCTGTTTTATCCACGGCGGCCATGTACCTGAAACCCTTTCAGCAGGCCAATATACGAACCGAAAAGATCAAGTCCATCCTGGCTTCAGCAAATGTTGAATCCACTTCGGAAAATGCTGAAGAACTCTATGAGAAATTCATCTCAGAAGAAATTCTCATCAATGAACAGGGTGAAGTTGTAAGCCTCTACAAGGATGGAAAACTCCAACAAGGCGAAAAACGTGCTTTTGATGTGGAAATGAAGGTGGCCTTGAAAAAGATGGATGATTCGAAAGAAAAAGCTGTTTTTCCCCTCTTTGTTGCAAATAAAGAAGGCGAAAAATTGTATATCATCCCGGTGTATGGAAAAGGCCTTTGGGGACCAGTATGGGGCAATGTTGCCCTGGAATCCGATTGGAAAACCGTTGCCGGTGCCACCTTTGCCCATAAGGCTGAAACACCCGGGCTGGGAGCAGAGATTGACACCAGGGAATTTCAGGCACAGTTTGTTGGAAAAACCATTTTTGATGACAATAATGATTTTACATCCATAACAATTGTTAAAGGAGGCATTGTTACCATGCCTGAAGAAAAACAAATACATGGTGTAGATGCTATTTCAGGCGGTACCATTACCAGTAACGGTGTTACGGATATGTTGGATGATTGTTTAAGAATTTATTTACCGTATATTAAAAAACAGCAATAAAATATGAGCTCAGAGAAAAATGAAAGGGAAGCTTTGTTTTCTGCCAGGAACAGAAAGCTTTTAATAAATCCGCTCAATAAGGATAACCCTATTACCGTGCAGGTGCTGGGTATATGTTCGGCACTCGCAGTAACCGTAAAACTGAAACCGGCTTTTGTGATGACCCTGTCGGTTATTGCTGTAATGGCCCTGGCAAATGTCATCATCTCCCTGCTTAGAAATACCATTCCGCCCAGGATACGTATTATCGTTCAGTTAACCGTAATTGCATCATTGGTTATTCTGGTCGACCAGGTATTGAAAGCTTTCGTTTTTGACGTCAGCAAGCAACTATCAGTATTTGTGGGCCTGATCATTACCAACTGTATCATCATGGGCCGCCTGGAAGCCTTTGCGATGGGCAATAAACCCTGGTCTGCTTTTCTTGATGGTGTAGGAAATGCATTTGGATATGGCTGGATACTGATCGTGGTGGCTTTTTTTAGGGAGTTATTTGGCTCAGGGACTGTCTGGGGGTACCAGGTTGTTCCCGAGGCATTCTTCGGTATGGGATACAAAAACAACGGATTGTTTATCCTCCCGCCCATGGCGCTGATAGCTGTTGGAATCATAATATGGATACAAAGAGCGAAGAATAAAGACCTCATTGAAGAAAACTAATCATTAAGGAATCTAAAAAATTACGGAATAATGGAAGAATTAGTTAACATATTTGTCAAGTCAATTTTCATTGATAATATGATCTTTGCTTACTTCCTGGGTATGTGTTCCTACCTGGCAGTAAGTAAAACAGTAAAAACTTCGATGGGGCTGGGCCTGGCAGTTATTTTTGTTTTGGGGATCACGGTTCCCGTGGATTTTCTTATCAATAAATATTTATTGGCTCCCGGAGCTCTGGTATGGTTGAATCCTGAATTTGCCGAAGTAGACCTGAGCTTCCTGAGCTTTATAATGTTTATCGCTGTGATTGCCTCCATGGTGCAGCTGGTGGAAATGATCGTTGAAAAGTTTTCTCCTACGCTGTATGCCAACCTGGGTATTTTCCTGCCCCTGATTGCCGTAAACTGTGCTATTCTGGGCGGTTCCCTTTTTATGCAGGAGAGGGAATACGGAAGCCTGGCCGCAGCAACTTCTTTCGGCCTGGGTTCTGGGGTAGGCTGGTTACTCGCTATTGTAGGTATTGCAGCTATAAGGGAAAAAATAAAATATTCAAATATTCCTGCTCCTCTGAGGGGATTAGGAATCACTTACATCATTACCGGCTTGATGGGCATTGCCTTTATGAGCTTTATGGGTATTAAACTTTAGTATTAAAGAAAAATTATATACGTATGACAACGCTTTTCATTAGTATCGGGTATGTGATCCTTGTGAGCATTGCTGTTTTCTTCCTTATCATCATACTCCTGGTTGCCGTGCTTTTGTTTGCACGGAAAAAACTAATACCGCAGGGAAAGGTAAAAATTACCATTAATGATGAAAAAGAATTGGAGGTGGATCCCGGCAGCACACTGCTATCAACCTTATCGAATGAAAAAATATTTCTGCCTTCAGCTTGTGGCGGCGGAGGTACCTGTGCCATGTGTAAATGCCAGGTGTTTGAAGGTGCCGGAGATATCCTGCCAACAGAAAAAGGCTACTTTTCCAGGAAAGAAGCTATGAACCACTGGAGACTGGGCTGCCAGGTGAAAGTCAGGAACGATATGAATATTGGCATTCCCAAAGAGATCTTCGGCATTAAAAAATGGGAATGTGAAGTGGTTTCCAATTACAATGTGGCTACCTTTATCAAAGAGTTTGTTGTTAAGCTGCCCGAAGATGAAAACCTGGATTTCCGCTCAGGAGGGTATATACAAATTGATGTACCCAAGTGTGAGGTGGGTTTTAAAGACATGGATGTGGAAGATGAATACCGGGAAGAATGGGATAAGTTTAATATGTGGGACCTGACGATGAAAAATTCCGAGCCTGTCTTCAGGGCATACTCCATGGCGAACCATCCGGCCGAAGGGAACATCATCATGCTGAACATCAGGATTGCCACCCCACCTTGGGATAAAAAGCACAACCGCTTCATGAAGGTTAATCCGGGCATTTGTTCCTCATTTGTTTTCTCCAGAAAACCGGGAGATAAAGTTACCATTTCCGGGCCTTATGGCGAGTTTTTCTTGAAAGAGAATGAACGTGAAATGATGTTTATTGGTGGCGGAGCCGGGATGGCCCCCATGCGCTCACATATTTTCCATCTTTACCATACCGAAAAATCAAACCGCAAATCTACGTTCTGGTATGGCGGACGCTCACTAAAAGAACTCTTTTATATCGATGAATTCAGGGAAATTGAAAAGAATTTCCCCAATTTTAAATTTGAAGTGGCCCTTTCTGAACCCTTGCCCGAGGATAACTGGGACGGTCGAACAGGATTTATCCATCAGGTATTACTTGATAATTATTTAAAAAACCATCCTGAACCGGAAGAGATAGATTATTATATTTGTGGCCCTCCATTGATGAATGATGCTGTTTTTAAAATGTTGGATGAACTGGGAGTGCCGGATGAGAATATTGCTTTCGACGATTTTGGCGGGTAATAAAATGGATCATTTATGAGAATCAAGCTTTTTATCCCGGGACTTTTCTTAGTGATGCTCTTTTCCTGTAATCAGAAAAATGAAGAGACACTGCAAAAGGTTAGTTTCGAAGGCCTGGCGCAAGGAACCTATTATACCGTAGCCTATTTTTCTCAGGATGGTATTCGTTATCAGCAACAAATAGATTCTTTGCTGGATCATCTGAATACCTCGGTGTCCATTTACGAAAGCAATTCCATTGTATCCCGTATCAACCGAAACGAAAGTGGGGTGAAAGCCGATAAGATATTCGCTGAAAATTTCAGGCTGGCGCAGGAGGTTGCTGCTGCTACCAGTGGTGCTTTTGACATTACCATTGCCCCCCTGATCAATGCCTGGGGCTTTGGGCTTGAGAACAAATCCGATATTACAGAGGAATTGCTAGACAGCCTGAAGCAATTTACAGGATTCCGACTCATCAGGATGAAAGATAATGTTGTGGTTAAAAAGGATCCCCGTATACAGCTTAATTTTAACGCCATTGCCCAGGGGTATGCTGTGGATCAGATCGGGATCTTTCTGGAAGAAAAGGGTATCCGAAACTACCTTATTGATATTGGCGGGGAAGTTCTGGGCAAAGGCAGCAAACCTGATAATGGAAGCTGGAATGTAGGCATACAAACACCTACTGCAAACAGAAACGGAAAATTTGAATCACAGACGGTTGTCCGTCTGAAAAACAAAGCACTGGCCACATCTGGCAATTACAGAACATACTATATTGAGGACAGTATAAAATATTCCCATACTATAGATCCGTTTACCGGGTATCCCGTAAGGCATTCTTTGCTAAGTGTTTCTGTTCTTGCGGAAAATGCTGCAATGGCGGATGCATATGCTACGGCCTTTATGGTAATCGGCCTGGATTCGGCTAAAAAGGTGTTGAAAAAACTCAACGGCATTGATGCCTATTTTATCTTTTCAGAAAATGATAAGATGGAGACCTGGTACACGACAGGATTTGAAGATATTATTCCAGATTAGATTTTATTTGTTCATCCACGCGGTGCAGGGTGGTTTTTGAGTGGCATTTATCGGGCTCTTCCGACTTACAGGTGCAGGCAACAACCCTGCCGGAGGCAGGGTCTACGCTGCCACAGGTTTTCTCAAATCTGCCGTCTTTTTTTAGGAACATCTTAATCGCTATTCCTGCAATGGCAAGACCAATCAATGCTGCTGATAGTAAGATTAGTTTTAACATATCTTTATCCTCCCCAGGGGATTAGAAGTATTATTTATTCGATAGATTACATTATTTGATCGGGTTAAATCCCTTAAAGAAAACGATGCTTGAAATGAAAAAAGACCAGAAAACAATGGACATGCTTAAGTAAAGTAGCGCGTACTTCTGACGGGAATAATATTTTGCCGTGAGAAAAGATCCGAGTGGAATGGATAGCAATATCGGGGTAAGCAAGGCAATGCCTATCAGTCCGAACCTTTTTCTTGTTTTAATGATCAGCCTGTTTTTCCAGGTAAATATCCGCTTTTTCTTTTTTTCTTTTGAAGGAGGAAACAATTCGGCGATTTCCCTTATAATGGGCCGAAAAGAATGAGATATGTATGGACTTATCATCTTAAAAAGACGGATGAGCATGCTGCTCAGGTAGTAGAAAAAAACTACACCAAATATCCCGCCGGCAGTTGTCGTGATAACGGTCTGAATATAATCAAACCCATATACATTGGATATGGGAGGGGCAATGAAAAATTTTATCGCACTTACGAGCAGTACCTGTAATATTTTGAAGAATGATCCGGCTTCAAGGAGTAAGTTAGTCATGCAATACTTCTTTTACTTTTTTAGTTGTTGATTCCGATAAAAAGTAACCAATTTAAGAATTAATTAACGCTAAGTAACAATCTTTGTAAGGTTTATTATTGGAGCAACAGAAACAATGTATTAACGATTTTTGTCACAAATAAACAAATAATAACCTGATATACAGTTGTTTAAATTATAAAAGTTCCTATTATATAGATGTTGTAAAAACATAGGTATTCTAAACTAATTTTTAAAGATAAGCTTTCTCAATCCTTTAATGGCTCTAATGCCAACGTATAAAAGTGGATTGATTCTGTTAAGATAATAGAGCGGGTAATAGGTTTCTTTTGCCCCAAAGCTTTTATAAAAGCGTGCGAGGTTCTCATTGTTTGATCCCTCAAAATCCAGGGTGACTACTTTACCTGCTTGCTCACGGATGTAATTGTCAATAAGATAAAACATGGCTTTTTCATCTCTTCCTTCATTGTTCATCCCGCTGAAGAAAAAGATGCTTCGCTTATTGCTCCTGAGGAAAACAGCTGCTGCGCAGATCTCGTTTCTCTCAGTGTAGGCGCAAAGGATATCTGCAACACCCTTGTAAATAAATAAGTGGATAAGTTTATTGAGTCTTTTGTAATCATTGGTTTTCAGCGTATAGATATTTCTGCCCCGGTTTTCCCTGAAAAGGCGGATCACTTCTTCAGGTTTACAATTCCGAAGTATACTTAGTTGCCCTTTTTCTGCTTTGTTGATATTGCGGAGGGCATTTTTTGAATATCCTTTTTTTATTGTGTCGTATGTTCCGATCAGGTCGAGCAGGTGGTTTTTTTGTGGTATGAAACTAAACTCTTTCGGGTTTAGTTTATTCAGGGAGTTTAGGTTGATTTCGGCAAATTTATAATCATCCGGGATATTGCGCAGGAATTCTTCGGTTTTTTCCTGGCTGAGGATGCTTTGCGAGAAGATTCCCAGCTGTTGTGTAAAGAACGGCTGGTAAGCATATTTTATTCCCATTTTGATCCTGTAGGGCAGGGGAAATACGATCTGGTAATCATCTTCCACCAGGGCATCCCATTTTTCGCAAAGGGTGTCCAGGTACCATGAATATGCATAAACAAGGCTGTTAACGGAATTGTGAATGCACAGGTCCCATTTCTCTGTATTGATGTTCTGATGCTTAACATATCGTATCATAGATCTTCAGTTTATGAGGCAGCATAATCAAACATGTCACTGTACATTTTCCTCCATCCTTTCCATCTGCCACATTCACACAAGGATTCATTATGCCAGAGGGAAATAAACTGTCCTTCTGCTTTCTTTGTGGCATCTATGACTGCTTTAGTATGATCAAGCGCTTTTTCGGGTGACAGTTTCAAATAATCCTTCAGGCTTCCATCCATAACCATAAATGGGTGTATATTTAAGGGTGTTTCAGCTTCAATGTCGAGGTCGTAAAAGGGAAAGGGGTCACATATTCCGGCCCTGAATCCTGGTTGGCCGGCATAGCCCATGGAATAATCGTTGAAAATGTCCTCGTTAAGCAAATTTCGATAAGCATGGGGAATGGTAATGCGGAGAAAATGCTGACGGCTGTTTATTATATCCTGATGGAGGATGGTTTGTAAGCGCTTTAATTCCTTTTGCAACTTCACCGGTTTTTCAATGGAGGCAAAGGACGGATGAATACCTACACTACCATAATCATTTAGTTTTTTGATGAGTTCCCTGAAACCTTTTAGCTGGAAGGGCGGGCTTTTGTCATATGTGCTGTAATCACCGATCAGTATAAAATACAGGGGATGTATATCATACTTTCGATGCAGTTCAAACTGATATGAATAGGTGTCATAGGGATCAGGCCTGTTTCCGCTAAGCACCTGTGTTCTTTCAGATATATCCTGCCAGTTCCCTTTAATAAAGGATTTTAGATATCCTCCAATACTTCTGATTAATCCTTTTTCTTTATACGCGTATGGTACATCTATATCATAGCTTGGCTGAAACGTATACTTACGCGTCCTGGTTTTCAGGCCGGGGAAATGTATTTTCAGGATATTAACCATTTCTTCCGACCAGATATTCACGACCGGTTGTTGGAGAAAATGATTTTTGGTTGCTATGCTGTCCTCATGTTTAAATCTTCCAAATGCATCCCTTCTGAAGGGAAGGTATTCTTCATACCTGCTGAGCATATAAAACGATGCAGCGAAGGGATCAAATGACAAACAAGAGTTATCCTGAAAAACAGGGAACAAGCCTTTGGTGTGTTTAAAATCAATGGCATCTGCTTCTGTTGCCTGCATGTTTTTTTCAAACAACAGCTTATGAGATGCAAAGAACAATTCCTTTCCAAGGGGTTTTTCTGTGTAGGAAAACCGGGGACCTTCATACGCTTGAAAACGCGAAATATCGCTGGTAAACTCAAAATAGATACCCCATAGTTGCTTCAGCAGCACGTTAAAAATATACCTGAGGCGCGAGTTTACTGTGGGAACATAAATGAGTACCACATAGTTGTAATTGGTTCAACAAAGTATTAACTGCTAAAGTTCCGGTATATTTTCTCCACAATGAATTCTGCTGCTTTTCCGTCGCCAAAGATATCACTGAAGTTGAAATTTTTTCTTTCTTTCAGGCAGTTGAATGCGCGTAATATTTTCTTCTCGTTGGCATCAGCACAAGCAGCGGTTTTCTGTTTTACGATCTCTATCCATTCAGTTTCTGGCCGCAGGATGATGCAGGGTTTTTTCCAGAAATACGCTTCTTTTTGCACACCGCCCGAATCGGTCATTATCATAAGGGCGTTTTTTTCGAGCATGATCATATCCAGGAAAGACACTGGTTCAATGATCTGTATCCACTCGCTGCGTGTTATTTTCGAATAAACTTCAGAGTCGAGGTTTTGCGTGATCAGTTTGGATGTACGTGGGTGCAGCGGAATAATAAACCGAATATCTTCTTTTTTGGCAATTTTATAAATGGCGTTGAAGATGGCATTTAAGCGGGCAGGGTTATCGGTATTATTGTCTCTGTGGATGGTGGCCAGTATGTAATTATCAGGGATCAAATGATATTCGCGGAGAATAGTAGATTTTTTATGTGCAATTTCACCGAAAAACACGCTGTTATCGTACATAACGTCCCCGCAATGAAAGATGCCAGGATTGTCGATAGTGAATGGAGGTTCAGTCTTTAAATTAAACCCTTCCTTTTTGAGGTTATCTATTCCTGCCGGGGTCGGGGAGAACATCAGGGTAGAGGTGTGGTCGCAGGTGATCCGGTTGATCTCTTCCGGCATGGATTTATTAAAAGAACGCATTCCGGCTTCGATATGTACCACCGGAATCCTTAACTTGGCTGAAGCTACAGCACCTGCCAGGGTTGAATTGGTATCTCCGTATAAAAGGGTGCAGTCCGGTTGTCTGTTTTCCAAAACTTCTTCAATACCGGTTATCATTTGAGCCGTTTGGGTACCGTGGCTTCCGGAACCAACTTTTAAGTTGTGGCTGGGTTGAGGGATGTGCATTTCATCGAAAAACACCTGTGACATGTTTTTGTCATAATGTTGACCGGTATGCACCAGGATCTCTTTAATTTTTTTTGAATACTGCTCATTGATTACCTTGCTTATAGCTGCAGCTTTAATAAACTGTGGCCGGGCACCAATAATGGTAACTATCTTGATCATTACTCACATTTTGGTTTTATGGTTTAAATAATGCCTTCGTCCGCAAAGCTAAAATAATTTTCGACACCAACAATAATATGATCAAGAATGCTTATTTCCAGATATTCTGCTCCACGGAGAATTTTTCGAGTGAGCTTTTTATCGGCATCACTGGGTGTAATATTGCCCGATGGATGATTGTGGCAAAGAATGACTGAGCTGGCATAATGGTCGAGGGCGAGTTTGAAAATTTTCTTCGGGTCAGCTACCGTTCCTGAGAGGCCGCCTTCGCTTACATTGATTTTTTTCAGCACCTTATTGGCCCTGTTCAGCAATATGATCCAGAATTCTTCATAGTTCAGGTCGGTTAATACCGATTGAATAATTTCAAATGTATCCCGGCTGTTTTTGATTTCAGGCTTTTCCAATGCTTCCGTTTCCCTTCTTCTGCGGCCAATTTCAAGGGCTGCCAGTATGTTGATAGCTTTAGCCATCCCGATGCCTTTAAAGGAGCAAAGTTCATTGACAGAGAATTTTGATAACTCGTTGAGGTTTTCATCTGCTTTGTTTAATATACGCTTTGCCAGCTCCAGGGCTGATTCGTTCCGACTTCCGCTGCCCAGCAAAATGGCTATCAATTCAGTATTGCTAAGGCTGTTTTTCCCCTTCAGTATCATTTTTTCCCTGGGACGGTCGTCCTCTGCCCAGAACTTTATGCTCCTGTTGTTCTCGTAATTTTTTCTCAGTTTCTGCATGTTATCTTTCATAGAGATTAATGCAGAATCATTGAAAAACGTTCCCTGAAGGTTTTAAAAAAGTGGAGTTATTAATTTTCAGCCCGTTCCAGCCATTGCGGGATAACCTCCTCCACGAATTCCTGTTTTTCCTGTTGGAGTTTTTCAACATCAAGTTTGATATAATCCTGTGCTTTTTGCTTTGTAGTGATGTTGGGATATGGAATTTCTTTATTTATACCATATTTCGACAGTATGCGCGCCAGTATGATCCTTGACTGCTGTGATTTTTCAATAGATGTCCCCAATATTCTCAGGGTTTCTACCGGAGAATGAAATGAACCGCCATGAGAGGCAGCGGCATAATCCCAGCGCCATTGCGAATGCCTTATCAGTTGCAATACCTCTGTCATTTCTTCTTCCGTTGCACCGGCATCCCAGGCAGTTTTTGCTTCAACATGCGCCCTAACCAGTAATTCTTCTGCTTTATTTCTGTTTTGTATTACCCTGCGCTGATGTGTATAAACATTCTCGGCCAGGGCAGCCTCATTTTCTCTGTGGCAAACCTGGCAGGAATTTGAGATATTATTTAACGGACTTTGAATCCAGTGGTCGGTAAATTTCTGGCCTCCTTCACTGATATAGGGCATATGGCAATCAGCACAGCTTACTCCTCTTTCGTAATGTATTCCCGTCATAAAAACTTCGTATCCCGGATGCTGTGCTTTAATCATAGGCGCTTTGCTGAGGGGATGCACCCAGTCAGCAAATTCATATGCATCATAGTAGGCTTCCATGTCTTCAACAGATGTTCCATTATCCCATGGAAATGTCAGATATTTTCCGTCACCTTTAAAGTAATATTCTACGTGGCATTGGGCGCACACCAGCGAACGCATTTCCTGGTGGCTTGCTTTCCGGATATCTTTACCCATACGCTCATAGGCTTCAATCAGGGCCGGACGTGTAATTCTGAGGTTCATGGTTTGCGGGTCATGACAATCAGAACAGCCGATGGGGTTGATGACCTGGTGTCCTCGCGAAGCCCATTTTCCCTGATAAAAATTATCTATGCCTATTTCATCCATAATACGCGGTACATCAGTACTTTTGCATGTCCAGCAGGTATTGGGCATAGGCCCTTCCATGTCACTCATAGGTGCTCCTGTGCGCAAGGTTTTCCAGATGTCTTCGATGGCATAGTAATGCCCACGGCCCTGCTTATAGTCTTTCGAGAATCCATATCCTGCCCATAAAATGACCAGACGGGGGTCTTCCTTCAGCATGTCTATCATGGTATTTCCGTTATACAGGCTTCTGAAACCAGTATCAGACGTCATCAGGTAGCGTTCATATTCTTTGGGGTAATGTTGCCCCCAAACAGCATTATCGGGTTGCCAATCCTGAATGTCGGCGGAAGGCTTCATGATGTATTCTGCTTCAGCCCGCCTCTCAATGATGGATGAGGCCAGCAATCCCAGCAGGAAAACGATGCCCATGCTTAAGAGAAACAGAACCCAACCCAGCCAGGGTTTGCGTTTAATGTGTTCCTGAATAGGTTTCATAGTGTTTGAATTTAATTGTTTTCTGATTTTATAAGCTTATCAAGCCACTCCGGAACAGGGCTTTCCAATAAAGGAACCCTTGCATGGGGCACACTTGAAAGGCTGTTAACCCTTCCGTGGGGCACCTCACGGTGGCAGTCCCAGCATTTCCTTTCTTTAATTGTACAACAGATCTTTGGTGCGCTAAAAGGCATCTCATTTTGTGTGATCAGATCATTATGGCAGCGGATGCAATTATCCTGTACAGCTTTTTTGCCTTCTTCTTTGATAAATATTACCTGCGGTTCATTACGCAGGGTGAAAATTGTAGCGTGACGCAGGCCGTCTTTTGCTTTGAAATAATATTTATTGAAGACATTGTTGTGGGGAACATGACATGCATTGCAGTTGGCCACTTCCCTGTGAGAACTATGGCTCCATGTTGCATATTGTGGTGCCATAACATGACAGTTTACACATGTTTCAGGTTTATCAGAGAAATAGGATGTGAAGTTTGAAATATGCAGGATATAGGCAATAAAACCACAAAGTACTCCAAGCATGAGAACGACCGGGAATCTCCATTTTTTTGGCGGGTATATGGCTTTTATGAATTTGTGCATACTCCTTTAGAATAGTATTAATAGTAATTAAATACACAAATACAATTATATAAATATTTTAAAATGAATGCAAGGTATTTAGCAATTTAGAAGATTTATATATAAGGGGCTGTCATTAAAAACCCGATCAGAACAGCCCCTTAAAGTAAATATTTAATTCATAAATAGTTTAATGTCTTCATCAACCTCTCCTATGCCGGCAATACCGAATTTTTCTACCAATACATTTGTTACATTGGGAGAAAGGAAGGCCGGAAGGGTGGGGCCGAGGTGGATATTTTTCACACCCAGGTAAAGCAGGGCAAGTAAAACGATGACTGCTTTTTGCTCGTACCAGGCGATATTATAGGCAATCGGAAGTTCGTTGATATCATTTAATTCGAATACTTCCTTCAGTTTCATAGCTATTACTGCCAGTGAGTATGAATCGTTGCATTGTCCGGCATCCAATACCCTGGGAATACCGCCAATATCTCCCAGCGACAGCTTATTATACCTGTATTTAGCACATCCCGCCGTTAGGATAACCGTATCACCCGGAAGCTTTTCGGCAAATTTCGTATAATAATCCCTGTCTTTCATGCGACCGTCGCAGCCTGCCATAACAAAAAATTTCTTTATTGCACCGCTTTTGACAGCTTCTACCACTTTATCAGCCAATGCCAATACTTGCTTATGGGCAAAGCCTCCTATTATTTCTCCTGATTCTATTTCTACCGGAGGCTGACAGTTTTTTGCCTGTTCAACTATGGCCGAAAAATCTTTTGGCTGCCCGTTATTTCTATCAGGGATATGTTTAAATCCCGGAAAACCTGCTGCCCCGGTTGTATATACTTTATCCCTGTATGATGCATTCTTAGCTGGCGGAACGAGGCAATTGGTGGTGAAAAGGACAGGGCCGTTGAAGGTCTCAAATTCTTTTTTCTGGTTCCACCAGCTGCTGCCATAGTTGCCTACGAAATGATCGTACTTTTTAAAGGCCGGGTAGTAATGGGCAGGCAGCATTTCGCTATGTGTATAAACATC
This sequence comes from uncultured Lentimicrobiaceae bacterium, assembly GCA_964654725.1. GTDB lineage: Bacteria > Bacteroidota > Bacteroidia > Bacteroidales > CAZZLL01 > CAZZLL01. Next base: position 5,668 of record CAZZLL010000037.1, on the reverse strand, counting down.
TACACCGCTGTTTTTGGTTTGTTCCAGCAGTTCTGCCATATCTTTCATATCATGCCCGCTGATCAGTATTCCCGGACGCTGCCGTGTACCAATGTTTACTTTTGTTATTTCCGGATCGCCATAGGTTTCTGTGTGGGCTTTGTCCAGCAGTGCCATGACATCCACACCGTGCTTCCCGCATTCCATCACAAGGGCAACGAGATCATCTGCTGTAAGAGTATCGTTCAGGGTGGCTGCAAGTCCTTTATGCATAAATGCATGCAGATTCAGGTCTTCGTAGTTCAGGTTTTCGGCATGCTCGGTGTAGGCTGCTATTCCTTTGATCCCATAAATCAACAACTCACGAAGCGAGCGCACATCTTCATTTTCAGTTTGCAAAACGCCTGCTTGCAAGGCTTTTTGTGCATAATCGCTCTCAGAACCCGGTAACCAGCTCATGCAATCGTGTTGGATGCCTGGCTTTATTCCTTTCTCCTTAAGTTCTTTTTTTAGCTCTTCCCGGATCTTTAATCCTTTGTCGGTCTTTTCCCGGATAATTTTTTCATCAAAATTAGCATTGGTAATGGTTGTAAACAGGCTGTCTCTGATAAAATGATCTGCGTTCCTGTTCACATAAGCCTTTTTCCTGCCAGCATCGCTATATACAGCTATGCCTTTGCAGACATAGAGCAGGAGGTCCATACTGTTGGAGGTTTCCGGTGATTTTCCACAAACTCCTTTTACTGTGCATCCGCTGCCTTTTGCAGCTTCCTGGCATTGAAAACAAAACATGATAAATTTTTTTTAAGGTTTATATTCAGTGAATTATTAAGTTTATTTTATATCCATTCCTCACTCAGGATATCTCCCTGCAGTCCGATTACAGCTTTTTTTATCGGCACTTTTTGCTTCGCTTGTTCCAGGGCATGTTCGACCATGCTGAGCAATCCGCCGCAACAGGGTACCTCCATCATCACCACGGTGATGGAATTAATTCCGGCTTCGTCTATCATATGTTTCAGCTTGTTTACATATACTTCTTTGCCATTGTCCAGCTTTGGGCAAGCGATGGCGAGTTTCTTTCCTTTTAAATAGTAATTGTGGAAATTTCCCATGGAAAAAGCCACACAATCGGCTGCCAGCAAAAGATCTGCATTTTTGAGGAAGGGTGCTGAAGCATTGAGGAGGTGCAGTTGCACCGGCCATTGCTGAAGCTCAGAGGGTGCATTTATATTACCGGGGTTTTGTCCTTTCTTTTCCTGGCTAAAGTCCCTGGCCATGGATCCCGGGCAGCTAAATCCTTCATGATGATGATCAGGCATAGAATGCCTTTTCTTGCTGTCATCGAATTCCGACAGGTCCATATTAAAATCGATGCTTTTCAGGTAATCCAGGCCTTGTTGTAGAAAATCTTTTGCCTGGTGGTCTTTCAGGTGTTTCAGGTGAGCATGAACGGTATTTTTCCCTTTTGGGACCATCTTTTTCAGTACCTTCAATTCATCGTAAGGCTCGGCTTCCCGTTCTTCAATAGATATGGCATCCTCCGGGCAATGACCTATGCAGGCACCCAGTCCGTCGCAGAAAAGGTCAGAAATCAGCCGGGCTTTATCATCTATGATCTGTAAGGCTCCTTCCTGACATTCAGGCACACAAATACCGCATCCAGTGCATTTTTCTTCATCTATATGTATGATCTTTCGTTTCATCGTAAAAAGGTAATAAGGTAATACAATACGCAAATATACAAATAAGGTTTGTTTTGACAAAAAAAGCTTGTAATTTATATTTATTTTAAATAATCTTTCAGGGTTTTGGTTGAGAAGTAATCTTTGATTTCCGTGGTAGCTTTGCGGGCGATGTTACCGAGGATACATTTATCAAAGGGACAAATCGGGTTATCCAGAGGGCATTCCCCAATTTCAATGGGGCCTTCAATGGTTTCATAGATTTCAAGAAGGTTGATGTCTTTTGGCTCTTTCTTGAGCGTAAAACCACCATGCGGCCCCCGGATAGAAGTCAGCAGGCCTTCTTTTACCAAACGTTGAACTACCTTGGCTACATGATGCCTGGATGATCCGGTGAGTTCGGCAATGTGGGTTACATTAACCATTTTATTCGAATTAGCGATCAAAACCATGCTGTGGATAGCAATGGAAGCAGCTTCTGATATGGATACAACTTTCGACATTTTTTAGCACTATAAATGTAATAGAAAAGATGTTGCGTTTTTCTTTAGAGTCTAATTTATATTAATTCTATTTAGGTGATTGAATACCAAATAGCGGGTAAATAAAAAAGAGGCTAATTTTTCAGCCTCTTTTCATAGATGTAGGTTTTATATCATTAAGCCATAGCATTCATTTTTTTGGTGAGCTTGGATTTCAGGTTGGATGCTTTGTTTTTATGGATGATGGATTTTTTTACCAGTTTATCAATGGTAGAAATCAGTTTGGGCAATTCTTCTTCTGCTTGTTTTTTATCTGTCAGTGCTTTGAAATTCTTTAGTGAATTCCGCATAGATCTGGCATAATAACGATTATGCAACCTTCTTTTGTTGATTTGTCTGATTCTCTTTAAAGCTGACTTATGATTTGCCATTTTATTGCTGTTTGTTTTAACATCTTTTAAATGAGGCGGCAAAAGTAATTAAAAATAATCAAAATGAAAAGGATTATACGAATATTTTCCTCCGGGTATTAAATAAAAACGTATTTTCGGGTATGCTTATCCACAACGGCCTGATATAACAGGTTAATTGTTGACCTGTAAAATTGCTGCAGAAATCGTTTATTCTTTTCTCTTGTTGTATTTTATGTTTATCCTGCTTTAGAAAAGAATGCAGTATAATATTCCTGAACCAAATTCCTGATATTTCGTATAAACAGCATCTTGCATTATTTTTTGCATTATTTTTGATATATTCTGTGTCAGCAGAAACAAAGGAAATCATGATAAAGAGTCATTATACTATATTACTGGTATTCCTGCTATTTGCAGAAAGCCTCTATGCCCAGCGTTTTTCAACACTGGATGAGGCAAAACTATATTTTAATTCTCAAGCATCCCGACTGGATCGGATTGAAGGGGTTTGGAATGCCACCCTCGAGATGCAAACAGGTTATGTGATGGGAATGCCCCAGGATATTACCATCATCATTATAAAAGAAGACGGGGATTATCATCAGTACTTATATGAGTTAGGTAACTACACAAAAACTATAGGGGTGATTCGTTTTGTGAAAAGCGGCAATACATATACCTATAAGGAACATGATCGCAGATGCAATATCCGGGTTAGTGCACAGGGCATACAAATCAGGGACAATAGCTTCACATTTGAGATCGATTATACGGATATCTTTAATTGCTATGCCAAGCGAAATATGACTGATACAGCTCGTAAGTTTTATACCTATCAGAAGCTTATGCCATAGGAGATATTTTTTCGCTGCCATTTTTTTCTCCTCCAAGCACCGGCTTTAATTTTCAGGGTTATGCATGGTGACATAAAGTAAGGATTTATCAGGAAGGTCCTACTCTGCTTAATGTGCAAGCAATAATGGCTGCAGGATCATACCCCGGCTCCATAATAATTATATTTTATTCGTCCTGTAGAGTAACCACCATGGTGTTTGCGGCGATGCATGATGTTCGAAGTGATATCCGAAAAAGTAACAGGATAACATTGCCCACAAATGGTTACGTTTTTGCGATCTGGCTTTATGAGGTTCCATTTCATTTGTGTGCGGAAGGCGATGGGGAAGATAGGTTCCAAAGTAAAAGAGTTGAAAAGTTGATAAAACGGAAGGAATTATCCAAAGCACTATAAGTTTAAGTTCACTAAAAAAAAGCAGACCTATGTTAAAAATAGCAGCCATTATCAGAAGCTGCCATATTGTAAGATACTGCTTCATAAAATGATACCACCACACAAAGAAGTTTTGATCACCGGTTTTGTAGTCAGGATCTTTTTCTGTTGCGACATGAATATGATGCAGATGGTGTTTCTTTTTGAGAGTAGGATACCAAAGGCCCGCATAGAGCGTAGTTGAGATAAATCCAATAAAATAATTTAATGTTCTGTTTCGGCTTATTGTTCCATGCATTGAATCATGACCTGTAATGAAGAGTCCGGTAAAAAGCCATGTTTGCACTATAATATGTACCCAGAACCATACGTCAAATAGGTTTACAGGCTGATACAACAATATATAAATCAAGTGAGACCCCCAGCCAATCAAAACTATTACAGAAATAATTATCCCCATGTTTTATAATAGTTTAAGTTATATTTATCAGAGAGCATCAGCTGTTAAAATAATCTGCTGATGCATAAAAACCGATATTATACGTCATAAAAGTACTAAATGTTTGATTAGATGTACACCCATTTAACGAACAGGCATTTACGAAGGATAAGGAGCCCGTTCGACAAGATAGAATTATTAAGGATAGATTTAATAACAAAATCAGGTGAACATATCATACACATAGATAAATTTATTATATTTGAATAGCATGATAATAAAAATCACACATTCTATCCGGATTACTATAAAAGGCTTATTATCAATACTTTTCAGGGGGTGCAAAACGTTTGACAAAAGCGCACTATATACAATACAACAGTTGTTATCCACGAGTTAGACGACATACATTAACGAAGAAAGGTAGTCATGAATAAAACTTTAACAATAATAACCGTTTTAATAATAATTATGGCAGGCTGTAAAACCATGGACTATTCTATTTCTCTTAAGGATGCTTATCAAAGGCTTCATAATGAAACTTATAGTATCTTTCATTCTGACAAGTTCGGGAGTATACAATACAAATTGATTAACAGAGGTGATGTACCTGTCCTTGTTATACATGGAATAAGTGGGGGGGTCGATCAAGGGGTTCAATCCGGGTTAAATTTAATACCAGAAAATCACAGTTTACTTTCTATTTCCCGGTTTGGATATTTAAAATCTAATTTACCTAATGATCCTAGTCCCATTAATCAGTGTAAAGCCTATATGGAAATACTGGACAGATTAAATATCGATAAAGTATTTATACTTGCAACATCAGCCGGGGGCACAATTGCGTTCAGATTTGCTCTGGATTTCCCAGAGCGAACTAAAGGAATAATACTTATTTCTTCCGGATATCCTTCATCCGAGAAGATCAAAGGACCTTTGGGACCACCAGAATTCATATATAGTGATAGAATATTCAGCTTTATGCTTAATAATATGCAAAGGACAATGTTAAAAATGTTTGGTATAACCAAAAATGAATATTTATCTGCTGAGGATCATGAAAAAAAGAAACTTATTGATATGTTTAATACTATTCTCCCAATAAAGCCAAGAAAGAAAGGAATTCTCAATGATCAATATTTAACAAATTTGGATATGAATTTGAACTATAACAAATATCCAATTGAAACTATTGAAATTCCATTTTTAGTACTTCATGCAAAAAACGACCCAATGGCTAAATATGAAACGATGAATAAAGCAATTAAGAGAATGAAGATAGCTGATGTAATAGTTTATGATACTGGTGGGCATGTTTTATTTGGTCATGATAATATTAAACTAATTTCTAATTTTTTGAATAGATGGGTACATTAGTACGTCGTCTAACAAAGTGTATATGCCATAAGGTTTTCAGAGGGTATTCGAGCGTTATAGCACGC
>CAZZLL010000036.1:0-30824 GCA_964654725.1 uncultured Lentimicrobiaceae bacterium | reverse complement strand
ATATTAATTATTAAATTTACATTGGCCTTGCGAGGTTTTTAGACGAACTGCCGTTATAGCCTATGTTAAAAGAAATAAACTACTAAAAATGGGACTTCGGGAAATAAAAAATGAACTAAAAAAATTGGACAAAAACAAGATCGTTGACATTCTTGCTGACTTGTACAAAAAAAATAAAGCAGTCAAGGAGTATTTTGACTTTTACTTTGACCCAAACGAAAAAGAATTATTCAAAAAATATCGCGACAAAGTATTCGAAGCATTTTACCCAAAGAGAGGCTATAATTTAAAACTTAATGACGGAAAAAAAGCAATTAGTGACTTTAAAAAACTCGGACCATCAACAGAATTAATTACTGACCTTATGCTATTTTATGTAGAGACGGGAGTAGAATTCACAAACGACTTTGGCGATATAGATGAAAAATTTTATTCAAGTTTGGAATCAACCTATGTTGAGGCATTAAAATTAATGAGGAAAGAGAGTTTGCTGGATAAATTTGCAGAAAGAACAAGCAAAGTTGTAATTGACTCAGACAATATTGGATGGGGATTTCATGACTATTTAAGTGATGTATATTTAGAATTTTATCCTGACGACATAATTGAAATTGAAGAATGAAAAATTATAAAAACCACAGGCTATACACAGCACCTATATTGCATGCCGCACATAGTGGTCATCAAGACAAGTTTTTTGATAACGAAATTAAGCCAGTTCCAAGCTCGATGTTTCAAGTGGTGTAAAGGTTGTAAAATCAACCCGATCAGAATTCTGGAGTTGGGAACATTTTGGAAAATAGAATGGAGGAGCGCAAGTTAAGAAAAGAACTGCAGAGCTGAAAGACAAGGTGAAGGAATTAGAAAGAAAATTATATGAAGATAGTGAGTAATTTTGTGTCTTATGTGAAAATTGAAATTAATGCCTGCACTGAAATTGAATTATAAAATCTGGATAGAAACAGATGAAGGGGAAAATATTTTTGGTGAAGGGAAATACAAACTCCTGAAAGCCATTGATGAGAGCCAGTCCTTGAAACATGCCGTTGAATCTCTTGGTTTGACCTACAGAAAAACCTGGAATAACCTTAGAAAAATTGAAGAGACCCTGGGCTTTCCCCTCTTGATCACTTCCCGGGGCGGAAGCACCAAAGGTTCTACGCAACTGAGCCCGCAAGCTAAGGAGTTGATAAAGGCTTTTGATCTGTTTCATGAGAAATATCGCAAAGATTTTATGCGCATCTGTGAAAAGATCAATGTTGAATGCCTTAAAGGTATTTACGAATGAAGAATCAAAACAGGGCCTGCCTTTTTGCCTTGTTGGCGGTGTTATTCTGGTCAACCGTTGGCTCAGCCATCAAACTTAGCCTGAAATATATTGATTATTCTCTCATGCTGTTTTATGTATGTTTTGTGGCACTGCTCGTGGTATTGGCCATCCTGCTGTTGCAGGGTAAATGGAAGGTTTTTCTGAAACAGGGCAGAAAAGATATTGCCTTTTCTGCATTCCTTGGATTCCTGAATCCGTTCGTCTATTATTTGATCCTGTTCAAAGCTTATGATTTGCTCAAGGCCCAGGAGGCAGTGGTCTTAAATTATACCTGGCCGGTGGTACTGGTGTTTTTATCTATTCCTTTTCTGAAACAAAAAATATCCTGGCTGAGCATTGGGGCCATTTTGATCAGTTTCATAGGAACTCTGGTAATTGCTACAGAGGGCAATATAGGCAGCCTGGAATTCAGGCAACCCCTGGGTGTTGTTCTGGCCATGAGCAGTGCTGTGATTTGGGGTTTGTTCTGGATTTTTAATGTGCGGGATACCCGCGAAGATGTTGTGAAAATGTTGACGAACCTGATGTTTGGGTTTATGTATATTCTAATATACACCCTTGTTAGCGGAAACCTTCAAGTCCCTGAATGGAATGCACTGTTGGGTGCTGGTTACCTGGGACTTTTTGAAATAGGCCTGACTTTTGTAATATGGCTCAAAGCCCTGAATTTGTCAACTACCACGGCAAAGGTAAGTAACTTGATATATCTGTCGCCCTTTATTTCCCTTTTTGTTATTCGCCTGACTCTTGGTGAGGAAATCCTGAGAACCACATTGATCGGACTGGCTCTCATCATTGCCGGTATTCTTTTACAACGATGGACAGGACGGAAATCCCTGAAAGCCCTCTGAATAATTTATTGATCGACAGGGGATTCTTCCGTATATTTCAATTTGCCTCTTTTGTAATAGTCGGTGCGTATGAAGCTGTCATCCCTGTAATGTCTTCCTGTTACAAACCTTCCTTTATCGTCCCAATTATAAAACAGGCCATGCATACGGCCTTGCTCAAAATGGCCTTTCATCACCAGCATACCCTGCGGATTCCACTCAAACCAATTTCCTTGCTTGAGATTATGTTCATAATATCCTATGCGGTATAAGCTTCCATCCTCCTTCCAATAATATGCCGGGCCATGTAATACATCATTCTGAAATAGCTCCATGCTTTTCAGATGGCAGTTATCAGTATATTCATAAAACCAACCTTCTGCCTTATCGTTCTTGTAATTGCCGCTGCGGACTAGCCGGCCTTCGGAGTTCCATTGTTTGTAAGGCCCGTGTTTGACGTTTTGCCGGTAAGAAGTTTTAAAAAAAGGCTCTCCGTTTTGGTGGTAATAGGTGTGCATGCCTGTTAGTAGGCCGCATTCAATATATCCACTTTGTTGGATCTGCTGATTTTTATCATATTGAAGAAAGAATACCCCGGAAACACTTGTATCACCCAGGGGGATATTATCATCATGCTTTAAAATAAGGGTGTCAGGTGTATGCACATGCTGCGCAACAAGAGCCACAAAAGAAAAAAGAAGAAACAGGGTGCAAAATATCCATTTTGGCATAAAGCAAAAGTACAAATCCCTGCCGGTGAAATCAACAATGTACAAAATAGCATTTTGATAAATGCGCGTATCTTTGCGGGGTGAAACGAAAGATTGCGTTTAAAACCCTGGGATGTAAACTGAATTTTGCTGAAACAGAGCAAATTGCCCGGGAAATATCAGGAAAAGGTTTCGTGGAGGTTTCCTGCACGGAAAAGGCAGATGTGTATGTGATTCATACCTGTATGGTAACATCTTCTGCTGAGAGCAAAAGCCGGGCGGCTATCAGGCAGGCCATACGCCGTGCTCCCGAAGCAACCATCGCCGTGATAGGATGCTATGCAGAACTGGAAAGCCACAAAATAGAAGATATTGAGGGGGTGGATATCGTGTTGGGAAACCAGGAGAAGTATAATCTTTATGAATATTTGAAAGAACCGTTTAGCAGGAGTAATCAGGTGATGTGTGTTAATGAGGGCAATTTGGATAAGGCGTTTTATCCATCTTTTTCTATGTATGGCCGAACACGTTCTTTTCTTAAGATACAGGACGGCTGTGATTATTATTGCTCCTATTGTACAATACCTTTGGCCCGTGGAAGAAGCAGAAGTGGCGATGTTGAGGATATCCTGAAGATGGCGCAGCATATTGGGAAAAATGGAATAAAGGAGATTGTACTGACCGGCGTGAATATCGGAGACTTCGGAAAGGGAAAAGAAGATAAACTTATCGATTTGCTGACAGTCCTTGAAAAACAGGCACCGTTACCGCGCATACGCTTGTCTTCCATTGAACCTGACCTGCTTAGCAGGGAAATCATTGATTTGGTTTGCTCCTCTCAGGTTTTTATGCCCCATTTTCACTTACCGCTGCAATCAGGTTCGGCAAAGATTCTTAATGACATGAAGCGGAAATATCCTCCGGAATTATTTGCTGAAAAGGTAGCTTATATCAGAAAAAAAGATTCCTGTGCAATGATAGCTGCAGACATTATTTGCGGGTTTCCGGGAGAAACGGATCGCGACTTTCAGGAGACATACACATTTCTGAATGAGATTGATATATCTTATTTTCATGTTTTTAGCTATTCCGAAAGGGAGAATACCCTTGCCGGGATCCTTATGACACCACCGGATAAAGCAGTTATTAAGGAACGAAGAAAGATACTGCAGGAATTGTCGGATAAGAAAAAAGAAGCATTCTTTGCCAGAAATACAGGCAAAATAGCCAGGGTGCTTTTTGAAGGAGAAAGGAACAGGAGAATGATATACGGGTTCAGTGAGAATTACCTTCGTGTGAAAACCCCGTATCAGAAAAATTTGGCAAACAGCATTCAACTAATAGTATTAGAGAATCTTGATGATCAGGGAAATTTTATTGCCCCTGTGAATAATGAATGATGCATCTGTGGGTAAAATTCCTTATATTCCCGAAAATTATTTTTGTAAAATGTAAGGAGAGCATATGAATTTGGAATTAATGTGCATGCAGGTCAATAACCTGGCCAGGGCGGTAGGTAGTATGATTCTTGATGAATCAACAAAACTGAAATCTGCTGATGTAAAGGAAAAGGGATTGCATAATTATGTTACTTATGTCGACACCCAGGCAGAGGAAAGACTGGTTGGTGAATTATCGAAAATACTGCCTACGGCTGGTTTTATAGTGGAGGAGGATACCATAGATAAAAAAGGCGAACGATACAATTGGGTCGTTGATCCGCTTGACGGAACAACAAATTTTATTCATCATATTCCGGTTTATTCTGTTAGCATAGCTTTAATGGATGGTAAGGAGGTTATACTGGGTGTGGTGTATGAAATAAATAAGAAAGAATGTTTTTATGCCTGGAAAGGCAGTCCGGCTTTTGTAAATAAGTCGGAAATTCAGGTGTCAGACACCAATAAATTGAATGATTCCCTGTTGGCAACAGGATTTCCATATCATGATTATACCCGCTTGGATGCTTATCTAAGCGTTTTTAAACATTTTGTTGAAAAAACCCGGGGTGTCAGACGGTTGGGAAGCGCTGCCGTTGACCTGGCTTATGTGGCCTGTGGCCGGTTTGATGGTTTTTATGAATACGGACTAAACCCCTGGGATGTCGCCGCCGGGGCTTTTATTGTGCAACAGGCCGGGGGAAAGGTTGTTGACTTTAAAGACGGTAAGGATTATATTTATGGAAGGGAAATTATTGCTGTTTCAAGAAATATTTACGAAGAAATGATGGAGGTGATGAAGCAGCATGTTAAATAATGATCATCATGAAGAAATTCTTTTTCTCTGTTTTTAAACTCATCCTGGCACTCTTCGTCACTTTTTGTCCTGCTTATCTCATCGCCCAGAATGGCTTTTTCAATTTTGGCATTTCTCCGTCGATGAGCAATCGAATCATGCTTAATGATCAGGAGAATAACATGCAATTCATGAATACCATTAATTTTTCTGCAGGCTATACTGTATTTATGGGCGAACACCTGGCAATGGGATGGGGAATAAACCAGATTTCTAAAGGATATGCGATAAAAGGAGATATCTATGAAGGTGATACTTTCCAGGGATGGCGTGCTATACACTATAAATATAACTATATCGGGTTTCCGTTCAAATTGTACTATTATCCCCTTGAGGAGGCTTCGTTCCGTCCTTACATAACAGCAAGTGTTTCAGGAATGTTTATGTACTCATACAAAGTTAAACACCGCTATTCAGATGATTACATTCTTCCAAAAACTGATGATTACGGTGTGTCAGGTTTTGATTCCATCGTGAAATCACATAATAGCCTTTATCAGCCTTCAGCTATTATTGGAATGGGGATTATTATGATGGAAGATGCTGTTGGTCTGGGCGTGGAACCTTACCTGCACTATTCATTTTTTCGTCCGGTGAATGATAAGCAATACGGAGATTTTCGCCTGTATAACTTCGGAATGAATATTTTCTTACTGATTATGTTTTAACATCAGTGTGTGCTGACAGAACAATTGTATTTTGAATGATATGCTTACCAATAATGCAACCCATGAAGAAAACTAAGATTTTATTTGCTTTTCTGATACTGTTTCAGATTTCTGCTGTTTCTCAAAAAAAGGTGGATTACAGAAAGTACCAAAGTCCTGTGCGCAACCAAATGCAACGGGGTACTTGCAGTGCATTTGCTATTATGGCAGCCCTGGAAACCATACAGGGGTATCCTTCCGACTTAAGTGAACAATTCGTATATGCTATGGTAAAATTGAAGCATTACGATACCATAGATGATTATGGGGAAGGTGCTCAGCTCAAGTTATACATTGATGTTCTTGAATGGGATGGCACCTTAAGGGAAGACCAGGAAACTTACAATCCGAATGCAGTTTTATGGGACGAAAATGAAAACAATTTCGAAAAAATGAAAAAAGACCTGAATGGTACAACTATTTATAGTTTGCTGACCTTTCCAGCCTTCTCCTACAAGTTAAAGAAAACGTTTTATTCCTACCGGGAAGGCAAAGAAGCTACCGATGTAGAATGGATTAAGTCAAAACTTGATCAGGGTTTCAAATGCATTCCGGTAGGGTATCGCATGAATTCCCTTTACTGGTCAACGCATAGCGGCAGTTCATACAGTAAAATGCACCCTGCTGATTTTATGATAGTTTCTGATGGGGTGGATGAATATACTTATGATGAAGCCATAAAGAAATTTGGCAAGGGTGAGGTCCTGAACCTGATGAATTCCGATAAAATTGAGGGGTATTTTGCTTCGGAGGAGTATATTTTTGATGGGGGCCATGCCGTATCTATTGTCGGATATGATGATAATGGATTTATTATTAAGAATTCCTGGGGAACGGAATGGGGAGATAAAGGATACGGATGGGTGAGTTTTGATTATCACCGGCTTTTTGCTACAGAAGCATTTGTTTTGGGAGGTGGATTGGTGCATACCGATGACTGGCATTTTAAGGAAAGTACCGATTATAAATCCACAGAGTTTATCCTGAAATCCCTGCCATCCGAAACAGAAGGCCTTTTGCCCGGTGGAGATGTTCTAAAGGGAATCAGCGTGAGTCTGGTATATTATGGGGAGAAGCAAATGCCGAAGTTTGATAAAATTATTTATAAAGCCTATGATCGTTGGGGGAATCCCAGGAAGACAACCAAAGGCAACTCTTTGGGTTTGGTGGATGGACGTCAGTTGGGTTACGGAACCATACTTTTTGATGATGACAGATCGAAATTCCCCACATTCTATAAAGTTGATGTGGAGTTTTATAAAAATAATAAATTGGAATTTACGAATTCCTATTATGAAATTTTTCCGGGAAATAAAGAATACCGACCCCGCTAAGTTATTCTATACCTGTAATTCACATGGTATGATTTAGGTTTTTAGGCGTTTATGATTGCTGCATTTTCCTCATAAAAAAACAATGTTCCATTTCAGGTGGTTATTCTGTAAAAAAGAAAAACCCGGTTATTCCTCCTGTTCCTTGCACTTGCTCGCTTTGCAAGTGCATAGTCTCCTGTTATTACTATTCATCTTAATGAATATAATTCCGATAGCTTAACTATTGCCTATTATTACGGGGACAAATCATATGTTCATGAAAAAATAGGATCTTCCCGTAATCATGTGTTTCAGTTTTATCCGAAAGATGTTCCAATGGGAATTTATTTGCTTGTTCTAAGTGAGGATTACCTGATGAAGGATTGCTGGAGGCTAGCAGCTGGAAGCTGACCTTTTGATTTATTTGTGGTGCGGTTTTTGTAAGACTTGTTAGGTTTTCCCAAAACCATGCCAAATTCCTGCCCATATAATTTTATGCCCTCATTTACGTTCGAATAAGGCATTCCCAACTCATTAATTTTAAGCTGGAAACAATGAGCATAAACCCTTTCCAACATTCTAAAACCCTGCTGATTTTTTTGACCGCCTGTATTGTAATTGATTTTACCAGCTGCCACTCAGTGATGGAAAAGGAGCCTGAAGAAATCCTGGTGGGAATACAGCCTTTTGAAGGCTTTAATACTAAATTAACTGATACAGTAGTAAACGCTATCACTCAAGTGTACGGCTTTAAGCTTGTGGTGATGCCGGAAATTCCTCTTCCACAATCGGCTTTTGTAAATGTAAAGTCGCCCAGGTACAGGGCCGATAGCCTTATCCGTTTCCTCAAAAGAAATAAACCCGATAGCATTGATTATATCCTGGCACTTACTCATAAGGACATTTCGGTTACAAAAAAAGATAAATGGGGCAATGTAAAAGAACCTTATACAACATATTATGACTATGGCATTTTCGGACTGGGGTACTGTCCGGGCCCATCTTGTATTGTTTCAGTATATCGATTACACAACAATGATATGATGGTTTTTTTCGGCCGACTGAAAAAAATTTGTGTGCATGAATTGGGTCATAACTTGGGGCTGAAACATTGTCCGGATAAAAGCTGTGTAATGACAGATGCCCTGGAATCTATCAAAACCGTTGACCATGCGAAACTGGGCCTTTGTGATAATTCAATCAACTCAGGCTTTTAGGTTATGATGGATTAGTATGTGTTGCTTTATTTACACGGGAATAATAATAAATGGGAAAAGATAATTATAGCTTCAGCCTACTTACCTATTTTTTGAAAACAAAAGTGTATATTAGCCGCTGAATATTATTAGGTGTCTGCTGGGCACCACAAAAATTATTTTATTTAAATTGAATGCATTTAACATAGGTAATCTTCATATTCCATTACCCATTATCCAAGGTGGCATGGGGGTTGGAATATCGCTTTCTGGTCTGGCTTCTGCAGTTGCCATAGAAGGAGGAGTGGGTGTGATATCCACTGTGGGCCTTGGTATGATTGAAAATTCTCATTTTAGGGATTACCGTAAAAGAAATATTGCTGCAATTCGGAAAGAGATACAGAAAGCCAGGAAAATAATAACAAGGGGTGTGCTGGGTGTAAATATTATGACTGTGCTTTCGAATTATGAAGATATGGTGCGGACATCCGTTGAGGAGGGCATCGATATTATTTTTTCCGGAGCTGGTTTGCCACTTGATCTTCCTTCTTATATTGAGGAGAACGATAAAACAAAATTAGTTCCTATTGTATCCTCCGGAAGGGCAGCGCAAATTATTTATAATAAGTGGACGAAGAATTATAATTATATTCCTGATGCTTATGTAGTGGAAGGGCCCAAAGCCGGAGGCCATCTTGGTTTTAAGAAACAGGATATCTTTGATGAACATCACAGCCTGGAGAATATTCTTGCAGATGTTTTAGCGTTTACAGAAAAGATCCGGACAGAAACGGATCAAAAAATTCCTGTGATAGCTGCAGGGGGCATTTTTACCGGTGGGGATATGTACCGTATTATGCAAATGGGTGCGGATGCTGTTCAGCTGGGAACCCGTTTTGTAGCTACAGAGGAGTGCGATGCTTCCCAGGAATTAAAACAGGCTTTTGTTAATGCTTCCAAAGATGATATCCGCATAATTGAAAGTCCGGTGGGTATGCCAGGTCGTGCTATTTACAATGATTTCCTGAAAGAAGTAGATGAAGGCGGTCGCCGTCCGAATTCCTGTAATTATAAATGTATTAGATCCTGCAACCCACGTACCACGAAGTATTGCATTGGAGAGGCCTTGCTGGAAGCCTGCCGGGGAAACTTTAACAATGGTTTTGTCTTCTCTGGTGCTAATGCCCATTTGGTGAAAGAAATTACAACTGTTAAAGAAGTAATCGAATCCCTTAAGAAGGAATATGCCCTGGCTGTCAGGGGAATTAATATAGACTAAAAATCAATAATATACCAACGCATTAATAATTTTGCTGTTGAATTAATTCTTGCACAGATGAAATTTAAATCTGCTGTTTTTTACTTTCTCTTTATTTTTATTGCCGTTTTCATCATCAACCTCCTTGTCCGATATCTCTACATGATTACTAATGGTGAAAATGCTTATCCCGACTGGGCTGATTCATTCCAGCTGGCATTGGTATTGGGGATATTTCTGACGCTTGTGCGGGTGTATGAAAAAAGAAAAAGAAAGAAATAATACACGAAAGGATATCAGGAGGATTGTTTTCCTCCAGAGGAATAGTATCGGCAGTTCTGCCTGACAATTATATTTTACTATTTTTGCCCTTCATAAGCATGTTTGTTTTTTCTATGAAAAAGCTACTGAAAGTCTTTTCTTTCGTCGTTATATACCTGTTCTCCCTTTCCGTATTCGGGTGGATGGCCTTTCATGTATCCAAAGGAGACAAAAATTTCGGTTTCCTGAATGAGCCGGTGAAGTTTATGTATTCCTTCCCGGATTTGTTCACCACTTCCGTGGAAGAGGTGAAAACACTACCCCCTACTTTCATAAAAACCTATGAGCATTTTGAGGCGATAAACAGGCTGGAATCTGATCTTATTGTGCTTTCAACCTATTCGGATGCGAATAATACCCGCTCCATTGTTTTGATGAACCTGAAGAATGATTCGGTATATTACAAATGGAATGTAGAAAATGATTACGAAGTCACCGATCGCATTATCAATCCAATCTTGTTCTCCGGTAAAGAGCTGGTGTATTCATTCCAGGGTAAAGAGCTGAGGCGCATAGATTCCCTTTCTGATATTATCTGGAGGCAGGACAGCATAGAAGCCCATCATGCAATGACCCTCGATGCCGACAGTAATATCTGGCTGTGTTCTTTCGAACCGGTGTATCATGCTCTTGGTATGTATAAACTGGATGGCAGATCGGTTTTCTATAAAGACAATTACATCACAAAGCTTGATCCTGAAACCGGAAGCATCCTTTACCATAAATCCATTAGCAGTATCCTGGAGGAAAATGATCGTTCGAATTACCTGCTAAAATCAGCCAGTGTGCTGGATCCCTTGCATTGTAACGATGTGGAACCGGCTCCGAAAACAACAGCCTATTACAAAGAAGGGGATGTGTTTATTAGTTTAAGACAACCCAGCCTTGTAATTCATTTCAGGCCATCAACGGATGAAATAGTAAATATGATAAAGGGGCCATTTATCAGTCAGCATGATGTGGATTTTTTAAATGACAGTACCCTGGTGCTTTTTAATAATAACTATTATACAAATTCGTCAACGGCAAGTATGCAACCGCCACCGGATTTCGGTAATCTGGCTGTAGCCGGGGATTTTTACAGCAACATTGTTTGTTATCATTTTGCACATGACAGCTTTTCATTCCTGGGAGATTCCATCTTTAGGGCTAACCGAATTTTCACGGAAACGGAAGGTTTAATGGAGTTTATTGATGATTCCACTTATTTCGTGGAAGAGCAAAATTCCGGATTGATATGGGTGCTTCGGAACGATGAAGTAGTGTATAAAAATGTACTGGCTTCTCAACATAAAGGCCACCATCATTTACCAAACTGGATCAGAATTATAGATTATGATGAGTAGCTTATTATACATAGGTCCCGGACTCGGCATAGGAACGATCATCCTGGTTTTCGTTATTGGAGGTATTGTTCTCTTTGCTTTTGGCTATATCTTCTGGCTGAAATTCAAACGCTTCTTCAGGAAGAAGAATAAAAAATGATGGCGTATTTCGTTTTATTTATTGGGTTTTCCCTGTTTGCCTTCTTGATCCGCCGGTTTCGAAGAGGTTTTTACGCTGTGGCCGAAAACAGTGTTTCCCTGCTTGATAAGCTGATCTCCAATGCAGATGATGATGTGAAGATATCCCTGATACAGAAAAGTACAAATAAGCTGTTGACCGCTATGTTGATGCTGCTGGGGATGTTTTTACTGGCAGCAGCAGCAGCCGGCATTCCTTTGTTGATATATAGCTATTTTTCTCCTGCTGATTTTGAGCAAATGCAATTTACCTCCTTCTATTCCATATTGTCAATATCTGCCGGAGCTACTATCCCTTTCCTGATCCCAACCAACAAAAAGAAACATTCAGATTATTCGGAATTGTCACAACTCCTGCATCACCTGGCCCTGGATAATTATCACCTGGCTGAAAAACTTTTTAAAAGGGAATGCAAAAAGATCTCCAGCATGCATCTTGAGCGGAAAACTAAATTTGTCATCATTTCCGGACTGGCACGGGCAGGGACTACCAGCCTGATGAATGACCTGGCAAAACAAGATGCTTTTGTATCATTGAATTATGCCAACATGCCTTTCCTTCTGGCTCCTAATATTTGGAGGAGGTTTTACAATCCAAAGACAAAAAAGCTCAAAGAGCGCAGCCATAAAGATGGTGTCATGATAGGCCTCCATTCAAATGAAGCCCTGGAAGAATATTTCTTTAAGGTAAAAGCGAATGATTCTTTTATAAAATCAGACCATCTGGTCAGCTATGAAATTACACAGGAAGTTTACGAGGACTACCTGGATTATCAAAGCATCATCCGGCTCGACAATCAAAGAACTTATCTGGCAAAAAACAATAATTTCATCCTACGCTACGCATCTGTAAGGAAGTACAATGAGGATTTTCTGATGGTCATCCTTTATCGTGAGCCCCTGCATCATGCCGCCTCTCTCCTGGAAAAACACAAGTCCTATCAATCCCTTCAAAGGGAAGATCCTTTTGTGCTGGAATATATGAACTGGCTGGGGCATCATGAGTTCGGACTGAACCAGAAACCCTTTTTGTTTGAAAACTCTATCTACATTGAGGAGGATAAAAACACCCTTGATTATTGGCTGAAAAACTGGGTCAACTACTACCGCTACGCGTTAAGCCTAAAGCATCCAAATACCATGTTTGTTGCTTACAATACCTATTGTGATAATCCCCTGGCCATCATAGGCAGCATATTGAATAAGGTGGATATTTCATTTGATCCTCCCGCCTGTAAAGCTTTCAGAAATAACAGATCCATCCATGAAACATATTCGGAGGAGGTGTATAAGGAAGCACTTGATATTTATCAACAATTATTGGATCACCCCTTAGGGTTATAGCAGCTTATAGAAAAAATAATCTAAGTGTGGATTCACCCATTATTTTTTATAAATTTAAAGTCCTCAATATTTAATCAAATGAAAAAAATTTACTTCACTTTATTTTTATCAGCCATCCTGATAAGTTTTAATACATCTGTATATGCTCAGTCCTGGCAATGGGCAAAAAAAGCGGGTGGCACACAGGCTGACCAGTCTGAAAGTGTTGCCGTGGATCATATGGGACATGTATATATTGTGGGGAAATTTTATGGTACTGCTAGCTTTGGAAGTAACAGCATCACAAGTTCTGGTAGCAGGGATATCTTTCTTGCAAAGTATGATTCACTGGGAAACGTTATTTGGGTTAAAAAAGCAGGAGGAACCTTAAACGACGAGGGTTTGGCAGTAAGTTGTGATTATAATGGCAATGTCTCCATCTGCGGGCATTTTCGCCAGCATGCGGTATTCGATAATGATACTGTTTTTGGCGCTGATATTGAAAACTGTTTTGTTGCAAAATATGCTTCGTCAGGAAACCTGCTTTGGGTAAGAAATGCAACGGGACCCGGAAAGAGTATCGGAAAAGGACTTGAATGTGATGTGCAGGGAAATGTAATTGTAAGTGGTTATTACCAAGACACCTGCTCTTTTGGAAACAATAACCTGATCAGTCCCGGATTTAAAAATGTTTTCATAGCTAAGTATGATCCAGTGGGTACACTTAAATGGATATCTTACGGTGGTGGGCTTTACGATACCTGGGCTTCATCTGTCTCGACCGATGATCACCTGAATTCTTATATCACCGGAGCCTATAAAGACACAGCCGTATTTGGTTCTAACAGCATCGTTTCCTTTGGTGGCTATGATGTTTTCTTGGTTAAATATGACAGTGCAGGAAATTGTTGCTGGGCAGTTCATGGCGGAGGAACATCTGATGATTACGGGAACGGGTTGAGGGTGGATCCTTTAAATAATATTGCAGTTACCGGCTCTTTCTTTGATACGGTGAATTTTTCGCCGGCTCCGTCAATTATCAGCAATGGAAATAAAGATGGCTTTGTGGCTTATTATAATCCTTCCGGAAATTGTTTGTGGGCAAGGAATATGGGAGGTTTGCAATCTGATAAAGGCATTGATGTGGATGGCGATAAAGACGGGAATATTTATGTTACGGGCTATATTGATGGCATAGCACATTTTAATTCAATCACTGATACCTCTTATGGTGAGGATGATATTTTTATTGCCAAATATGATCATGCAGGCAATATTCTGTATGCCGACCTTGCCGGAAGCTCATCCAATGATTACGGAAAAGGCATTGCAGTTGATATGCCGGGTGTAGCGTATGTTAGCGGTGATTTTTGGTCAACTGCCCATTTCTCCGGCACTACCCTTTCCAGCTATGGAGATCGCGATAGCTACGTGGCTAAGTATTATGACGGAAGCCCCGTTTTTGCTTTGCAGCCGCATACACAACATGTTTGTGCCGGAGATACGGTTTATCTAATAGTTCAGATGCAGGGATCCGGGCCTTTCAGTTATCTGTGGTTTGATGAAGCCGGAAGCTTAATGGGTGCTGTCGACAGCATGTATCACTTCATCCCTGCGGATACCTCATGGTCGGGGAAATATTTCTGTGTGGTGAGCAACAGCCAGGGTAGTGTTACTAGTGATACGGCCATGATATTTGTATGGTCGCATCCACAGATTGATCTGGGAACGGATCACATTACCCCATATGACACCACATTGATAATTGATGCCGGAAGTGGATTCAGTTCCTATTTATGGTCGACCGGAGATACCACACAAACTATATCTGTAGTTACTTCGCAATTAATTGCCTTTATGATATATGACTACAGTCTTACTGTTACCAATACAGCTGGCTGTTCCGGCTCTGATACGATACAGATAAGCTGGATACCTGAAGGTATTGAAGAGTCATACGGAAATAATGCTTTTGCAGTTTATCCTAATCCGGCCGGGAAAACTTTTTTTATTAAAATTTACAATCCATGTATACAAACAATCAGTCTGTATACTCCAACAGGGGAACTCCTGAGATCAATAGAGCAACAGGAAGTGCAGGCAAATAGAATCCGGATTGATTGTGTCGGATGGCCCAAGGGGATATATTTTATCAAATTGCAGGGAGAGGAGTTTGTGGGGACGGAGAAGGTTGTTATTTATTAATTTTATTAGTTAGGCTTACCTAAAAGGTCGGGACACAGATCCTGACTGAAATTTTATCCTGCTATCCGGAGGAGGAAGAATCAGATATATACAAAAGTTGACTGTTTCCTGTTTTCCGGATTGAAAATTGATCAAAAAGCTCTTAGGCGGTGAGATTTGTGTGATCTTTTACGATATGACTTCCATTTATGTTAAAAGCAGCAAGCCGGATGAATTAAGAGAAACTGGATTTTCAAAAGATGGAAAACATCAACACCCACAAATATTTTTAGGGTTATTGGCAGGAAAACAAGGATATCCTATTGGATATGATATTTTTGAAGGAGGTATTTACGAAGGCTATACTTTAATACCTATATAATAGAAGTTCGAAAAGCAATACAGGACGCCGCGCCTAAGATTGGCACGGCTTTTAATGATTCCTGGTGGTACCACGCGGAATCGAACCACGGACACACGGATTTTCAGTCCGTTGCTCTACCTGCTGAGCTATGGTACCGTTTTGCGGAGCGCAAAGATAAAAACAATTTTCTAATTTTAAAAAAAAAATCACTTTTTACAAATTTCCCCATACAACATCCTATCTTTGTGCTTCTATTTCTGCTACTTTCAATGAAACTGATACTCGACTTCGGAAATACATACCAAAAACTTGCTGTCTTTCGCCAGCAGGATATCATTCATTTCCAGAGCTATGAAGGTATCCGGCTTGGCGAGATCCAACAGGAAATGAAATCCTATCCCCACATCCAACAAACCATCATGTCATCCGTCATCGAGGTTCCCCGGGAAATTATTGACTTTTTCATCATCAGCGGATTTTTCATCCTCCTCGATCATACCACCCCTTTGCCCATCGCCCTGGATTATGATACACCCGAAACCCTTGGAAAAGACCGCATAGCCTCCGCAGTAGCTGCAATCGATATGTTTCCTGATAAAAATCTTCTCGTTATCGATGCCGGAACATGCATCACTTACGACCTCATTACCGCCGACAAAACCTTCCGCGGGGGAAGCATAAATCCCGGTATCGATATGCGCTATAGGGCACTGCATACTTTAACCGGAAAACTTCCGTTAGAAAGCAGCAGAGATGAAGTATCCCTCACTGGAAGATCGACCCGCGAGTCCATCATGTCAGGTGTTTTAAACGCTACCTGTATTGAAATGTATGGCATCATTAAAGAATACAAGAATACATTCCCTGATTTACAGGTTGTTCTGACCGGGGGAGATATGAATTATTTTGATAAAAAGTTAAAAAGTAACATCTTTGCAGTTGCTAATTTAGTGTTGAAAGGATTGAATATAATTTTGGAGTTTAATGTTAAGCAATAGAAAAAACACAAAAGTCGGGCTGTTCCTGGTAATATGTATATTACCATTATTCGCGCATGCCCAGATCAGAATCAGCTCACCTTATTCGCGCTTTGGCCTGGGGGACATGCAATTGAACAGTAACACCCGGCTTATGGGAATGGGAGGTGTCGGGATTGCATATCGCTCCCCTAAAACGGTAAACTTCCTGAATCCGGCGTCGTATTCAGCTTTTAATAATCAGTCTTTTCTTTTTGAAGGGGGTATCAGAAATTACTATAGCCAGCAAAAAACAAATACCCTGGAACAGGATGCAAACTATACGTCACTTTCGTATCTTTTATTTGGTTTTCCGGTAACAAAATGGCTTAAAGGTTCTTTCGGTCTCATGCCGTTCAGCAGTGTGGGATACAAAATTACCGATGAAGGATTCTCAGAGCAAACAGGACGTATCGATTATATCTATGAAGGCGATGGTGGTATCAATCGCTTCAATCTTGGACAAGCCGTTAAGATAAATAATAACTTCAGCCTGGGCATAAATGCTTCTTATTTGTTCGGGACCATTGAAAATACCCGCTCTGCTGAATTCCCCGATAGTGCTTATATGTATAATGCAAAGCTCAGAAACTCTACCTCAACAGGTGGTTTCTATTTCGATTTTGGCCTGCAATATTATTATGTCTTTGAACAAAAAAATGACGATGAAGAAAACCAGCTGAACCAAAAAGACAATCTATTTATAGGGATTGGATTGGTATTTAGCCCTTCAACAACCATTGCAGCCAAAGATGATTTTCTGTCGTATTCATATATTCAGGGAACATACGGAGATGAATACTCAAAAGATACGATAGAGCAATATACCGACAAAGAAGGAGACATCGTTTTACCCATGCATTATGGCATTGGCTTGTCATTCGGGAAAGCCGACAAGTGGGTGTTTGAAATTGATTATGCTGCACAGAACTGGTCGGAGTATCTTTCCTTTGGAAAATCAGACAGCCTTCAGAACTCCATGCAACTTGCTGCCGGATTAGAAATCATTCCGGATATCAATAGTATTTCCTCTTATTTCAAACGGATTAAATATCGTTTTGGTGGCAGATACGGTAAAACCTATTTGCAGCTCAAAGGTACGCAGCTCGAAGAATACGCTGTTTCTATGGGATTTGGTTTCCCCCTGAAACGCGGATCTTCCGTTGATCTTGCGCTGGAATACGGAATAAGGGGAACAACGGATAATGATCTCATCAGAGAAGATTTCTTTAAAATTAACCTTGCTTTCTCTATTTATGAATTCTGGTTCTTTAAGAGAAAGTATGAGTAGTAAAAATGGAATATATGGTACGGAGAAAATTTATTTTTATGCTGTTGATCCTGTCAACAATGCCCCTGTTAAGCCCGGCACAACGTTACGGAGATACTCCGGAAGACAGCATTGAATGTGTAAAACAAGTTTCGCTATACCGGGAATATTATAAAAGCTGGCAAAGAAAAAATTATGAGAGCGATGCCGTTGTAGATGCCATTAAGCATTGGCGATATGTGTTTATGTATTGTCCTATGGCAACCAAAAATACGTATATCAATGGCGCAAAAATGATTGACTATTTTATTGAAAATGCCGAAAGTGATGCTATTCGCGAAAAGTATATCGATACCCTGGTGATGGTCTACGAACAGCGCATAAAATATTTCGGCGAAAAAGGAGAAGTCCTTGGCAGAAAAGCAGTGGATCTCTATAAATTAAGGCCTAATGCCATTGAAGACATTTATACAACGTTTAAGGAATCAGTCGACCTGGAAGGTAACAAAACTTCTTATGTGGTGCTGATCTATTATTTTCGATCTGCCATCAAATATGTGCTTGAAGGTTTTGCAAGCAAGTCCCTTATTGTGGAAACCTATGCCCTGGTAAGCGACATTATCGATTACAACCTGAAGAATACTCCCAAAAAACAAAAATTGTTTGAATCAGCACGGGATGATGTGGATAAGAACTTTGATCCTTTTGCAACCTGCGAAGGATTGATTGAGATATACAGCGAAGATATTGAGCAATACCCGGATGATGTGGATGTGCTGACGACAATCACCACCATGCTCGACAGATATGAATGCAACGAAAGTGATCTGTTTTTTACAGCTACTGAAAAACTGCATGCGCTCAAACCTACAGGTGAGTCGGCTTACCTTATGGGTGTGATGAACTTTAAAAAAGAAAATTATGTGCCTGCTGCTGAATACCTGAAAGAGAGCCTGGAGCTTATTGCCGATCAAAAAAAGCAGGCGGATATCTTCCTCATCTTAACGGAGATATATAAGAGACAAAAGCAATATTCAACAGCCCGGAATTATGCATACAAAGTGTTGGAATTGCGCCCGAAAGAAGGCAATGCCTATATCCTGATCGGGGACATGTATGCTGAAAGCGCTCCAAATTGTTACGATGATGCATCTAAGAAAGAGCTTCAGGCGAAAGCCCCCTATTGGGCAGCCGTGGATAAATATTATAACGCAAAACAAATTGATCCCTCTGTAAGTGAACTTGCTGATAAAAGAATTGCTACTTACTCCCGGTATTTCCCGGATGAAAAAACCCTGTTTTTCTATACCCTGGAAAAGGGAGATTCATATACAGTGGGTTGTTGGATCAATGAAACAACGAAAGTAAGATAGATATTAATACTAATTTATGATCAGCTTAACATAGTTTATAAAACGTGGTACTTTATTTGCACTATAAAATATATGAATTATTAAATCCGAATAAAATGAAAAGCCTATTCTTATTTCCGCTTATGTTCATCCTGATGTTGGGAAACATTCAGGCACAGAAATACGGAGATACACCGGAAGATAGTGCTGAGTGTGTGATGCATCTTTCTTTATATGTGGAAGACTACAAGCTCTGGGAAACAGGAACCGGAAACGATGAAACATTTGTAGTAATGGTAGATAGTTGGAGATGGGTTTTTAAAAACTGTCCGGCTGCCAGTGAAAATGCCTATATACATGGCCTGAAAATCATGAAGCATTTTATGGAGAATGCAGCAGATGAGGCTGGCAAGGAAGCTTACATTGATACCATCATGATAATATACGATCAGCGGTTGAAATACTATCCTGAGAAAGCAGGGGATATTAAAAGCCGCATGGGTGTGGAATTGTTAAAGCTGCGTCCCCAGGAATTTGAGAAAGCAAATCAGATCCTTAAAGAAGCTATTGATATTGAAGGGAACGGTACTTCCCCCGGAACAGCTTATTATTACCTGGTAAGTGCTATCAATATGACCCGTGCAAATAAAAAGGATACTGCTTATATTATTGAAACATACGATCTGATCAGTGAAATCTATGACTACAATATTGAAAACAATCCTGCAAAGAAAAGCAGCTATGAGGGGGTGCTCAGTACTGTTGAGCAAGTTGCGGCACCATACCTGAATTGCAATGCCATCAAAAGTATTTATGGTAAGAAAATGGAGAATGACCCGGAGAATATTCAGTTGCTGAAGAAAATTACAGCTTTGTTGTTCAGGAAAGACTGTAAAGATTCTGAACTCTTCTTTAAGGCCTCAGAAAAGTTGCATAGCCTGCAACCAACAGCGAATACAGCCTATCTCATGGCAACCATGAATTTCCAAAAAGAAAATATGGAGAAAACCATTGAGTACAGCAGTGAAGCAGTTGATTTGTTTGAAGATAACGATAGCAAGATAAAAAGTCTGATATTACTGGCAGAAGCCCAAAAGAATGTGGGCCAGTATTCATCAGCCCGCAGTAATGCCTATGAGGTTCTCAGCCTGGATGACCAACAAGGGAAGGCATATTTGTTGCTGGGAGATATATATGTGAAAGGGGCAAAAACCTGTGGTGATAATGAACTCACTCAAAAAGCACCTTACTGGGCTGCTGTTGATAAGTATTATAAAGCCAAATCTGTTGATCCCTCTCTTGAAGAGATCTGCAACATAAAGATAGGATCTGCCAAAAATTATTTTCCTGCCAAGTCTACAATCTTTTTCTATAACCTGAACGAAGGGGCTTCATATAAAGTAGGCTGCTGGATAAGTGAAACAACAACCATACGTTCGAGCGACTAATAAAAAATGAGATTACTTAATTCTGCGTATATAAAAAGCATTGTCGTACTTATCATAATGACAATGCTTTTTTCATGTAAAAATGACCCTGAACTTGTCAGGGGAATTACTATTGCCGATACCTTACCTCAGCAATCAGCAAAAGATATTGAGGTGGTCTTAAGTGATTCAGGGATAGTACAAATTAAGTTGCTCAGCCCGAGGATGCTTTATTTTATTACAGAGGATCCATATTATGAGTTCCCAGATGGCATAGAAGTATTGTTTTATGACACGGCCCTGAATGTTAAATCACGGTTGCGGGCAAATTATGCCATAAACTGGCTTAAGAAAAATATTATGGAAGCCCGCCATAATGTGGTTATTAATGATTATGAAAAAAATGAGACCATCAAAACAGAACGCCTGGTCTGGGAACAGAATAAAAAGCGCGTTTTTTCCGATGCCTTTGTTGAAAGGGCTACTCCCTTTGATACGCTGTATGGTGATGGTTTCGACGCGGATGAAACCTTTTCCCGCTATGTGCTGCGGAATCCCCGTGGAACCTTTAGTGTGGAAGATGATGATTAATTTGATACTTCAGTCAGATTATTTTACCTTTAACCCAAATTATGCATTGTGAATAAAACATGGCAATACATAGTTTGCATTAAACATTATTTATAGTGGGATGAGTATCTGGTTGGCCATAATTATTACCTTACTGCTGTCAGCTTTTTTCTCAGGTATGGAGATAGCATTTGTCAGCTCCAATAAACTTAAAACGGAACTGGATAAAGGTAAAGGATCGTTGAGTGCCAGTATTTTGTCACGGTTTAATAAGAACCCCTCGAAACTGATCGGTGCTCTGCTACTGGGCAATAATATTGCCCTGGTCATTTACGGACTGGCTGCATCAGATTTGTTGGAACCATTTCTGAAAGCATATCTTGCTGAAGGACTGAACAGCGATTCTATTGTCCTCCTGATCCAAACCCTTCTGGCAACTTTAGTAATACTTGTTTTTGCGGAGTTTATCCCTAAAGTCATTTTTAGGATAAACTCAAACAGTATGTTGAATTTTTTCGCCCTGCCTGTTACCTTTTTTTACTATGTTTTTTATCCTTTTATTCACTTTTTCCTTGGTATATCGGAGTTTATCCTCCGAAGCTTTTTTAATGTGCGCCTGCAGGAAAATCAATATGTTTTCAGTCCTATTGACCTTGACAATTATGTAAAGGAATTTTCGTCCGAAAACAAACGGGAAGAAGCGATAAACCAGGAAATACAGATGTTTCAGAATGCCATGGAATTCAGGGGTGTAAAAATCAGGGAATGCATGATACCTCGTACGGAAATTGTGGCAATGGAAGAAAATGAAAGCATGGAATTGTTAAAGAAAAAGTTTATTGAAACAGGACTATCTCGCATCCTGATTTATAATGAAACCGTAGACAACATCATTGGTTTTGTCCATTCATATGATATTTTCAGCAACCCCAGGCATATTAAACCCATCCTGAAACCCATCATTATTGTGCCGGAGACCATGCTTGCCAATAAGGTACTTACTATGTTCATCCAGCAGCATCGCTCGGTAGCCCTGGTTGTGGATGAGTTTGGCGGAACCAGTGGAATGGCAACGATGGAAGACATTATCGAAGAAATTTTCGGCGAAATAGAAGATGAATACGATGTGGAAGAGCTTACCGATAAACAACTCAATGAGAGTACTTTCATATTTTCTGCCCGTTTGGAAATTGATTACCTGAACGAAAAGTATAAACTGGATCTGCCGGTTTCTGAAGACTATGAAACCCTGGCAGGGTTAATTATCAAGCATCATGAAAGCATTCCGGGCCTTGGCCAGGAAATATTCTTCGTTAATTTTAAATGTGTCATCCTGGAAGCCAGTGAAACCCGCATAGAAACAGTGAAGTTTATTGTTACTCATCCCGGTTAATTCCATTGTGATTCCTTCATTTTTTATTTTTTTACTTTCGTAATCTTCTGTACATTTGCACCCTACAAAAATAATTTTGAAAAATGGCTGTAATAGGAAGTATTAGAAAACGATCAGGTTTATTGATAATTTTCGTTGGTGTTGCACTTGCTGCATTTGTTCTGGGTGATTTTATCAAGCAGGGGCCAAGGAAAAATGTGCCTCTGGGTGTGATTAACGGAGAAAATATATCCTATCAGGATTTTGATGAGAAAGTGAACGATCAGGTAGAATACATGAAACAACAAAATAATAAAGAAAATCTATCTCCGCGTGAATTGTTTCAGGCTCGTCAGCAAGCCTGGAATATCATTGTAAATGAGCTGTTAATGGGTGACGAATACGATGAACTTGGGATTTCAGTCAGCACGGAAGAATTAATGGAACTGGTAAGCGGCCCGAATTCTCATGCCTACGCCAGAGACTTTTTTGTTGATCCTCAAACCCAGCAATTCAATCCGAATTTGATACCCACTTTTATTGAAAATTTTGATCAGTACCCCGAAGAAGTTAGAAAAAACTGGCTTATCAGGGAAAAGGCCATTAAAGATGAGCGCCTGTATATGAAGTATGCTGCTTTAATTACGCAGGGATATTATGTTCCTGCCGCTTTTGCAAAGGATAATTACGAAACAGGAAACAAAAAAGCCGAAGTTAAGCTTGTGTGTTCCTTATATAATAGCCTGTCGGATTCTGTTGTCACGGTTACTGAAGATGATTATGAGGCCTATTATGAAGCCCATAAACACGAGTTTGAGCAGGAAGAAAGTGTAGATGTGGATTATATTGTATTTGAGGTGCTGCCCACTATGAAAGACAGGCAGTCAACGCAGGACCTGGTTAATAATGTTTTCGCTGATTTTAAAAAGATACCTGATGAGGATGTGCCTTATTTTGTTAACAGAAATTCCGATCCGGATTTACCCTATGACAGTACATTCCTGAAAAATGGAGAGTTGCCTATTCAGATGGATTCCGTTATGTTTAACTCCGAACCGGGAGTTGTGGTGGGACCTTATGAAGAGGGCAATGCCCATCATATGGCCCGTTTACTGGATGTGCAGTTTCGTCCCGACAGCATGCGGGCCAGCCATATACTTATTGCATATTCAGGCTCACAGGCCGACAGGAGTAATTCGATACAGCTTTCAAAAGAGGACGCAGAATTCCTTGCAGACAGTTTGCTGGCAGCTTTGCAGGCAAATCCCCTTTCCTTTGGAGAAGTATCGAATGCATTTAATGATGATCAGGTTGCAAAAGAAAATGGTGGAGACCTGGATTGGTTTGCCGATGGTATGATGGTGGGCCCTTTTAACGAAGCAGTATTGAAAAATGAGGTGGGAAGCATAGTTATTGTTGAAACCATCTTTGGTTATCATATCGTGCAGGTAACCGATAAGCAACCGCTTCAAAAGAAAGTTAGGGTGGCCCTTATCCGCATCAGCATTGAGCCCAGCCAGGAAACAAATGATCAGGTGTATGCAGAGGCCAGCCAGTTTGCAAGCAATAACAAAACGGCAGTGCAATTTGATAAAACAGCCCAGGAAAATGGCCTGAACATTAGAAATGCGAACTTCCTGATGAAGAATTCCAATAATATCCCGGGTATTTCCAACCCAAGAGGCATCGTTCAGTGGGCATATATGGAAGATACTGAAGTGGGGAATGTCCATGTTTTTGATATGGATGATAAATATGTGGTGGCTTGCCTGAAAAATGCACGTGATGAAGGTATTGCTGAACTGTCGGATGTTCGGGCCAATATTCAGCCCCTTGTTATTCGCGAAAAGAAAGCTGCCATGATGCAGGAGCAGATGAAAGCGGCTGCATCCAAAGGCGATATAGCTGCTATTGCTTCTCAGCTTAAATTACCCCTCGATACCCTCGATTTTGTTTCTTACTCTTCTGTAAATCTGCCAAACTACGGACCGGAGCCGGAGGTCATTGGTAAATTGATGACAATGCAAAGCGGTGAGATCAGCGATCCTGTTAAAGGCAGGAAGGGTGTTTTTATCGTGCAGCTTGATAAGGTGGAAGAACCGCAACCCATTGAAGATTACACTATGATCAGGCAGCAGATGACCAATATGTTCAGGCAACAAAGCGGCCAGATGATCTACCGTGCCCTTGAAGAATCTGCCGATATTGAGGATAACCGGGTGATGTTCTTTTGATCATCCCTGAGAATGGCATTGCTGCCGGCCTCATACCTGAAATTGTTAGCGTTATTTCTTTTTCTTATAAGATATTGTATCTGTTGGCATCCTGCTTAATAAAAATGAAAAGCAGGATCGTGAACGACCAAAGCGAAGAACCCCCGTAACTAAAAAATGGAAGGGGAATCCCGATCACAGGGAATAAACCTATTGTCATGCCCATGTTTACCATAAAATGGAAAAAGATTATTACCAGCACACAATACCCATAAATACGACTGAACAGGGATCGTTGCCGTTCTGCCAGGGTAATAAGGCGGAAAAAGAAAGCCAGGAAAAGTCCTATAACAATTGTGCTGCCAATAAATCCCCATTCTTCTCCGACAGTGCAGAAAATAAAATCGGTACTCTGTTCCGGAACAAAATCAAATTTGGTTTGGGTTCCATTCAGAAATCCTTTTCCAACTAAGCCCCCGGAGCCGATGGCGATTTTCGACTGCCTGATATTGTATTCTGCTCCCTGAGGATCTGCTTCCTTTCCAAGCAAAACATTGATGCGCTTTTTCTGATGGTCTTGTAGAAAGCGGTTAAATCCATAATCAACCGAATAGACAAACCCGGCAGTAAATGCCCCGATGATTAAGGTGATTAGGATGTTGCGAAAGCTGATCTTATAAAACAATAACAGGATCAGGATAATTAAACCGACAAGGGCAGCTATGCCGATAATAACGGATATTTTGCCGAACAGAAGGGTGAGTATAAAAAGGATGGCAGCCGTAACAGCAAGAAGTATAATAATGCCCGACATGCCTTCCCTGTATAATACCAGCACAAAAGAGGCAAAAACTATTGCTGATCCCAGGTCGTGTTGTAAAAAAATCAATGCTGCCGGTACACCGAAAATCAGGAAAGAACGCAACTGGGTTTTAAATTGATGGATCTTTACTTGTGTTCCACTTAAATACGCTGCCAGGGCCAGGCTAACTCCGGTTTTGGCAAATTCTGATGGTTGCAGGTTAACAGCACCGATCTGAAACCAGGATTTCGACCCTCCGATCTCTTTCCCGAATAATAATACAGCTATCAACAGAAGCAGGCTTATTCCATAGATAATGTATGCGAAAGACAGATAAAACTTGGCATCGATCATCAGGATGAATATGATCAGGATAAATGATGAGATGATCCAGAAAAACTGCTTGCCGTAATTCTGGCTGAAACTGAAAATACTTGTGAATTCTTCGTTGTATTCAGATGCATAAATATTTAACAAGCCGAAGAGCACCATGATGATGTAAAGGGCAATAATAGTCCAGTCGATATTTGCAGGTATGTTTCTTCTTGACCTCAATTGCTCAAAATAAAGTTCGCGTTTAAAATTCTTTCTTCTTTATAGGGATTGTTGATATTTCCTTTCAGGTATTTTTCTATCATCAGGCTGGCAATAGGTGCTGCCCAGGTTCCACCAAAATCGCCTGAGTTTTCTATGACAACAGCAATGGCAATTTTAGGATCATCCAGCGGGGCAAAGGCCATGAAAATGGAGTGGTCTTTGCCATGTGGATTCTGCGCTGTGCCGGTTTTTCCGGCGATTTGTATGTCTTTTATTCGGGCCCGTTGTGCTGTTCCGCCATCCGGATCAACAACTCCCGCCATACCTTTGATAACCGGAGCAAAATAACTGCTGTCGATCAGGGTATAATTTTTCTTAGAATATCGCATATTGCGGTTTTCGCTGGATCCGATAGCACTAACAATATGCGGGGTATAGTAAAAACCTTTGTTAGCCGTAATTGCTGCCAGATTAGCCAGTTGCAGGGGTGTCAGGAGAATTTCTCCCTGCCCGATGCTCAGGGAAATGATGGTGAGGGACTTCCACCTGTTTTTCCCGAAATATTTATCGTAATAGGTTGCTTTAGGAATGTTACCGGCAGATTGTTCGCTCAGGTCCGTATTGAATTTCATTCCGAAACCAAAAGAAAGGCTGTAATTTCTCCAGGCATTGAATGCTTCTGTGGTGGACTGGTATTTATTATTGTCGATGATACTGCGAAAAACCCGGCAATAATAAGCATTACAGGAATTTTTAATGGAATTTGACAAATCCAGGGGGGATGCATGCACATGGCATCCAACAGTCAGCCCACCGGCATGATAGCCGGCCTGGCAGCCGTATCTTGTGTTGGGAAATAAAACCCCTTCCTGCTCACCGATAAGGGCGGTGACAACTTTAAACGTGGAACCTGGTGGATATTGAGCCATCAATGCCCGGTTATAAAGAGGCTTTAGCGTGTCGGCCAGCAACATATTGTAACTTTTGCCCCGTATACGACCTACAAGGAGGTTGGGGTCATATGCCGGACTGCTCACTAAGGCCAGAATTTCTCCGGTTGAAGGTTCAATGGCAACGATACTACCTCTTTTATTTTGCATGAGGTGCTCGCCATATTCCTGTAGTTCTGCATCAATGGTGATATATAGATCATATCCTGCAATAGAAACTGTATCGTATTTGCCATCTTGAAAACTGCCCTTCTCCCTGTTCAGGTGATCAACCATGACCACCTTCATTCCCTTGTTTCCGCGAAGAAATTCTTCATAGGATTTTTCAATGCCGCTGATACCAATATCATCACCCGAATTATAATAGGGGTTTTGTTCAATGGTGTTTTTATTCACTTCTCCTACATAACCAAGCAGATGGGCAGCTATGCCCCTGGGGTATTTTCTTGTTGTCCTGGTCTGAACAAAAAAACCCGGAAATTTATGTAAGCTTTCCTGAAGTTTTCCAAAGTCTTTCTTGGTGATATACCGCTCAAAAACGGAAGGTAAATATTTTGAATGTTCCCTGGCCTTGGCTATGCGATTTTCAAAAAGTGTTTTGTCGATGTCCAGTAATTGACAGAATTCACTGGTGTCGATCTTTTTCAACTGATGGGGGACGACCATTAACTCATAAGTGGCTTCATTGTACACAAGCAATTCCCCGTTTCTGTCGTATATCAATCCCCTGGCTGGATAGTGCGTGATATACCGAAGAACATTATCCCTTGCTGACAATACATACTGGTTATCAATAACCTGCAAAAACAATAAGCGAATGAGATAAATTAGTGCGATGAAAACAATGATCCCAAAAATTACGTATTGACGGTTTGGGTAGTTTTGTTTTCTCATTGACGGCATCTTGTAAGAGCAAAGTTAATGATTCTGTTGCTGACTTTAAGGACCAGAAGACAAAAAAAGAGGCTGCCATTATCGGCATCCTCCTTGAAAATATTTTAAATGAAATTCTTTTAGTTGTATACTCTTTCTGAAATTAATTCTCCTTTATCATTCCACATAAACCATGTGCCTTTTTTTTCGCCATTGTCGTAATATAGCTCAAATAACATTACCCCTGCGTTATTCCAGATTAGCCATTTCCCGTCTTTTTTGCCATTCTTATACTTTGCTTCTGCAATTAAATTGCCGTTTTCATCCCATTCAAGCCATTTTCCGTCTTTAATTCCTGCTGTGTATGAACGCTCTTCCATTTTTTTGCCATTTTCATAGTAAACAGAGCTTATTCCATCCAATTTGCCTTTCTTAAGCAAGTATTTTACCTTGATGTTGCCATTATCGTAGAATTCTTCGTATTCGCCTGAATATACTTCTCCATTGAGATAATAAATACCATCTTTTGAGATAATATTTTGTGCGATAATTGTGGATGTACATAAGATTGTTAAAAGAATTGCAGTGATTGTTTTCATTTCAGACCTCCTTTTGGAATAGTTACATTTAGTTTTGTAAAACCAATAACTGCTTTACAAATTGTTAATATTAATTTAACATAAAATTAATATAATATGTTTGATCAGTCAAGAAAAAATCCCGTCAAAAAACGGGATTCAGGTAAAATTGTATTAAAAAATAAAATTTTACAATTCGTTAAGCTCCATTGTAATATTCGCAATATTTTCATTATTGCTTAATACAATGCTTGTTTTATTCGACTTATATGATACATATTCAAATTCAATATCATATTTACCCTTGTCCAAATCCTCAAATTGAAACTGACCTTCAAAATCGGTATAAGTAACTTTATTACTACCTGAAAGAATTACTTTAACTCCGGTAAGGGCTTCGCCGGTATTATAATCGATAACTTTCCCTTCAATTTGTTTTGCTTGTCCCTTATTGGATTTATCGCCCTCTACAGCAGCAATGGCACTAAATCCGAAAAGTGTGAGAATAATAAATAATAGTATAGATTTTTTTGCTTTCATCTTATAATTTTAAACAAAAGTAGTGTGAGAGGCTTAAAATTACTTTTCCTTAACATTAATAATGTTTTAAATTTATGTTAAGTTCAGGCATTGATGAGACCAAAAAAAGAAAACACGAGAAACTTTATTGGGGTTGGTGGGTGCGACATTATTTATTAATAATAATCTCCGGGGTGGAAATGGTGTTGCTGTGATTGAGGTCTTTATCCACGATAAAGGCATCGAACCGAATGGTATCGTAATCAGAATAATAATTATTGATAAATAGTTCAATGTCAATCTCTCCCTTAATGGGTTGGTCTTGTTCAGAAGAATTCAGAACAGGAATCCTGGAGTTATTGGTAAAAGGCAGCTCTATTTCAATGAAGGTATCGTTTTGTTTTTCAAAATATGTAATAAAAAAATTGTAATAATACATGGAACCGGTATCATAAGGAGGAAAGGTGTCGCCCTGCGCCAGTCCTATATTGCCGTCGCCATCGGTGAAATAGAGACTTAGTATTCCTTTGTCATCATATCCCAGGGTATTGTTTATTTTTGTAAAGGAACGAAACTCAATATAGGGTTCAGGAGGAAATTCATCCTTGTCAATGCAGGATGACAGGAAAAGTGTTGAAAGAAACAGAATTGAACGTGCAGAGAATATAGTCTTCATATTTTTTCTAATGAAAGCAAAGTTAATAATTTCACTCAATTGGTATCATCATTAAAAAATAGCATTTTTTCAATAAAGAGCGAACAGGAATTTAACGATATTGCCCTGAAAATATTTCGTTTTCAATATGATAACAACCCTGTATATCGAAAGTTTACGCAATATCTGAGGATGGACATCAAAGATGTGGGCCATTTCCGGGAAATCCCTTTTTTGCCGGTTGAGTTTTTTAAGAAACAGAGGGTTTTTTGCGGGAATGAAAAGGCAGAGCTTGTTTTCAGAAGCAGTCGGACAACGGGCCAGGAAGCTTCTGTTCATTATGTAAAAGATGCCGGCATGTATAAACAGGCTTTGCTGGAAAGTTTTAGCAGATTATACGGCCCTCCCGGCAAATACAGGATATTGGCCTTGTTACCGGCATACATGGAGAGAAAGGATGCTTCTTTAATTTATATGGTCAATGAGCTGATGACACAGACTGGTTTTCATGGCAATCATTTTATTCAATCTGATTTCACCCGTTTAAAAGAATTGTTGAAAGATGATTCTGTTGGCAGGAAGACTTTATTGATAGGCGTGACCTTTGCATTGCTTGATTTTGCTGAAACAAGCCCTTTCAGGATGCCAAAGGATTTGATTGTAATGGAAACTGGTGGCATGAAGGGCAGAAGAGAAGAAATTATTCGTGAAGATTTTCATCAGCGTTTGCAATTTGCATTTGGGATAAAGACGGTGCATTCAGAGTATGGTATGACAGAATTATTGTCGCAGGCTTATTCCAGGGAAAAGGGCTTGTATCGTTGTCCGCCCTGGATGCGTGTCCTTATAAGGGATACCAATGATCCTTTGCATTTCCGGGACAAGTTGAAAACAGGGGGTATCAACATCATCGATCTTGCAAACCTGCATTCCTGCTCCTTTCTGGCTACGCAGGATTTGGGAAAAGTATACCCCGACAACAGCTTTGAAGTATTAGGAAGGTATGATAACAGTGATGTGAGGGGTTGTAATCTTTTGGTGGAGTAAATACAAGCTTAACGGAGCTTTAGAATTTCCGGGCTTTTCATTGTTATTATATTCAGGTCATAGCGAATAAACCCAATTTGTGCATTAGAAATAGTATAATTAATGTCAAATTTTATATTTTCGCTGATAATTGCGATTTAATAATTGCAAAAGGGTATTTTAAACACAAAATGTATGAAAAAATTTGCCATTATTCTTTCAGGTTGTGGTGTTTTTGACGGAGCTGAGATCCATGAAGCCACCCTGAGTATGTTTGCCGTTGCTAAGCAGGGGGGAGTTTATGATATAT
>CAZZLL010000035.1:0-32231 GCA_964654725.1 uncultured Lentimicrobiaceae bacterium | reverse complement strand
CGTGGGTGTAAATCTCAGTGGTCTTCGATGACCGATGACCCGGTAGCCATTTCTTAAAATGGGGTTCAAAGCGGTCTTTGTCAGCATCTGCCACTTTTATGAATGATGCCAGTTGTTTTATGTGGTCTGTTTTCTGGTCCCATTGCGGCAGGTTCTCAAAGTAGGTTTTAAACGGATTGTATTGCTCGGTATATTCTGATTTCAGAATGGCAATTAAATTGTTTAAACTCAGATTTACCCCATCCAGTTGCATTCTTACATAAATGGTGTTTTCATTCAATGCTTTGAATGCTTCCTTTTCCTTTTTGCTCCGGTATTCGAATTCATTAGAAATGATATTATTGCGGATCTCATAATGTTCCTGTAAATATTTCTGTGCCTGCATAAATTTATTGGTTGTTGCTTTTTCGTTTTTCTTTTTATTTCCTGTGTCGTCCTGCGGTTTTTCCTGTGTCGTCTTGTGCTGTCCTGCGGCACCGTTTAAAGGAATACCATGTTTCTGCGCAATATGAAATAAGGAACCAATGGCTATACCTGTATTGTTATTGTTAAGGCATTTGGAAAACTGCTCATTACAGAATTCAGGATTGTACTGAGGATTATACCGGCTGATGGTATGAAAATATGCCCGTCCATTCTCCCCAAACTCACTTTCCAGGGCAAAACCAATATTGCACCAGTCTTCGTAATCGCTTGTAATATCAATTTTCCGATCATCAATGTGCTCTATCAGCTTTTTCACTCTTTGTTGGGTGTTTGTCTCAGTCATGATCCGGAATATTTCAGGATAAGGATTTAAATACAAATGCGGATCATAGGACATAAAACACAAACGGGTAACATCTTTTCCGCTGGGATCGATCTTCAGATGAAGAAGTTTCTCATAATGCAATTTTACAATATTGAAGGCCATCTTATGTTTTGACAGGCCGGAGGCTACTTTTACCAGTATCTTTACTCCCAAACCGCTCGGACTGGTAAAACAACTGTAGGTATATTCGCATTGGTCTATCTTCTTTTTCACCTCATGAACCTGCTCTTCCTTGAGCTTGTCAATATCCAGAATGATCAGATTGTTATATTTCACCAGGTTACTCTGTATTCGGGTGCCTTTAAACTTAGCACAGGGAGTGAATGCCGGCAGAGGATATAATAGATGTAATAACTCTCCAATTCTTCATTGGACTTTTGTTTTAGCATCAACACTTTTGAGTCGTGGAGAAGTTTCCTGGCTTTCTGAACATTCTTGATGGCGTAGGATGAGATCTGGGACTTTTTGCAAAGCTCCAATATTTTTTCCGCTTTAATCTTAATGCGTTCAAATTCATCCAGTATGGCTTCAGAGAACTCCTTAAATATTATCGCTAACTTGCAGACTGATTAGTTACATCCAAACAATTATAGCAAGTCAAATTTACCTACCTTTGCGCTTTCATTTAACACAGCCTCATGGAAATAAGAAATATCGCTATAATCGCCCACGTCGACCATGGCAAAACCACCATGGTCGATCGCATTTTACACCAGGTAAAACTCTTCCGCGACAACCAGGAGGTACAGGACCTCATTCTCGATTCCAACGACCTGGAACGAGAAAGGGGCATTACCATTTTATCCAAGAATGTTTCGGTGCGCTATAAAAACACCAAGATCAATATTATTGATACCCCCGGCCACTCGGATTTTGGCGGAGAAGTAGAACGGGTGCTTAATATGGCAAATGGTGTTTTACTATTGGTAGATGCTTTCGAGGGACCTATGCCTCAAACCCGCTTTGTGCTCCAGAAAGCCCTTGAAATGAACCTGCGGCCAATCATTGTCATCAACAAAGTGGACAAACCTAACTGCAATCCTTCTGAAACCAATGAGCAGGTATTTGATATGATGTTCTCGCTGGATGCCACAGAACAACAATTAGATTACCCTGTTATTTATGGTTCTTCAAAACAGGGCTGGATGGGGCCTGAATGGGATAAACCAACAGAAGATGTCTCATTTCTCCTTGATACTATCATTAACTACTACAAGCCAGTACCTCTTAATAAAGGCAGCCTGCAGATCCAGATCAGCTCCCTTGATTATTCATCCTATACAGGACGCATTGCTGTTGGCAAAGTACACCGCGGCAGCATCAAAATGAATGACCAGGTTTCGGTAGTGCAGCGCAACGGAGAAATCCATAAATCAGTGGTGAAAGAATTATACACTTTCGAGGGTTTGGGAAAAGAAAAGACAAAAAACGCGGTTCATTCGGGTGAAATTGTTGCCGTAATGGGCCTGGAGAATTTTGACATTGGCGACACCATCGCTGATTTTGAAAACCCGGAGCCCCTTACACCAATCTCCGTGGATGAGCCTACCATGAGCATGCTTTTTACCATCAACAATTCGCCTTTCTTTGGCAAAGAAGGGAAGTATGTTACCTCCCGTCATTTGCGGGATAGACTATTAAAGGAAACCGAGAAAAACCTCGCTTTGAGAGTGGAAGAAACCTCCTCTCCTGAAAAATTCATCGTGTATGGCAGAGGCATACTGCACCTGTCGATTTTAGTAGAGACTATGCGCCGCGAAGGCTACGAGATGCAATTAGGCCAGCCCAATGTAGTGATAAAAACCATTGACGGTTACAAGCATGAACCTGTTGAATGGCTATTTATTGATGTTTCAGAAGAATTCATGGGAAAAGTGATAGAAATTGTTACAAACCGCAAGGGTGACATCGTGAACATCAATAGTAAACATG
This sequence comes from uncultured Lentimicrobiaceae bacterium, assembly GCA_964654725.1. Lineage (GTDB taxonomy): Bacteria > Bacteroidota > Bacteroidia > Bacteroidales > CAZZLL01 > CAZZLL01. The sequence goes on along the minus strand of CAZZLL010000035.1, from coordinate 29,488 downwards.
AGCGAAAAAAACTGGAATTTAAAATCACTGCCCGGGCCTTGATTGGCTTAACTCAGCCCCTGTTAACAGCTACCGAAGGAGATGCTGTTATATCCCATAGATTTAAAGGCTATGAACCCTGGAAAGGCGACATCCAAAAGAAAAAACAGGGCGCCATTATTGCCATGGAAACAGGTACTTCCATTGCGTATTCCATCAATAAACTCCAGGACAGGGGAAGGTTTTTTGTGGCTCCGAATGAGGAGATTTATGCCGGACAGGTCATAGGTGAGAGCACTCGTCTGGATGATCTGGTGGTGAATGTCATCAAAACCAAAAAGCTAACCAATATACGTGCTGCCGGTTCAGATGAAAAAGTTGTACTTGCCCCTCCCATAAAGTTCAGCCTGGAAGAAGCCATGGAATACGTCCGGAAAGATGAATATGTGGAAGTTACCCCAAAAGCTATCCGCTTACGAAAAATCCTTCTGAATGAGCATGACAGGAAGAGAGACAAGAAAGCTTCCGCATAAACTTTAATAATAGTTTTATTATAAACCCATGCTATTTATTTTTGAAGATGTTTGGTTTGAAAAGTTCATGTGCATTTATCTCCGTAAATACATTAAAGATTAGTGAATTTTGAATTGATATGATTTATTAACAATCTATCAGAAGTCCTTCATGCATTCATATTTTAAGCATAAATTTGTTATAAACGATAAAACGTAACATTGAAATAAAACTCAATTTGAAAACCAAATACAAAACCATTGTTATTTCTGACTTACACCTGGGCTCAAAAAACTCAAAGGCACGCCAGGCAGCCAGGTTTTTAAAAAATCATAAATGCGACACCCTCATTTTGAACGGAGATATCATTGATGGTTGGCAGTTAAAAAAATATGGCCACTGGAAAAGAAAACACACCCTCTTCTTTAAGATTGTAATCCGCCTGCTTGAGCAGTCCAAATCTCAGGTTATTTATGTTCGAGGCAACCATGATGATTTTCTGGATGAAATTCTGCCATTCGATCTGGGAAATTTCTACATTGTAAAAGATTATGTTTATGAAAGTCAGGAAAAACGTTACTATGTATGCCATGGAGATGTTTTTGACCGCATTACAACCTATTTTACATTCATTGCCAAATTAGGAGATATGGGCTATAATTTTCTTCTTTGGATCAACCGTTTATACAACAGGTATCGCACCCGTAAAGGATTACCGTATTACTCCCTGTCACAAGTCATAAAACACAAAGTAAAGCAAGTAGTAAGTTATATTGATGATTTTGAACTGCAGTTAACAAAGCTCGCTAAAATCAAAAAATGTGACGGCATCATTTGTGGACATATTCATCAGCCTGCCAATAAAATAATCAATGACATCCATTACCTCAATGCCGGAGACTGGGTAGAAACCTTATGTGCAGTCTGCGAAACTTATGAAGGCGAGTGGAAGATAGTTTACTATGAAGATTGGAAAAAAGAACATGAAGCCAGCGTCAATTACCAGGAGGTGCTGAAAGAGAATTAGGTTCTTTAAGATTTGTCAGCTATCCAATTTTATAGGAAAAAACATATTTATATGGGTAGGTATCACAAAAATCAACCATCTCAAGGTACACATTATCGCCCACCAGTCTTTCGAAAATTTCGCCCTGGTACTCATCCCCGGATACCTTTACTTCACACTCCTTGATATCAGGATCAACATAAATATCGCTGGCTGAAGTAAATATACCCCTTAAACAATTTTTTACCCGTGAAACCTCATTTTCCATAAGTAGTTTCCTGCTTTACTTTGAAGTGCGAATGTAGTCAGATTGTATTAATAATAAATTAATCCATTCTTAAGGAATTATTATATATCTATGACTGTAACTGTCAAGATTGAGGAACAACGCAAACAAAAAGGTTTAAACCTGAAGGAATTTTTGAGTTTCATCGTCCAATACAAAAACTATAAATTGTTTACTTTGTTCCTTTGTTGAACCTTAAGAATAGATGATGAAAAACAAAATTTTACTCCTGTCATTTCTGACATACTCATTAGTAAATATCGATATACTTATCGCACAACCCCCTGAGAATTATGATTCGGAAGCGGCAAAAACATCTATCTCCGGTATGGTAATAGATGCTGAAAACAGCAAAGCGATAGAATATGCGAATTTGGTGCTTTTTAGCATGCGGGATTCTTCAATGGCCAAAGGTACAATTACTAAACCAGACGGGAGCTTCAAGTTTGAAAACGTTTCATTTGGCAGGTACTATTTGAGAGTTAGTTTTATTGGCTACAAAGAAAAATATATAGACAAAATATTAGTTAAGCCTGGCACCAAAGACATCACCCTTGATCCTATCAAAATTGAAAAAAAAGAAGAAATGCTGGATGCTTTTGAAATTGTGGGTGAAAAGCCACGTATTGAATATACGATTGACAAAAAAATTGTATATGCTGACCAACAAATCGTATCAGCAGGGGGAAACGCTGCGAATTTACTTGAAAATACGCCCTCAGTGGATGTTGATATTGAAGGGAATGTAAGCCTGAGGGGCAGTTCAAACTTCACCCTATTAATTGATGGCAGGCCAACCCTGATGGATGCAAGCGATGCCTTGCAGCAAATCCCCGCCAGCACGATAGATAATATTGAAATAATTACCAATCCATCTGCAAAATATGATCCTGAAGGTACCTCCGGTATTATTAATGTAATTACCAAGAAAAGCAAACTTGACGGGTTTAGTGGTATGGCTACCTTATCACTCGGCAACAATGATAAATACGGCCTTGACCTTAACCTGAATTACAGATTAGACAAATGGATGTGGTTTGTTAATGCCTCTTACCAGGATCATAATCATATTGGCAGCTATGAAAATGAGAACAATACACTTTTTAATGATACCACAACAATATCCGCCAGTGATGGAGAAAGGAACGGGGGCCGAAAAAGGTTTTCTGTAAAAACCGGAGCAGAATGGCATATTGATTCAAAATCTGTTCTTGGATTCTCTGCTGACTTGACTTCCAGAGGCTTTGAAAGAAAATTCAATGCAGATTACTCGCTTAGTACAATCCCGGTCAGTGAGTTTTATCAGTATTCAACCCGCAACAGCTCTGAAAGAAAAATGGATGGTTACAGCTTTAATGTAAATTACCAGCGGGAATTTAATAAACCGGAACATAAACTCACTGCCTCTGTGAATTATGAAGACAATACCCATGATGAAGACAATATCACCCGAATGTATACTTTATCAGAGATGATCCTTGAATCAGACCATACAACAGAAGATGAGGAATCTGACGAGTGGGAAATAAAAGTTGATTACACCCGACCTCTAAAAAAAGGTAAAATTGAAACGGGTGCGCAATTGCGCCTTGACAGTGAAACAGGTGTTTATGGATTATCTTACCTGGATACCGTATCTGATATATGGTTAAAACAAGATAGTTTCAATACAGATGTGAGTTACCATCGCAATATAAGTGCAGCATATATTATTTATAGCCGGGAAGGCGAAAAATTGGGGTATCAATTTGGACTGCGTACAGAGTATACCGACAGGTTACTGGAAAATTTCCAAAACAATGAATCGTTTGCAATAAACAGAATAGACTTATTCCCGAGTGTTCATTTCTCCTACCAGCTACCAAATGATCAGCAAATGTTATTGAGTTACAGCAGAAGAATTAATCGTCCCAGAGGATATTATCTTGAACCTTTCTATACCTGGATGGATGCCTACAATGTAAGAGTCGGGAATCCGGGAATAAAGCCTGAATACATAAATTCATTTGAGTTATCCTTCCAAAAACGGATAAATAAAAACTTTATCGCCCTGGAAGGCTATTATCGTCAAACAGAAAATCATATCTCCCGTGTCAGGGATGTATATGAAGAGAATATCTTCCTGCATACATTTGAAAATATCGGCAATGAACTCAGTACAGGCATAGAGCTCATGATAAACTGGAACATCAAAAAATGGTGGAATACCAATGTAATGTTTGACTATTATTATTATGAATTATCGGGTCAGTTATTTGATGCGGACTATACAACCAACAGCAACAACTGGAATACCCGGCTGAGCAATACCTTTATTCTTAGCAGCGATGTTAAGTTGCAGATTGATGGCCGGTATAACAGTCCAACTGTTACCTCCCAGGGGGAACGTGAAGCCAGTTGGGGGTCGAATATGGCACTGAGAACTGAATGGCTGGATAAGAAGCTTGCCGCCACCCTGCAACTAAGGGATGTTTTTGGAAGCATGAAATATGAATTCACCTCAACAGGAGATAACTTTTCATCCTATATGCTTTTCCGGCGTGAAGCCCGTACGCTTATGCTTACCCTAAGCTATCGTATCAACAATTACCAGAAGAAGCGTAACGGTGGAAGCAAAGAGAACGGAATGGATGCTGAAGATATGTTTTAAGAATTAGTAAACATTCTGCCTTAAGGCTTTGGTTTTTTTACCACTTTTGCATCATGAGTGGAATTTTTACAGGCATTATTCCCATTTTTCTTATTGCTTTTCTGGGTTTTTTCCTGAAACGCATGCGGGTTTTCAAAATAGAACACGGAGACCTTTTCCTAAAACTGGTCTTTTATATCTCGCTGCCCGCCCTTATACTAATAAGCTATAACAGCATTTTGCTGAAAACAAGCCTTATCATACTTCCGCTGGCATCAGCTTTTATTATTTTATTTATCTACCTCATCAGCCGATTACTATCGGGAGTTTTACACCTTGACAGACCAAGCCTGGGGGTGTTTTATACCGGAACACTTATATTGAATATTGGGTTTGTCCTGCCCTTTGTGATCACTTCATATGGAGATGAGGGACTGGCACGGATTATTCTTATGGATGTCAGCAATGGCATTCTGGCGTTTTCACTGGTTTATTCGCTTGCAGTAAAACTGGGCCCCGGAAAAAAGTCCAATCGCAAAACAATAAAAAAGCTATTGCAAACCCCGCCATTATGGGCTATTGCTATAAGCATACCTTTAAACCTTATGGAGATAAGGATGCCTGTTCTGCTTATTGACTTTTGTGAACAATTGGGAGCATTGACCATTCCTTTGCTTTTGCTTTCAGTCGGAATTTATTTTAATCCAAAGATTATCATGATCAAACCCCTGCTCAGCATCATTGCCATTCGAATGGGCCTGGGTTTTCTTTTAGCATTTATGATCGTTGAAGTTTTTAGTATTGAAGGCCTGAACCGTATCATTATTATCCTGGGAGGTGCCGCTCCTGTCGGTTATAACACCCTTGTTTTTTCAAGCCTGGAAGATTTGAATAAAGAATTTGCTTCCAGTGTGGTTTCCTATTCGCTTTTCATTGGACTAATAAGCGTTCCTTTATTGATATATCTATTTGGATAAGATTTTTAACTTTTAGGAATGTTTTTTGTTTTCTATTGAAACAGAATTGATACAATGAAGACTCTATATACAAGCATAATTTTCTTTTATATTTTGGGCATTTTTCCAGAAATCCGGGCACAATCGGATCTATCCGCCACTGCTAAAACAAAAAGTCTTTACACCTACCTTAAAAGCATCTCCGGACAGGAAATGCTTTTTGGGCAGCAGTATTATTCAGCAAACGGCCGCACATGGGATGATCCGTCTGCTGCACTTGATAAATCCGATTCCAAAACATCTGTCGGTTCACACCCTGCCATATTGGGCTTAAACTATGCCCATGATAATGATTTCCTGATACGACATATAACTGAAGCATACAAGAACGGTGGAATCATAACCATGCATTGGACCTTCTATAATATCATCACCGGAGGGAATCATGCTGACCGTTCAGATACAGTGGTAAATCGCATTCTGCCAAACGGTGACAAACACAGCTTGTTTCAGCAAATACTGGATACACTGGCAAACTTTGCTTTGACACTAAAAGACGATGATGGGTATTACATACCAGTCATTTTCAGGCCCTTTCATGAAAACACAGGAACCCAGTTCTGGTGGTCCAACGGTATGTGTACACCCGATGAATACAAGGAATTGTACCAGTTTTTAGTTGGATACCTAAGAAGTAAAGGAGTGCATCACTTCTTATATGCATATTCTCCCGGTAAACCAACGGAACACGGAGACTATAATACCTGGTATCCTGGTGATGATGTGGTTGATATCATCGCTTTTGACCGCTATGACCCCGGACATGTTAACTTTCCGGATCGTGTGGTAGATGATTGCCGTATAGTTGTTGAATTCGCCGAACAAAGAGGAAAAGTAGCCGCTATTGCTGAAACAGGCGTTAAAAACGGTTTGGCCAATACACAGGATAATTCCTGGTATATAAATAAATTCTTTCAGCCTGTTATGATGGATAGCATTGCCCGAAAAGTATCCTATATGCTTGTTTGGAAAAATACCAGCAGCGAATATTGGATACCCTTGCCAAGAGACAGACACTATGAAGCGTTTAAAATCTTTTATGACGACCCTTATACCACCTTCCTGAATGATCTTCCGGGAAATATTTATCAATGGATACCAGTTTCTGCAAATGAAACTGTACCAGAAAAAAATAAATTTTACATTTATCCACAACCTGCTTCAGAATTCATCGGAATTAGATCAATTGACAGGAGCGGATTTACTACTATTCGGATATTTACTATTCATGGGCAATTACTCTTAGAAAGTAATCCGGAAGAAAATACAAGTCAAATCCGATTAAATATTTCCCATTTGAAAGCAGGCACATACCTCTTAACCATTAAATCAACTTCAAATCAGGTATTTAGCAAATTATTGACAAAGCAGTAAAATAGCGTAATACGCTAACTGTTAATTATTTGTATAAAATGGTACGATTTTGGTAAAACCTAACAAGTCTTCCATTAACCGTGCCAAAAGGCTCCCCACATTTTACCTTCTACAGCCTATCCCCTTTTTCTTCCATAATCACCTGCCCAAAACCATACAAAGATTAGGTATATACTATAAATTACTACTTTTATTAGATAAAATAAACCTATGCATGAATACAGTTTGGCATTAAGTGTTTTGGATATTGCTGAAACCTACTCAAAGAAAGCAAACAGCAACAAAATCATTGAAGTTGAAATTGAAGTTGGAGAGGTATCCGGAGTGGTTCCGGAAGCCCTTGAGTTTGCCCTTGAAAACCTGAAAAACGACTCCATTATTACGAACGCGAAAATCAGGATCCACATTCAAAAAGCCCAGGCTAAATGCCTGTCATGCAATAAAACTTTCCAAACGTCTCAACTATATACGGATTGTCCTGCATGCCATAGTTATGAAATAGAATTCCTCTCAGGGAAAGAACTTCGGGTGAAATCAATTTTATTTGATGAGTAGAATACTTAACTTTGATGCATATTACTACTAATAATTATAACTATGTGTGATACTTGTGGCTGCGGTCAACCTGAAGATGCGGTTAAATACCGTAAACCCGGCAATAATACGAACAGCCTTCACCATGATCATGAACACCATCACAATCATGCTGAGCATTCAGATGATCATCAGCATGCTGACAACAAAAATATTGAAGCCTTGAATATAAATATCCTCGGAAAGAACAATCTCCTGGCAGAACGAAACAGGGGATATTTTGAGGCTAAACATATTTTTGCCGTCAACTTTGTAAGTTCACCCGGCAGTGGAAAAACAAGTCTGCTGGAGAAGACGATACTTGAGTTTGATGACAAAACAATATTCTACGTAATTGAGGGCGATCAACAAACCATGAATGATGCCGAACGAATAGAAAATACAGGAGCATCTGTTATTCAGGTAAACACAGGCAATGGCTGTCACCTGGATGCACATATGATCAATCATGCCATAAAAGAACTCAACATCAAAGACAGGGGAATTCTCATGATAGAAAACGTGGGCAATCTTGTTTGTCCAAGTCTATTTGATCTGGGTGAAAACAAGAGAGTTGTGGTTATGAGTGTCACTGAAGGTGAAGACAAACCCGTGAAATATCCAAATATGTTTCAGTCTTCTCAGCTTTGCATTATCAACAAAACAGACCTTCTTCCCCACCTGGAATACGATATCGACAAAGCCAAAGAATATGCCATGCGCGTAAACCATCATTTGGAAATTATTGAATTATCAGTAAAAACAGGGGAAGGAATGAAAGCATGGTATGACTGGATTAAAAGAAATGCAAAAAACGGATAACTTTCAACTGCAACCCATCGGGTTTATTTTTACGCCATATGTTGAAACAGCACCTTTCAGACCTGTTGCCGATGCCCCGGGAGAATTCTATATAGATATCAGGAAAGAATATAGCAGGGCCTTATTTAAACTGAAGGAATTCAACTATATTCAGTTAATTTTCTTTTTTCATTTGTCGAAACCACACAAACTCCGCGTTCATCCACCAAACAATAAAGGCCGTGAGGTTGGTTTGTTTGCCAGCAGATCGCCTAACAGACCTAACAAAATCGGATCTACTATTTGCAAACTTCTATCAATAAAAGGAAACCGTATTTTTACCTCCGGGTTGGATATCCTAAATGAAACACCTTTGCTGGATATTAAACCGTATATTCCTGATCTTGATTGCAGAACAGACGCCAATTCAGGTTGGATCATATAGAGCCATCATAACCCCAGAAAGGTAATAGCTGCACCACTCATAAAAATGATAATTCCTGCAAGAGCATGGGTGTATTTTTCTGCCCACCCAAGATTAAGCATTTTATACCCCCTGGTGGCCAAAATTACCAAAGCAAGCATTGTGAGTATAGTAACCACTGAAAAAACGAGGACTACCATAATTAAACCACCTATACTCATCTTTGCAGCCGGATAAATGAGAGCAAATACCAGGGGTTCGCAAGGACCAAAAACAAACAGCACAAATAAAAGCCAGGGTGTTAAACTCTTATAAGATTTTTTATCATGTGAATGTGAATGTGAATGTCCTTTTCGGGATTTGTATAAACCGTAAATAAAATACCCCAGGCCAAAAAGCATAATAAGAATGGCGGTAATATCCCCCCTCACACCTTCAATAATCTCAATTTTATGAAGGCCAATCCCTAATGCAACTCCCAAAAGCCCTATAAGAACTGAACTTCCAACATGGCCTATTCCGCAAAGGGTTGTAATTAAAGCTGTTTTGGCCAGAGACCACTTCCTGGCCCTTGAAATAACAATAAAAGGAAGATAATGATCAGGACCTGCCAGGGTGTGTAAAAACCCGATACTGGCAGCAAACCAAATGGAGATGTTGATATCTGTGGTCATATTTATCGTATTGCTGTCATTAATAGTTTTCCATGTCTAATCCCTTTAATTGCCAGTAACTTATCAGCAAGCATTTTCAGCCTACTCGCGTGCCCTTTAACAGCAATGGTTTCCAGGCAAAATTCATGATCGAGGTGAACATGCTGAACCGATAATACCAGATCGTGAAAATCGTGCTGCAGACTGGTTGACTTACTGCCTAAATCACGACGATGGTGATCATAAACCATCACTATGGCGCCGGCTACTTCCCTGTCTTCCTCCCAGTCATCCTCGACAAGGCTCTTATTGATAAGAAAACGAATCGCCTGTGAACGGTTAGGAAACTTATGCTTCCCAACTAATTTATCAAGCTTTGATAATAATTCTTCCTCCAGGGAAACACCAAATCGTTTTATCGCCATAGTGGCACGAATTTATTATTATTAACACTATTATGCAAGAAATATGGAAACTTTTATCAGACTGTATGTATGGTGTGTTGGGCTGTTAAAGTGGTATTAACAAAATAACAATTAAACTATAAAACAATAAAATCATTGACCAGTTGATCAATCCTAAGCATAAAAAGCAGCACTATGGTATCAGTATTGTTATTTATTTAACAATTTGTTATCTTTGTAGCTACACTTAATATTTATCCGAATGAGAGATTTGCCTCACAAAACGGTTGAAAGGCTTAGTAAATATAGAAGAGCTTTATTAAATGTTCAGGTAGCAGGAAAAACTCATATATTCTCTCATGAGCTTGCAAACCTTATCCATATTACATCGGTGCAGGTCAGGAGAGATATCATGCTTATCGGATATACCGGAACACATAGAAAAGGCTATGAGGTAATTGAATTAATAAATCTTATTGGATTGATTATCGACACGGAAGAAGGACAAAAAGTAGCCATCATAGGTTTTGGGAACCTTGGTAAAGCAATCATACGATATGTTACCAGTCAGCGAACGAATTTAAAGATTACTGCTGCTTTTGATGTGAATACCGATAAAATCAACCGTTCTTATAATGGCATATTGTGTTACCACATTGATAGTTTGGAGGAAATCATTAAAAAGGATAATATCAGAGTAGGTATTATTACCGTACCTGCTGATCAGGCACAAATGGTAGCAAAACATTTAGAAAATGCAGGTATCAGGGGTATATTAAACTTTTCGGCCCGCCCTATTCATGTGAACGATAGTATTTATCTTGAAGAATATGATATGATAACTTCCCTGGAGAAAGTTGCCTATTTTGGGAAACACGATTGATATTTTGGAACTCAACCTGCTAAAGAAAAACTACAATGATTTTTAATCCGGAAGAATGCAGAATAAAAGACCAGCGAATGAAGCCTTTCATTGACGCTGAAGAGATCTGGGATTTTTTAAACCACACCAAAAGCGATAAAAGCCGAGTAAGGGATGTTATTGCCAAGTCACTCGACAAAAACCGTTTAACGCTGGAAGAAACCGCCGTTTTAATAAATGCTTCTGATCCTGATCTTATTGAAGAAATAAAAAATGGCGCCCGGGACCTGAAGGAAAAAGTTTATGGCAAGCGTATTGTCCTTTTTGCACCTCTGTATATTGGAAATTTATGCACAAATAACTGTGCTTATTGTGGATTCAAGGCAAGTAACAAAGACATCAAAAGAATTACTTTAAGCCATGAGGAGCTGATTGATCAGGTAATAGCCCTTGAGGATACCGGGCAAAAAAGGCTGATACTGGTATATGGCGAACATCCAAAGTACGATGCCCGGTTTATAGCTGAAACAGTGCGTACTGTATACGGTGTAAAAAGTGGCAAAGGGGAGATCCGCAGGGTAAATATCAATGCAGCACCTCTTGATATTGATGATTACCGCATTGTTAAGGATGCTGGTATAGGAACCTATCAGGTATTCCAGGAAACCTACCACAAACCAACCTATGAAAACGTTCACCTGGGAGGGATCAAAAGAAACTATGACTGGAGGCTGACTGCTCTTGACCGGGCACAGGAAGCCGGAATTGATGATGTAGGAATTGGTGCCTTGATGGGCTTGTACGACTGGCGGTTTGAGGTTATGGGACTGGTCAGGCACACCAACCACTTTGAGGCAGTATATAAAGTCGGGCCACACACCATTTCTTTTCCCAGGATACAATATGCCAGCCAGCTTAATATTAATAAAGATCATTTGGTAAGCGATGATGATTTTACTCGGCTGGTGGCAATTCTCAGACTAAGTGTGCCTTATACAGGGATGATACTCACTGCCCGAGAGCCATCGCATATCAGGGATGAAATACTGCAGTTTGGTGTATCGCAGATCGATGGGGGCACTAATATTGAAATGAAAGGTTATACCGAAAAAAATCATGATCAGGATATCGATAAAGAACAATTCCAGATCAATGATAACCGTAGTTTGAATGAGATCATGGAAGAACTCATTCAGAAAGAAATGATTCCTTCCTTCTGCACTGCATGCTATCGACTCGGAAGAACTGGAGAGCATTTTATGGAATTCTCCGTTCCCGGTTTTATTAAGCGCTACTGTCAGCCAAATGCATTGCTTACTATGGCAGAATACCTGGAAGACTATGCACCTGAAAATACCAAAGAAAAAGGATATTCGCTCATCAGGAAGTATTTAGATGAGATGGAAGAAGGAAGATTGAAAATCAAACTCACTGAAAAACTCAAGTTGGTGAAACAAGGAAATAGAGACCTTTATTTCTAAAATATATTTTTATGGACGAAATCAGGATATTGGGATTATTAATCAAAGACCGCATCAAAGAAGCCGGCAAAACACAGACAGTACTTACAAAACATGCTCCTGTTATCAAAAACCGCCTTGGGTTTCACGAGCTTTCCGACGACGTTTGCAGCCGCGTTGGAATCATCCTCCTCCAACTGCAGGGCGATCCAGGCAAAATAGAAGAGATGGAAAAGGAGCTACAGGCAATTGGTGGACTGGAAGTAAAAAAAATGACATTTAACTATTAGTCAAAAAAAAATGAAAAGCATACTATTACTTGCTGTTTTAATTCAGGATGATTTTAATGATTTTACCAAGCTACAATATGAACTGACCAAATTTGGAAGTATTATTCGAACCAGGCTTGGCATCAGCGACCTCGAATGCGATGATGCCAATAAAAAAGGACTTGTCATCCTTGAATTATATGCAGAGGAAAAACAAGCCGCCAAACTGGAAGAAACATTGCTTGCATTCAATGGTATCCGTGTAAAGAGAATTACCTTCTAACAAATGCTAACATATTGATTCACTTGACTTTTAAGTATTTCTTTCGTATTTTTGCAAAAATAACCACTACCCGTGAAAAGAACAATTTATTACATCTTTCTCTTACTGCTCCCGTTTTCTGCCTTCGCACAAAATGATTGGCCGGGATATACCGATCCTCAAAATATGGAGGTAGTTATGGACAGGGAGGCTTTTTTCCCTAAAAGCCAGGAATACCTTTATGATTATTTTTTCTATCATATTCGTTATGGTGAAGAAGCCATTCAGAATGAAGTTACCGGCGAGGTTTTATTATCTTTCATTGTTAACATGGACAGTACCATTTCAGAAATTATGGTTGTAAAAGGTGTTGGCTACGGAATTGATGAAAAGGTAATTGAAGCTATTAAGCCCCTGAAGTTTGCCCCGGCTACATTAAATGGTATATTTGTTAATTCAAGTATGATGATGGCAATACCGGTCAGGGCAATCGCCTGGGATCCAAACTGGGAAAATGAATTTAATTTTGATGATTAATACCGGATCATGACTATGTTTTATTTGTTGCTGAACTGCAACCGAAACATAACGCGAAGTATTAACCATTGCTCCAATCAAAAGGGTCTTCTTGACCATGAAAGAATAAGTGTTTAAACAGTTCGAAGGATTTGTTCCAAATTATCAAACTTGTGGCGATAGTCCTCAATGGAACACCTGATAACCTCCCTGGCTTCATCGGCTCCATATGTATGGGTTATTTCAACATCAAGATCTGTTCCCGGTAAATCTTTATAGGTTAAAAAATAATGCTTCAGTCTCACTATGACCTGTTCCGGGCAATCTTCCAAATCCTGGAAACCACCATATACCGCATCATCTTTTAAAACAGCTATGATCTTATCGTCCGATTCATTCCCGTCAAGCATTCGGAACCCGCCAATAGGTATAGCATCCACCAGAATATCACCATGCGTAATACTTTTTTCTGCCAATATGCAAATATCGATGGGATCACCATCACCAATAATATTGTCTCTGCCTGTTTTCTCAATGGTAAAACTTGCTACCTGCTGACCACTTAAGGTTTGAGGAATAAAACCATATAGAGCCGGCAAAACATTGGAATATTTCTGCGGACGATCAATTTTAAGATATCCGGTTACTTTATCTACCTCATATTTCATCGTATCACTCGTTACCATCTCAATAAAGGAGGTTACTATCTCCGGTGCATTTTCCCCAATTTCAACCCCATGCCAGGGATGTGACTTATACCTTAATCCCATCAACTTCCCAATGGGATCCATAATTTTATTACTCATGATGTTTTTTTATAAAGATAATCTTTTAATTTCTACAACAGATATATGTATATGTATGTTTATATTACTCCTCCATTAACATCCATATTATAGCATCCACAATTAAGACAAAACGTCACAAAACACTTTAATAGCATGCCATTCCGTCATTAATAGCTTGGTGGAAAAATCTTTGTGGAAGGATATAGGCCTAAAATATTATTAAACCTTAACAAAATGAACCTGCAACAATTTACCATAAAATCACAGGAAGCAATCATGAAAGCACAGGAAATTGCTTCTGCCTATGAACATCAACAAATTGAGAATGCTCATCTCTTTAAGGGTATATTAAGCGTTGACGATAATGTAGTACCCTATTTAATGAAAAAGCTGGAAGTTAGTTTTGAATCCATACGTCAGGCCAATGAGAAGATACTTCAAAGCTTTCCAAAGATTGCAGGCAGGGAACAATATCTTTCACAAAATGCGACTGAAAGCCTGAACCAAGCAAAAAACAGCTTAAAGCTATTCCATGACGATTTTGTAGCGATAGAGCACCTCATTCTTGGCATGTTAAAATGCAATGACAGCAACTCTCAAATGTTAAAGGATAGTGGTATTACAGAAAAATCTTTGGTCGTTGCCATCAGGGAACTTAGGAAGGGAAGCCGTGTAAAAAGCCAGACTGCGGAAGACACGTACAACGCACTTAGCAAATATGCCCGTAACTTAAATGAACTTGCTGCTCAGTCAAAGCTTGACCCTGTTATTGGCAGGGATGATGAAATCAGAAGGATATTACAAATCCTCTCACGAAGAACGAAAAACAACCCCATCCTTATCGGAGAGCCGGGAACCGGGAAAACAGCTATTGCTGAAGGCTTGGCCCACAGGATCATCCGGGGGGATATTCCGGACAATCTACAGTCGAAACAAATATACTCCCTTGATATGGGAGCTTTAATAGCCGGAGCAAAATACAAGGGAGAATTCGAAGAACGTCTAAAAAGTGTCATTAAAGAAGTTGTTGGTGCTGATGGAGAAATTGTGCTTTTTATTGATGAAATACATACCCTGGTTGGTGCAGGAGGTGGTGAAGGCTCCATGGATGCTGCCAACATTTTAAAACCTGCCCTGGCACGTGGCGAACTCCGCGCCATCGGAGCCACCACACTTAAAGAATACCAGAAGTATTTCGAAAAAGATAAAGCTTTGGAAAGAAGATTCCAGATCGTAATAGTAGACGAACCCGGAAGGGCGGAATCTGTCTCTATCCTGCGGGGATTAAAAGAACGTTATGAAACCCACCATCATGTGCGTATTAAAGATGATGCCATTATCACAGCGGTAGACCTATCTATGAGATACATCACGGAAAGACACCTGCCTGATAAAGCCATCGACTTAATAGATGAAGCTGCATCGAAACTGCGGCTGGAAATAAACTCCCTTCCTGAGGAACTTGATGAAACCGAAAGAAGGCTGAAACAACTGGAGATCGAAAGAGAAGCGATCAAAAGGGAAAAAGATAAAATCAAGCTGGCCAAATTAAATGAAAACATTGCCAACCTTCAGGAAGAACGTTCCTCGCTGATGGCCAAATGGAAAGCAGAAAAGGAAGTGGTTGAAAAAATTCAGGACACGAAAAACAACATTGAAAACTACAAGCAGGAAGCTGATCAGGCTGAAAGGGCGGGAAATTACGGCAAGGTAGCTGAATTGAGGTACGGAAAAATCAAAGAAAAAGAAGAAGAACTGGAAAGACTAAAAGTCAAACTCAAATCTGTCCAGGGAGAAAACCCTATTATCAATGAAGAAGTAGGGTCTGAGGAGATCGCTGATATCGTATCACGCTGGACAGGTATCCCCGTAAGCAAAATGCTTCAGGGTGAGCGGGAGAAATTGCTAAAAATGGAAGAAGCACTTCACCAACGTGTTATCGGGCAGGATGAAGCCATTGCTGCCGTTTCGGATGCGATCCGCAGAAGCAGGGCCGGATTATCCGATGCTGGCAAGCCCATCGGCTCATTTATATTTCTTGGAACCACAGGAGTCGGAAAAACGGAACTTGCCAAAACCCTGGCAGCCTTTCTTTTTGATGATGAAAACAATATGGTACGTATTGATATGTCAGAATACCAGGAAAGGCACACTGTTTCGAGGCTTATCGGAGCTCCCCCGGGCTATGTGGGATATGAAGAAAGCGGCCAGCTTACAGAGGCTGTCAGAAGAAAACCATATTCCGTGGTACTGCTGGATGAAATAGAAAAAGCCCACCCGGATGTGTTTAACATCCTGCTGCAAGCTTTGGATGATGGCAGGTTAACTGATAACAAAGGGCGCACAGCGGATTTCAAAAATACCATT
Source organism: uncultured Lentimicrobiaceae bacterium (assembly GCA_964654725.1). Lineage (GTDB taxonomy): Bacteria > Bacteroidota > Bacteroidia > Bacteroidales > CAZZLL01 > CAZZLL01. The sequence goes on along the minus strand of CAZZLL010000035.1, from coordinate 13,306 downwards.
ATTATCATGACCTCTAACATAGGCTCTCATATTATCCATGAAAAACTGAGTGGAATATCTGACGCAAACAGGGAGCAACTGCTGGAGGAAACACGAACAAAGGTATTTGACCTCCTGAAAAAATCCCTGAAACCGGAATTCCTGAACAGGATCGATGAGATTATTATGTTCAAACCTTTAACGCAACATGAAATCTTTGAAATAATAAAACTGCAATTCAGGCACCTTGCAAGCAAACTTGCCGAAAGCAACATAAAGATACAGGCTAATGATAGGGCGCTAAATAAACTGGCCCAAATGGGATATGACCCTGTTTATGGCGCAAGACCTCTGAAACGCATCCTTCAGAAAGAAATATTAAATCACCTGTCGCGGGAAATACTGGCCGGAAACCTCGACAAAGGCAGTACAATCGAGCTGGATGCTAAGAATGATCAGTTCGTATTCAAACAGAAATAGCGCCTTCACCCGGAAGCTTCTTAGAATGCTTTGTTAAGTTATTATTAAACTCTCAATCACTTGCAAAGCGCATCTGTTAAATTCGTACTTTTAGCATACATTGGTCTGAAAAGAATTATGTATGATTAAAATCGTTTCAAAAACGATTTATTTGCTTTTCTTAGCAGGATTGCTCTTTCAACAGGCTGTCCTTGCAGAAGGAACCAAAGAGATTATGCCCACCGACACCTCTTATGGACGCATTGAAATATACGATTACTTTAGTCCATTCGCTACCTTTAATTGCCCGGCTGAAGACCGTCTGAATTTCAGTATTGCCGGCAGCAATGAAGTTGTTTATCTGGGTTTCGGCGATGTTTATGACGATATACAAACGCTGAAGACAGATGTCATTTTCAGGATTAAAGATCCTAACGGAGTTGTTGTTTACGGACCTTCATATCTCCCGGTGTCCGGCAATGGGTACATTCAAAACTACAATCAGGCCTGTGCCGGCCCCTCATCATTATGCACTGGCGGGTATAATCCGATAACCTTTAACCCTCATACCACCGGCGATTTTTACATAGAATTCAACTATCCGGATGTCAGTAGCAGCCGACGAGAAATTTCCTATTTCGATATAACAGTTGCTGAAAACAACCAGGCACGGCCAGGAAGGTTGTGGTCCAAATCCTGGCAGTTCACCGTTAGCGGTTCTATGAATTCACCCATTGATATGTTTCAAAACCCCTTTCATGGAAAGCTTTTTATTTATGCCGACGATGGCATTGTAACTTCTGTTGACTTAAATGGTGTTCAACCCTATGTTTTCAATGTTAGCTCAAACCAAACCGGATGTTTAAATACCGGTAACTTCCTGGTCGACCGCAAATCTGTAACCGGACACCATACCTATCCACAATACAAAATATTTCTTAATAATCCGGATACACTCCTCTTCCCGACCGGAACCCTGGGGAATCTTACCACTCCGATCGCTATTTCCGGTTGCCGCAGCGACAGTATCTTTATTGACTTCGGTGTTAATATTGGAGGTAATATCGAACTATTGCTAAACATCAATGGTACTCCCGGTTACCAGGCAAATACCGAAGACCGCTTTATTGGTATGCAAGCTTCTCCAGGCACAAACACCTTTGTTTGGGACGGCCTGGACGGGTTAGGAAACCCTGTTCCATTTGGGACACCTTTTGAGATTGTGCTGAATTACTACAATGGATTAACCAATCTTCCGCTCTATGATGTGGAATATAGTGACGAGGGGTATATTGTTGATCTGGTAAGACCCCCGGGACCAAAACCGAAGGTATTCTGGGATGACAGCAATCTTCCGGCAGGGTCCTTAGAACTGAATGGGTGCAGCAATCCCGTTGGTTGCCATACATGGTCGTATTCAACATACGCCCTAAGCAATACCGGCGACATGAATACGGTAAATACCTGGTGGTATGCCACCAGCATTGTTGATACCATTTCCTATATTCACTACTTTGTCCATGCAGATGCCAACCGCATGAATCCTCCTGGTGAAAGTAATGATACCACCTTCTGTTTATCGCAGTCTATTCAATTACACGGAAGCATTACTTATGCTCCCGAAGGAGAATGGAGTGGTGGCAGTGGCGTATTTGCCCCCGATAATAAAGACCTGGATGCTGTGTATTATTTTTCCAATTATGAACTGGCACAAGGGTATGCAAGGCTCATATTAACAAGCCGTGGAAACGACACCTGTCCGCCGGCAACTGACACCATGCATATCAATATTCTGCCGGAGCCCAATCCGGATATTGGGCCTAACCGGATCATTTGCCTGAATGATAGTATTTCACTTAAGGCAACAACAGAAAACAATATTCCTCCTTACACCTATATCTGGGGGAACGGAGACAGTACCCAAACCATAAAAGTCAGTCCTCCATATGATAAATGGTATGCAGTTTTTGTGACCGACAGCAATCAGTGTACAGGCAAAGATTCTGTTCACATCACCGTACATCCCCTGCCCTGGCTACAGATCAGAAAAGAAGGCAATTGCATTACCCCTGAAAAACCGGTGGTATTGCATGCTGATACTTCTGATGGCAAAACATTTTTCTGGAAACACGGCCCTGTAGACAATACAATCGTTCTTAAGGATACCGGATTTTACGAAGCTGTAGTGATTAATAAATATGGATGTGAACAACAGGCAGGCATACTCGTTCAAAACTGCACGGAATTATGGGTTCCCAATGCTTTCACTCCTAATGGAGATGGCAAAAACGATGTATTCTATGTCTGCGGCATGGAAATCCTTGATTTTCATTTATTCATATACAATCGCTGGGGAGAGCTTGTTTTTGAGTCCAGACAGATTGAAAAAGGTTGGAATGGTTTGTTTAAAGGAAAAGAATGTCCTTCCGGCGTATATACCTGGATACTGGAATTCAATTCTATCCGAAATTATTATGCCGGACACCGGGGGATAAAAACAGGTCACGTGGTATTAGTCAGGTAATTTTAGCGCCTGTGGAAATCAATCATGCTTTTTATCGGTCGGCTCAAGATGTATGGTTGATTCCACATTCAGATTTTCCCGGATATCCTGTTCAATAACGCTGGCTACATTATGAGCCTCACGCAGGGAACAATCATCGCAAACCCTGATATGAAATGTCAGTTCCTTATGCTCTCCATAGCGATGAATATGAAAATGATGGGGGTCCAGATCCCGGATAGCATGGCTATTTACAATTTCTTTAACCTGTATTATTAAATTCTCTGAAGGTTTCTCGCCCAGTAATTTATTGATCGCCTCTCTCACAATCTGATACACTGCATAAAATAACAACAGGGCTATAAGAAATCCTAAAACACTATCAATCCACCAGAAATAATTCTTCAACAAGATGCCAATAAGCAAAACAACTGATGACAAAGAATCAGTGCGATGATGCCAGCCATCAGCTTTTACAGAAGTATTCCCGGTTTTCCTTCCCAGATAAAAAGCATATTGTGCCAGGCCTTCCTTTACTAAAATTGAAATGATTATTACCACCAGGGCCAGGGTGCCAAAATTTGCTTCCGTTTTCTCCCTGAAATGATTCATGGAATGTATCAAAATATCATAAGCTACCAGCCCCAGCAAAAAACCAATAAAAATTGCCGCAATCTGTTCCCATCGGCCATGCCCGAAAGGGTGCTCTTTATCCGCTTTCTTGGAAGATAATTTAGCGCCTAATATAACAATAACGGAGGAGACGGAGTCCGACAGGGAATGCCAGGCATCTGCCATCAGGGCAACCGACATGGATACTTTGCCGGCCCAGAACTTCAGTGCGAACAATAAAACATTAACCACAATAGACACAATGCCCTCTAAATATGCTGCTTTTGAGCTCTTCATTAAAAAAGCTTTATTGCAAAATTAAAGAAATTGTGTGAATTTTTCTCTTCCCCAAAAAATCTCTCAGTAATCACCCCGGATGACCGTGGATTTGTCATCCAAAGCGAACTCCCTGAAGGAATTCTGGAACAAACTATTCATTGCGCATTTTATACAGCTGACTGCAAAGAAGTGAATCGGGGATCAGGGTGCAAACCTATATTTCGCTTGTCAGCTCCAGAAAGCGCTTATAAGGTATTGCGGCATGGCTTTGGGCCTGTACGGCACCATTGGCAAGACTGATCATACTCACCTTGGCGGCAGTTTCTTCATCAGGCGCCTCATAAATATCCAGGAAATCAAATTGCCCAAGCAGAGCATAATGGGCAATAAATTTTACACTGGGGCACTTTCTCTTTACCTGCTCCAGCCAGTCACTGCCCAGTTCCGCCCGATCGCGTAATTTTGCAGTAACTTCAGGAGAAAGTTTAGTTAACAAAATATATGTTTGCATGTATACCTCCATTTTGGTTTACTCAAATATAATAATTTGACAACAGAAAGTAAAGCTTTGCCTAATTTGTAAATACCCATAGCGTTTCCTGTCTAAATTTCCTATTTTTGCCTATTCAAGCAAAACCTATTTTATTATGAAATCCGGAAAAATTCTTCTTATTCTCCTGATCCTTGCCTTCGGCCTTTTTGCCGGCTGTAAGGGAAAGTCTGAAAAAAAGAAACAATGGGAAAAACAAGAAGTTGTTACACATGAACTTGCGGAAGATGCATTTTCCAGTGCCTTTAATCCCCATGACAGCCTTTACCAGGTATTTATCGGCACATGGAAGAGTGTCAAGTTTGATATATGGATTAAATTTAAAAATGATGGCACCTACGCAATGGGCAAGGGAAAGAAAGTCAAATCAGAAAAGCTTAAGTGGAAAATTAATAAAGAAAGCCGGAATCTAACATTACAAACCAAACGAAAGATCAAAGAATATCCATACGCATTCGAAGGAGATATCCTGATTATCCAGCAGGATGGCGGGGAATTCAGGTACATAAAAATTCAAAAGCTAACCGACTGATTACGAATATCCCCATGAAATTGTCCGTCGTCATCGTAAATTATAATGTAAAACATTTCCTTGAGCAATGTCTTTTTTCAGTAAGAAACGCATGCAAAGGTATTGATTCAGAGATATATGTCGTTGACAACAATTCCGTTGACGGAAGCCAGGCTATGATAAGGGAAAAATTCCCGAAAGTTAAATTAATTGCAAACAAGGAGAACCTGGGGTTTTCAAAAGCCAATAACCAGGCAATAAAAAAAGCATCCGGAGAATACATCCTTTTACTGAATCCGGATACTGTAGTTGAAGATGACACTTTTGTCAGCTGCATCGATTTCATGGACAAGCACCCGGAGGCCGGCGGATTGGGTGTAAAAATGCTAGACGGAAAAGGTAAGTTCCTCCCCGAGTCGAAACGGGGACTGCCAACCCCCGATGTTGCTTTCTATAAGATATTTGGCCTTTCTAGATTATTTCCAAAATCCAGAATCTTTGGGAAGTACCACCTGGGATACCTTGACAAGGATGAAGTGCATGAAGTAGAAGTATTAGCCGGGGCTTTTATGATGATGCGTAAAAGCTGTCTCGACAAAACCGGTTTACTTGATGAAGAATACTTTATGTACGGCGAAGACATTGACTTGTCGTATCGTATCATGAAAGCAGGCTTTAAGAATTATTACTTTCCACATACCCGCATTATCCACTACAAGGGAGAAAGCACAAAGAAGCACAGCCTGAATTACGTGTATATGTTTTACAATGCTATGATCATTTTTGCACGCAAGCATTTTTCAGCAAAGAAAGCCCGGTATTTCTCCTTTCTGATCAATATGGCCATCTATTTCAGAGCCTCTTTGGCTATAATCAGCCGATTCCTGCGAAACCTCTTCTTGCCATTATTCGATGCATTGCTCATGTTTGGCGGGGTTTATATCATAAAAGATTACTGGGAAAAAGCAGTAATATTTCCGGAGGGAGGTCATTACCCACCCGAATTTATGCAGATTGCCGTACCCATATATATTTTTATCTGGATATTCTCGGTGTTTATGAACGGAGGCTACGACTTGCCTGTGAGGCTCATAAAAATTCTACAGGGTATGCTTGTGGGAACCATCATTATATTGGTAGGCTATGCCCTTCTCAGTGAGTCTTATCGCTTTTCACGGGCACTGATTATCCTGGGTGCCATCTGGGGTGTGCTGGCCATATTCTCCATCAGGATATTGCTTCATATTCTGGGAATTCGTAAATATCGCCTGGGCGTTAATGAAAACAGAAGATACCTTATTGCCGGTGACTCAACTGAAGCAAACAGAGTAGCTGAATTAATCAGAAAAACTTATATTAATCCTGCATTTATTGGTTTTGCAGCAGTAAGCGAAGAAAGCCTTAAAAAAGCAGGATACATTGGCAATATCCATCAAATCCACGATATCATTGAAATATACAAAATTGACGAAGTCATTTTTTGTTCAAATGATATCCCCGCCAGGAAAATTATCGATAATATGACGGAACTGCAGGATACATCTGTGGATATTAAATTTGCGCACCCGGAATCACATTCTATGATTGGAAGTAATTCAGTAAGTACAACCGGTGATCTTTATATTATCGATATTAATTCTATCAACAAAAATAAGAACAAGCGCAATAAGCGCTTTTTTGATATCTTCCTCAGTTTGTTTTTCCTGCTTACCCTACCAATGAATGTCTTTTTGGTTAAGCGGCCTTTCCGGTTTTTTCTGAATATATTTGCCGTGCTTTCGGGATGCAAATCCTGGGTAGGATATCATCAGCATCAATACATCGACCTTAGTATGTTACCGGAAATAAGGAAAGGAATATTGAATCCGGCTGATGCTATCCGAATAAAATCTTTATCAGCTGAGGCCATAGAAAAACTCAATATTCTTTATGCACGGGACTACAGGATACTGAATGATCTGCAGATCATTTTCAGGGGCTGGGCACGACTGGGGAGATCTTGAACATTTTAGTATATAAAACGTTCAAAATAGTAGCCGAAAGATGTGAAGTTAATAACGATTAATACATAGATATATGGGCAAATTTGAAGTCATTATGCCGAAGATGGGCGAAAGTATCATCGAGGCCACCATAACAAAATGGTTAAAAAGCGAGGGTGACACCATCGAAGAAGAAGATACCATTGTTGAAATAGCAACCGATAAAGTAGATTCAGAGATACCTTCACCGGTAGACGGCAAGTTGGTAAAAATGCTGTTTAATGAAGGGGATACAGTTGAAGTTGGAAAAGTGATTGCCATTATTGCTACCGATGGGGAGGACATTGAAGTGGAAGCTGACTCAGCAGAGGCAGACACCGCATCTGAAGCACCCCCAAAAAAAGAGAAAAAAGAAATCAAAGGGGAAGGATTTGTTATGGAGGATTCTTCGGATACCACTACCTCTAAAGAAAGCTTTGCTTCTTCCAGCAGGTTTTATAGTCCGCTGGTGAAGAACATCGCCAATAAAGAAAATATTGGGACTGAGGAACTGGATAAGATAAAAGGAAGTGGCCGCGACGGACGTTTAACCAAAGATGACCTTCTGGTATACCTGAAAGACCGGAAAAAGCAAGCTCATCATGAACCCAAACAGATAGCAAAAAAGGCTGCCGCTCCGCCAACGCCGGGAAACTTACCTGTATCTGTTCTTCAGGGAGATGAAATTATTGAGATGGACCGTATGCGAAAACTTATTGCCGATCATATGGTTAACTCTGTTAGAACATCCCCACATGTTACGTCCTTTATTGAGGTAGATATGACCAGGATCGTGAATTGGAGAAACACGATCAAAGATGAATTCCAGAAAAAGGAAAATGAAAAGATTACTTTTACCCATATCTTCATAGAAGCCCTTACTAAAACCATCAGGGAATACCCCCTGGTAAACTCTTCTGTTGACGGCCACACCATTATCATGCGAAAAAATGTGAATGTGGGTATGGCTGTTGCATTGCCATCAGGCAATTTAATCGTACCCGTTGTAAAAAATGCTGATCAGCTGAACATGCTGGGCCTGGTAAAACGTGTTAATGATTTGGCAAACCGGGCACGAAACAACGAACTGCAACCGGATGAGATCCAGGGAGGAAGCATTACACTCACCAACCTGGGTTCCTTTGATACGGTTATGGGAACACCCATCATCAACCAGCCGCAGGCAGCCATTGCTGCTGTTGGATCAATTAAGAAACGTCCGGTAGTGATTGAAACCGATGAAGGAGACCTTATCGCCATAAGGCACATGATGTACCTTTCATTGTCGTACGATCACCGGGTTATTGATGGTGCCCTGGGCGGAGCATTCATTAGGAAAATGAAGCACCATCTCGAAAACTTTGATGATAGCAGAAGCATATAGTTTGCGCATGTTGGCCTGCCTCTGAATATTTTGCTGGATAAAGATTTCTGACATCATAAAAAATACGTGATAAAAATTCACGGGATAGTTCATCCATTTTTTTTCCTTTTTTTTATATTCGCTCTTTGCAAACCGGATAACTATGAACCGCTTCTTTACAATAATAATATTGGTTTTCATCTCAGCTGCTGCAACAGCTCAAAAAACACTGGATTATCCGTTCAGTAAGGAAGAAAGGGAATTGGATTTAAAAAATGCCCTGAATTTTGGTGCATATTTCAAAGCCTTGCCGGCTTATACCTATCTTTATGAATTGGACTCACACAACATCATCTTTGCACACAGACTGGCCTTGTGTTACTTATATACCTATGAAAATCAGAAAGCGGCCCTTCCTCTCCTGGAAAGGATCATAAAAGCAGCTAATGCGAATAAAGAAGCCTGGTATGATCTGGCATATGCTTACCAATTGCACTATCGTTTCAATGAAGCCATAGATATGTACCAGGAGTATTTAAAACACATGGAAGATAAAGACGACAAAAATATAATCCCCGCAAGCAGGCAAATAGAAATGTGCAAAAACGCACAGGAATTAGTCAAAAACAAAATAAATGTCAGTTTTAGCAACCTGGGAGATGATATAAATTCTGAATACCCGGATTATCAACCTTACGTTGATGCCGAAGAAAACCTGCTGGTGTTTACTTCCAAGCGAAGGGGAAATACCGGAAACAAACCCGACCTGGACGGCTATTATACTCCCGATGTTTATCATACCCGCTTTGATGGCCGGTCATGGAAAAAAGCCCGCCGTATGTCTACCATGGTAAATTCAAAATTATTTGATGAATCTGTCGGACTTTCTGCTGATGGCAACACCTTGCTTCTGTTCTATTACAATGACATCGCCATAGAAGATATTTATATCAGTGAGAAAAAAGGACGCAGCTTTTATAAGGCAAGCTCCATAGGGGAAAAAATCAACCAGAAGAGTTCTGTAGAATCTTCGGCATGCCTTTCACCAAAAGAAGATTATTTGATCTATTCCAGCAATAAAGACGGTGGGTTCGGCGGATATGACCTGTATATCAGCTTCCGGGATATGGCAGGAAACTGGAACGTGGGCAAAAACCTTGGCCCATCAGTAAACTCCGAATGGGACGAAATAAATCCGGTTTTATCACCGGATGAGGCTTTCCTGTATTTTGCTTCCACCGGACATAACAGCATGGGTAAGTTTGATCTGTTTAAATCGGCCTGGGACACTGCAAATAAAGTTGCGAATATAGCAGAAAACATGGGATATCCGGTAAACGATGTGCATAACAACCTGAGCATATCCTTTACAAAAAACCCCGCCTTTGCTTACCTGGCAGCCTTTCGGATGGACACCCACGGTTGTACAGATATTTACCGGGTTCGCTTTAAGGAGTTTCCTGCAAAAACTTATACCATTACCGGAAATATATTGCTGGAAAACGGAAGCAATGCCATTGCCAAAATTCATTCCCTGAAAGAATCCTTACAGGTCTCTCTGGATTCTCTGACCTATATGCACAAACATAGTGTGTTTCGTAATTTGGCAGACACTGCTTCTATCCAAAAGAAAAGACAGGAGATGATAAAGTCTTTGAAAAAAAAACTGGAACAATCAGAACATGCCTGCTTTACTATTGATGTTCATGCATCAGATACGGAAAAAAAATTATTCTCCATGCAAGTTGAAGCAAACAGCGCAACCTATGAAATACAGTTGTCGCCTGGCAGGTATATATTAAAAATTCAACTTCCTGTATTAGGATCTTTTTTGCATGAATTCGAAATTTATGATTACCTTCAAATAAATAATCAAATAAAAAAGGATATTATCCTGAAAACACCCTTAAAATAAGGAGTCCTTCATGGAACTTAATCTTAGTAGGCCACTGGTCGTATTGGATTTGGAAACAACCGGAGTACTGGTTGCCAGAGACCGTATTGTACAAATTTGTATGCTGAAAATAAACCCGGACCGGGAACAGGAACTGGTATATGAAATGATCAACCCGGGAGTTCCCATTCCTCCGGAAACAACAGCCATACATGGTATCCGGGATAAAGACGTAAGCGATAAACCCAGCTTTAAAGAAAGGGCAAAAGATTTCGATCATTTCCTGCAGAACTGTGATATTGCCGGATACAACTCCAACAAATTTGATATACCTCTGCTTATCGAAGAATTTTTACGGGCAGATATGCCCTTTGAAATTAAGAACAGGCGTTTTGTGGATGTGCAGAACATATTTCATAAAATGGAGCCCCGGACACTAAAAGCAGCCTATAAATTTTATTGCAAACAGGAACTGGATGGAGCCCACGATGCCAAAGCAGATACCCTGGCCACCTATGAGATCCTTAAAGCTCAGCTTGATGTATACCAGGACAAAGACTGGGAAGATAAAGATGGCCAAAAATCCCAACCCATTGCCAATGATATTCAGAAACTGCATGATTTTTCCTTTAACAATAATGCGGTCGACCTGGTAGGACATATTGTATTAAACCGCGACGGTTTGGAGGTTTTCAACTTTGGGAAATATAAAGGCAAAGCCGTAGAAGATGTATTCCGGAAGGAACCCTCCTATTTCGACTGGATGATGAAAAGCGATTTCCCGCTGTTAACAAAAAAAGTCATTCAGGCTATAAAACTAAGAGGGTTTAATAAGGGATCAGTGAATGTGAAGTAAAGAAAACCTGGTTCAGGTATTGATAAAGGCAACAAGTTGCAGGCTTGAGTAGGTCTCCTATCCCGAAAGCCTTCCGAAGGAAGGTGTTTCGGGATATCCATCTGATCAGGTATCCGCTTAATATTGAGGCTGTGACAGGGTGAGCATACTGTATAAAGACCAAATCTGTATATGTAGAATGATGATGTTGTCTGTTACAGGCAAGCATAGTACGACACGGCAACCTTGACAATTTGGTTAGCCGACAAATTAGAAAGTGCAGTTGGAGGAGAAAATCATGTTGAAATTTTATTGCAGGATCACTTTTTTGTGTACAATCTGATTGTCACGTTCAATGCTTATAATATAGATTCCTTTTGGCAAGGCTTTCAATGAAATCCTGTTTGACTTATTCTTTGCTTCTATAGCCTGTAAGAGTTTTCCTCTAACATCCCTTACAAATATGTTTGTATTTTCAAAATTCTTTTCCAACTCAATGTAAACAACATTCGTAGCAGGATTTGGGTATACCAGGATGTTTTGAATTTCAGAATGCGCACAACCAAGTGGAATGGTATTATACACAGCCTGCCAGCCGAAGTTATTATTGGCACTATCGGTCTTAAACTCCAGAAACATCTCATTGCCGGTAGAAACAATAGTTGAAGAAACAGATGAGCCTGAAAGTTCTGCCAGAAGTGGCGACTGATTGCTATTGCCATCATAAATTTTCAGCTTATCAACGCCGGCTTCTGTATTGAAGTAATAGAAATTCAGGTAGATCTGTCCCGTATCTTCGGGACTGATCAGCCACTGGCAATCCGAATTATGACTGTAGTATGATGTTCCGCTGCCATCATCAAAAGCACGAGAAGAGGAAGTTAATGTACGCAAGCCCTGACAAAAAGGATGCCCGTATGGAATAAGGTTAACAATGGCTTGTTGGCCGTAGGAAAACTCTATATTATCGAGGTAGAAGAATCCATCGTTATAGCCACCCCAGCCCCAGTTGAAATGATAATGTTCTGCTCCCATATATCCGTCGCAAACAAAGGCATGCCCTCCGGATGAACCGCTACCGCTATAATACAACGGCCTGCCAAGATCCAGGTTCTCCATCAGCACAGAATCCCAATCCTCCGGTGCCCACATGTATTTCGAAATATAATCCGCGCAGCTCACAAAGTTAAAATACTGCATAAACGACTGATAAGCCGTTGAAGAGCTGGCACTGGAGCCATCCGGGCGATAATACATATCCACGGATACCCCGCAATGATAAATCAATTCTGAAATAGCTGCGGTACTGTATCCTGTTGCCGTGTTGGCCATATTAGCATAATCATAAATGGTATTCCCAAAATTTGCTGTAAGGGGTCCAAAATGAGGGTGCTGATAAGTATGCGACCCTGTTCCGCTCACCGGAGCATTGTAATAATACATGATCTGCGCCATAGCGATACTTACACACCCTGCGTAACAATGCCCTCCCGGTCCACTGCTGTGTGCCGGACAGGCACTGTTATACGGGCTGTCCTGGTTCCATTTGCAGCTTAACAGAGGAGATACTATTTTTGTGTTATTCAAACCATTGTATAGCAGGGCAGGATTATAATTCAGGTAATAATTCCAGTCATCATAATAGGCAGATGATGTGTTTTTTTGTGAGCGAACATAACGAACGTTCTCATTGATATTTTCAAGCCAGGCAATTAAAGCAGGTGCCATATTGTCCGTGTCAAAACAATTTTCAAACGAAACTGCCTGCACCGGATAAAGCCTGTCATCAGCAGAAACAATAATATAACCTCCCTTTTTTTCATTGAAAACAAAGAACATAACTTCCTGCATGCCTTTGGTATCCGGAAAATCGACATATTGCATCTGAGCCTGTATACGCTCACCCTTCATTTCCTGATATTTTTCCTGATAGAAATTTTCTGCCAGTTTCTTCGCAGTATTAATGTCCACCGGTGCGGAAATAACACCAGATAAAAAAGTTATTAGCAGAAACACTACGCTTGTATGCCTGTAAAGATTTTTCATTAGATAGTTTATTTGTGAATAATCCCTTAAAGGCTCAAATATATAGATTTATAAGTATATATTATTTTAGAATGGATACAAATTAGCTGCAAGCTTTCAGCTGTCAGCTTTCGGATAAAATGTATACATTGACAGGAAAAATCAAACTATGAAGATTGGTTATAGGTTGACGGCTTAAGATTCTACCTCTTATCTCCTGTCTCCTGACTTCGTCACTCTTTAAAAGCACCCCCTTAAAAACCTGATAATCAGTG
>CAZZLL010000034.1:0-34621 GCA_964654725.1 uncultured Lentimicrobiaceae bacterium | reverse complement strand
ATAATAAATTTATCTATGTGTATGATATGTTCACCTGATTTTGTTACTAAATCTAGCCTTTATAATTCTATCTTATCTAACGGGCTCTTTATCCTTCGTAAATGCCTGTTCGTTACGTGGGTGTATATCTCAGTGGTCTTCGATGACCGATGACCCGGTAGCCATTTCTTGTAATGAGGCTCAAAGCGTTCTTTATAGGCATCAGCAACTTTTATGAAGATAGCCATCAGCTTGTTTAAACTCAGATTAACCCCATACAGTTGCATCCTAACATAAATGTTATTCTCATGGAATGCTTTAAATGCTTCCTTCCCCTTTTTGCTCCGGTATTCAAATTCATTGGAGATAATAATATTACGGATTGCATAATGTTCTTCTAAATATTTCTGTGCCTGCATGCATTTATTGGTTGTTGCTTTGTCGGTTTTCTTGTTATTTCCTGTCTCTTGCTGCTTAATCATTTCATCCAGATAAAAATGGAGAGAGGTATAACTGTAATTATCCAGAGAAAAACTACACCAATGCTTGCTTAATAAATAAGTTCACGAAACAAGCCGAAGAAATAAAGAGGCTGTCCTAAAAGGCAGCCTCTTTTTTATTACTTTTGCTCAATTTTAGAGACAGAATACATAATGTATAGTGCATGAAGAAAAAGTATACTGAATATAACAAATTGAACTTACAAAATATCGGAAATGAAATCACCGCATTTTGGAAGGAACAGAATGTTTTTCACAAGACACTGGAAAAAACCCGTGATGGAAAGCCCTATGTTTTCTATGAAGGGCCCCCATCTGCAAATGGTAAACCAGGCATTCACCATGTGATGGCCCGGACTATCAAAGATCTTTTTTGCCGCTACAAATCCCTGAAAGGTCATTATGTTGCCCGGAAGGCTGGTTGGGACACGCATGGCTTGCCCATTGAAATTGCCGTAGAAAAAACCCTGGGGATTACCAAAGAAGATATCGGAAAGAAAATATCTGTGGTTGATTACAATATAGCATGCCGGAGAGAGGTGATGAAATACAAAGACCTTTGGGACGACCTGACCGAAAAAATTGGTTACTGGCTCGACCTGGATGATCCCTACATCACTTTCGACAATAAATACATTGAAACTGTCTGGTATTTGCTTAGCAAACTCTATGAGAAAGACTTGCTATATAAAGGATACGCCATTCAACCCTATTCTCCGGCAGCAGGCACCGGCCTCAGCACTCACGAACTGAACCAGCCCGGATGTTATAAGAAGGTTAAAGACAATACGGTGGTAGGTCAGTTTAAAGTGGTGGAAAATACCGATGCTGCTTTCCTTTATGAGAAGACCCAAAATCCTGTCTTCTTTTTAGCATGGACAACCACACCCTGGACACTCCCCTCCAATACCGCTCTGGCTGTTGGTCCGAAAATAGACTATTTACAGGTAAATACCTTTAACCAATATTCGGGAGAGCCCATCTCAGTGGTTTTAGGCAAAGATTTGTTTCCAAAATATTTCCCGGAAAAGAATGCTTCCTTAAAAATGAAAGATTATAAAGCCGGAGATAAGAAAATTCCTTTTGAAATTATTCATGAATTCAAAGGTAAAGAACTGGAAAATCTCCGTTATGAACAGCTGCTCCCATATGTTCAGCCTGAAAACGGAGATGCTTTTAAGGTGGTTACCGGCGATTTTGTTACCACTGAAGAAGGAACCGGTATCGTGCACATTGCTCCCAGCTTTGGTGCCGATGACTTCAAAATAGCCCGGATCCATGGGCTGGGGTCACTCACTCTGGTTGATAAACAAGGTAGGTTTACAGAAGGCATGGGAGAGTTTGCAGGAAGATATGTGAAAGCGGAATACGACAAAAATTTTGATCCTCAGAATGATGACAATGTAGATGTTGAGATTGTTGTAAAAATGAAAAAGGAGAACAAAGCCTTTAAGGCCGAAAAATACGAACACTCCTATCCACACTGCTGGCGCACCGATAAACCAGTATTGTACTATCCGCTGGATTCATGGTTTGTAAAAACCACTGCCTATAAAGAGAAAATGCTGGAGTTAAACAATACCATCAACTGGAAGCCACCATCAACAGGTACAGGTCGTTTTGGAAACTGGCTGGAAAACCTGGTCGACTGGAACCTATCCCGTTCACGTTTCTGGGGAATACCTTTGCCGGTTTGGACCAGCGAAGATAAAACGGAGCAAGTATGTATTGGTTCGGCTGAACAGTTGAAGAAAGAAATTGAAAATGCTGTTAAAGCAGGGTTTATGGAAAAGAACCCGATGGCCAAATTTATTCCCGGGGATTTTTCCAGGGAAAACTATGAAAATTTCGACCTGCACAGGCCATATGTAGATAACATTGTGTTGGTATCTCCAACAGGCAAAAAAATGTTCCGCGAGCCCGATCTTATTGATGTATGGTTTGATTCCGGCTCTATGCCTTATGCCCAGCTTCATTATCCCTTTGAAAATAAGGAGTTGTTCAACGATAATTTCCCGGCAGACTTGATAGCGGAAGGCGTTGACCAGACCCGTGGTTGGTTCTTTACCATGCATGCCATCGCCACCATGCTTTTTGATTCAGTATCTTACAAAAACTGCGTATCGAACGGACTGGTGCTGGATAAGGAGGGCAATAAGATGTCGAAACGATTGGGCAATGCGGTGGATCCTTTCGAAACAGTTGAAAAATACGGCCCTGACGCCACCCGTTGGTATATGATTACCAATGCCCAGCCCTGGGATAACCTGAAATTTGATTTGGAAGGTATTGCTGAAGTTCAGCGAAAGTTCTTCGGAACCTTATATAATACCTATGCCTTTTTTGCACTCTACGCCAATATTGATGGTTTCCGTTTTGAAGAAGAGGAAATACCTGTGCATGAGCAACCTGAAATCGACCGCTGGATTTATTCTGAACTGAATACACTAATAAAAAAAGTGGATGGTTTTTATGCTGATTATGAACCTACCAAAGCAGGCCGGGCCATTGCCGATTTCGTGGATGAATTCCTTAGTAACTGGTATGTACGTCTTTCCAGGAGAAGATTCTGGAAAGGGGATTATTCACACGATAAAATCTCGGCGTATCAAACCCTTTACAAATGCCTGGAAGTTATTGCCCGCTTGATGGCACCTATCGCTCCATTTTTCAGTGACAGGCTGTTTATTGACCTGAACACTGTCAGCAACAGGAAAGGTGCTGTTTCTGTTCACCTGACAGATTTTCCCGTGGTAGCCGAAGAACATATTGATGCCCTGCTGGAGGAACGCATGCAATTAGCCCAGAAGATATCTTCCATGGTGCTGTCATTAAGAAAAAATAAAAATATACGCGTCCGGCAACCCCTTAACAAAATCATGATACCGATGTCGGATGATCATTTTACCAAACAGCTTGATCTGGTGAAAAACCTTATCCTGGCAGAAGTTAATGTGAAGGAAATTGAATACCTCCAAGATTCAGCGGGTTTTCTTGTGAAGAAAATCAAACCCAATTTCAAAAAGCTCGGGCCAAAGTATGGCAAACTCATGAAAAAAATCGCTGCAAAAGTGAATGCTTTTGGACAAGATGAAATAAATACCATTGATAATGAAGGTAAACTGCTTATCAATATTGATGGCAATGAAATAGATGTCCTCCTTGACGATGTGGAAATACTGACCGAAGATATTCCCGGCTGGGTTGTTTCCACCCTGGGCACACTCACCGTTGCACTGGATATTACAATAACCGAAGAACTCGAGCAGGAAGGCATGGCAAGGGAGATCATAAACCGTATCCAAAACCTTCGTAAAAACAAAGGCTTTGAGGTTACTGATAAAATTAAACTTGAAATACGTTCTGATGAGAAAATAAATATGGCTATAAAAAATAATTATTCATATATTTGTTCGGAAACACTGGCGAAATCATTGGAAATAGTTGGCTTTATTGAAGATGACGAGAAAGATGAGGTCGAATTAATTAACGATATCATCCTGGGTATTAAAATCCAAAGAATTCAATAAAATTAATAGTATCCCGTTAATGATTTTGTCGAAAAAAAGGCTATTATGAAGAAGCAGGAGAAACTTACAAAAACCCGATACTCTGATGAAGAGTTACAGGAATTTAAAGAGATCATATTGAAGAAACTTGAAAAAGCCCGTAATGATTTAAAAATGCTTACAGAAGCATACACCAATATGAATGAACATGGAGATAGCGATACCGCTCCAACTTTTAAAGTATTGGAAGAAGGATACCATGTTTTATCAAAAGAAGAGAACAGCCGCCTGGCTGTCAGGCAGCAAAAGTTTATCAAATCCCTTGAAAATGCACTGATAAGAATAGAAAACAAAACCTACGGGATTTGCAGGGTAACTGGTAAATTAATACCAAAAGAACGCCTAAGGGTCGTTCCCCATGCTACCCTAAGTATAGATGCGAAACTTTCACAAAGTGTGAAATAATAATTCGTTTGTTTACAAATTCATCCCAATGTCTCTGATATTTTGAAAGATATTGGGATGTAATTTTATGTCCAACTAACAAAAAACAAATTGAAAAAATCACTAATAATCATCTTTGTTATCCTCATCCTGGATCAGGCGCTAAAATTCTGGATTAAAACGCATATGGTATTGGGGCAGGAGTTCTATATTTTTAACAGCAACTGGTTCATTATACATTTTACTGAAAACAACGGCGTAGCCTTTGGCCTGGAATTACCCTTTGACGGCGGAAAATTGCTGTTAAGCTTGTTTCGTATCCTCGCTGCCTTTGCAATAGGTTGGTATCTTTATACTATCAGTAAAAAAGACAGTCCGTTTGGACTTATACTTAGTATATCCCTGATTTTTGCAGGCGCTGTTGGCAATATTATCGACAGTGCTTTTTACGGCCTGTTATTCAGTGAAAGCAAACACCATGTTGCCCAATTCCTGCCGGAAGGAGGTGGTTATGCAAGCTTTCTCCACGGAAAGGTGGTTGATATGTTTTATTTCCCGATACTAAGAGGCCATTATCCGGAATGGTTCCCATTCTGGGGCGGAAACTCTTTTGTGTTCTTCAGGCCTGTTTTCAACATTGCTGATTCTTCCATTACTATTGGTGTATTTATCCTGTTGTTTTTCCAGAACCGTTTCTTTAAGAAAGAAGAAACGGAAGAAGAAACAGAAATTATTGCAGAAAGCACCTGACAGGCTGCCCGAGATCATTCTATCAAAAGCTCTCCTGCTTTTTCCATTCCTGCATGAAAATAGTATATTTGGAAAAAGCTTTTCATGAAAAAATTTCCGTTATATCTTCAGATACTTATTGCACTTATAATTGCAGTAATCTTTGGCATATACAATCCGGCAAGCTATAATTTTTCAGCGGGCACCTTTAAACGCCTCTCTAAAAGCGGGCTTTCCAATGAAAGCCTTGAGAAGCTGAAAATTCTGGAAGGCAGAAAATTCAGCAGCAAAGAAGCTTACACAAAAGCCATTCAACCTTTGCTCACTGATAAAGAGCACAGTGAATACAACAAACTTATTGCCAAACAGGCTTTTACAAATCAAAACATACGTTATATAAGTTGGATGGGAGATCTTTTCCTCCGGGCACTGAAAATGATCATTATTCCGCTTATCCTGAGCTCAATTATTTCGGGTGTTACCAATATTGAAAAAGGCGGGAATTTAGGCCGGCTAGGTTTTAAAACCATTGCCTATTACGTAACAACCTCTGCCCTGGCCATCATAACCGGATTGTTCTTGGTAAATATGATAAAGCCCGGTGTAAATGCTGATATTAACCTGGCTGCTGAAGTAGAAGGATTATCGGATGCAAAAAACAGTTTTGGGGATACACTGATTAATATCGTACCCGAAAATCTTTTCAGCGCATTTGCAAATGATGAAATGTTGTCGGTTATCTTTTTCGCCATTTTATTTGGTTTTTTTATCACACGTGTATCCGAAAAATACCGGCAGTTGCTCAGTGATCTTTTCAATGCCGTTTTCGAAGTAATGATGAAGATCACCATGCTGATTATTACCTTCACTCCTTTTGGCGTATTTGGTATTGTAGCAAAAGTTGTATCAGAGCAAAGCGACATTCTTGGACTGGCCGGGCGCATGGGTATTTATATGCTTACCGTTCTCGCGGGATTGGCAGTACATGCCTTCATCACCCTTCCTGTTATTCTTCGGATTATAGGCAAGTCCAATCCGCTTAAACACGGAAAGGCAGTTTCTACGCCTTTATTAACAGCATTTTCCACTTCTTCCTCAGGAGCAACCCTTCCCCTGACTATGGAAGCTGTGGAACATAAATCAGGTGTATCCAATAAAATCAGCAGTTTTACTTTGCCACTGGGAGCCACTATCAATATGGACGGTACCGCTCTGTATGAATGCGTTGCTGCCATGTTTATTGCACAAGCTTATGGCATCGAGCTAAGTATTTTAGAACAAGGCATCGTGGTAATAACGGCATTGCTGGCATCAATCGGAGCAGCTGCTATCCCAATGGCAGGACTGGTAATGATAACAGTAGTATTGTCTGCCATCAACCTGCCTCTGGAAGGTGTCGGGCTGATTATAGCAGTAGACCGCATCCTGGACATGTTCCGAACAGCTACAAATGTCTGGAGCGACAGCTGTGGTGCTGTTGTAATTGCCAAATCAGAAGGGGAAAAATTAAAAATTTAAGGTATGTAATTAAACAAGTGCTTATATGTCCGTTATATGCAAACAAATACAGGCATCAGACACCAAAGGACTTAAGAAGGCTTTTGATGTCAGAAAACGTGTTTTCGTTGAAGAACAAAATGTTGATCATGAGATTGAATACGATGGCAAAGATGATGAATCTATACATTACATTCTGAGTGTGGATGATTTGATGATAGGCACAGCTAGATGGAGGGAAACCGACAGAGGAATTAAACTGGAGCGTTTTGCAGTATTGCCGGAATATCGAAATAATGGCTTTGGGAGTGTGATGCTCAGAAAAGTTATGGAGGATGTTAAATCCCTGAATAAAGAAATATACCTGCATGCCCAGCTTAAAGCAGTCCCCTATTATGAGCGCCAGGGATTTACCAAAAGAGGAGATGTTTTTGTGGAAGCCAATATCGAACACTACGAAATGGTTTTTGTTTTCTGAAGTCGTTTTTTTATTATCTGATAATATTTTCCGCATTTTTTCCGGAAGATTGCCATCAAAGCAACTTATCTGCTCAATAATTTGTCTTTTAATTAAGATCAAGGTTACATTCTTAAAATCACTATATTTACAGCTTGAAAAACGGAAGCGAAATGAATTACAAAGTTTTTTGCGTGATACTTCTACTTACCTTCACTTACACAAATACCTACAGCCAGCGTAATGATTTGTATCAGCCAGATGCACGCTTATATACCAGTTATGATTCAGCATTCCTGGATACACTTACCATGAATAAATCTAACCTTATCCTTTATCTGAATTATTACCTTGACAGTGCTTATTTTATCCTGGAACTTCCTGAAAGTAAATTTTCCAACATACCTGACATTTCAGAAGTCAGGGAGATCAGAAAAGACAGCCTGCCTCCCAGAAATTTTCCTTATGATGCCGCTGATCTGGATTTTAGTAATATCAACATTCTCAGGTATAATTTTATCAGGCATTACGACCAGCAATCATATTATAAGCTGGGAAATACGGGGAGGGTGCTTGTATTCTATTCAGGAAAGGAATTGAGCCAACGTTACCAGGCATACAAGTGTTCTGTGGGAATCATAGAAGACCAATAAGAAATGAAAAACATACTTATATACACTTTTTTTATTATTTGCTTTCATACGGTTTTTGGTCAAACTTATGAAATGGATGTTTACAATAACCAAACCGTTACCACCTGTACCGGAACATTCTACGATAGTGGCGGACAATCAGGCCAGTACCTGGCAAACGAAAATTATACGGTTACTTTTTGTCCATCATCAACAGGACAAAAGATCAAGGTAGATTTCAACAGTTTCGGTGTAACTTCCGGAGATCTGCTGATCATATACAATGGAGCCTCCACCTCATCTGCACAATTGGGTGTATTTGACATTTCCATGTCTCCGGTAAACATGCAGATACAAGCCACTGCTGGTAATGCCTCCGGATGTTTAACTTTTCAGTTTATCTCCCAGGGAAGTGCTTCAGGATGGAGTGCCAATATCAGTTGTACAGCTCCCTGTCAATTAGTTTATAGTGGTTTACAATCCACTGTTCCTCCTATTAATCCTGATAGCATTTATATTGATGTTTGCAAAGGGGATACGGTAACATTTACCGGCACCGGTATTTTTCCTGAAAATTACTATGTATATGTTCAAAGCAACAGCACCTCCTCTTTTTACTGGGATATTTCGAACGGGGTTTCCGACAGCGGACAGAACATACAGGTTTTATTCGACAGCATAGGAGGTTATGATGTTGATCTTATGGTCATTGATTCCAATGGTTGTGAAAGCATCAACGATTTGGGAGTAAGGGTACGTGTATCAACGGAACCTACCTTTGACAGCACCTTTGCAGTCAACCAGGAAATATGCCTGGGCGATACCGTAAGCCTGGTAGGAACGATAAATCCTACCTCCTGGCAAACTTCGGCTTCCCTTAACTGGGCCGGACAAACATATTTACCTGATGGCAGTGGTGTTTCCTATACCTCTAACCTGACCTTTAATATCTTTAATCCCGGTCAAACCCTGACAAATATCAACGACCTTGTCGGAATCTTTGCCACGATTGAGCATTCCTACCTGGGCGATCTGGAAATAAAAATTAAATGCCCGGGCAACCAAACGGTAATTTTAAAACAATATCCGGGTGGTACAAATACGTTTTTGGGAGAACCTGTTGACAACAATGCGCAACCGATACCCGGTGTAGGATATCTTTACAGCTGGACAAGCAATCCTACTTACAACACTATGGTCAATGAAGCAGGCAACTACAATTACAGTTATGTGAATACACTGGGGGTTTATGTGAATAATCACCCCTATCTTCCTTCAGGTTCTTACGCTTCTTACCAGCCATTGACCAATCTGATCGGATGCCCCCTGAACGGAAACTGGACGCTGACAGTAACAGATAACATTGCCATTGACAATGGGTTTATTTTTGACTGGGGGATAGAATTTGCTCAAAGCGTACTTCCCACATCCTGGGGATACACACCGGGTTACGATACCTCCGGACAATACTGGCAAAACGATCCCAGCATTGTGAACAATAACGGAAATGTGGTGCAGGCTTCTCCTTTTACCACAGGATATAAAGACTACACCTTTGTGGCTGTCGACAGTTTTGGCTGTTCTTACGATACTACTATTTCTGTTTATGTTCATGAACCGCCTGATGTAAACCTGGGCCCGGATACTTTTATATGTTACAATGATTCCTTTCCGATACTTCAGGGGCCACAGGGAAATAATTATGCCTATACCTGGATGCGAAACGGAATCATCATCGGAAACAATCAAAATTTTCAAACAGACAGTGTAGGCACTTATGTGCTTATTATCGACAGTGCCTCTTTTTGTTCAAACAGCGATACTATCCAGGTGGATTATGTGCCCCTACCACAGTCTACCATCACCTTCGACCATGAAAAATGCACTCTTGGCAATGGTTCCATTGATATAGATATTGCCAATGATACAGCAGGGCAATATACATATACCTGGAACACCACCCCGCCACAAACAGGGCCCTCTGTCAGCAATTTGAGTGCCGGACTATATATTGTGACCATCAGCGACGGATCCTGTATTTATATTGATTCTGTAGAACTTATCAACTATCCTCCGCCTGATGTGCTGATCGATAGTACACGGGACGAATATTGCGGACAAGGGAATGGATATGCTTCCGTTAATGTCAACGGCGGAACACCACCCTATACATTTGAATGGAATACTACACCTATGCAAAGCACCTCTGTTGTAACAAACCTGGGTGCAGGAACATACACGATCAGCGTATCGGATTCTTTCTGTGATGTTAGTCAGCAGGTTGTTATTGCAAACCAGCCCGGGCCGGATGCACATTTTTCAGTTTCACCAAATGTGGCTCAAATGCCAAATCCGAAATTTGACTTTCAGGATGAAAGTACCGGAAATCCCATTCAGTGGTTCTGGGATTTCGGAGATTTTACAGGCACCTCTACCCAGCAAAATCCGGTATATACGTATTCGACACCCGGTTATTATTTAGTCGAACTGGAGATAGCCGATGATAAAGGCTGTACCGACACGACCAGCAAACAGGTGTATGTCAGGGATATTTCTACCCTTTATGTGCCTAACGCTTTTACACCAAGCAATGCCGACGGGTTAAACGATATGTTCCTGCCTCTGGGCTATAACCTGGATAGAGAAGGTAATTATGAAATGTACATTTTTAACCGCTGGGGTGAACTCATCTATTATACCGATGATTATACCAAACCCTGGAATGGTCGAAAAAATAATGCCGGAGAACATCTTCATCCCGGTACATACATGTATAAAATTTACATCAGCCAGTCAGACGGAATTATACTGACGAAATCAGGTTTTGTGACCCTTCTTTAATAGATCTTAATCTTCTTCCTTTTGTTGCTCTTCGTATTCTTTCAGGAGTTTATCCTGGATATCACCCGGCACCGCAGAATATTCGGCAAATTTCATGCTATAGGTTGCCCGGCCACTTGTTAAAGAGCTCAGTGCGGTAGAATATCTGTTCAGTTCAGCCAAAGGCACCTTGGCTTTTATTTGCCCGCCTTCCATTCCCATGATAATGGCCCTTCTCGACTGCAGGTCGGTCATTACACCGCCCATTTTATCTTCAGGAACAATCACTTCCACATCATAAATAGGTTCCATGATCTTTGGTGCAGCTTCTTTAAAAGCCATACTGAAAGCAGATTTTCCAGCAATTTTAAAGGAAACTTCATTGGAGTCGACGCTGTGCATTTTACCGTCATAAACCATCACCCGGATATCACGGGCATACGAACCGGTGAGGGGGCCTTCTTCCATTCTTTCCATAAGTCCTTTGAGAATTGCCGGCAGAAAACGGGCATCGATCACCCCGCCAACAATACAATTGTAAAACACCAGTTTACCACCCCACTCAAGCTTTACTTCTTCTTTTCCCCTGACATTAACGGCAATTTCATTATCACCTTTGGAAATACTCAGGGGGGTGACCGAAGATTTTCTCAACATTTGCTTTACTTTGAACTTTGAAGGTTCCGGCATGCCCTCATTGTATGGCTCAATAACCATATGCACTTCACCAAACTGACCGGCGCCTCCGGATTGCTTTTTATGCTGATACGTAGCCTGGGATACTTTAGTAATGGTTTCCCTGTAAGGGATTTTAGGAGGGAAATATTCAACAGGAATTTTTTCCAGGTTTTCCAGCTGCCACTTTGCGATGTTCAGATGCAGTTCACCCTGGCCCTGCAGAATAAGCTGCTTTAATTCTTTATAATACCCGGAGACAATGGTTGGGTCAACTTTATTGATCTCATTTAATGCCAAACCAAGCTTTTCATCATCAGCAGAGTTCATAGCTTTAACAGCTGTTCTGAACTTCGGATCAGGAATTTCAATAGCTTCAAACTGAATTTCGGTTGCTTTCAGAGAAATAAGGGTATGATTCGTACGGGTCCCTTTTAGTTTGATTGCACCAATGATATCCCCAGAAACACATTCGTCTACCTTATCCCTGTTCTTTCCGTTGAATACAAACAGTTGGGAAATTCTTTCCTTATTGGATGTTTTTGTATTCATTACATCTTCCCCTTCCTTGAGGGAACCGCCAAATACTTTAAAAAATGAAATCTCGCCCAGATGCGATTCAATTACTGTTTTAAACACAAAAGCTGAAAATGACTGAGAAGGATCACATTTAACCATCTCACCTGATACAAGTTTTCTGCCTTCCATTTTATCCGGAGAAGGAACGTTATTGGCTATAAATTCCAGTAATCGCCCTACACCCATATTATGCCTGGAATTGATACAAAATACCGGAAATAATCCGCGCTCCTTAATACCGAGGCTCAGTCCTTTTTTGATCTCATTTTCATCAAGGGTACCTTTATCAAAGAAAACTTCCATCAATGCCTCATCATTTTCTGCAGCAGCTTCAATCAGTTCTGATTGCAATTCTGCCGCCTTGTCTTTCTCACTATCAGGAATATCAAGAATTTCAGGTTTCCCTCCATCGGGGCTGTATTTATACATTTTCATTTTCAACACATCCACAAAGGAATCAAAACCCTGGCCGGTGTTAACCGGATACTGAACCACAGTAGCCTTTGATGACAATTCCGTTTTTATCTGACGAAGTGTTTCGTCAAAATTTGAATTTTCATGTTCCAGGTGATTGATGGCAAAAATAACGGGAACATTCAGCTTATCACTATATTTAAAAGCAATATCAGAACCAACTTCCAGCCCGTTTTGGGCATTCACTACATTAACGGCTGTATCAACAATATTCAATGCGGCAATTACCTCACCAATGAAATCATCGAAACCGGGTGCATCCAGAATATTGATTTTCTTATCATTATAAATTGTATTCAGCACAGTAGTATAAATAGAGTTCTGGCGTTCAAGCTCTATCTCCTTATAGTCTGACATAGCATTTTTATCGTCAACACTGCCTCTTCTATTAATAACACCTCCCTCAAAGAGCATAGCTTCTGCCAGGGTTGTTTTACCGGACTTTGCTCCTCCGACGAGGGCAATATTCCTGATATCATTCGTTTGAAAAACCTTCATTGTATAAACACATGTTTTACTATTAATACTTATCTTCTAAAAGGGGACAAAAATAGGGAAAAGAAAAGAATAAAAAAACAATTCTGTAATATAATTATCAGACTGTTATAAGGATTTTACTTTCTCATAAATCCACTGCCATCTGTCCGGGCTGATTTTTGCTCCAATTTCTTCGATGACCTGAGATGCAACCAGGGAAGCTATTTCCCCGCATTTATTCACCGGATATCCTTCAATCAGTCCGTAAAGAAAGCCTGAAGCATACAGATCTCCGGCGCCGGTGGTATCTATTGCATCTGCTTCTGCTGCATTTACTTTAAAATTGCGTTCTCCATTTTTGATGATACTTCCTTTTTTGCCAAGCTTCACAACGGCAATTTCACAATATTTCCCTATTTCATCCAGGGCATCTTCCGGTTCCATTTTAGTAAATGCCTTAGCTTCTTCTTCATTGGCAAAAACGATATCTACTTTATCAATGATGCTGTGCAGAAAGTCCATATTGTCTTCCACCACATTGAAACTTGCGAGGTCGAGGGAAACCAGCATATAGTTTTCTTTAGCAAGTTGGATGGCTTTTTTAACCAATTCCCTGTTCAGCACCAGGTATCCTTCCAGGTGCAAATATTTATATCCCTGCAGTATTTCAGGCTTAAGGTCGTTGGCATTCAGCTCCACAGCAGCACCCAGGCAAGTAGCCATGGTTCGTTCCGAATCCGGACTCACCATAGCAATAGAAATTCCGGTATCATTATCACTTTCCAACACATATGGTTTAATGTTGCTTTTTTCCAGATCTGAAATAAAAAACCTTCCAAGATCATCCCTGCCAATTTTTCCAATATAGGCTGTTTCAACTCCTAATTTTGCGAGACCATGAATGGTATTTGCCGCCGATCCGCCCGAAGCCTGTTTTCTTGGCAATTCATTTGTTTTTAAAATGATCTCCCTGGAAAGATCCTTGTCGATCAGTTGCATGCTTCCCTTGGGAAATTTCAGCTCTTCCAGAAAATAATCACTTTTCAGTGTGGTCATCATATCAACGAGGGCATTTCCAATTCCGATAATTTTATCCATAATCAATAATTTTGTATCACTACTAATTGAGCGTAAAAATAGAAGAAATCCGGGAAATACTTTCTAAAAAATAATAACTTGTAGGTTTTTTCAGGACAATGCTTGACAGATCAAACCTTAATGAATATATATGGCTTAAAGCATCCGTTATTGGCAGCTTGTGGGCTGCTTTTGAGATCATTGCAGGAAGTTTTCTGCATAACCTTCAGATCCCTATGTCGGGGGTACTCCTGGCCTCCTCCAGCGTATTTATCATCATTTCCTTCATGATATTTTGGAAAGAAAAAGGCATGATCTGGCGGGCAGGGTTGATTGCCGCCCTGATGAAATCCCTCTCCCCTTCTGCAATCATCATTGGCCCCATGATAGGTATTTTTTCAGAAGCCCTGATCGTGGAAATTATTGTTTGGTTAACCGGAAGAAATGTGATAGGATTTATGCTTGCCGGCGGACTGGCGGTATTCAGCGTTATCCTGCAAAAACTATTTCGCCTGATTATAAACTATGGTGTGGATATTATTCGCATTGCTGCATCTATGTATGATTTTCTGATGAAACAGATCCATCTGGAGAACATAAGGCTCAGTGTCTTTTTCATTCTTGTTTCAGCCATATTTTTCCTGGCAGGAGCTTTAACAGCTTTATTAGCATACCTGAATATGAAGACAACAACTATGAAACAGGGCAGGGTTGCAAGCAGGAGGATACCCATTGCAATAAGTGATAAGCTTAACATAGACGGTGGAATAGAACGAACATTATCGGCTTGGTTGATTCCGCTCCATCTGATTATAATGATAACCTGCCTGTTGCTGGTAAATTCCAGCTACATATGGGCAGCCCTCACAACAAGCCTGATCTATATTGGCATTGTATACTATCGCTACAGGAACAATATGCCGTTTATTCGAAAACCCGTTTTCTGGATGCAGTTTGTTGTCATCATCCTGGCAGCATCCATGTTCTGGAAGGGATTTTCAACGGGTGAGGTATTCAGCAGAGAAGGGCTTTTCATTGGTTTAAAAATGAACCTGAGGGCATTCGTAGTCATTTCCGGTTTTGTTGCCCTGAGCACGGAATTGAGGAATCCTGTAGTGAGAACATTGTTGGGGTGCTCCAGATTATATAAAGCATTAAACCTGGCATTTTCAGCCCTCCCTGAACTGATTTCAGGCCTTCCGCCTGCAGGACATTTTCTGAGACATTTTAAAACATCTTTTTTCAATATATTGGTCTATTCTGAAGATTTACTACATGCATTTATCAAAAAAGTGGAATCCCTGCCGGAAATAATTGTGATCACGGGAGAAAGGGAAGAAGGAAAAACAAGCATCCTGAAACAAATAACCAAGGAGCTCTGCCTTGAAGGTTTTACAATCAGGGGCATTCTTTCCGAGGGCTTGCACAAGGAAGGAAGACGCATCGGATTCTCTGTAATGAATATAAAAAACAAACAAAGATATCCTCTCTGCAGCGTATATAACGAAAAGGGGTTTTTGAAATATGGTAAGTTTTATTTCAATCCGGATACCTTTGAAGCCGGGAATAACATCCTCAGCTCAGCACCGGTTGATCAGCCTGATATCATAGTAATCGATGAAGTAGGCCCCCTGGAGATGAACAATAAGGGGTGGGCTCCTGCGATAAATAAATTATGTGCAGATACCTCCATACCACAAATCTGGACGGTACGTAAAAAATTGGCAAAAAAGGTTTTCCGCAGATGGAACGTAAAAAAAACCTGGATCTTTGACATTTCAGAAAAGAATAAAGAGGAAATAAAGGCATTCATTAAATCCAGCTTGTCTTAGCTTCTTCTTTTTCTTCTGAACCGCGCTGTACTTTTCTTTAAAAACAGTTTGAGGAAGGTATACTGACCCAGAACAATGCACCAAAAAAAGAATACCAGGTGATACAGAGGCAATCCTACGAAAACAAAAATGAACACTTTATAATACCATGCTTTACCGGGTGTAACAATTCCAAGAAATTCATATGCAGT
This sequence comes from uncultured Lentimicrobiaceae bacterium, assembly GCA_964654725.1. GTDB lineage: Bacteria > Bacteroidota > Bacteroidia > Bacteroidales > CAZZLL01 > CAZZLL01. The sequence continues at coordinate 18,749 of CAZZLL010000034.1, read as the reverse complement.
TTCTTTCACATATAAAAAACTCATACCGGATATGGCAAACACAAAGAGTATTAGAGCAAGGTGAAGATTGGAATTTATTCCCCAACGCACTTTAAAATTTTCGAAGTATCGGGATAAGCGGTTCATTACCTTTTCTTGATATAACACAATAAATCGATCTGTGTTTATTCTTTGTGCATCAATACCCAGGGATCAGGAAAGTAAACCCAGCGCTCATTCATTTTTACCAGGTACCGGCAATATTTGGAATAATCATAATCATCATCTTTATAAAAATATATTTCATAAAACGTTATCCTTTCCCTGAGAAATTCCTGGATAACAAACATGCCTTGTGCTGCAATGTAAGTATCATCCATAAATACATTCTCTGAAGTAAAATGATCTATTTCACATGCATTGTAGACCCCGGGATTAATTCTTTTAATAACTTTTCTGGTAGTATCTGAAAGATAAGCGTAATAATCATGTGAATAAGGATGTTTAAACACCTTGTCACATTCTTCCGGTGTGGGCAAGGCCTCATTTAGCTTTTGCTGCAGCTCTTCTGTGGAAGATGTCCGGCAAAATAGATTTTGCAGATCTTCATCTTCAGACTGAGCATAACAGCATGTTATTTGTGTAAAAAACACCATCATAATTAAAGCTTGTAAGCTTATGAGAAATAATACTCTATTCATTGTTTGTATGTATATTTTCAGTTTTGAATTATCCGAATAAAAATGTTTTTGGGTTTTCAACGGCAATTTTATTAAAGTTTTCTTCACCGAGACAGGCGCGCAAATCGAGACCAAAGCGTCTTTCATTTGACTCAACTTCAACCATATAATAATCGGAGCCGAATAAGATCTTTTTGCTTAATTTTTCGTTAGTAAGCATAATTTTCAGGAGAGAAAAATATTTCATATCGGCCATGGTAAAGGAAATATCTGCATAAAAATTATTGTAATTAATGCATAAATCCCGTATGATCCGCAACCAGTTCCCTTCCTCCTCCGGATGATGGATAAACTTGTCCCAATAATACTGCGACCCAAAATGGCCAAAGCAAACCCTAAGGTCAGGAAACTTTTCTACCACAAATTTAAAATTTTCAGGATAGGTAAAATGAGAACACAATTCCTTTTTACTCTTTCGAAATGTATTGGCAGGAATTTTGGATGCCTGTAATAGTTTTTTGATATGATTTTTCTTTCCTTTATAATGAACAGGGTTAAAGGGGCTGCAATGGGTGAGAATGGGCAGGTTATTCTCCTGACAATAGGCATATACCGGATCGAAGCGTTCATCATAGGGAAATACACCCAGGGGGGGATATAGTTTTACTCCTTTGAAATTCCATTCTTCGACACATTTTTTTAGCAAATCCAAAACACCTTCCCGCCTGGGATCTACATGAATAAAAGGGATCACCTGGGGATAGGTTTTACTCAGCTGATAAAGGTTTTCCAACTGCAGCTTATAGGGCCGGGGAACGTTGCCGGCACCCATATAAGCCATGTCCATCGCAAGTACAATAAATTTGGTATCATCGGGATAGAAATCCATGCACTTCTCAAAAATTAATTGCTGAGAGCCCATCCTGCCGGTAGTAACGAACTTCATGTAACGATCGAGGATATCGTTATCGGTCCAGAAAATCAGGTTTTTCAAAACCGTTGATACGGTTTCATAACCGGCTGCGCTACGGAGCAATTTAACCATTCCCAGGGGCAGAAACCTGCTGGGGATATCGGCATCTGTAAAAACATGAATATGGCAATTGTAATACATGGATTATATAATATTTAAAGGTTGGCCGAAAAGTAAAATTTATATTAAAGATAAGAAAAACTAAATTAATTCTACTTCAACCCATTTAACCCGGATAATTCATAATGCAAGTTTATATCTTAATTTATTATTAAATAATGATTACCTTAATATGTAACCGGGAAGTTTTGAGTTTTGGGTTATGGGTTATGAGTTACGCTGCCTACTGCCCACTGCTGACTACTTCTTCAAAACCACAACCTTCCTCTGTACCCTTTCCTTTTCACTAATAATCCTCAGAAAATATATCCCATCAGGTAATCCTGAAACATCAATTTTCAATCTTTTGTCTACTCCATTAATTTCTTTACTGACCAAAACCTTCCCGTACAAATCCAAAATCTCCAATCTACTTGCAGCTTGTAGTCCCGCGTAAGCGGGATCTCCGCTGCGCTCCGACTTGTAGCTTGAAGCTAAATATTCAACATATACAATCCCATTCGCAGGATTGGGATAAAGCCTTATATTTTCCAAACCGTATTCTGACACGCTGAGTGTATCACAATCCACCACAGTAATAAACACCGAATCCCAACTTGGATTGCCTGTACTATCCACTGATTTCAGAACGAATAATGTGCTGGTGTCCGGATATACAATTGTTGTACCTGATGTACTATCAGCTATTACCCCATAAATTATATTGCCACCTACTTCTGATCGCCATTTATACGCGTGATGCGAATAATTGTGGGTTCCAATTTGGATGCTGTCGCCTTTACAAATAACCGTATCAGGCCCTGCATTGGCAGGATAGCAATCTACATGTACAGTAACTGTATCATATTTTTGCACCCCATAATTATCTACCTGATATAAATAATATGTTGTGGTTGTATCAGGTTTTACCCAGGGATTTCCTATACTATCACAATTGATATAAGTAGTTGCAGTCCACTGGTAATTATAATCTGAGAAGTCATACAGACCAATTCTAATGCTATCACCTAAACAGATTGAAGTATCATTTCCTGCTGATGCTGGATAATGAATTGTATCAATCGCTTTTATAGAAACATCATCGATATAGTAATATGCTGCGTGAATACCAACCAATGTTCCTGGAACTGGTATCAAATTAGAACTGCTATCATCATAAAAGTTACCTATCACAATATATTTCTCTCCACCAGTTGCATTATACATTCCACTTATCTCGACCCATTCAGTTTTATCAGTTATTATATTACTGTCAGGATTTTGGAATTGAGGACTAAAATTTAACATATGAATAATGGGTTGTGGTGGATAATGAATCAATGTATCAGAAAAATAAATCCCAATATTTGATAGTGCACGGTTTGAGTTCTCTGATAAACTGACAAAAAACTTTATTTCATATGATTGATTTGAAGGAATTCCTCCTGGATAGCTTATTTGACAACAAGTTCCAAAGAAATCAGGAGTTGTATGATTAGCTTTATCCCAGTTTCGTAGGCAAGTAGCAATATTACCTGATCCACAACAGTTACATACATAAGAGGGATTATGGTATTCAAATCCTGGGTTTGGAACAAGATTTTGCCCAAATAATGTTAGTGGGAAAAAACATAAAAGAATAAGAGTTATCTTTTTCATAATAAAATAAACAGGGGCTGATATTTCAACCCCTTTAAATATAATAGTTTATTTCTAAGTACATGACAAAAATTTACAAATATCTTTAAATTTATCTATATCACTGGAAAACAGCACACTTGTGAGATATGTTAATCCGTATTTAAATATGCTTTTCGCTCTTCTTCCGTGTTTTTTTACCTTAATTGGACGGATGGAGTCCAGAAAAACCCCCGCTATATACGCCCAGGTAAAAGCAAAAATGACCAGGGCAAGGAGTTTGTTTATTCGGGTCAATATCTGTCAAATGCGTGTCTTCAATGTTAAATCCGCTTGTTTTAAGTGCTTTAAATGGATTAAACAACATTTGAAAATTAAGTTCTTCTGGGTTTTAATTGAAATGCTGTAAAGACACAAATTTATAATGCTTTATATTTTTATTTGCTTGTTGTAAAATTGAAATATGACACAGAATTTTGAACACTACCGTTACACATACCTATCCCTCTACCTTTAACTTCTGAAATATTACTTTTTTACTTCAGACTTCCAACTATCTCCCTGTCACACATATCTTTTCCCTATATACATTATCATTATTATAAACATTCAGAATATAAACCCCGGATGGTAAATTGCTTACTTTAATTTTATGCAATTTATCCATGGCATTTATTTCTTTCCTGGCCCAAACCTTTGCATATGAATCAACTATTTCAATTCTGGCAAATTTTATATTGTTTCCAGAATTTATTTCAACATACACCACATCATTTGCAGGATTAGGATATACTGATATTTCTTGGGACTTATTTTGCATTGAGGCCATACCTGCATACAGGCCTGTAATGCAGGTGTCTTTTATCCCGCAATAGTTCCATGCACGCAGGCAAACTGTATAGGGCCCTGTTCCCTGGTAAGTGTGGCTGATATCTGTGCCAGGGGCACTGTATAAGCTGCTGTCCCCATCGCCCCAGTACCAATATAGGCTATCGGGCTGGTTGCTTGCAGAGCCTTTTACCGTAAGGGTGTTCCCCGAGAAACTGACAACTTGTGCCGATGGCCATGCATAAACACAGCCGCAATTGGTATTGGTTCCGGCAATTTTGGCGATAAAGAAATCCGTTCCCCCTGCAGCCGGAGCGGTCCCAACGCCAAAGCTGTTATAAATGCTGTCGTTCATATTGCCCGCCACATAAATGTTGCCCCTGTTGTCAACTGTAATGGCGTCTATTTCCGTCTCCCCCTTTCCAATGGTGGCAATGCCCCAATTGAACTGGCTAAGGGCAGTGTCCATTTCAACAATAAAGGGGTAATTTCTAAAGTTGGAAGGGGTAGGTTGAAGGGTATCATTTTGGTTCATTATGATTAACTGCCCCCCTGAACCTGCTGCAATAATTTTATCATCCCTTACTGACAATGGTGTTTCAAAAATATTGTTGTTGTTTTTTAGGTTTATTACTGATATAAAGTTTCCATTATGCTTATTAAAGCGTGATATTAGTTTTGTGTAGTTGGTTGGTTGGCTTGCTATTGGATTATGGATAGCTGTTCCAAAAAACGTTGAGCCAGGATATGATTGTGTTTGTCCTCCAATGTACACATAATCTCCATAAATTAACGGTTTACCATAAATTTGCTTGTAATTATCCAAAGTTGAACCAATAGTTCCACTAACAACTGTGTGCCACATTTTGGCTCCATTTGGTGAGAATTTTACAAGAAGGGTTTTATATATTGAAGGGGAGGAAGGATAATTTGTTGATATTGTATCAGTTCCAACAACTACAGTATCTACCACATCGCTCATCAGGTAAATGCTGTTATCATTGTCAATGGTGAAAAAAAGGCTTTCCCTGCCAATTGGGCTTACATTGGACAGTTTAAATTCAAGCTTAGTTATCCCCATTAAAGCACCATTGTCTTTATTGAATTTCATAATGTAATGACCCCTTTCAGGAACATTGAATGTATTCCATATGGTATTTGATGCAAACCAAGTCAATACATTAATATTTCCCTGATTGTCCAGTTCAACATGTAACAAATATTCACCCACATTGTCAAAGGCAGGGCCCGGCATGTTCAACCACTCCGTATGACCTGTACTGTCTATTTTAGCAACAAAAGCAGATTTTGACATAGTGGAGGTCTGTGGTATTATACTGTCGCCAAAGTGGCCGTCACCATAAGATCCAACACCCACATTGCCCGCGACATAAACATTTCCCATTCCATCAACAGCTATGCCGCCCGGGTAATCATAACCCATTGAACATCCGAAAAACCTTGCCCAGCGAAAATCGCCATTGCAACGGTAACTGAACACGCAAAAATCATCATAGCCAAAGCCTTGTGACTTCTGTATTGTATCAATTACAATACCCGAACTATATAACAAACTGATACCATAGATATTACCAAAATTATCGGTTTTAACATACTTACAGCTTTCCTTAAATCCTGATGAGGAATAGCCCCCACTCCCCCCGCTTTTAATCCATTGCCAGGAAGGTGTTTGGGAATGGATTGTTGTTATGAGCAAACTGAACAGTATAAACAAGATGGTTTTTTTCATGGGTTTGGGGGTTAAATTAATAGTCATTAGTAAACAGTTTTGACTTCTGACTTCCGACTTTTTATAGACGTTATTTTTATCGTTTTAGTTGTCTTCCGTGTTTTTTTACCTTAATTGGACGGATGGAGTCCAGAAAAACCCCCGCTATATACGCCCAGGTAAAAGCAAAAATGACCAGGGCAAGGAGTTTGTTTATTCGGGTCAATATCTGTCAAATGCGTGTCTTCAATGTTAAATCCGCTTGTTTTAAGTGCTTTAAATGCATTATGTAAAGCTTTACATAAAGCTTTTAAATGGATTAAACAACATTTGAAAATTAAGTTCTTCTCTTGACTTCCGCATTGGGACACCCTGATTAAAAACATTTGATAACCGTATTATACAACGCTGCTTGTTCAGGAGTCATTTGAAGGAGTATGCGCTTTGGTTCACCTGTATCTGGGAGAATCACATCGAGTTCGTACATGTTTTGGGTCAGTTCACCTGCTCTTGTAGCTGATATGTTTGATTTATCCAAGGTAAGAACCCGCTCCAATTCTTTATATACCGCATAGGCAGAGAAAGCAATACATAAATGGGCATCAATTCTGTCTTTGAGCCGATGATATACCGGCCGGATTTTTAGATCACTTTTTGATATTCGAAAGGCCCTTTCAATGTGAAAGAGGTGTCGGTAATTGTCAATAATCTTTTGAGGACCAAGTCTCGAATTGGTAATGTATCCTTTTAACCCATCCCACTGTTGATCCTGGGTGAATTTATCATAATCAATCTCTATATCAATCTTGCCTTTCATGATCAGGTATTTATTGTAGCCCCGGTTATTGATATGGCTTTTTGAAAGACGACCTGCATTTAATTTTTTCTCCAATCTGTTCAAGCCTCGTTGGCGATTGTAGGCGTCTTGTTTTGCTCGCTTATCTGAGTGGTGAATAATAAGCCGCTGAGCTTTATCTTTTTTAATTATAGCATACTCTTTATCGGATAGTTGCATATTAAGTATCTGCTGACGTACAGCAAGACTTTCATTTTTTATCCTTGCCCCCAAAATATATTTATACCCATGGTTCTGAAGTTCCGCGAGATTCGTCTTTGAAAGCAACCCTGCATCAGCAACCACAATAGGTTTTGATAAAGAAAACTTCGCTTCAAAATGTTGAAGTATGGGTATCAGGGTGTGCCCTTCATAAATATTGCCTTCAAAAGCCTCATAACCGATGGGGTAACCGTTGGCACCAACTAAAAGTCCAATATATATTTGCGGTAATTGGTGTTTGCCTGTTTTTGAGTAACCCCTTTTGCGAAAATCATCTTCTCTTGAAGCTTCAAAATGCAGTGTGGTCATATCATAAAACACAAGGCCTATGTGTTGTCCCAATATTTTTTTAGTGTGATTAAAGGTAATCTGCTCCACTTCTTCTTTCAATCCCTTTCACCAATAATCCTAATTATATAAACTCCATCAGGTAAATCATTAATATTCATTCTGTATCTTGCTTCCTTACTATCTACCCTTTTGCTAATTAGAATATCTCCATATAGGTCAGCTATTTCAAGTGTTTCAACTGAGATTACACTATTTTCTAATTCAACATACAGATATTCCTTTGTTGGATTAGGATAAACTTTGATTTGTCCATTATTTAATTCGTTTACAGCTTTCCAAAAGTTATTTTTGTCAATCATACAATGTACCAAATTGGTTTTACCAATACTAGTATTTAAAGAGCTGGATACGAAATCATTACAGATACCTCCTAAATCCAGATCATTGTTCTTCAGATTTCTCAAGTTGTGAAACACTTATTCTCAGTGTGTTAGGGTTGTTTTTAACGATGTTATCCAGGGTAATATAAATATCTGAGATGCTAAAATCTTTCTTCATTTTGTGTCTCAAATTGTGTATCAAATTAAAAAAAGGGTTTCAGAAGATAGATTCTGAAACCCTTGTTGTTGCTGGCTCCCCCTCTTGGACTCGAACCAAGGACCTACTGATTAACAGTCAGCCGCTCTAACCAACTGAGCTAAGGAGGAATCTCAAAAAGTGGTGCAAATATACAATATTTTTTATTTCCAACAAGTATCCCCTGTGTTTTTTAAATGACATAACAAAAACCCTGAACCTTACAGATCCAGGGCGACGGTTTGTTTGGTGTATCCCTATACTTTCATACTCTCTAATTCAGGCAGCAGAAAAACCGATACTTCCGTTCCACTGTGTTTTTCCGATTTAATCTCAACGCGCCCACCCATAATCTCCAGCAATTTCTTCACCTGTGAAAGGCCAAGTCCGATGCCGGCCTCCTTTCTTGTCAGGTTCATATTTTCCTGCGAAAAGGAATCAAAAACCATGGGCAGGTATTCTTTATCAATTCCTATTCCTGTATCAGATATCTTTACAAATACTTCCTGAAGTTTTTGGTTGAAACCGGTGCTAATCCTTATGTTTCCAGAATAGGTAAATTTAATTGCATTGTCAACAATAGAATCAAAAACCTTAATTAAAGCCCCCAGATCAGCCAGAACATTTGGTGTAAAACCAATATCCATTTCTATTTTAAGTCCCTGTTTTTCAACTTTGTTTTTGTTCTTGGTAATGATATCTGACATTAGTTCCACTACCGGTATACTGCTTATATCTATTTGTTTTTTTATCATGCCTACCTGATCAATATCCATAATTTTTTCGAATAAACTTAGTAAACGGGTGCTGCTTGCATTTAACACCTCGGCGTAATACTTCAGGTCTTTCTTACTTCCGTTTTGCATATCGCTGGTAATAAGATTGCTTATACCTACTATGCTATTCAGGGGCGTTCTTAATTCATGGTTCAGATTGGTCATTAACTTATACCTGAATTCACGGCCATTGCTCAATTCTTCCTTGGCTTTGCGAAGCATTTTTTTATACCGCTCCCGTTCATAAACAGATACTTCAAATTTCTTATTGATGTCTTCAAGGGTTTCTCTGATACGACATACCTCCATGCGGTTTTTGCGGTAGTTTACGTAAAACAGAAATGCCAGTCCCAGCAGAATATTACTTACGGTGAATAGCAATATGCAGGCCGTAGGATACGCACCAGCAGCCTTCAACATCGCCAAAAAGGATGTTGAAGACTGTAGGAATGTGATGTCGAATATTGTTGTCATCTCTTTAGTTTTTCTGAGCAGAGGTAGCTGTTGTAGTCATCAATTGAAGAACAATCGATGTGCCAAAAGGATAAACATCACATTAACAGCTTTTTACAATGTTTCAGCATGAGAAGTGTTCCCAAAATTGGAATAGTATGTGGATAATTTTTTAATAAATGGAAGATTTACAGTCCCCGTTGCCACTCTTCACGGAGATTTATTTTTTCCGGATGATCAAGAACACACTGGATCTTTTCCAGCAAAACCTCTTTGTCGCGGTTCAATATACCCTTCAATACCAAGTAATTAGAAGCATGGTCGCTTCTAAAAATGGACTCCTTTAATACCAGTTTTTCAATGAAGGCCTTCATTTCATTCAACAAACCCAGTTTACCAAGCGGAATATAATCCCCGTGAAAACGCTTTTTATAATGGTTTTCACCCCATGGAAAACTCAAAACCAGGGTAGATAAATATTCGGGTTGTATGGCATTGATCAATTTCGCCGAATGCTCTGCATGCTGACGGGAATATACTTTCCCTCCCAGTCCATTCAGGATCATAACCGACAATTTGATATTATTGTTCCTGGCTTTTATCAAGCCTTTTCGTGTAGATTCAAAATCCTCACCCTTATTTATCAGATTAAGCAGTTCATCGTCTCCACTTTCTATCCCGACATAAAGTAGTTTTAAACCCAGCTCCTTCAGCAGCCTGAGTTCTGTATCGGTTTTGGAAAGTATATCTCCGGGAAGGGCATAGGCTGATATACGTTGAATCTTAGGGAAATGCTGATGCAATAATTCCAGGATTTCTTTTAATCTCCTGTAGCTCATCACCATGGCATTACCGTCGGCAATGAAGATCTTCCGTGCATCCGGAGAAACCGATGCCAGTTCTTTAATATCCTTTTCTATCTGCTCGGGTTTTTTTACCCGAAAAGTTTTTGAGGTGTACATTTCACAGAAGGCACACTTATTCCAGCTACACCCGATAGTAGCCTGCAAAATAACTGAGCGGGCTTCGCTGGGCGGCCGAAACAATGGCTCTTCATAATCAAAATCCCGGATGAGCATGGGCAAAGATAGGAAGAATTACCCAAGTGGCATTTTGTAAAGCTTTTGGAAGGTGTCCAGGTAATGATTGCGGTAAAGAAAATAGACCACATCATTATGAACCCGGATGTTTTCCACATAAATGTGGCCGGGAATAGGATAGGTATGAGTAAGGCAACCGCCTTTCAGATCAATTTCCCGGAGACTGGAAATTCCTTTTCTTCTGAATAGCGCATACATTTTACCGCTGGCTTCGTCTTTGATGATTTCTTCCCGGCAGAATTTTTCGTTGTGAAAATCTATGGAGCATGTAAATCCCTGTTCTCCTTTCAATGAATACTGCTCTATCCGGCCATCTACATAGTTTAAAATGACCAGGCTGTCGCGTAGTTTAAACATGGGGGCAAAAATGGGATCAGCGAAACACATTTCCTCAAAGCGCTTGTGATGCTCGCTTTCCAGTCCGAACTGCCCCCAGCGATCCACATCATAAAGCATCCGTATTCCTCTTTTGTCTTCAATAACCCGTATATTGGTAGTTTCATCCTTTTTTTGATCATAGGCATAATACTGCAATACCTGGTTGCGGTAGTAATACTGTTCATAGTAGAATAAATCCCCGGCATTTTCAACCACTCCGTTCATGTTTTCGAAATATGCTTTCCTGTCGTGGGGGTGCTTTAAAGCAATGGTCTTTCCTCTCAGTAAAATCGGATAAACTTCTTTTTTACAAACCAGGCAAATACGATCCTTCACATCCCTGAACAATCCTTCAGCTTTTGTTACTTTTTTGCTGGCCAGGGTATCTCCCTCCAGGTTCATAAGAATCAGTTCGGGCTTCCTGGCTTTACGGTTTCTGAAAGCCAATAATAATATGGTATTGGCAGAAGCAAACTCATAGTCGATTACATATAAGGGCTTGTCTTTTACCAGGTTAACGATGCGATCAGCATAAACAGCAAAAGGAGAAAGCACATGGGTTTTACTGAGCAATTCCACATTCAGCTTTCGGTTAACATTAATGCTAATGTGTATTTCTTTATTTTCATATCCGATATGTGAAAACAATAAGGTAGCTGGCAATTCATCCACCTTAATGGAAAAGGATCCGTTCCTGCCTGTTACTGTTCCAATGGATGCCGTCATGATTTGTACGTTCACTGAAGACAGTGCTTTCCCATTATCTCCATCCTTAACAATACCTGAAATAGTATGTTGGGCTTGCAGGCTAGTCAAACCAGGCAAAAAGTATACAACGAAAAAAAATGTAAATAGCTTTTTCATGTTAATTATCCCTGACATACAAAAATAAGCTAAACCCAAGTTATGTCAGCTATTAATAGCTATTGGCAATGTGTTCAGCTTCGATTTCGAAATAGCCTTTCGTTTCTATCACGACCACTCCACCGGTAAAATCTCCGTATTTGGCTGGTACACCGCCGGTATAAACAGTCATGCTGGATATGGCTCCCGTAGGAACACCAATATCGCTTCCATTAACGCGTACACCGTCTACTACATACAATACTGTTCCGTTTCTGGCTCCCCGCACATACACACGATTCCCCACTTCACTTACCATAATATCAGATGAAAAAGATGATAATAGCTTTGCAGGATCTTTTCCACCGGGAATGTTCTTCAGGTCTGTATCTGCCAGGGTCTGTTTGGATGGTTGTTCAATATCCAGCAATTTGCCGCCTTTTATTCTTCCTTTGATAACAACCGGATCCTGCATTATTCCTTCCTCCTCCATATACACTTTATCCAAAAAGGTAATCTTATCCGGGTTTACACGTATCTTAGTAAGTATCACTTCCCTGAAACCCATATATGTGATATGTACATTGTACACACCCGGAGAAAGGGGTTTTAGATTGAAATTTCCGTCTTTGTCGGTCGTGGTCCCTATGGTGGATCCTCCCACTTTCACATATACGGTAGCTCTGGGCATGCTTTTCTTATCGCCATCATTGAAAACCTTTCCTTTGACGGAACCATAATTTTGTGCAAGTAATCCCAGGGGAAAAAGAAATAAGAATAAAATAGTCAGCTTTTTCATAATTGCAATTTTTTGTAGGTTACAAGGCTTCAAAATACTATAAGAAAAAGCCTGGGGAAAGGCATAACAAGTTAACACTGTGTCAGCTACAGTAAAGGGTACGAATAAAAAAGAAAATGGTCGTCGATTTATCGTGAAATCTCGAAATTATACAGATGCTTGCCATCACTATCGTAATAGTCAAGCACGAGCTTTCTATCATTTCTGGGGCCTTTAAAACTAATCAGGGCATAATTGCGCCGGGTGATTAAACTTCCCTGTATCCTTAACTGATTGTTTTCCTTGCTTGCCATCTTATGCGCCCCTGAGGTAAATGGGGAGGAGGTAATATCATATATTTCCAGTTTATTTTTTTCGGTTGTAAGTTTGCTAATTTCCGAGTGATGGCGGTCGCCTGTTATGAATACCACCCCATTGATATTTTGCTCATCAATATAATTAATAAGGTGATCCCTTTCTCCTTTAAACCCATAATTTGTATAGGTTTCATATTCCTCACAGGTATTTAAGAACTGACCCCCCATTACAATAAGTTTATAGGTAGCATGGCTGCTTACCAGGGCATCCTTAAGCCAGTTTAACTGTTCCTTCCCAAGCATAGTTTTATCACCAGCTTCAAGATAGTTTGGAGCGCGGTAATACCGGTTATCCAGGAGGAAAAAATCAACATCAGCCCATTGAAAAGCCGTTATAGCTCCTTTAATATCACCTACTCCATAAGAAGGGTTTGCCCAAAACAATTCAAAAGCTTTTAATGTATTTTCTTTGTTCCAAAAGCTTCTGTCGCTATTATTCGGTCCAAAATCATGATCGTCCCAGATGGCATAATGGTGCATGCTTCCCAACATAGGCTGCATTTCCGGGATAGCCCTGTCATGAGTATACCTATTAACAATTCCTGTCATGGAATTCCAATCCGGTTCGCGCAGGTAAACATTATCCCCTAACCAAAGCATGAAATCCGGTTCAGATTTGGCAATGCTTTCAAAAATGTGGTAGTCGCCTCCATAAGGTTTTCCCGGACGATCATAGGCTTCTTCGTTTATATAGGCTCCGCTTCCAGTAACAAAGCTAAATTCCGGAGGATCGTTTCTGTACTGCCATAGCTTTTGGGTTTGAAAAAACAAGGGATAATCAATTTCAACTTTTACATCATTAATATACAAGTCGTAATGATATTTTCTTCCGGGTTCAACACTGTCAGCGATGAGCAAAGCAGTAAACGCTTCACATTTCATAGTTTCAACAGTGTTAGAATGGAATTTCTTTCCCGCATTATTTGCATCATGATATCTGATATACACACGTGCATGAGATTTAGTTTGTACCCAAATAGCTGCTTCCCGCATTTCTGAATACCCATTCATGGGGCCGGACTGAAGCAGTTCTTTTTGAGCAAACAAAGAACCAGCACATATCAGGCTGATAATAATAAACACTCCTTTCTGCATGATGAATTGACTTTATTAATGAATATTAATTTTCAAAATTATAAATACTACTTAATAAAAAAAGGCTTCCTCTGGAGGAAGCCTTAAACATGTATTAATTATGAGAAGTCAACATTAGAAATTAACTTTTACGGCAAAGTTCCAGGTTCTTCCCCAGCCGTAGAAACCGCTGAGGCCTTCTTCAGAAACATGATCATCGCTATCATAAGCTTCTGCCCAATATTCCTGATCAGTAACATTATGACAATTGATCATTGCCTGTGCATCAAGACCTGTAAATTTGAAGGAATAAGCTAAACGAAGGTCTAATAAAGCAAAGGGATCTAATTTGTAAGGCTGAACTCTGTCATTTGGATCATCACGATCTTCCGGATCATAGTTTGCATAATAATCATCATTATAGGTGAATACGACACCAATTTCCCAATCTTTATAGATGGTGTAATCACCGATGATTCCGATCTGTGTTTGAGGAGCATCACCCACTTTCAATCCATCAGCATATATTTCAGTGGTGTAAACCTCATTTGTTGCATCATCAACAACATCAGCAGTAACATCGCTTGCCCACTCCCAGTTACCGAGAGAAACAAAACCACCTAAGTTGAAATTGTTGGTAATGATAGAATTGAATTCAAGCTCAACACCTTGGTGAACGGCATCCTGGCCTTTAATAAAGGCATTCACCTGGGCTCCTGATTCGGTAGTAATCCTTCTGGAAAGAAGTGACTTATCATTCCACATGGTATGATATACATTCAATTTCATCGCAAATTTCGCAGAAGAGAAACCATATCCGGCTTCAACACCAATGATCTTTTCATTTTCCAGATCTTCGTTTGAAAGCGTATTGCTGTAGTTAACAAAAACAAACCTGAAATCAGGAGCTTTTGAATAATATCCGGCATTAAGAAATACATTGTGCTTATCAGAAATGTTGTAGTTAGCCCCTAGTTTAGCATTGTATCCCAATGCAGTAGCCACATCTGATTCAATATCATCGATATAGTTGTAACGGTCAACACGCTTAAACCAGGTATTTGAAACCGTAGCAGCAACGAATGTTGAAATTTTATTGCTGGCATATTCTAACTGACCAAATAAACCACCATAGGTAACGACACCATCATTATCATAAGCAATCTTTTCGCCAACTGTTTTATACTGATCTCTTCCGCCAGCACCATCAACAGCATATTTATACTGCTCAAACCAATAGTCACCACCAAGTAAGTCACGTACTTCGCGATAGTGTTCTCCTTTATAATGTCTTGCATCTAAACCTGCCAGCAAATGTAGGTTCTCGCTAAAATCATGCTTAAATGTAGAAAGGGCGCCATACCAGAAATGACGGTTTACAGAGTTCCGCAGGATGGTTTGTGAAGAAACAGGGTCTCCGTTAGCCGGAATATATTGTGCGCCATTATCAAAAGTAACCGTATCCATATTATTCACATTATTATCATAAACGTTTCCCCAGTTAAGCAGGCCATCCGGATCTGAGTTAGAAGCATAATCTCCTAAAGGGCCGGATCCGCCACCTCTTCCAATTGAAAGGTAAAGAGATGTTGCAAGGAATGATTTTTCAGAAACATTCCAGTAGTGGTTCAAAGCAAGCTGAGGCTTGTGGTAATAGTTTACCCTTTGGTTAACAGCCTCTCCTCCGAGCCATCCCCAATCTTTGTTGTACTTAGGACCATAGGTATCAATTTCATCTTTTGTGAGTTCACGGTCTCTTTGTCCGTGTTGCTGAGGAGCACCAATAGCAGTAAAAACCAACTGATGATCATCCCCAAAATCTTTAGAAACAGAAAGGAAATATGACCAGGCATCCACCCAGGTTTGATCGATGTAACCAGAGCCCTGGGTTCTTGAACCAACAAATGTAATAGCCATATCATTTTCCATTTTACCGCTTGAAAGCATCAGGGTTGATTTAGAGTTACCATAATCAGTAATAGACTGTGTGAAAGAACCGCTTTTTTCAATATCAGTGGTTTTTGTGATAATGTTCATAGTACCTCCAATAGAGTTGATGGCAAGACGTGAAGCACCAAGGCCTCTCTGAACCTGGATAGTGCTTGTAGCTTCAGCCAGGCCAGCCCAGTTTGACCAGTATACCCAGCCGTTTTCCATATCATTAACAGGAATACCGTTAATAAGAACGGCAATATTACGTTGGTTAAAACCACGGATATTGATACGGGAGTCACCTGTGCCGCCTCCTTTTTTTGTTGCATATACACCGGGCATTGTTTTCAGTACTTCCGGAAGTTCCTGAGTTCCAATGTTTTTAGCAATTTCATCACCTGATATGGTTGAAACAGCTACGGGCGTTTGTCTGTCAACAGCAGATGAAGAAATGATCCTGATCTCATCCAAACCAATAGCAGTTGATTTCAGTTCAACAGTTCCCATTTTTTTGGTTTCACCACCTTTCACTTCAATCTCAAATGATTGATCTTCATAACCAACAAAGCTTATAACCAGCGTATAAGAACCAGTTGGAACATTATTGATCTTAAAGTTACCAGTTAGGTCAGCCACACTGCCTATTGCATAGCCTGATAAACCGGCAGTAGCTCCTATCAGGGCTTCCCCAGACTGAGCATCTACAATTTTACCGGTAATTTTTGCTTTCTGGGCAAACACACCGATGGTCATAAGCATCACCAGTGATAACACAAATAGTTTTTTCATAAGCCTCAATTTTAAGTTTAAAGGTTTTTTTTAATGGTGTAAATGTATTGACCACCTATTAAGCCTATGTTTAGCTGCTATTAAGAAAAGCTTGTATAATCCTTAATTAATTCTTAAGAGGAGACTTCTTAAATTGAAGATGAGAAGGATAACAGCATTGATTTATACGTAACTATACCCTATGCCTTTATATGTTTTGATTTTATCCAGGCCAATTTTTTCCCTTAATTTTCTGATGTGAACATCCAAAGTACGATCACCCACAACAACTTCGCTGCCCCAAATATTGCGGAATATTTCTTCACGGGAAAAAACCTTATTGGGCTTGGATGTTAAAAACAACAATAATTCAAATTCCTTTTTAGGCAGGCTGATCTCCTTATTATCACGAATAACAATATAGCGCTCTTTATCAATGGTGATATTATTGAGTTTCACCAAACCGGATGTAGCTTCTTCCGCATACATCCGTTTAAGGATGGCATTGATCCTGCTAATCAACAAGCGGGGTTTAATGGGTTTTGTTATATAATCATCGGCCCCGGCTTCAAACCCTGCAATCTGGCTATAATCTTCCCCTCGGGCAGTAAGGAATACAATTATGGTTTTCTCAAAAATACTCATTTGGCGCAATTCCCGACAAACATTGATGCCATCCACGTCTGGCATCATCACATCCAGTAAGATCAGATGGGGATGCACTTTTTGGGTCATTTCAAGGCCCCTTTTTCCGCTGGTGGCAGTATATACGTGATATCCCTCTTTTTTTAGATTGTAACCAAGAAATTCCAGTATATCTGTCTCATCATCTACCAGGAGTAGTTTATAATTGCTGTTGTCCATAATTTTACATGTCACTATTAGCAAAATTAACAGCAATAAATAAAATAATTATAAAGGGAGTGTTACTATATACTTAAATCAAATCGGCAATATTAAAATAAGATTAAGCCGGGAATGTTTGTCCTACTATATATGCTATCGGCTTATTATCATTAAATGCGGGAATAATCAGCAATTTTTTTTCAATAATGAATTCAATATCTGCTTTCTGCATTTGCGAATAAACGTATCTCCGGCAATTGCCTATTTTGCGATCAAGGAAGGCCGTGAAACATTTGCAAAGGCAACACAAAAGAAGCATTGTGCATGTGATCATTGTGCATAAGAAAAGCGCCACAAAAATTGTGGCGCCCTCAACCATATCCGGAAAAGCAATCCAGCATATTTTAGTTCATGGCCAATCGAATAACTTCTTCTTTTTCGTAAGTAATGCCTTTTATTTTATAAATATCTACCATCAGTGCAAGAAGGCTGTCATCCTGCATACCTTCAACAATCATCTGGTTTCCGTAAAAAAGGGTACGGTCATAATCTTGTGAATGATAAGAAGCATAGAAAATAGTCGTAAGCTCGTTCAGGATTCCGGGGGCAGTCCAGCCGTTCAACTCAAGAAGGTCTTTTGCCCTTATAGCATATTCGAGTTTTTGAACAGCCATGGCGTAATTCTTTTTATCATAAGCCTTATACCCTAAATTGGTTAAACAAGCAGCAAGCTGTTTCAGATGGCATAACATTTCCACCTTGTTTATCCCGGGTTCACCTAAAGTAAGGGCTTTTTCGAAAGAAACGACTGCCGTTTCCAGTGCATTTTTCGGGCAGGCATCGAAAGAGCTGCATTCATTAGAACCCATATAATAATAAACCATTGCATGTACATACCAGGTAGAAGCATGTTTTGCGGCTTCTATATCATTAACGGCCTCATCTATAGCTTTGTACGCATTTAGCAAATGCTTGTTAGCTTTATCAACATCTCCTGTCATCTTATTCATTACATACCCATCAGTATGTTCCTGAGCTTTAACAACAAGATCATTAGAAGCGTTTACATTCAATTGGAAGAAGATAATCAATGTGAACGGGAGTAAAATTGCTTTCATGACATTTAGTTTTATGAGTTGCTTTAGTTTTTCGAGTTTGAATTACATGATGAATCTACTGTATACAATGTATGCCATCAAAAAAATGTGATGAACGACATTATCAGGTTGATGAACGGAACAATATCGGGTAAGAAAAGTTGGTGTTCGGTGATGAATGTCGGGGAGAATGTGATAAAATAAGTCAGGAACAATAGGAAAGGGGTGGGTTGGGGTGGCATAATTTTTGAAAGACTTGTTAGGTTTTACCAAAATCGCGCCAAACTATTTAAAAAGCTACATTTCAGCTCATTACATTAATCCACAACAAGATCAAAATAAAACTCTGAACCCTTTCCTAATTCTGAGTTTACATGAATTTTACTGTCAAAAATCTTTGCTATTTTTTGTGACAATGATAAATGCATATTCCTGCGATTTCGGACACTCAGTCCTGACTAAAACGGACACTCAGTC
>CAZZLL010000033.1:0-36885 GCA_964654725.1 uncultured Lentimicrobiaceae bacterium | reverse complement strand
AAATGCTTATATTTGGTGAGGCTACCGACCGGAAGGGAGGTTTAGTTCAACATTGACTAGAAAAGTTTTTTTATTAAAAATAAAATTCAAAAAAGCCAAATAACGTTACCACCTTACCACAAATCACGTAATAACAAGATAATCAATTATATACTGAGAGGTAACGTCAATTTTGTGGTAAGGTATAAAAAAACCACCTAACCACACCGGAGGCCTTGATAAACGGGCGTGGTAAGGATTTGTGGTAAGGTGGTAACGTTAAATCCAAAATTTGAATTTATTTTTTAAAAATCACATAATATCCATAAATTTTTTCTGAGGGATGTTTGACACGTTCGTATCCCAGGAACTTTAAGGATTTTCCAATATTATTGGTGTTCATTTTTACATTGGTATTGATCTCATATTGCAAATGAATCATAATTTCCGTAGAACTCATAAAACGAGTGTGGTTATCCTTGGAGCCAGGTGAAAGGTATTTCTGGATCAGCTCTCTCTCGGGCGTTGATTTTATCCCTGCTAAATAAACTTTTCAAATAATTGATTTCCA
Source organism: uncultured Lentimicrobiaceae bacterium (assembly GCA_964654725.1). Taxonomy (GTDB): domain Bacteria; phylum Bacteroidota; class Bacteroidia; order Bacteroidales; family CAZZLL01; genus CAZZLL01. The sequence continues at coordinate 36,335 of CAZZLL010000033.1, read as the reverse complement.
CCCTGGATAAGGTGGAAAGTTCATCCAGATAAAAATGGAGAGAGGTATAACTGTAATTATCCAGAGGAAAACTACACCAATACTTGCTTAATAACTTTTCTTACATTAACTTAGCAAGTAAAGGCAAAACAGCTCAAAAAAGCTGGTGGCAAAACTGTTGGACTAAGTTTTTTCGAAGCTATAAGATATTAGTAAAAAACCCGTTGCAACGATTCGCAGCGGTGCCCCTCTCTCCGCTGATAGAAATAGCAACGAAACGCAAAATCCTGCAAACCAAAACCTTGCAGGATTTTTTATTCTTTGAAAAAGGGCAAAATAAGAATACCCTTATGAAGATTTTCCAGGATCATAATGACCGTATGGATCAGTTAGAAGGAAATGATTACACATTAAAATAATGCAGAAATATTATTATAATTTCACATTTTTTCATACTTTTGCAAATCCTTTTTAGGGGGTTGCGGGGTATAGCGTAGTCCGGTTAGCGCGCCTGCTTTGGGAGCAGGAGGTCGTAAGTTCGAATCTTACTACCCCGACAGGAAGCCCGCAGAAGTTTGTACAATGGCGGGCAATCGTTTAAAGACAAATGATCTTTAAACATTCATGGAAATGGATTTGAAAGTATTGGGAGGAGATCCCGGTATACATCGGGTTAAGTGAAACTAAGGAACATTTTCTTCGTTTCACGCATAAACTTCCAAAATTTTACTAAATGTCTCGCGGCTTCCCGATAGGGCGAAGTTTCATTGGGACAGGCTGAATGGAAAGAGCAAGAAAAAAAATAAAACAATATGGTCTCGTAGCTCAGCTGGATAGAGCAACAGCCTTCTAAGCTGTGGGTCGCAGGTTCGAATCCTGCCGGGATCACTCCTTGTTTCATTATCTTATTGATAGAGTGTGCCTTGTATTATGTTTTGTTTTTATAGGATGCTACCATTTCCCTGACTTCACGGATTAGCAATTCCCTGACTTTCGGATCAGTATAGTCCGTGTTTGCCTGCCAGGCACCATCTATGGTTAATCCATACCGTCCGAAGGAATGGTTTAACATAGAATAAATACCATAGTTTTCATATATATATTGAATCCACTTTTGCTGGATTCCTGTATACACTCTAATGGTGTTTACTCCCATGTTCTTTAAAAGGGTCATTTCATCATCCAGGGCCTTTTTAATAAATTCATCCGGTTGATTCCATAAACTATAGTTATAGTTTGTTCCGATGGGAAAATAATCCCAGTTGATTCCGTTAACGAAAAACGGTTCTCCGTTAATCAGCATCCTGTAACCTTCTTTCGAAGCATCAACAGTAACTTTATGGTTTTGTGCCATAATGGCTGAAGAGAAGAAAAAGGTTAAAGAGAAAAGGATGATCTTTACAAAATCTAAACTTTTCTTAAGCGTAAATGTATTATTCATATACAAAGTAACACAAGACCTTGCTAAATAGATATAAGTTGCTTTATTACAGGAGGTTAAAACCCGAATGGGTTATACCGGGTGCAAATTCAGTATACAAATTGTATAGAGAGAAAACGTTCATTGTATATATGCTTCTATACTGATCTATGAAAATTGACCATTATGCGATCTTGTTTCCCAACAATCAATTCCTATTTACCTGTCCACTCTTTCATCTTTGAAAACATCTTCATCCTGAATAATCTCAACGGCTTTTATATAGGTCATATCCAGGGGTGCAATGATCTCATAATAGGCACTGATATCAAATAAATTTCTGGCAATTAATCCTTTTAATTGTAGTTTGATGATTTGGTTGGTATGCTCGTCCAGTTTATCAAATTCATATGCTGTTTTAAGATAATCCCGGAATCCGTTTTCAAATTCCGTATTTTTACTAAGATAACCCATAAAGGAATACATATCAGTAAAGGATTTCAGGGTGTCGATATTTTCTGTATAATCCAGGAAACTCTGGTAAATATCAGGTTCTTCTTCCTTTTTATACAAGCCTTTGTCAATGCTAAAAGCTAAAAACTCGTTTAGGAGGTTTTCATCGGCGGGAAATTGTTGCTTAAAGGTTGGCAGATCGGGATATTTGTTAAGGATGTTGTCGCGATTATTTTCCAGGTAAAAAAGAGTGAAGGTGTTGAAGTGTCCTTTTCTTCGCATGATGCTGTATACATTGGCGATGCTGCTGGTATCCAGGGGTGAAAAAATATCTGGCATGATACCGCCTCCTCCATAGACCACTCTTTTCTTTGATGTCAGAAATTTCAATGAATCCGGAAAGTTAATGCTGTCGGGATTCAGGAATTCACCGTTTTCAAATCGTCTGAATAATTCACCGTAGTAATCGTTATATCCGTTTCCGTAAGGCCGTTGAATGCATCTTCCGGAAGGGGTATGGTACCTGGCTGTAGTCAACCTGATCAGGGAACCATCGGGAAGTGGGAATGGCCGCTGTACCAGTCCTTTCCCAAAAGACCTCCTGCCTAATATAAGTCCGCGGTCGAGGTCTTGTATGGCTCCGGCAAGGATTTCGCTGGCAGAAGCCGAACCTTCGTCTATCAAAACGATCAGGCGTCCGTCTTTAAAGATTCCGGAAGAAGAGCTGTAGAAATTTTTTGTCGGACTGCTTATTCCCTCGGTATACACGATGAGTTCTTTTTTATCGAGGAATTCATCTGCCAGGTCGATGGCTGTATTCAGGTATCCTCCTGTATTTCCTCTCAAGTCAAGGATAAGATGCTTCATGCCTTGCTTTTTTAATATTTTCAGGGCATCGTGAAATTCCTCCACTGTAGTGCGTGAAAACCGATTTACTTTTACAAAACCGATTTCGGGAGCAGCCATAAAGCTGGCGTCGATACTGTGCAGAGGGATTTTATCCCTTTCAATGGTAAAATAGAGTATTTCTTTGTGGTTTTTACGGCGAATACCTACCTTAACTTTTGTGCTTTTTGGTCCTTTGAGCCGTTTTTGCACTTCATTCGGATTAATAAAACTTCCTGTTACATTTTCATTATCGATGCGAATAATCTTATCACCGGCAAGCAAACCGACTTTTTCAGACGGTCCCCCAGCTGACACAGATATTACCAAAATAGTATCCCGGTATACTTGGAAAGAGATTCCAATCCCTTCAAAATTTCCTTCCAGGGGCTCGTTGATTTCAGCCAGTTCTTCCTTGCTGATATATGCGGAATGAGGATCAAGCTTTTTCAGGATTTCCTTAATGGTAAATTCCACCAGGGACTCTTCATTTATAGTATCAACATAAGCAAAGCGGATCACCTGAAGGGTTGTGGTTAATTTCTGGTCGGTAGCCCTGGGATCATAATCCTGCCCGCCAGCACTAATGCTTGTGAGCAAGACGACAATCATGATAAGGTTATTTGTGATAACAGGGTACAGAGCTCTTTTCATGATTTATTATCTTCTTTATTATGATATAGGCTAACACAAATATAGGATAAATCAGCAAACAACTGAAGGTGTTCTCATATACTTTGTTACTTAATGGTTCTCGCTTATCCAGTATATTTTTAATTGGTACCTCCAAACATCGAATTCCCTTATACTATCGGAAATCCCGCTTAAATCAATTCCCTGTGAACGATATGTTCTGTCGCTTTCTTCTTCATCGTGTTCTGAGATTATGATACGCGGGTTATTGGTTTTTACAGGATCTATATCGTTGAAATAATTGTTCCATACCGGGAAAGTCCTGGCATTATTTTGCCAGCAACAGGAGGGTGCCCAGGGGCCGATTACCGGGCGATCATCAAAGGTAAATTGGCCGAGGTAGTTGTTAAGCTTTTTTAGGTCATAAGTCCTTGTTTTATAAATATCATAGTTGATAAAGGTATTATTCAGAACTACCAATAAGGATATTGAAAGCACAAGATATGCTCCCCATATTTTATAATGATGATACATCATACTAAAGATAAATGCAACGAAGAAACCGGCTGCATAGATCAAACTGAGGAAATAGCGTGTCGGGAAATAAACCATGGGCAGTTTATGAATTTCAAGTATTATCCAGCTAATTACAAAAAGCAGGGAGAGGGATGTCCTGATATGTTTATACCTGCTTAGAAGAAGTGTAAGGATGATACATGAAACTATAAGCAAAATCCAATAAATTTTCAAGCCAGTTACCCATAGGAAATTTCTATAATTAAAGCGGGAAGCATGTATTAATTTTTCAAAGGCGGGATATCTTTCACTCACTTCAGAGCCCATAATGTAATTGTAGAATTTCATATTGGGCAAATACCACGCAAAGAAATAGAGGGCAAAGAATGCCAGGGCAAATCCACTGGTAATAAGAAATATCTTCAGGGAATTTTTATCTGTTTTATTATGGTGCAATGAGTTGATGAGAAATTTTAGGAATGCGGCAAGCGGTATAATACCTGCTACATAAAGGTATTGTATTTTAGTGCCATAACAGAGAAAGAGGCATGCTGAAGCGATGAAAAGGAATTTGATTTTTCCGTTTTCTTCAGCGCGTAAAACAAAAAATGCCGCTATTGCAATGAAGTTTATACAAATCATTTCTGCCATTCCATAGTGGCTGAAATGAAATAGGTGATACTGTGAAAGCAATATCAGGGATGCAAGCAGGCCAAAGGTGCGGTATTGTTTATAAAAAGAAAAGAGTGCCAGGCTAAAAAGAGTAAGGATAAGCGTTATCAATCTATTCACTTCCAGGCTTATCCCAAAGATAAGGAAAACAGGATATTGTATAATATTTTGTATGGGCCCCCTGACAAAGGTGCTGTTTTCTTTGAGGTCAAATTTTCCATGATTAATTTGATTCCGGATCTGTGAGGTATAGAGGCCTTCATCTGTCCAGGTTCCCCTGGTGTGGATGCTGATGGTCCTGTCAGGATCTGCATCCAGAAAAGGTAGGTTTAACAGTAGAATAAGGAATAAAACAAGAATATTCCAGAAAATATTCGGCGGTTTTGGAAATTGCTTCAAAATCAGGTTTGGTTTTCAGTCTTTATATCTAATGTTTTTATTTATCAGCTTATTATTTATCAGGTATTCTGCAATCTGCACCGCATTTGTGGCGGCACCTTTTCTCAGATTATCGGCTACTATCCATAGATTTAGCCCATTTGACACGCTTTCATCTCTTCTGATCCTTCCAACAAAAACCTCATCTTTTCCTTCGGCAAACAGTGGCATAGGGTATATATTTTCTAGTGGGCTATCCTCAACAATTAATCCGGGGGTTGCGTTTAATAATGCAAGTATATCATTGAGTTCATAGTGTTTTTTCAGTTCCAGGTTTGCAGCTATTGAATGCCCTCCGGTTACCGGCACCCTCACAACTGTGGATGTTACAGCTATGCTGGTGTCGTCAAGTATTTTCCTGCTTTCTTCCAGCAACTTCATTTCTTCTGCGGTATAGCCGTTTTCCAAAAAATTTCCACCATGCGGAATGATATTGTTTTCGATAGGATGGGGATATGCTTTTATATTTTCCCCGGCTCCCTGCTTTTCAAAATATAATTGGTTTAACCCTGCAATACCACTTCCACTAACACTTTGGTAGGTTGCAAGCACCATTCTTCTGATGCCGTAATTTCGATGGATTTGAAATACTGCCAATACCAGTTGTATGGTTGAACAATTAGGGTTGGCAATGATCTTATGGTTTTCTGTAAGAACAGTTGCATTGATTTCAGAAACTACAAGCGGGATGTCTTTTTTTTTTCGCCAGCGGGATGAATTATCGATCACTACGCTTCCTTTTGCTGCAAATTTTGGGGCCCATATTCCGGATACTTTAGCTCCGGCAGAAAACAATACGATTTCAGGAACTTCCTCCAGGGCCTCTTTTGCTGAAATGATAGGAATTTCCTTTTTCATAAAGGAGATCTTTTTCCCCAGAGATTTATCTGAGGCTACAGCCAGGATTTTATCAGGAGAAATATGCAGGCGTTCCCCGATAAGTTTTAGCATAACTTTTCCAACCAATCCGCTTGCCCCAACAACAGCTATTTTCATTCCAATTTTTTAATCAAATATACAAATTCCGTTTAGCAGAAGGGAACGTTTTTGTAAAAACCGGATAAATATCTACCTCTCCCCATTTACTTTTCCGGAGTAATAAATTACCGGACAGAATACCTGCGAATATGATACGGTTTATTTTTTTGGGAACACTATTGTTGGGTCATTTCAGCTGTTTAGCACAGTTTACGGATGATTTCTCTGATGGAGACTTCAGTAATAATCCTTCCTGGTCAGGCGATACGGATCATTTTGAGGTAAATTCTTCTGCGCAGTTACACCTGAAAAGCGATGGCAGTGACACGTCTGTTTTGTATACTGTTTTTTCTTTGGCCGGGAGTCTGGAGTGGCGGTTTTATGTGAAGCAATCGTTTAATTCTTCGGCGAATAATTATTCACGGATTTACCTGATGGCTGATACATCTTTGAGGGGTGATGGCGTTGATGGATACTTTCTTCAGATAGGAGGAAGTGATGATAGTTTGACGTTTTGCAGGCAGCAGGGAAACCTGATCACTAATTTGCTGGTTTTAAATGGTGTCAGTACAGATGCTTCCACCAATCAGATGAGTGTTAAAGTTTGTTGGGATACGAACGGGAGGTGGCATTTTTACAGCGATGAAAATGCCGGGGACTACTATCAGTTCAGGGGGGAGGTTTTTGATACAGTAGTTCAGGATATGAACTATTTCGGTGTGTATTGCAAGTATACCAGCAGTAACAGCACCAAATTTTACTTTGATGACTTTTATGCAGGCAAGCAAGTAATTGATACCTTGCCCCCATACATAACGTCTGTTGAAATAATACCACCATCTGACCTGATGCTAATATTTAGTGAAAATATATTGGCGGATTCCTGTTTATCTGCCGGGAATTTTAATATAGTGCCTGGTCTGGGTCAATCGGTTGGCGTATTTTCCATTCCAGAAAATCCTGCTGAATTGTTGGTGAGCTTTTCATCTGTTTTCCAGGAAGAAACCGCATATACCTTACAGGCGATGAACATCATGGATTTGAATGGTAATGTCAGTGATACTATTCATTACCCCTTCTCATATTACCGGATCAAGCCGTATGATATACTTATCCATGAGATCATGGCCGATCCTGAGCCTTTGCAGGGTTTGCCCCCATATGAATATATAGAATTATACAACCATAGTTTGTATGAAATATCTTTGGAAGGATGGACTTTTTGCTACAGCAGCTATTCCAAAACATTTGGAGAGGTGTGTATTCCTGCAGACAGTTTTTTAGTACTGACTCATTCGGATGCTATTCCTTTGTTTGATGAAGGCATACATACATATGGGTTATTTTCTTCTACATCCAGCCTGAGCAATGAAGGAACCACACTGGTATTGAGGGATGATAGCGGATCTGTGATGCATGCGTTGGAATATTCTGCAGATTGGTATACAAGTTCAATAAAGAAAGACGGAGGCTGGTCTTTGGAGATGGCAGATCCATTGAATCCATGCGGACAGGCTGAAAACTGGTTTGAGTCAGTGGATTTTTCCGGGGGAACCCCTGGTTGGCGAAATTCAGTTTCAACCTCCCTGCCTGATGTGGATTCGCCCTATTTGAAGGGTGTTGGGGTGAGTGATAGCTGGAATATTATGCTGTATTTCAATGAACCACTTGACAGTTTGAGTGTTCATAAAAAAGAGAATTTCAACATATATCCCGGAATCGGTAATCCATTAATAGTTGAAGGCAGCCCGCCATTTTATAATGATGTAAAACTGACCCTGCCGCAAGCTTTACAATCAGATACCCTATATCTTGTAAACATTAAGGATAGTATAACAGACTGTTGCGGGAATCATTTGGCAAAAGAAATATCAGATTCCTTTATGATACCAGCCATATGTCTTCCGGGAGACATCGTGATAAATGAATTGTTATATGATCCTTATCCGGCATCACATGATTTTATAGAATTGTTCAATTATTCAGAAAAAGTCATTGATCTTAGAAACCTGATTCTCGCGGAACAGGACGATGATGGCAATGCATCTTCCTTTACCGCATTAACTTCTGATTATTTTCTTTTTTTCCCCAGAGAGTATGTGCTTATTACTTCCAATCTATCCGGTATTATTCCTTATTACTCTGCCGGGGATAAAAGAAACATTATTGAATTGAACAGTTTTCCTGATTTTCCAAACGGAGAAGGAGACGTTCTGTTGCTTGATAATAATCAGCAAATCATCGATCACTTTAAATATTCTGACAATTTGCATGATCCCCTGTTATATTCAACGGAAGGAGTATCCCTGGAGAAAATTTATCCGGGATTATCTTCTGCGGCGGCATCATCCTGGCATTCAGCTGCATCATCTGTAAATTATGCAACTCCTGGTTACAGAAACTCTCAGTATTTGCATTCAGGCACAACAGGGGATTTAAAAACGGAACCTGCTGTGTTTTCTCCTGATAACGATGGAATGGATGATGTTACCCAAATATACTATCAGTTACCAGCAGGAGAATATCATGTAAGCATTCATATTTTTGATGCATTTGGCCGGCTTATCAAAATATTGGCTGACAATGAACTTAGTGGCAGGGAAGGATCCTTCCTCTGGAATGGATTGGATGAATGTGGCCAGCATATAGCTACAGGTATTTATGTTGTATACTTATATGCTTTTCATGCCAGCGAGCCTGATTTGCGGATGAAGGAAACAGTGGTGCTTGGAAGAAAACTAAACCGCTGAACGGAATGTGAATCAACATTATTTGGCATATGCCAGGGTGACCAAACCTATTTTATTGTAATTGGCTTTTTTCAGTGCCTGCAAACAGGCTTCCAGTGTAGCTCCTGTGGTGAGAACATCATCCACCAACAGGATATTTTTACCTTTTAAAAGATTTTCTTTGCCGCTTACATAAAAAATATTGCTTACATTCTCCCATCTTTCATAACGGGACTTTCTTGTTTGGGTGGAAGAGGCTGTTGACCTTTTCAGTATTTTTGTATTCACAGATATTCCTGTAATTTCTGATATTCCGTTAGCGATTAACTCACTTTGGTTATACCCTCTTTTGTGCAACTTTTTTCGGTGCAGGGGCACCGGCATTATGACATCCATTTGTTGGATTTTTTCGAGGTTTTTCAATATCTGTCCATAATATTTACCAAGATAAATCCCTATTTCTTTATGATTCTGGTATTTTAATTTATGGATGAGCGTTTGTAATTTACTTTCCTTTATGTAATAAAAGCAGGATGCCGCAAAATCCAGTTTCACCCTTCCCCAGAATACCCGGTGCACCGGATTGTCATCATATTCATGAAAATCTGTTTTAGGAAGGTGCAGGCGACATTTCATGCAAATGATTTCTTCATGTCTGAACAAACTGTTATTGCAGGCAGCACAGTTTCGGGGAAACCATAACAAGAGTAAATCAAGAAATAAATTTATAAGTGCTTTCATAGAACATAATTAGATGATTCTCAAAAAAATACTATTTTTGCAGCGAAAAAGGGGATACCTATATTTATACCATAAGGAAGTACTTTGTGCTTTTTACCGGGTAAAGAAACCATATTTAATTACATACGTTAAACGAGAGTTCATAAAAAATCATGGAGAACACTAATCAACATTCAGGGACGACACCAAAGGAAAAAAGGCAAAAGAACATCATTATTCTTTTAATCGCCATCATAGTTGTACTTGGGGGATTATTAATTTACAGTCTTACCAGGATAACAGATGTTACAGAGGAGAAGGATCAGACCGAATTATTCCGCCAGGAATTGCAGATTGAATTGAATGAATTAATGAAAGAGCACAACCAGATAAAAAATGAATACGGTGAGGTATCGGATTTGCTGGTTGAAAAAGACAGCTTAATACAGGTCAAAGCACAGGAGATTCAGGAATTGATCTATTACAGGGGGAGTTATTACAAAACTAAAAAGAAGCTTGATCTTTTGCGGAATACAACAAAAAGTTATCTTCACCAGATTGATTCTCTGCTGACTGTCAATGCGGAATTGCAGGATGAGAACATTGCCATCAAAAGCAAGTATACTTCAGAAAAAGCCAGGACAGAAGAATTGACAAAAACACTGGAAGAAAAGGATGAAAAAATTATTATGGGGTCTGCTTTACAAGCGTATAATTTAACAGCTATTCCCTATCGGACACGTTGGGGAGGAAGTAAGGAAGTAGAAACAGACAAGGCCGGTAAGGTTGAAAGGGTTCTTGTATGTTTTACATTGAGCGAGAACCCTATTACACCCTCGGGAAACAAGATTGTGTATGTGCGTATTGCACGGCCTGATAATGTGATTATATCTCAAGGGAAAACAGATATGTATTCTTTTGATTTTGAGGGCAAGAAAATACAATACTCTATAAAAAAGGAGATTACCTATACCAATAAAACCCAAAACCTTTGCCTAAGCTGGAAGAAGTTAAGTGATGATATACCGGCAATGGAGGGAACATACCATGTATCTGTTTTTTGCGATGGGTCTGAAATTGGATCAACATCCTTTTCATTGAAATAGAACCAAAACCACCATTATAATGAGTGAAAAAAATTCAAAAGCCAGGGGTTGGCTGATATTCTTTATCATTTTTTCTGTATTGCTGGCCATTGTGTGCGGATATATTGTTGCCAAATACAATGAATCCCAGGAAAACCTGCAGCTGGAAACAGAAGCTAAAAATCAATTGGTAACAGAAAAAAATCAGTTAATTCAGCGCTTAAATAATGTTCAGGCAAGTTACGATAGCCTGGGCGTGGTACATGCTGATCTTCAAACGGATTTTGATGCCCGGATATCGGAAATAGAAAACCTGAAAGATGAGATACGACGCTGGAAAGGCACCGCCTCAAAATATAAAAGCCAGGTAGATGCCTTTGAGACCGAGCGGGATCAATATTTGGCACAAATTGATGATTTAAAAGCACGAAACGATAGCCTGGGTAGGATGAACACTGCTCTTCAGGGCCGCATTGACTCTGTTTTTAATGTTAGCTCCGGCCTTGAGGATATAATTGAAAGAAATGCTGTTCTAAAAGTATACTCCCTTCATGCAGAGACATTCAAAGTAAAAAATAACGGGGACGAAAAAGCAACAGACAAAGCAAGGAAAACAGACAAGTTTAAAACATGTTTTGTTGTGGGTCAGAATAAACTGATCAGTCCGTCGAGTCGAACGATTTATTTAAGAATAGAAGATCCTGCAAAGAAAGTTCTCAACGGGGATAAAAACACGGATGCTTTTGTTTATAACGGCAGTGAATTGCAATATACCCTAAAGCAAAATCTCTATTACAATGGCGAATCTGCTAATCTTTGTTTAAACTGGACAAAGGATGAGGACGCCAATTTGGAGGACGGAAATTATTATATCCAGTTATTTATTGATGACAAACAAGTTGGTGTAACTTCATTAACACTGGATTAAGGTGCTTCTCCGAATTAATTCTTAGCAATGATATACCAGTTATCGCCATCGCTAACGATGGTGATAAAATCATATGTATTTCCCAAAATATAATTTGCCGAAACACCGTCAATGGTTTCAGCTCCGTTGGGATTAATTTCCACATTTCCCGTGGAGATTCTTTTGATTGTATAGATCCTCCCTTTGCAGGTTCCTGCAGAAGGCAGGGAGATCGTTACAGTGCCTGAGGCATTATTTGCAAGGATATTTGAGTGGCTTATATCCAATAAGATGCTGTTTGAAGTAACAAATACTGATTTGGCAAAGGAACCATTCACCTCCATTAACGAAGCCGGAGCCGTAGTGTTTACTCCTACAGAACCGTCCGGGTTTACCGACAACCTTTCTGAGCCATTGGTAATAATCCTGACAAAATCATCATCAGGTGTGCTTTCCACTTCAACACGGGTGTCAGTATCTGCATCTTCCAGGCTGTTTGGAGCAAAAGTAGTGGGTTTCCATGTTGTTGTAGCATTTTCCCATATCAGAATTTGGCCGTTAGTAGGTGCTATGGGGCTGAGGTTTCTGCCACGCAATCCGGTAACCAGCATGGCATCATAGGTGCCGTTTACGTCACCACCCGGGCCGGCAGGCACCCATGACTGTGACAGGGCATCCCAGAAAAGCACGTCACCATTAATTGGCGTTGTTGTTGCTATAGGGTTGCCCAGAATACCGGCAACTTCGGGATTAGGAAAAAACCCTTGTAAGTCGCCACCCATCGTTGTGTCAAGGCTGATCTCGTTGCTGGCAGGGTCAACATTGATGTAGCTGCCACCGGTATAAACTTCACTTGAATCATCAGCAAAAACCCAGGCTATACCGTCAAACTTCAGTATCTTGTTTGGGCCAAAACTACTGGGATCAATAGGAATGCCCAGTAAACCGATGACTGTAGGATCGTTATAAAAACCATCAAGATCGCCACCCATTAAGGTGTCAAGAGATATGATATTATTGATTGTATCTACAAAAATGTAGGAACCTCCGGTAAAGGTAGCGCTGCTGCCACCGCCGATTGAATCATTGGCAAATATCCACTGGGCACCATCGAATTTAAGGATTTTATCCGCGCCCAAACTAACCGGATTGATCGGAATGCCAAGGATGCCACTGACAGTAGGGTCAGGGTAAAAACCATCCAGGTCGCCACTCATTAATGAATCCAGATGAATAGTGTCATTTGTGACAATGATAAAGCTTCCTCCGGTAATATTTGCTGAAGAAGCACTCCCGGCTACCCAGTCGGTCCCGGAAAATTCGAGAACATCGCCCGGGTTAATGCCTGCGATGTTCAAAGGAAATCCATTCAGCCCAACCACAACAGGATCGGGGTAAAAACCATCCAGGTCACCGCTCATAGCCGTATCCAGGTTGATAGTGTCAAGATTTACAGTAATGTACTTTCCTCCAAAAATTGATGCACCTGTAATTGTGGTAGGCACCCAATTCGTCCCGTTCCATTGCAGGATAAGATTGGTTGATAAACCAGTCAGGTCTACGTCTAGTAATTCCTCTAAATTAAATTTCGGGGCCACCCTTGCTGAATCGGCAATTTTTGCATAAGGAACACTTTGTAATTTCACTGTTCCCATATTCAGCAAGCCATTGCTGAAGTCGCAGTCTATCCTGATATAGTAATCACTGTCAGACCAATCGATCTGTTGGAAACTACTCAGGGTGCCAAACCCGGTGGTAGTTCCTTCTCCAATGACCAGATTAAACAAACCGTATTCATTAGTGAATACCGAATGTGATTCCTGCCATTTCAGGGTTCCCGGGGTGTTCAAAACAGAAATTCGTACAACAAGGTTTTGATTTGTGATGGGATTTCCGTTTGCATCCCTTGCAATAGCCTGATAGTTAAAACCAAGGGGTGTGATATTTTGTGAGAAAACAGTGATAGCTGCAAAAAATGTAAACACAGCTATCAGATTAATTCGTAAAAAATTTCTCATTATCATTAGGGTTATAATAGTAGTTTTAATTTGTTTTAATTACACTGAACTCAACAATCTGATGCTTATATGAGTCCGGGATTAGTCGTATGAAGTATTGCCCTTGTGATAAATTGCCCATATTTATTGTAATGCGTGATCCTTTTGATACCTGTTGGTTTTCAGCCGGAACAACATATTTTTTTCCCATAACATCATAAATCTCAACTTCAAAATTTATTTTCTCTTCTTCAGGGATAAACATATCCACATAAATGCTTTCAACTGTTGGATTGGGATACACACTGAAATTGATTTCATTTTTTGCATCCGGAATCCCTATGATAAGCCATTCAGGTTGCTGGAATCCCTGAGTAAGGTAAAAGCCATTGCTATTTCCCGTAGGCACTATGAGTTCACCTATAGTATAAGACAAATGAAAGCTGCCATTCGTTGCATCATTGCCAGCAACGGCAAATACCTTGGGGGACAGTGTTTGCGCAAATACACCTGTTCCCCAGAGTATGCATATGAGAATAAAGATTTGTTTTAGTTTATTCATAATATAGCCATGCATTAGTAAAGCCTGCTTCTCTGAATTCCATCTTTTTATTAGTGGCATCCTGCCATTTAGTAGATTTATAGAGGTATACGTAATTCATATTTTTGTTTTTATTGAGGTAGAAGTTGGGTTTATACCCTTTTTGCCTGCATTCGTCAGCATACTTTTCGGCATTATTCTTATAGGCAAAAGCACCTACTACCACATAAAAAACCCTGCCTTCCATATATTCGTTGTCATAATCCTGCACCTGGGTAATGTTTGAGTTTATTTCCTCCTTCATTTGGTTAATTCTGTTTTCAAGCTCTCTGATCTTTTGTTTTGTCTCATTATCAACCGGTGTTCCGGAAATCTCCTGTTGTTCCACTTTGTTTTTAAGATCAGCCAATTCGCTTTCCATACGGCTGGTTGATCGTTCTAGGCTGTCAACCTGTGATTTCAGTTTGGATTCATTGGCCCTCAATTGTTTGATGATCTCATCTTCTTCAGATTTACCGGATTTGCCTAATTTGATACCAACACTGAACTCATGGGTTCCTGCAGATTCACTCAGGATGCCGCTGTTTGAAAACTCATAAACGTAATTAAACACTAAACGCTCACTGATGGCTCCTCCCAGTCCGATACCGATAACACTGTTTTTACGGTACATTCCTGTAAGCCAAAGTTGATTTTTAAACCCCAGCATAGCGCCTCCTTCATAATTGAGCGGTGTTTCTTCGGTTTGCCTGACAATGGCAATGGGTTTGAAATTCCAATTTTCACCCAGCATAAAATTATAGGAGGCGTGTCCGATATAATAGCGGTTGAGGTTGTAATTAAGATCTTCATTTTCACCAAAGTCTGTATTGCTTTCCCAGATCAGGGGTGAATAAACGCCAATATTCAGGCCTTTCAACCGATATAACAGGGCTGCACCTGTATAAAAAGAGATACCGTTTTGGGTATTGGCATTAAAGAGAACAGGGTCATTTACATCCTGGATCACAGCATTGCTCAGGTCTATATTTTTTTCGGTGAGACCAGCATTGACATTCAGGCTTAGGCTGTGCTGCTCATCAAATTTGAGATGATATGAATAAGCCAGGCTCACATAAAGATTGGTGAAAATATCTGTTTTATCAGAAATAACAGAAGCCCCAACACCAATTTTATCTGAGAGGGCACCGTGAAGGTAAAGGGATTTCGTTTCCGGAGCCATGCTGATATTGGTCCAGTCGCGCCGGAAACCCATAAAGCCTTCTATGCTGCCATCCATCCCGGCATAGGCTGGAGAGAGACTGAATGAATTTATTAAATACTGATTGCTTAAAGGAAATTGTTGCGCATTAATTGATGGAATGGCAAAAATTAATCCGATTACTATGATGTATATTCTTTTCATGGAATCCAATTTTTTATTTTAATATATTGACAGCCCCTTTGTAGGCATATTCATTACATTTGATTACATAATAATATGTTCCAACGGGAAGGGGGTTCCCATCATAGGTTCCGTCCCAGTCATTTGCGTAATTAGAAGATGAATATATCTCATCGCCCCAGCGGTTAAAGATGGTAACTTCTGTATTATCGCATGCATCAATGTTTTCAATGTACCAATAATCATTCATTCCGTCGCTGTTAGGTGTGATAACGGTCATAGGGATCAATTGCTCTTCTTTCAGGGCAATTACCTGAACGCTTTTTGTGTTGGTACAACCGTTAAGGTCGAGGACTTCCACGCTGTAATTACCACTTTCCATAACCGTAATCTCATCTCCGGTTTCTCCGTTCGACCAGGTGTAGGCAATATAGACCTGATCAACAGAAATGCTAACACTGCTTCCTTCAAAGAATACCGTATCTCCGGAAAAGGAAAAGGTGATAACAGGAGTAGCGAATATCTGAACGGTTTTTGTTACCGAATCTACACAGCCTTTGTTTGTCAACGCCCTGAGGGTAACATCATAATTCCCGGGTGCGGGGTATTGGTGCCTGGGGTTTTCGAGGAGGTCTGTTTCAAAACCGTCACCAAACCTCCATAATAAGTTGATAATGGAGTCAGCTGCAATGCTTGTTGTATTGGTGAATTCAGTACTGTCGCCAAAGCAGGGAACTGTCCAGGTGAAATCCGGAGCGGGTGTAGCGCCGACTTCCACTTGTTTGTAGATGGCATTGGAGCCTCCTACATCCGTAACTATTCGATGGCCGTAATTGTAAATTCCCGGATTGACAAGTAGCTTTACCGTATCCCCTGAAGCATCATTGAAATTTCCGTCTGCATCCAGATCCCACTCATATGAAATGATGGTATTTGAACTTGTTGAGGTACTGACCAGAGTAAGGGAATCCCCGGTACATGTATTAATGGCAATAAAATTAGCAGTGGTCTGCGATTTCATGAGAAATGGAAGCGCAAGCAACCAAAGAAAAATAGTAAGTTTTTTCATCCTTTATACTTTATTACTAACTAATTGTTTTTATACTATAACTCTTATAAAAAGTTACCTTCTGCAAATCAATTAATTATGTGAAAAACATACAAATATATCATAAATCTTTAATTATTAATAATTTATGATATAAAAAATGCCATTATGCTGTATTATTCACATAATTATGCTGTAAAAAAAAGTAAAATATCTTTGCTGAAATCTTTTCTAATTCTAAATTATCAACAAATTCAGGTTAATTTGTTTTAGTCCAGCCCAAATTGTATTTTTAATGTCCAAATTTTATAACAATTTTAGCAATGAATAAACTATCTACCCTCTTCACGCTGATTAGTCTGTTGATTTCCGGTTCTTTAATTTCCCAATCCCTGGTTTTCCAGGAGAGTTTTGAGATGCCTTCAGGAGCTGACAGTGTCACCTCATCAGGTAATCCCGGCTGGGCTTTAAGCAGCAATTATCATTACAATGGTTCATATTGTGATACGTCCTATGTTGCTGTTGGAGATACATGTTATCTGACCACAAGCTCATTTAGCACGAATGGAAACTATTTTGTGCTTTTGGAATTTGCACATATATGTAAGATTGAATTCAACGACTTTGCTATTCTGGAGGTTAGTACCGACAACGGGGCCTCCTGGGTTCAGATTACTGGTTCCCAATACCTGGGCAGCGGGCAATTCGGATCACAGGGCAATAAATTTTCATCTGTTTCCTATGTTGCTGACTGGCAGCCAACGAACAACAATGCCATTCCTGACAGCAGCTGGTGGAAAGTGGAGCAGTTTGATCTTTCCAGTCTGGCTTCTAATGCATCACAGGTAAAAGTAAGATTCGTACTTTATGATGGAAATTTAAATGGTTCCGGCTATAACTATGGCTGGTTGATAGATGACA
This sequence comes from uncultured Lentimicrobiaceae bacterium, assembly GCA_964654725.1. Classification (GTDB taxonomy): domain Bacteria; phylum Bacteroidota; class Bacteroidia; order Bacteroidales; family CAZZLL01; genus CAZZLL01. Next base: position 19,029 of record CAZZLL010000033.1, on the reverse strand, counting down.
TCAAGGTGAGTGTGGCATATTCTGAATTATTGCCCCCGACGATTACCCTGAATCAAGCTGTTATTGACGATACGGTTTTCAATACAGGGCCTTTTAATGTTTCGGCAGACATTATTGATGGTACAGGTATAGATACCGCATTGCTGGTATATATCGTAAATGGCGTTAATCCGGATACACTGGGGCTGTTGAATACAAGTGGTGATACCTATGTGGCTGATATACCAAGTTATACCTATGGAAATGTAATATGTTACCATATCGTGGCTACTGACCTTTCTCCGGCTGCCAACGTTGGTGTATATCCGGCTTCAGGTTGTGATTCCTTTCTCATCATGCAAGGCCCTTCGGTTGTTCAGATTGGTACGTCCACATCATACACCTATTATATTCCGTTTTACGGCTATTATGATTATGCCTGGTCGAGCTTTATGTATAAAAGTGATGAGATCAATAAAGGAGGTATTATTGATTCTATCTCTCTCTATGTGGATAATACAATCAGTCCGTATTCTATGGGAAACCAAAAAATCTACATGGGGCATTATACATCTGCAAGCTTTCCGAACGGGGATCAGCCTGATCCTTCAACGATGACCCTTGTCTTTGATGATTCTATTACATGGACTGGTCCGGGATGGAAGAAAATATCTTTGCAATATCCTTTTGGATATAATGGCACAGATCATCTGATTATCTACTATGAAAACCGCGATGGGTCCGGATTGTCTGGTTATCCAAGATTTCGTTACACAAGTACTTCTCCTGATCAGCAAACAAAATACCGTTATCAATCGGGCAGTTTTCCCACAACTACTGGTTATCTGTCCTATTACAGGCCTAATATCCGCATTGCATTTAACATTTCTAATTATCCTTATGATGCCGGTGTTTCCCAGATTATCCAACCCCAGGCCGGTGTTGTTCTTTCAGGAACAAGCCTGCCCGTGGAGGTGCTGGTAAAGAATTACGGTACAGATACTTTAACCAAGGCGACTGTTGGCTGGAGTGTGGATGATAGCCTTAAAGGCAATGTTACCTGGACAGGCAGCTTACTGCAGGATGTGAACTCCTCAAGTGTACTTGTAGGTAGTGACAGCCTGAGTGTAGGGCCGCATATCATCAAGGTTTGGACCAGCATGCCGAATGACAGTGTAGACCAGAATAATTTCAATGATACGGCCAGCGTAAGTATATACTCCTGTTCCAATATTCTGAACGGGGTTTATACCATAGGGGGTGCAAATCCGGATTTTGTCTCTTTTGAAGATGCCCTTCAAAATCTGAGCATTTGCGGCCTAAGCGGTCCGGTAACTTTTAATGTTAGCCCGGGAACATATACCTCCCAACTGGAAATTCCTGATATTACAGGCACTTCCGATACCAACACAATCACTTTTCAATCAGCTACTGGTGATTATAATGATGTGATCATTACCTTTGATTCTGTGGATTATAGCAATAATTATCTGCTGTATCTTGATAATGCCAAGCATTATCGGTTTAAGAATTTAAGTTTTATTACCACAGATCCGGATTACAGCCGAATTATTCAGTACAATGGTCTTACACGTGATAATCGTTTTGTCGGTAATTATTTCAAAGGAGTAACAGGTACTTCCACTTCTACAAATAATTGCCTGGTGTATTCTGCTTCCGGATCCTCCAATGTGGATACAATGTCAGTATATGACGGAAACATTTTTGAAGGAGGAAGTTATGCCATGTATATTTATGGTGGGTCGACCTATTATGAAGACAGTACACAGATAATAAATAATCAATTTATTAATCAGTATTCTCGCGGTATTCAGATGTACTATCAGGAAGGACCCATAATATCCGGCAATACCTTTACTTCCAGCAATTACTCTTTGTACTATGGCATCTATGCCTACTATTGTACAAATAATATGCGCATTACCAACAATAGAATATATCTCAACAACGGCCCTAATCAGGCGTATGGATTATACCTCTACAATTCAAGCGGAACTCTTGGCAATGAAGTGCTCATTGCTAACAATATGATTGTCATAGGCAGCACATACAGTGCTATAGGGGTTTACATTTACAATTGCAATTATCAACATATATATCATAACAGTATTGATATGATAGTTTCAGATATCGACTGGAATGTGCGGACATTAAACCTTCAGGGAACAATTGCCAACCTGGATATTAAGAATAATATTTTTGCCAACAGCGGAGGTGGTTTAACCATTGTTGGTTTTATCAGTAGCGGGATAACTTCTGATTATAATGTATTGCATACCACAGGAAATTATATTGCAGCCTGGGGTTCTCCCACAGCCTATGTACAGCAAACATTATCAGCATATCAGAATGCATCAAACCAGGACAATAATTCGGTAGCTACGAACCCGGGATTTTTTGCCTCCGATAACCTGCATACACAATCGCCATCTATCAACAATATGTGTTTGCCTGTTTTGGGGGTAATCGATGATATTGACGGTGAGAGCAGAAGTTCCAGCACACCCGACCCGGGAGCGGATGAGTATTCCATTTATCCTTATGATGCAGGTATTACCGGAATAACTGCTCCGGGAGCAGCCAGTTGTGGATTGTCTTCTGCTGAAGATGTTACTGTGGCCATTAAGAATTACGGAAGCAATAGCATAAGTAATTTCAGCGTCAGCTATATTGCTGATGGCGGAAGCGTTGTTACAGAAACCTACAGTGGCAGCATATCTCCTTATTCCACTTCTAGCTATACTTTTGCTACAAAGGCAAATTTAAGTGCTCCCGGAGATCATAGCATCACTGCATTTACAGGTCACTCCAGTGATGGATACCACCCAAATGACAGCTTATTTGATTATAAAGTCGTGAATAGTCATGATTTCAGCAATGGTAGTTATACCATGAGTTTTGAAGCAGACGAAGACATGAACGGATGGACCATACAGGATATCAATAATGACAACAGTACATGGGAAATGTTATATAATAATCCAACATACTCGCAGAATGGATTTAACTGTGCCCGTTTCCTGTCTGACTCCCTGTACAACGGAAATGACTGGTTGTTTTCCCGATGCTTCTATCTGCAAAGTGGCACAGCTTATAAAATCACCTTTTCTTACCGTGTAATGGCTTCGTCCTTTCCGCATAGTGTTGAGCTGAAACTGGGAAGTGCACAAAGTCCTTCATCCATGACTACCAGCCTGATTGATTTGCCATCAGCTAACAATACTACCTACCAGGACATTTCCACTGTTTTTATGGTGCCATCTTCCGGGACTTGTTATTTTGGTTGGAAAGCTTATAGCGATTCAACAAATTCAGGTACTATTTACGATTTTTTTATGGATGATGTAAATATTGAAGTCGCTCCTGGCTATGATGCTGAAATGCTAAACCTGACAGGTCCGACAGGAGGTTGTGGACTGGGTAGTGAAACCATCAGCGTGCAAATCAGAAACCTTGGGAACAGCACAATTTCCGGTAATTTCACAGCTCATTACCGGCTGATGGGAAGCTCAAGCGTTGTGTCAGAAAACATCACTTCTTCTATCAGTGCCGGGGATACACTGAATTATAATTTTAGCACCCTGGCCAATCTGTCTGTTTCGGGCAGTGATTCAGTTTATGAAATAAGTTGTTGGGTAAACCTAAGTGGTGATACCGACAACAGCAATGACAGCCTGAGTGAGACCATCATTTCCAAATATCAGCCTGCTGATCCTTTAGTGAGCAATACCAGTGTTACATTTGGAAATAGTACAGTGCTGACGGTCATTTCGCAGGATTCCTGTTACTGGTATGATGTGCCAACCGGTGGTACAGAGATTGCATCGGGACTTAGTTTTTCCACCCCTAATTTGTATGATACGGCAACATATTATGTTGAATCGCGGGCTGGCACGGCACAGCTAAAGATCACTGAAATAGCACAGTATGCCGGATACGGTGCAGGGGGTACCAGTCCAATGCCTAACTGGATTACGGGGGATGACCTGATTGAAATTACCAATCTGGGATCTGCAACCCTTCCTTTGAATAATTACCAGGTATATGTGTATACAACCTATTCGAGCTATTATTACAACTTGCCAACAGTTGCACTGGGTTCTGGTGAGATTATGGTGCTGAATATAGGTTCGGGTACAGATGATCCGGCCCATAATTATTACAATATGTCTTTGGGTACTTCTTTAGGTTCTTCAACCCAGGCAGGATTTGTTATTCGCGATGGAAACGGAAATGTTGTTGACGTGGTGGCTACAAACAGTTATTCTTTCCCGACTAATAGCGGGATTACCCAAAACGACTGGAATGGCGGCATCAGTTCATCTTCCGGAAAGGCCGGTGTAATTCGTGTTTTTAGCGATAACAATGATGCATCTGACTGGGTAGTTTCTGATAATCCAGCACCTTTGCAAACATTTGGCTCCCTGAATCCACAGCTTGCTGTTGGCACTGCTGGTGTTGGATGTTCAAGCAATAGGGTGCCTGTGTATGTTTATGTTACGGGTATTCCGCAAAATGACGCTGGTGTTTTGCAGATAAAAGCTCCTTTGTCGGGAACAAACATGGGTTCATCTGAAAATGTTGAAGTACAAATTAAAAATTTTGGCACAAATGCTATCAGCTATTTCCCTGTATCCTACATTCTGGATGGTTCAGCAGCGGTAACAGAAACCATAAATTCAACTATTGCGGCCGGCGATTCCCTGGATTATACTTTTTCGGCAACATGTAATTTGTCGAATTACACGACATACAGCCTTAAAGCCTTCACAAGCTTAAACAATGATGCTATGGCGGCTGATGATACAGCAGCAGCAGCCATAGCAAACTCTCCGCTCGATTATTGTATTTCAAAAGCTACATCCATTGACCATATGGATATTGGTCGCGTTAGGGTATTAAATCTTTTTGAGAATGGGAATGAAAATCCGCAGTATAACAATCCCAATGCTTACCAAACATACACGGATTACACAAACATTCCGGCATCTCATTTTAAGCCGGGGAGCAGTTATACTATGTTTGTTTACAAAACGCATCCGTCAAGTACATCTGCTGCCTGTTATGTTAATGTATTCATTGATCTTAACGGGGATGGAGACTTTGATATGGCAACAGAACGTATGGCAGGAGATGATATCACAAGTACCCAGTTGTTAACGATTGTGAGTTTCGTTATACCTTCGAATACGCCTTCTGTAAATACGCGGATGCGCATTGTTATGAAGGAAAACGGCACCCAGACAAATACACTGCCATGTGGCACTTATGACTACGGGGAAACAGAAGATTACACTATCATTATTGCTCCCAAAATTCCTTTTGATGCAGGAATAGTGGAGATACTGGAACCTGAAAATATTGTGGATGAGGGTTCTTCAACACCCATACAGGTTGTTGTCAAGAATTATGGTACATCTACAATTACTTCTATGGATCTGGCATATAGCATAAACGGAGGCAGTCCGGTAACACAGGTTTACTCAGATACTCTGGATCCGGACGAATCGGACACCATCCAACTGTCGAACTTCATCGTTCCGCCGGGATGGACAAATATTCTTGCCTATACTGATCTCATAGGAGATTATAATACCGTCAATGATTCAAAGTATAAGCAGGTATTCGGCACAGTTACTGTGAATCTTCCTTATTCTGATGATTTTGAGGGAAATAATATATGGTTCCCCATCGATACGATAGGTTACGATCAATGGGAAAGAGGTACGCCGGATGGTGATTTTGTTGATATGGCGCATAGTCCGATCATGACCTGGGGGATTGATCTTGATGATACCTATTATGATAATAGTGAAGACTATTTATATACACCCAAATTCAATTTTGGACCGATCACAACAGCTACCATGAGTTTCTGGCATTTTGTTGATACAAAAACAGAGGACGGCGGATTAATAGAGTATACCAATAATAATGGTTTGAGCTGGCTGCCATTGGGAACCCTCAATGACAGCCTTGGAACCAATTGGTATAATGCTTCTAATGCAGCAGGAACGTATTACTGGTCTGCTGAGAACAACGGTTGGATGAAATCCACCTATGATCTCTCAGGATTTGCCAATTCACCTTTCCCTGTTCAGTTCCGGTTTAAGTTTATTTCAGATGCCACTGACAATAGTGATGGCTGGTTTATTGATGATTTTTGTATTGATTTGCCTGCTGTTACGAAAGATGCCACTCCGGTTACTTTACTGGAACCATCTCAGCCAACGGCTATGGGTGGAAGTGTTACGGTTTCCATGCGGGTACTTAATCAGGGTACATCTGCCATTTCTTCCATGAACCTGGGTTATACTGTTAACGGAGCAAATCCTGTAACAGAAACCTGGACAGGCACTCTGGCTTCGGGAGCCACCCTGGATTATACTTTCTCCAACACCTATACATCTCCTATTTCGGATTACAGTTTGTGCGTCTTTACAGCATTGAGCGGTGATGCATATACATTTAATGATACCTTGTGCGACGTTGTACATATCGTTGCGGCTGCTAAGGATGCCGGTGTCTATGCATTTGTGAACCCCGGAACTACAACAAATATCGGCAATGCTATTCATGTGAAAGTTACCCTTAAAAATTATGGTACGGATCCCATAACCAGTATGGATGTATCTTATAAATACGGAAACAATGCCCCGGTTACTGAAACATGGACAGGCTACCTGACTCAAAATGCTACTGAGGATCACACTTTTGGCATACCCTATTATTCTCCTGTTGGTATTTATGATCTTTGTGCCTTTACCGACCTGACCGGTGATCCCAACAGCATCAATGATGAAATATGTATGAATATCGAAGGTATGGTGGGAATTGACGAGGTATCCAATGAAATGGGATTTTATGTGGTTCCGAATCCTGCAGATGATAAAGTAATAATTGAATTTAACCTTCCGGATGGTACGGATGCCCTGCTGGAGATTATTAATATGATGGGTCAAAAGGTTTATGCTGAAGAGTTGAACCATATTTCAAGTGAAAAGAGAACAGAATTAAACGTGAAAAGATGGGAACAGGGCATTTATACCATACATGTATTTACTACGAATAAAAGATACAGTAGAAAGTTAGTTATACACCATTAAAACTAATTTTAATCTAAAAGAAATACTATGAAAAGAAGAGATTTTATCAGGAAAACAGTTGGATACGGGTTTGCAGCCGGAACAGTATTAAGTATACCTGGTATTGGTTCTGCGATGGCTATGAACAGCAGCAGGTATTCCTCCATCCCTTACGACCTGGCGGCAATTATGGGCGGCAATCCACGTCAGTTGTTTCGTAAAGGCATCAGTGCCTTTGGTGGGATAAGCACCTTTGTAAAAAAAGGCCAGAGTGTGGTTGTAAAGCCTAACATAGGATGGGATACAGAACCGGACCGTGCGGCAAATACCAATCCTGATCTTATCAATGAAATTGTGAAGCACTGCCTGGCAGCAGGAGCCAAAGATGTATATGTTTTTGATAATACCTGCGATAACTGGGTGCGAACCTATAAAAATTCAGGTATTGAAAAAGCCGTAAAAGATGCCGGCGGAAAGGTAGTGCCGGGAAATGCAGAGAGATATTACCAGGAAGTGATTATCAGTAAGGGAAAACGTTTGAAAAAAACTAAAGTGCATGAGCTGATCCTTGATTCGGATGTTTTCATTAATGTGCCTGTTTTGAAACACCATAGCTCAGCGGATTTATCTATTTCTATGAAAAATCTAATGGGAGTTGTATGGGACAGGATGTACTGGCATAAGAACGATCTTCATCAATGTATAGCCGATTATGCTACACACAGAAAACCCGACCTTAATATCATTGATGCCTATCGTGTGATGATGAAGAATGGGCCGCGGGGTGTTTCCGTGTCGGATACGAAAATTTATAAATCGATGATTATTTCACCGGATATAGTAGCTGCAGATGCAGCAGCAGCAAAAATTTTTGGTACTGAACCGGAGGATATTGAATATATTGATATTGCTGATGATATGGGAATAGGAGAGAAGGATCTCGACAATTTGAATATCAGTCGTTTAAAAGTGAACGGATGAAATTAAGGCATCTCAGAACGATACGTGTGGTTGTTTCCCTTATTTTCTTTCTGTCTGCTCTCATGGTATTCATGGATTATCGCGGGCATATTGCGGGGAAAAGTGTAAATAACATCCTGTTTTTTCAGTTTATTCCTTCACTTGTTAAAACAATTAGTCGGGAGGGGGTAGTTGCATTTGGATTTATCATTGTGTTGCTGTTAACCCTTTTGTTTGGCAGGGTTTATTGTTCCTCAGTATGTCCGCTGGGAATTCTGCAGGATATTATTGGTTTCTTCAGAAGAAAATTGGGTTCCCGGAAATGGCTTAGATACAGGAGACCATCAAATTGGATAAGGTATAGCATACTGGCAGCAGTGATTATTGTTTTTCTGAGTGGTCAGATTATTTTAGTCAACTTCCTGGATCCATATAGTGTTTTTGGTCGTATAAGTACTCATTTGTTTAAGCCGGTGCTTGTACTTGGAAATAATTTCCTGGTACTTCTCATGGAAGCTTTAAACAATTACAGTATTAAACCACATGATCTGGTAGCCTATAGTTTGGTTGCCAGCATTGTCTCCGGACTCTTTCTGATCTGTATTTTCTGGATGGTGTTAAGTTCAGGAAGATTATACTGCAATACGATTTGTCCGGTAGGTGCTTTGTTGGGATTATTGTCACGAATTTCTTTATTCAGGATCAGTATCAATGAAACTTCTTGCACCAGTTGTAAACGTTGTGAGAAGGCGTGTAAAGCTGAGTGTATTGACTTAGAAGAGAATAAGGTGGATTTCAGTCGTTGCGTGGCCTGTTACAATTGTTTTACTGCTTGCAATCAGAATGGATTCTCATATAGCTGGCGTTTTAGAAGAAAGAATAAGCCTGATATTTCTGTCATGGAAAACGAACCTGCAAATACAAATCGAAAAGCCTTTTTGGTATTTCTATTGGGTGGATTATTTGGTGCCCGTTTGGTAAGTGCCCAATATGGTGAGCGTCAACGACAGGGAAAGGGCAAAGGTTTAGGGCAGGGAAAAGGAATAAACCGAAAGAATTTGGAAGAGGTTAAAAACACTGCACACATACCTGTTAAGAAAACCTATCCTGTGTGCCCACCAGGAGCCCAAAATCTTGATCATTTTAATGATGCCTGTACGGCTTGTCATCTATGTGTGAGTCAGTGTCCGACACAGGTATTACAGCCCGGATTCAAGGAATACGGCCTGAAAGGATTTTTGCAACCATACATGGATTATCATACCAGTTATTGTAATTATGACTGTGTGGTTTGTTCCGAGCTTTGTCCTACCGGCGCAATCATCAAACTGGGTGCTGAGGAAAAGCATACAGTGCAGATTGGAAAAGCGAAGTTCATAAAAAATAACTGCATTGTATTTACAGAAAAAACCGATTGCGGAGCATGTTCAGAACATTGCCCCACAAAAGCGGTTCAAATGGTTGACTACAAGCAAAATCTTTTCATCCCCGAAGTGGATGAGAGCATATGTATTGGATGCGGAGCCTGCGAATATGCTTGCCCCACAACACCCTATAAAGCTATTTATGTCGACGGCAACTCAATCCACCAGGTAGCAGATGAGCCCGGGAAAGAGGAAGGAGCCGATGAAGTGGAAATGGAAGAATTTCCGTTTTAGATAGCTTCCGTTTCAACGATTTTCGCTAATAAATCAGCGTAAGGAACAAACAGCATTTTTTTGCCGTTGAAATCGACTTCGGTTCCGGAGAATTTTTTGTAAAAAACGCTGTCGCCTACAGAGATGCCTGCATTTTCAATATTTCCGACACCCATTACAGTTCCGTATTGTGGTTTTTCTTTGGCAGAATCCGGAATGATGATACCACTGGATGTTTTTTCTTCAGCTTCTTCTGAGAGGTCAAGTAATACGTATTCGTTTAAAGGTTGTAATTCTTTCATGTTTCCTCCTGTTATTAAATATGTTAATCATTAATTTCTAAAAGACGGTTTATCTTCGATTTGTCAAAACCTATTATCATTTTCCCGTTGATGTCTGTTTGAGGCACCCCTCTTTGTCCGCTTCTGCGGGTCATTTCTTCAGCACTTTTACTGTCTTTTGACACATCAATTTCACTGAATCTGACACCGTGTTTTTTGAGATGGTTTTTTAGGGTTGTACACCAACTGCAGGTAGGTGTTGTATATACAGTAACCCGCTTTAAAGTTTTGCCTTCCTCTGCTGCCTTGGTTTTGTACATATTGTTTTCAAATATAGAATTGTAGTAGTCAACATCATTGCAGCCCTTGAAGGTTTTTACAAATGTTCCTTTCTCAAACTCAAGCAATGTCGGAACCGTTGTAATCTGGTATTGGGTATGGACATCTCTTACTTCATTCACATCAACCATAAAAATGTGCACATCCTTATTGCCATCAGCTGCCCTGGAAATACTTTTCAGGGAACATTCACTGATCTCGGAGCCTTTTTTATATAGTAAAACAAATGCAGTATCAAGGGAGGCAATTTTCTCCTGTAAGTCCGTGTGTGATTTCAATTCAGAAAAATTCATCGTTGCGTATTTGAATTCTGCTATGCAGTTATCAAGATATATGCCATGAGATTTGTCTTGCCTTTTTTATGAGCAAGTGATGTTAAAATGTCAGACAATAAAAAAGCGGATGACGTTTAGTCACCCGCTTTCACTGTAATAATAATTCGTTTAGTTGCAGTTCATTTCTTTTGTGGCAGCTTCTACTTTCTTTGCTGTGCTGCCCACATTGGCTTTTTTGAAAGCTTCACACGCCTCGGTAGATTTTCCTTGAGCTTTTTGAGCAAGGCCTAATTCAAAATAGTACCTTGCTTTATCTTCTGCATCATCTTTTTCATTTTCAATGCCTTTATTGGCTGCCTCAATGGCTTCATCATGTTTGCCCTCCAGGTTATATATCGCAGCCAGGTAATAATATGCTGTTGCATAGGTTTCATCATATGAAAGGGCTTTGTTTTGCAATTCAACAGCACCGTCATAATCTTTATTCTTAATCAGTTTTGCACCTTTGACAGAAAAATGGCTTGCCAGTAATTTTTTACTGTTCATTACGTCTTTGTCGGTTTCTTCTCCAACTTCGATAGCCTTTTCAAGTGTGGCGATCATTTCATCATCTTTATCAAGTTTGTTCAGGCTGAGGCCTTTTTGGAAGAGGGCTTTAGTGTAATTTCCCTTTGCGGCAAGGGCATTATCATATAGCGCAACAGCTTTTTCATATTCTTTGGCCTTGTATGCTGAAGAGGCTTTCATGGTGTACAAAACAGCGATGTTATAATTGGTTTTCTCTTTGATCTTTGTTTCATTATATTTTTCACAAACTTCCACTGTTTTTTTATACTCTGCCAGGGCTTCATCGAATTTCTTTTCTTTATAGAGCCCGGTACCTGATTTAAAATACAGGTTTGGCAGTTGCTGTTGGGCCTGTGCTTTCATTTGCTCGGCCTGAATGGATACTTCTGTATCGGCATTCAGCAGAATTTTATCGAGCATCTTAATGCTTTTTTCAAATCCGGTAATAGCGCCTTTGTAATCATTGTTTTTCGACAGTTCTATTGCTTTATTATATTCTGTACCAGCTTCTTCCATTGTTTGTGACTGACCGGAATAAAAGAAAAGGATAAAACAAACGGTTACTACAATTTTCAATGTTTTTTGCATGACTTTCATTTTTTGTATGATATAGATTTGTGTTCCTCTAATTGAAAACGCTTCAAATATAAAAATTTACATATAAATTTCATCGCAGCTGAATATAAACAACATTTATGCCAGCCATTTTTCAATCTCTTCAGCTTGCAGGGCAGGCATTTCAAGTTTTAATTTTTTTCTCAGTCCGTTCAGGTCATTTCGGAGTTTATTTGGATTGGCTTTCAAAAGTTCGTCTGAGTTTTTATAGCCTGCTTTCATGATTGCCGGTATCCATTCTTTCGGGATTCCTTTATCCAGAAATTCCTTTTCAGGATCGGCTTTTTTCTTCTCCGGCCTCATTTGCGGAAAGAATAACACTTCCTGTATGGAAGGCGAATTGGTCATGATCATGGCCAGGCGATCGATGCCGATACCCAGTCCGGCTGTTGGAGGCATACCGTATTCCAGGGCTTTCAGGAAGTCTTCGTCCAGCACCATTGATTCATCATCGCCGCGTTTGCCAAGCTCTAACTGTTCTTCAAAACGTTTACGCTGATCAATGGGATCATTTAGTTCTGAAAAAGCATTGCAGATTTCTTTCCCGTTGCAAATGGCTTCGAAGCGCTCTACCAGGCCTTCTTTATCCCTGTGTTTTTTAGCCAGGGGCGACATTTCAATGGGATAGTCAGTGATGAAAACAGGTTGTATAAGATTGGGTTCGCAACATTCACCGAAGATTTCATCGATGATCTTTCCCTTTGCCATTTCGGGAGAAGTTTCAACACTTAGTTCCTTTGCAGTTTTACGCAATTCATTTTCATCCATGTTTGCAATATCGATGGAGGTATATTTTTCTATCACCTCAAACATGGTATAGCGTTTCCACGGACGTTTAAAATCAATGTTGTGTCCACCTACCTGAATTTTCGTTGTTGCGTGCAGGTCCAGAACGATTTTTTCTACCATGCTTTCTACCAGGTTCATCATCCACAGGTAGTCTTTGCAGGCCACATAGAGCTCCATCTGGGTGAACTCCGGATTATGAAAGCGGCTCATTCCCTCATTTCGAAAATCTTTGGCAAATTCGAAAACTCCATCAAATCCTCCAACAATAAGTCTTTTCAGGTATAACTCATTAGCGATCCTCAAATAGAGGGTCATGTCGAGGGTGTTGTGATGTGTCTTAAAGGGCCGGGCAGCAGCACCACCGTAAAGAGGCTGCAATATAGGTGTTTCAACCTCCAGGTAGCCTTTTTCTTTCAGGAAATTCCGCATGGATGAGATCAGTTGGGCTCGCTTAATAAAAGTTCCCCTTACATGCGGGTTTACAATTAAATCAACATAGCGCTGCCGATACCGCTGTTCCGGATCACTGAAAGAATCAAACACTTCATCGTCTTTTTCTTTCACTACCGGCAAAGGCCGTAAGGATTTACTCAGCAGTTTCAATTCCTTAACGTGTAGGGTGGTTTCGCCCATCCTGGTAGTGAACACATATCCTTTCACTCCAATAATATCTCCGATATCAAGCAAACGCTTAAAAACAGTATTGTACAAGGTTTTATCTTCAGCCGGGCATAGTTCATCGCGCTTTATATAGAGTTGAATGCGTCCGGTTTCATCTTGTATTTCCGTAAATGAAGCTGCCCCCATGATTCTTCTTCCCATTATCCTGCCTGCTATGCTTACATTCTGAAATAAATTGCTGTCAGGGCTGAATTTTTCATGAATTTCTGCAGCATTTACGTTTACATCAAATCCTTCAGCAGGGTATGGATTTATTCCAAGCTTGCTTAATTCTGTTAGCGATTTTCTTCGAATTATTTCCTGTTCAGTCAGTTCCATTGTCTTTACAAAAATTTTTGCAAATATAGGTAAATTAAGGCATTTAAACAGATATGCAATAGCCGGGCATTAAACGGACAAGCATAATCAGGAAATGGTTATTTTCGCACCGTAAATCGTATTCAATATGAACAGAATATTTGCAAGCAGGTCCTTTTTTGCGGTAATACTTTTCTTTATTATCATACTTGTGTTTCGCATACTGACACCGCCGAATAATATGCTTTCATTCGATGTTTTCGGTTATTATCTCTACCTTCCGCTTCTTTTTATCTATCGGGATCTGGGAATTCAGGATATTAGCATCATTCAGACCATCATAGATACGTATCAAAACACCGGAACATTTTATCAGGGGTTCCAGGTGGAAAACGGAAATTATGTGATGCGGTATTCCATAGGTATGGCCATTATCTACCTGCCATTTTTCCTCGGCGGTCATGCCTGGGCGCATATTTTTGGTTATGCCACCGATGGTTTTTCCCAGCCTTACCAGGTAGCTGTTGTTATTGCAGCCCTGGTATACACTCTGATCGGACTGCTTTATTTACGAAAGATACTCAGGCAATTTTTTAGTGAGAACCTGAGTATATTCATCATGATGCTAGTGTTATTTGGCACGAATTACTTTCAATACATCACCTATGACGGGGTGATGCCCCATAATTTCACCTTTACTCTTTACACCCTCATTATCTGGCATACGATAAAATGGCATGCACAGCCCGCAAAGGGCAGGGCTTTTCTCATTGGTTTTCTTTGCGGGCTCAACATCATTGCCCGTCCACCTGAATTGATTTGTATTCTAATTCCATTATTATGGAATATCCATGACAGGGAGAGTTTTTTTGCCAAGTTTCATTTTGTGCGGAAGCATTTGTCGCATTTATTATTTCTAATATTTGGAGCTTTTCTGATTGGCTTACCTCAGATGATCTACTGGAAATACATTACCGGCCATTGGGTTTACAGTACCTATATCAATCACGGGGAAGGCCTGGACTTGTTTAGTCCGCATATCCTGCAATATACCTTCAGCTTCCGGAAAGGATGGCTGATCTATACGCCCATCATGCTTTTTCCTCTTATAGGTTTTTATTTCTGGTATAAAAACAACAAGGCCTCCTTTGTGCCTTTATTTACGTATTTTATTATTCACTTTTATATGTCGGCCAGCTGGACCACCTGGCATTACGGGGCTTGTTTCAGCCAGCGGAATATGATACAGGCTTATCCGGTTCTGGCCATCAGTTTGGGTTATTTTTTTATAAGGATAAGAGAATTTCGGATTTGGAAAAAGATATTGATCGGAACTTTTATCATGGCCTTTTTTCTGTTAAATTTATTTCAGACCTGGCAGTACCAGCATTATGTCCTGGATGCTTCCCGCATGACCTGGCCTTATTATAAAAGAGTTTTCCTGAAAACAAAGGTGGAGGGAGCAAATAAGAAACTCTTGCATGTTCTCAGGGCACCGGATGGAAACAATGTGTTGACGAATCCGGAGGATTACATCAGAAAAACCATTGGATTGCTGGACTTTGAGCTTGTGGCAAACGAAGAGGAATTTTTATCAGATACTGCCTATTCCGGCAAATCTGCTTTCAGACTTACTGAAAAAAGGCCATTTTCAAGCGCTATCAACATCAGGTATAAAGATATCAGTAAAAAAGACTATGTTTGGATAAGGGCATCGGCATATGTGTTTTTGGAGAAACAGGCTGCCGAAACGAAAACATCTCTGGTGATTACCATGGATCATAAAGGCGGAGCTTATGGGTATCACACTCTGAACCTTGATGATGCTAAATATACATTGAAAGTAGGTGAGTGGAATTATATTGAGCGAACTATATTAACTCCTTTTGTGCGTTCAGGCCGTGATCATTTATCGGTGTATTTCTGGCACCGGGAAGGGGCGGATGTGTTGGTTGATGATTTAAAGGTAGAAGTATTTGAACCGAAATGACATTATGAAAGGATTTCTGACAGGATATCCACAGATTTAAATTCTTTTATTCCCTGCAGATGCATCAGGTAAAAATTTAATATGTGATTGAGGAGGTCTTTTCTGTCAGTTTTAGGTATGCGGACTTTACCAACATCGCTTAATTTGGTCTGCATTAATAAAATGAAATAGGCACTTTGCTTTTCATCCAGCAGGTATTTGCTCTGGAAATAGATTTCCCGGAATAAGCCTTCCTCCGGAAAGAAAAAGCGGGATTTATTGTCATAATTATTTTTTGGAAAAAAACCCAGGTAGCGTGAAAATTGTACGCAGAAAATATGCGGAAAAAGGGAGATGTTCTCATTTTGCTGATCCAGGTATTGCATGGCATGGAAAAGAAATTCAAATAGATCAAGGTTTTTTTCTTCCTCTTTTATGCTTTTGTATATGACTTCATTGATAAAAAATGCGATACTTTGTTTTACCATATCGAAATGCAGAGCCTGGTATGTATAAGCCATTTTCACTTCTTTCAGGCTTTGCAGTTTGTTCTTTTCTTTGTGGTATGCCACCATTTCTAGCAGATTCATATTTTGCAAAAGGGCAGGTTTGAAGGGAGATTTTTTGCTGCGGCAGCCACGGATAATATAGGATTGCAGACCGAATGCTTCCGTGTAAATTTTAAGGATCAGACCGGAATCAGCATATTTTGTCTGATGCAGGACAATACCTCTTGTTTTATGCAGGGACATGTGACTTAATTGATAAACAGGATTTTAGTAACGAGGGTTTCCGATCCGTCTTCGTTACTGGCAAAAACGAGGTACACCCCTGTTTGCGCTCTTTCTCCGCTGAAATTTTTCCCGTTCCATATGGCTTGCCCACCTTCGGCTATGGTTTCATACACTACGTTTCCGCTGATGTCGGTAATTTTCACATCGGCTTCCTGTACCAGTCCTTTGATAGCGATATACCCATTATAGGATTCTCTTACCGGGTTTGGGTATGCATACACATCGCCAAAGGTTTCTTTGCCCATAGTTGATGTGCCTTTATAGGAAATCAAGCCTTGTGTGGTTCCAATGAAAACCTCCCCGGTTTCGTGGTTGAGGGTTATTTTGGTGATGCTGTTGCTGAACAGGGGGCTATTGTCTTCTGTGAAGTGCAGGATTTCATCCGTGCCATCTTCCGAGAGAAGGAATACACCTGCTTTGGAGGTTCCTATCCATTTGCGGTTGGAACCATCCACAGCTATCGTTGTTACTTCTTCAAATTCCAGGAGGTGCTGTACGTAGCCGTCCTGTTCCACCAGTATCGTCTGCGCATAGAAATCATTGATCTCGAAAGCCAGTTCGGGAGAGTAATACACTTTAATGCCTTTATCGGTCCCAACCCATATTTCTCCATCGAGGTCTTCGGCCAGGGAATTGATGAAATTGGTGCTGAGGTCATTTCCTTCGTTTATGTTCAGTGTTTTCATCTGATCGTCATTGTTATTTCCGTAGGATCCCATTTCATTGTAAATGACAATGGCATTAGATCGGGGCAGGATAATCCATTTTTGCCCCCAACTGTCGATGATCATGCTTCCTACTTCCTGTTCGTTTATATCGGGACTCAGGTCGTAGGTATACCAGTTTCCGTCGGTTTTTTTTACTGAAAGGGCTTTGCTTTGGCGGGTGTGTGTCATCCAGATATTCCCCGCCTCATCGAAATCCAGTCCGGCTATGCCCAGAAAGTTGGAATTTTCAGGAAATTCCATGGTAGAATTACCCTGGTTATAAATTTGATGCAGGGCGCCGTTATTAAATTCCAGCAGCCCATTTCCCCAGGAACCTGCAAAAACCTGATTAGAATTCAAGGGATTTACAGCAATGCTGAGAATATCAAAAATGGTATCCAGCTCCGGGTTTTTATCATTGTTTATATTATACCAGGTAGACTCATCAAAATAAAACACCCCTTCATTATTCCAGATATTCACCCAGGATCCGTCACGTCCGCCGGGTGCCACCCAAAGTTTTTCGTTCTGCATCGACATATCGTATACATTGGCTGAGCTGGGGCCGGTAGGTTTTATCTGCACAAATTCCCAGTCGTTGAAGTTACGGATGAGTCCTTCGAATTTATCCGCTATCCAGATATACCCGCCTTTATCGATGATGGCGTGTTGCGGTCGCGGGTATGTAGCTACGAGATAGGTGTATATGACCTTTTCACTATCGGGGTCATCATCGGGATAGACATCCAGGTGAGCATCACAGGAGGCCAGCAGCTTTCCGCGGGAAGCATGGAGGTTATAGCGCTGGTCGGTATTGGTGGAATCAAATTTGTGCCATTCATTGTTTTCCCTGTAATACATGTGGCTTTCGTTGGTGCTTTCGTTGTGCATATTGATGAAAACCTTGTCCTTGTATAATGTAATGGCGTTAATGAATAAACCGTTGGAATTCAGCAGGGTATCTTTTGTCCAGAACTCGAAATTGGCCAGATTGGGATTGGCTTTTTCGGCGTAGAAAATTCCTTCTTCGGTAGCAGCGTAAAAATATGTATCATCAGAGGTCAAATCATCTACATTGATATGACTTCCATCCGGACCGATGTAATAGGTGTCTTTGATTTCATTTTTGATGAGATCGAGCACCACGATGCCAAAGCCACAACTGAGATATGCATATTGATCGAGAAAATATATATCATTGATGGTTTTATTTCCGAGTATGGGTTTACGTTTGATATCGGAAATATTAATGATGATGTTGTTTTTGATGAGGTCGATATTGGTGTTTTCATATGCGATTACCAGGCTTGTATAATTATTATTATATGCGATGGCACTGACGCCCACATCGGAGAGGCCGTTCACTTTACTGAGTCGTTCCACGGAGAAATCATCCGGATTAAAGATAAAGAGGCTGTATGGTGTGGCGGTATATATTAGGTCGCCGACTTCGGCAACGGAAATACATTGCGAATAGGGGAGATGGTCTCTCCATTGCCCTATGGCCAAGTCCTGGGTGAAGGTAATTGTTGGAAAAATGATAATTATAAGAAGGAGTTTTATTTTTTGTTTCATGTTTTTTTATACCATTATTATTTGCAAATATACTAAGCTTTTGGATTAACCGCATCAATTGCCTGCCTGTCACGATGAACGAAGTGAAATCGGGACAGGCCTGATTCATTTGTTAGGGTTATGAATTTTTTATTTGTTTTATAGCCTATTTTTAGGAGGCACAGGAATAACTATTTGGGCTATAAAATATTGTATATGTTGAATGAAATGGAATTTGTATCTTTGTGGCAGTCATGAAAATGGCCCCGTAGTTCAGCTGAATAGAACGTCAGATTCCGGTTCTGAAGGTCGGGGGTTTGAATCCCTCCGGGGTCGCTGGTCAATTGCCTGCCTGTCCCGATTAATGAAGTGAAATCGGTAATTGCCTGATTGCCGGAATTGATTTTAGAAGTATGATTCATGATTAAAGAATAATAATTCTTTACTGAAAGCTGGCGGATGCATAAAGCTACATATAT